>DASZLO010000128.1:0-36816 GCA_035552315.1 Bryobacteraceae bacterium
CGCGCGGTTGTTCCGCGGCTCGATCCGGATATCGCTGCCACCCTCGTAGAGGCGCAGGCCGCCGCCGGTGAAAACCTCGGGTTCCCGATTCATGTAGTAACAAAGGGTGACTAGACGCCGAGTGACATGGCCGGGGTTGTCCCGATCGCGGAAAGTATCCTGATGTTTGCCGTAAAACTCGCACCGCCCGTACCGGCTGAGAACCATCTCGCGCCAGTTGCAGTAATTCACAACGTCAAACATCGTGTAGCCTTTGTGCCAGACCGGATTCAGATCAGGATCGGCTATTCGTTTCTTCAGGATGCGGACGATAGAAGAACGGCTCTGATCTGCGGCGAAAACCCAATTAAGCATGACAACATCGTTCCGCCGAAAATCGCGATTAATCTTGTTATCCGGACCGTTCCCGATCGATCCAGGCATGTAAACCGGCTTTAGGTCGATAGCCTCCTGCAAAACCGCCGCCGCGTCGTCTGCAGCGAGAAAGTCATCAATAACGATGAGCGGGCAGGCAAAGGACGGCCGCGTTACCCTCACACAACCGCCGGAGCTGCTGGTGCTGGAGCCGCCTGCGGCGCAGAAACGGCGGACTTCGCAAGCGTTGCCCAGAAATCATCGACAGCCACATCCGCCCCATTGGTAGCCGGAATCAGCGCGAATGCCTTGCTGTAGCTCATACTCGGCGCGCCAACGGCGGCAGGGCCGCACGTAATAGTCAACTGAGCCCGCTTTCTGGAAACCACCACATTAAGCTGGACCGAACTCATGCCTCCCTGCTCGGGTTCGGCACATCGGGCGCACTCGGTCAGCAGTGCATAAACCGCATCTTCAAGCTTCTGATCGAACGTCATATTACCCCTCCCCACAATCGAATCCTTCGCAACTTATGCCCGGCGCGCCATCCAAACCATCGGCCCCCGGGGGCCCGGCCGGACCTGTCGAGCCGGTAGGACCGTCCGGTATAGAGAATGAGAAATCAAGCTGATAGCTATTTGGGCCAACAGAGGCCAGCGTTACACCGGCATCCGCGGGCGAACCCGCCGGAAGCGTAAAGGTCGCTGTGCTGCCATAGGACAGGGTAATTGCGGGCCCGGTTGGGCCAGGCGAACCGGTAGCACCAGCAGGGCCGGTCCCGCCGGGCGCACCGGCCGCGCCGGGAGGCCCGAATCCGGTTGGACCCGTTGCCCCCGTGGGGCCCGTTGGCCCCGCCGGCCCGGCCGTCCCCGTCGCGCCAGTCGGACCGGTTGGACCAGGAGCACCAGTAGAACCGTCAGCTCCCGCAGCACCTGCCGGTCCTGAAGGCCCCGCTGGACCAGCAGGCCCGGTTGCGCCTGTTGGTCCGGTAGCTCCGGTTGCACCCGTTGGTCCGGTAGGACCGGCAGGCCCCGGACCGCCATCTTCTCCATCAGTTCCCGAAGGCCCTGTCGGTCCAGTCGGTCCCGGATCACCAGCAGCTCCCGCTGGCCCTGTCGGTCCAGTTGGCCCCGATGAACCCGTAGGGCCACTGGGCCCGGTCGGCCCCGTTGCCCCATTCACATTGAGCAAAAGCGCCGAAGCCCCATCCATCTGAACCTGAAAAAACGCCGTCGTATTTTGTCCGGACCCGGTGCGTAGCGCGAAGCCGCCCATCCCCTGATAGAACGAATCCCAGCTCACCGTGCGGCCGCCGGTGGAATCCTGAATAACCTGAACAGCGAACATAACGCCCGCGCCGATATTCCCCGGCCGCGCGATCGTCGAATTAGCGGTGAGCTTAGCCTGATGTGTGAACAGGTTGCTCAGCGCCGGCGTGAACGTAGTTCCGGACGGAACCATGTTCTCGATCCCCGAGGGAATCGTTGCGATGAACACAGTATCGGAGCTGCTGTTTCCTCCCGAAGCCGAGGATCCACTGTCAGACGCCGCGCCGACCGCGAAATACTGGCCGCTGGCCATCACAATATCGGTTCCGTCCGTCAGAACCCAGCCCAAAACCGCATCGCCAGCCGTATCTCCGGTAGCGCTCGAAGTCCAGTAAAGCCCCGTCGAAGAGTTGTAACCCAGATAGCGGAAAGCGTTCACCGGCGCCGCGGCCACAACCGGCGCTGTAGACGGTTGCCAGACAGTTCCCTGCGCCATGAGCAAGCCGATTGTCAGCGCTGGCGTCAGTCCCGTCGAAGGGCCAAAAAGCTCCACCGCAAAAAGCGCGTTCACCGGGTTCGCGCCGGTTGAATGAAAACCGGTTGAAGCAAAGCTGATCGGATTACCGCCCGGCACCGTCGAAATGGCGACCGTCGCCCCGTTCACCCCAACGATGAAATAGATCAGATTCTGCTGCAGCGCCAAGCCCCATTGCGTGCCCTGCGCGAACGAAGATCCCGACGTAAACGCCGACAATGCCACCCACGTCTGCAACACGCCGTTTAGGTCATTAGCGACCACCACGTCCCCGCGGAGATACGCTGTCGTCGCCGCCCATGCCCTGCGGAAGTTGTAGGTCCACTGTTCCCATTGAGTGCCCTGGTCAAATGTCAAGCCGGATGTGAACGCCGACAGTGCCACCCATGTCCGCGTTGTGCCATGCGGATCGGGAGCCGTAACGATATCGCCCGCGGCATACGCGGTCGAGGCCGCCCAGGCCCCGCGACTGATATAGAGCCCTGAGGTTACCCCGATCAGCGGGAGCCCATCCCCGGAAGTATTCTCCGCGAACGCTACCTCGCCACCCACCTGCGGAACCCACGCGCCGGTGATGGCGATCCACGGCGATCCAGCCGTGAAAGACGCGGCTAACTGAATTGGCTGTGGAGTGATGGCGAATCCGGCAATAACTCCCGGCCGCGGCGAATTGGGCGGAACTCTCATCCGGATCTAACGGTTTCGCTGTGCGTGGACGGTGACGAAGAGAATGCCGTCGTTTGTGTCGCTTTCAGCCCCGCCCGTTACAAAGTAAGCGGTATTGATCGCCACAGCCCCTGTTGTCTGGTTCACGTTTGCGGTGATCTCCAGCAACTGGCCGCCGCCCGTGCGCGAACCCGGCGTCGGAGTCGACTGCGTCCCGAGCAGCGCCGTTGTCGGCGGCGCCGTGGAATAGATCGACCAGGTATAGACCAGCTCCGCGCGCGAATACTGATAAGCGTCTGCGGCCGATATCGGAAGCAGGACGGTCTCCCCGTTGCGGTAGTAGCCCCAGAACTGCTCGTTTCGCACCGCCGCGAACTTGGCATCCGCGTTCAGCGGCTTCAGCAGATCGGCAGTCAGCGGGTTCGGCGCATCGAACGCCGTGTCCGCCAGTTCCGTGAAGCCGGGCTGCGTCATCAACGTAAGCGACATTTACCGGTTTGCCTCTTCGTAGAGATCGAATTCGCGAAGCTTCGCCGCGATCGCCGCCTGTTCTTCCGCAGGCAGCATCGACGCGATTCCGGCAACGGAAATCATCGCCCGAATGCCAAACAGGGAATCGGCGCGAATTGTAAATGAGGGAACGTCGTCCTCGATCTCGATCCCGATCTCATCGCCAGCCTTGACCCCAGCGGCCTCCAGTTCGGGACTCGCCTCGATCTCGGCCGCCGAAACCACATGTTTGATCGGCTGTGCCGATGCTTTTTTTGCCGCTTTTCTCTGTTTTGCCATAGCCTTCCTTTCAGTAAATGTTCGAAGAACCGATTAAAGCCGTCCCGATCACCGGAGCCGCCGCCGCGCCGGTCAAACCCGTATCGAGTAGGGTGTATTGCATCTTGCCGTTCGCATAGTCCGGCGTCCGGTCAATGACTTCGAAGATGCGGTTGGAAACCCCCAGATCGCCTGTAAATAGATCCGGCATCTTGGGATGGCTCAAAGAAACGTAGTCGCCAACCCAAACCGGCAGCGACATAAAAAAGGCGTCCAACTTGATCTTTGGCGCGCCGCCGCGAAGCCCCGTTGTTCCAGCAAACCGCGCGAACATGCGTTGCGAAATGTTCTGCGCGAATGTCTGTCCCCCCAGCTCTGACCGCAGCCCGCTCGACTGCACCTGTCTCTCATTTGAACGTTGGAACTGGCTGATACTGGTGGCGTCGAGATACAGAAGCGTAGTCTGATAGCTGCCGCTCGAATCGATATCCATTGACCAGAGCAAATCGTTCAAAATCGGGGCTCTGTCGTACTGAGGCAGCACCGTGACGTTATCCTGAGTAAACGCGAACACCGGCGATGGACCGGACCCCGGCGCCCGGCACCCGCGCACCGAATACTGCCCGGTGTTCAGCACGACCGGATACATCCCAGCCGATTTCATGATTTCGTTTTCGATGAAATCCTTGGCCTGAAAAGGCGCTGTTTCGCGAAAAAGGTACGGCCGCGTAGATCCGTAAAACGACTCGCTGTCGGCCTGCAGTGCCAGTATTCCGGCCACGTCGACCCGCGAAGCATCGAAGCCCAGCCCCATCATCAGGACAGCGATCACGATCTCGCCCGGTGTCCCCTGAATGATCCACGGGTTGTTGACCGACAGCGGATACCCGTTAATTGGATGGCTCCAGACCGTCTGCTTGGCATCCATCTGAACGTCCCGTGAGCTGAAGGCGTAGCTGGAATAATCTCGCCCCGGAACTACTTTGTACAGTGTGAAAACGTTCAGCACCGCAAAGTCGGAATAGGCAGTCCCCGGATACCCCACCAGCAGGGTTGCGCTCGACCCCTCCAGCGTCGTCGTCCCCACCAGCGTTCGAACTGCTCCCCCGATGTCCACCACTTCGCATTGCATTTCGCCGATGCTCGACGTTCCGCCCTGCACATCGATCGATTGGGTGGAGCCGCTCGGAACCTTCAGCCACGGCGCAAACGCCGGAGCGCCCGTAATCCCCATCGCCGTCAAGTCGTGCGTCGAATACACCGTCGTCTGGCCGCCGATCACGAAGACGTAAATAGGCCGCTTCGTCAGCTTCGCGTTAGCAGTATTGAAGGCGGATGTTGTGCTGATCATGAGGGAGACATCCCCCAGTACGCGCGCATAATCATTCCGGCATTCGCGGGCGCCGAGCCGTCGAGCACCACACGAAACTTGCAGTCCAGGGAGAATCGGCCCATGCCGCCGAGATATTTTGGCGAAAATTCTTTGTCTTCGACCAGGCAGTTAAAAGCCCATGGAACGCTGGCCACCAGAACGCTGAGGTTCGGCACAAAAGAAAACGAATTACCCTGTAGAGCCCAACTGTAGAAGTTTTCCCAAGCTGTGAAATCATCGCTGATCAGCAATCCCGGCAAACTGAAGCCGATCATCAGATCGGTGGCTTCGTAGACGCTTTCCCGGAGCCCTGAAGTAGAAACGTTGTCGTTGCGGCGCGCCGAATCGGACGCGGAAAAGCCTTTAGTTCCCCGCTTGAAAGTCAGCGTTGTAGGGCCGCCGCCGTATATGATTTGTGGGAGTGCCATCAGGGTATCGGAACTCCCGATGCATTGTGCGAGGCATAGAGCGTCGCATCATTGTTGTACACCGCCTGGTTGATAATGTCGGCGAGCATCTCGCCGCTGTTCGGCCCGATAACGTGCCCGGCAATATTCACCTGAACGTAAGGCTGCTGTTGTCCGCCCCCCGACCCGCTTCCGGACTGATCGCCGAAGCTGCCGCCGCCTCCGCCCGCCGACCCTCCGGCGCCCGCGCCAGATCCCGCGGCATCCTGCGCCGGCGCAATCTCTTTGCCGATAATCGCGGCCGTCGCCCCGACCGTGCCAAAGATCGCCGCGGCTTCGAAGGCGGCCGCCGCCCCCGGATAATCGTACTCAGCCAACCGCAGGAAGCCCAATCCGCCGGCGTAAATCGCATAGGTTATACACTGTGCCGCGATCGATTCGAGCGTCGAGGCCAGCGCAGCTTCCATCGCCTGCGAAATCGACTTAGAATAGACGATCGAGCTGGCAATACCGGCGCCCATCCCTTGGGCGAGGCCCTCGAAGGCATGCTCTCCCATTTCCTTCAGGTTTTCCATCGAAACCTGCACCATCATCAGGGACTGATTTGCCGACGTTGACCACTCGCGGAACAGTTGCTGGTTATTTCGCAGATCCGCGCCGAACTTGGAGCCGAACACGCCCTGCCACCCCTGCGAGTTCCGCAGCGCGTTCAAATCGTTCTGGTATTTCTGCAGCAGTTGCGACTGAATGCGGGCGTAAAACTCGCGGATTGTCGCGGCTTCCGCTTCCGTCTGCGCCGTCTTCAACGCTTTCTGAAGTTCGAGATCACTGTACTGTTCCAGCGATTTCTGATACTCCATGTAAAGTCGCTGTTCACCGCTCATTGTGGCGGCAAGATCCGCTTCAAGATGCTGCGTCAGCGTTGCCAGCTCTTTGCTGAATGCGTCCGTCTGGGCTTTGTTGATCTTCGACAGGCCGTCCGCCGTGATCTGTGCCAGCATGGCGTATTCTTCCGTCGTCAGCTTGGTTTTGTTTTCCAACGACTGCCGGTACGCATCCATGTCTTTCTGGAGCTTCGCCCGCTGCTCGTTATAGTCCGCGGAATCGTAAACGTGAAGCTTGTCGAGCAGTTCGCGGTGAACCTCATCGGCCACCTCAACCTGCTTTTCCTGCGCGATTACCTGCTTTTCGAGGATTGCGCTCCACGCCTGATCCTGCATCCGCGCGATCGCGGCGGGCAGCTGGGCCAGCACCGCCGTCTCGCGCGCCGCCGACTCAGCCGTAATCGTTCCCTCGGCCTGCAGCTTTTTCAGCTCTTCGACTGCTTTGTCGATCTCGAAGTGGTAATGGGAAACTTCCTCCACCACCCGATCCCATTCCGAACCCTGTGCCGCGATCTTGCCTTTAAGGCCCTCCATCACCGACGACAAGCCGTAAAACTGCTGCTGGATCTTTTCGACTTTTTTGGCGGTTTCGTCGAGCTGCGGTTTTTCATCCTCATCACCGGCCGCTTCGGCCTTCATGCGGGAGATCTTCAGCTCGGCCGCCGCTTGCCGGTACGTGTCGATGATGTTCTGGAAAGGGTTCCAGTTCGACGTATAGTTCGCCGTTCTGGTCATTAGCTTCAGCGCCGTGACTTCGACGGTTGCCCACCAGGTGCGGAGTCCCTGCGTATTTTTTCCGAGTTCGACGTTGAACGATTCGGTCTGCTCCTGGAGAGCCTTCTGTGCGGCCTTAAAGTCCCGCGCCGCCATGACGTCCGCATTGCCCAGAATCAGGCCCAGCTTTTCCGCTTCCTCCGCGTTGTCGCGCAGGTATTCCGAGCCCTTGGAAAGGAAATTCAGTAGTTCCGGGCCGCCGCGCGAGAATAGATCCCGCGCCATCGCCGCCTTCTCAACAGCGCTGGCGGTGTTATGGAATCCATCCATCACCTTCCCCAGCAGCGGGTACAGATCCTTCTCGCCGGCAATCAGGTCTTTTTGGCTGATTCCCAGAGCGTTGAACGCTTTCAACTGCACGGTGCCGCCCTCGGCCGCCTTGACCGTGCTCGTCTCGAACTTCACCAGCCCGTTAACTAAAGTTTCGAAACCGACCCCAGCCTTCAGCGCCGCCGAGTGCATCGCGGAAAGCTGCTCGGCCGTCATGCCCGTGAGCCTCATGCCCCGGCTGATCGAATCGACGTACTCGTCGTATTCCTTGGTCGCTTCGTGGACGGCCGCGCCGGCTGCGACCATGCCCGCAGCCAGTACCGCGAAACCGGCCGTCATGCCCGCCTGGACCGTGGTGATTTCCCCGAGCACCTCATCCGCCCAGTCCGAAAACTGCGCGGACATTTCGGACAGGTCTGTCCCCATGACCTTCCGAAAGCGCTGAATATTCGCTTCAGCGTCCTCGGACTCAGCGCCGATTTTGAAAAGCAGCTCGGCTGTGGAATCGACACTCATTCGCGGTTTTCCCTAGCCTCGCGTTCGAGTCTGTTGATTACCGCCATTGCGGCGAGATCGAGATTGAGGGCCAGCATCCGGTCCTCGATCGCCAGCAGCTCCGACGGGCGCACCCGAAACGTCCGAGCCGTGACCGCCAGCGCTTCCATCTCTTCGCTGCGGACGAAAGGATTCCAGGCTTCCCGCCTCCGACCCCCTCATCGCCCAGGCAAGGATGTAGTTCAAATCCTGATTTGGGATCTCGCGCGGATGAATTTCGCCCGGCCCCGGCTGCAGCGAGATTCGCGGCGCGACCACGCAATACAGCAAAATGTTACGCACGAACTCGACGTTCGAAATGGTTTCGCCGGCCGTCTCAGTCCTCTGTTCGACGAGCGGCCGGAATTCCGATTCGACCGCTGCCGATGTCAGACTCAGCGGCAATCGCCCCATAGCGGCCGCCAGAGCCGGTCCCGGACGCCGGGCCTTGATAGTGATCCCGGACGGAAGCTCAAGCGCAATAGACTCTGTAACCGCCGCCGCGACGCCGTTCCTGCGCCACTGTTCTGCAACCACCTGATGATCGAGATCCATTTTGTGAACTTTATGCTCCTTCTGATTTTTTTGAGCCAGCTTGCCCAAGGCTGGCCGCAACCGTTTTTCCATCTACCCGTGCCCGAGCTGGAGGGGCTTTGGTGATCCTTTAAGTCAGCGTTTCGTAGTGAATGCCGATCTGCCGGCCAGCCGTTCGCCCCAGATCCGCCAGGCCGCCGAACTGCACCTTGTGCGTACTTTTCTTCGACCTGCTCAACATGACCGTGATTCCGCCCTTCGAAACCACCTTGAAGAGCATCGAAACGATCCAGAGATTTGTGCCGGTCCGCTTAGGGCTGATAGCCGCAACGCAGACGCTGGGAACGATGGAGATCCCGCCGAATGTGACCTGCTTATACGCGCTCGCCGTCGAGTAAACCCCGGTGGTGAGCGCATTTTGCAGCAGATCGACCGACTGCTGCGAAAGCTCAGCCTCGATCGTCGCTTCCATCTGGTCCATGTAGGTGTCAACCGGAGCTTCCGCCTGATCGACCGTGATGTCTGACAGCTTGACCTTGTTCGTGAAAGTGATGCCACCCTCGGTTGTCCCGAGACAGATGCTGTTCGGATGCGCGGTGGCATCCGGAGTTCCGTCCGCGGCGGTGAGCGTAAGCCGCTGAGCGCTGTCGATGGGCGGAGTTCCAATGATCCAGAGGTCGCCCGGCCCCTGGTGGATTGCGGTTACGTCGTAGCCTTTCGCTGTGCCTGCCAATGGTTTACCCTTCCTTTTCTTCCAGCGCGATCAGCGCATGGCTGTACAACTTTGCGGTTTCGAGATCCAGCTCGACGATGGCGCCGTGCTGGTAAACAATGCCGTTCACATCGATCGGCAGCGTAACGCGGTATTTGGACTTCATGACAGCTCCTCAACTTCGATCAGGCAATGCAGATCCGGCCAGAACGCCATGGATCCGCCGCGCGTGTACATCGGCCCGTAATCGTGCTCGGAAACGAAGACCCGGAGCACATAAGCCGGCCAGCCGCCGTACGCGCCGATCGCGGCGTCGGTCGCCTTCACGTAAGCCAGCGTTCGCGTCGTCAGTTCTTCCGGATCTGACCCGGTGATGCCAAGGCGAACTGTAACGGCGTGAACCTGCGGCCGGGCGTTGCTATCGCCCTGATTGGGAAACTGCGTATTGCGCGGTGCGATCCACGCCGCGGTATCGCTGATAAGCAGGCCGGTGGACGGGGAAATGAGTACCTGGCCGAATGCTGCAAGGCTACCCAGCGCGCCATTTGCCGACAGCAGGGTTTTGAAGCCGGCGAGGATCGGCTGGATCAGCTCAGACATTCAGCAGCCTCAACTCGGTCAGCAAGAATTGAAAATGCGATTGCAGCCTGGAGCGGTACGACTCCATTGCCCGAGGCGCGAAGGGAATCGGTTCTGGAGCCGTCCAGAAGGCGGGCCATCCCATCAACCAGTTGACGAAGATGGGGTTCAATCTCCGCTTGTGAGAGGGCAGGCCGCAAGAGGTAGTCCCGCACCAGCACGTCGCTCCAGATTGGATCTTCCGGTCCAGGAGCGAAGAGAAAGCCATCGCACGGCTTTCCAGACACTGGTCCGTTAACCGTTCCGATATCCGTCCGTTCTCGCGGGTTTTGCTGTTGTTCGGCGCGGACGGATTGGCATTCGGGGACGGCCACCTCGCTACCTGCGTCTGCAGATTCAGTCCGCCCTCGCGGCCCTCCGACCATTGGCCGGTGGTCATATTCAGCGTCGGCGTGCTCCAGGCCGCCGCCTGGTTGCGAAGGCGTTGATCGGAAAACGTCTCCTGTTCCGTGCCGTAGCGGGATAGAACCATCGGACCGTCTGTCGTAAAATCCCGCGTGCTCGGCGTGTTCCAGTTTTTCGCTGTTCCGGTGAGTGAATCGCTCGCACCCGGGTGATTGCCGCAACTCTCCGAATCTTCGGCCCGAGCGGTAGGCCAGACAAAACCAGCGGTTTCGGCCGTGGGAAAGGCCCACGTCCGACGCTCGAAGACAGATCCACTCCGCATCGAACCCGAGCGAGGCCAGATCCCCAAGAACAAACCAGAGGCCTGCTGGTAGCGTCCACCCTGACTCCCCGTCGCCGTGGGGAACAAGGATTCCTGATACGTTCTCCAGCAGTACGCATTCCGGTCCCACGTCGCGAATGAGGGCCGCGAGATCGTCCCAGAGCTGGCCGTGTTTGCCGAGAATTCCAGCCCTTTTCCCGGCAACTGAGTAGTCGGGACAAGGGAATCCCGCAACGATCCAATCCACCGCGCCAGCCCATTGACTACCGTCGAAGGATCGGAGGTCAGACCAGATTGGAGCATCTTCCAGCGACCCTTCAGCAATCCGGCTTGCCAGAACTTCGCTTGCTTCGATGTTGATCTCGACATAGCAGACCGGGCGAGCTGAAGGGAAAGCGAGCTTAATTGCGAGGTCGAGACCTCCTGCGCCGGCGAAGCCGCTAATATAGCGAATGGAAGGTGAAGCCACATTCAAGCCGCTGCCTCAATGCGGGCTTTCGCCATAGAAAAGCGCTCTGCGTCATTTTCGAAGCCGATGAACTTACGGTTGTTTTTAACCGCAGCTACGCCCGTGCTGCCGGTCCCCATGCAGTTGTCGAGAACAACCTCTCCAGGCTTGCTGTAAGTGCGGATCAGATACCCGAGTAGATCTACCGGTTTTTGGCACGGCAAGGCCCCTCGCTCGCGGCGAAACGAAATTATCGAGTTCGGATAGCCGGTGAATTTCTGCTTCACTGTGGCGCGCGGAATGCGCGAATAAACTTCGGACGCGACACGATGCTTACGAAGCCGAATGCCCGGGCACACCCTCAAACCCTGCGGGTTGTAGGTCGGAAGATGCCGATAGAACACGAGAATGTTTTCATGCCGCCGCATCGGCATACGGTTGGCGTTCGCAAACCCTGTAACCGCGCCCTTATCCCAGATCCACTCGTAGCGCAGACGAAGGCCGCCCGAGGCGCGCGCCGCGAGCCTGGCCGAAAAAGGCTGCTGGGCGAACAAGAGAACAGCGCCGTTCTCTTTCAGTACCCGGCCGTATTCCTTCCATAGCGGATCGAATGGAACGCACTTGTCCCATCCGCATTCAGTTACGCCATACGGCAGATCGCAGAGGATCAGATCCACGCTGGCCGGTTTCATCTTCGCCATGAGAGGGATGCAATCCCCCATCACCAGCGTTATCGCTGCAATCGCACCCATTGAAAAACACCTCCGAAGCCGGCGGGTCATCCGGTCCGCCTGGCGTGGTCCGTATGCCGGACTCTGCTTTCATTCGTGCGCCGCGGCGGCATCCCGCCGCCCGTGTGCGCCGTCAGTCGCGCTACGTCGAGCGTCGTAAGGCCCTTGCGCAGGCCCGCAGACGTTGCTACGTCAACTAGATACGACTGCATCAACTTCGTTACCGATCGCCGGAACGGCTCGCTTACGTTGATTTCCGGCCGGCGCGGCAGAACCGTGCGCGGATCGAGCGATTGATGGTAAATCGCGTAGGGAACCCGCGACCCCATCGTCAGAGCTTTCCGGCCCTCAACCTTCACCGCATTCGGATCGTTGCCGGATGTCAGCGAGGCTTCCAGATCTCCCGTACGCTGCAGAATCGGCTGGCCCGGATAGTGCCGGTCCTTCCAGCCCTGGTATTCCGGCGAAAGCGCCTGCCACTTTTCGCCGCCCTCGGCGCCCTCCGATTTGAACTGAGCCTTTTCCTCGGCGTAGAATTCGTCTTCGATCACAGGCCAGATTGGGCGATAGTCCGACACACCATCGGAAAAGCGCGCGATCCCGCGATCGAGTTGCACTTCCCCCGCGACTTGCATCCTGAATCTGAACATTGGTCCTTAGATCGGCCTTCATTCCCCGGAGGAAATAAAGGCCCACCTCAGGGGCGGCCCGGTAAGGCCGCCAACCCGAAACGCTCCTGTTTAGGGAACCGCGAGATGCAGCGCCGCCTGCGCGCGCTGGTATCTCAGATCGCTCACAACGCCGTAGTTGTGAATCGTCGCCCAGCTGAATACGCCGGTCGTAGACAGCAGGCCCGGCAGCAGAGCCATGTCGGCCTGATAGTCGGAGCTGGCCCGCCTGTGGATCAGCAGACTGGCAAGAATCGGAGCCCCGCACAAGGCGGATTTGTAGCCGATCAGTTTCGCGTAACTGATATTCCCCTTGCCGTGGCCGGCAAAGAGCACATTGGCTTCGCGCCCCCCGGCATCGATCGCAGCCGCGGTGCTGACCCCGTCCATCGCCGAAGCGCCGCAGGACAGCACCTCAGCCAGGAGAACCATCTTGTGGGACTGACTTTTGAAATCGGCTGCGTGGGCCTGAACCGGCGCAGTCAGAAATGAGACGCAGATCATCAGAATGGCTGCGAATCCTTGATACATTTTGCTCAACACGTTTTTTGTTACCTCTTTCTGTGCCCCTGCTGAAAACTTCCGTGGAGTCGTCCGATAAAATCGGACGACTGAAAACTCGAACCTACTGCGCGGCCTGCGCCTCGATCAACGTCTGATCGACACTGCCGAGGACCTGCGCGCCGCCCGCCAGCGCCGCGCCGACCGCAGGATGCGATGGCGACATTGCCTGCCCCGTGGCCTGCAGCGCGACCGTGAGCAGCCCGAGAAAAAGGCCCCAGTTAAATGCCCGGTGCGCCGGATGATCCGGCGAAGCGGCGGGGTGTGGAACAGCCGGAACTGCGGGAGCTCCCGACGTTGACGTTGAATCCGTATCGTTTGTCATTTTTTAGAAAACCTGACCTTTCGTAAATGCTTGTTCGCTTTCACCGTTAGCTGTGAAAACATCGCCGGCCTCGACCAGCTGACCGGTTTCTACCGTTGCCGCGGCCGGGAGGAACAACTTGTCGTAATCGCCCCCGGACAGCAGCTTTAATTCCCGCGCGTATGCGTCGGCAAGGTTCTTCGAAAGCGGATTTTCGCCGCCGCTGGAGAACTGGCTTGAAATGGCCGCTGCTAGCCTCGCCGCCGCGCCGTAGCGCGTGATCATCTCCAGCACATCCGCCGGCGACTGATATGCGTTCAGCGCGCTCGGCTGCTGCCATTGCGCCGGATCGAGGGGCAAGCCGCGCCGCAGCAGACAGGATGAAACTGTCTGTGCGATCGACTTGATCCACGTCCGGAGAGTGTCGTCAGTGATCGAGCCGATGCCCCGCGTGAAGGCGGGAACTTCGCCGACCACTTTGTCGAGCGTTGTCCAGGACTGCAGGACGGACGCGGCGAACAACACGGTGAACTGCGCCATGTTGCTTATCGATCCGTCCGGATTCCGGACAAAGACTGCGATCAGCATCGATGCGCCGGCCGGGCCGTCCAGATCCGCGGGGATCGCGGCCTGCAGGCTGGTGGAATCGGTGAACGTTGTATCGACGAGCGCGGGACAACCGACCTGGGCAGCGGGGTTGAACCCGCTGCCCATGACGGTGATCACCGTGCCAGGGGCACCAGACACCGGTGAAATCGATGTGATTGAAGCGGCCACGTCTTATCTAGGCGTTCTGAATTGCGTTGGACCAGAGAACGCCCGCGCCGGCGGCTACGACTTTCAGATCGTAGTACCGCATCACTTCGATCTTGTCGGAGTGACGAGGATCGAGACGGAACCGGTAAACCAGGCTCCCGAGCCGTCCCTTATTCCAGGTCATTTCGTAACCGAGGGAAACGGTTCGCTTGCCGGGTGTCGGCGGCTTGTAGTAGAGCAACGCATACTTGCCCCAGACGTAGTCGTTTGCCTGCACCTGGCCCGGTTTTGTGGTTGCGTAAACCGCGCCGCCGATGACGAGTTTTTCGACGCCCAGCACAGCCGCCAGCATCTGTTCAGTGATCAGCGACGCTTCAAAATCGGGCGCGCCCGAGATCCTTGCCTTCACCAGCGCGTTGTTCCTCAGACCGAGGAATACAGGCTCGGAGATAAGCAGACGATTGGCCTTTTTGCCGGTGGCTCGCTTGATCGTCTTCTTTGCCAGATCGATCTGCTTAATGGGATCGGCGGTGTCGGTGTCCCAGGCATTGGCATAGGTTGATGCGCTGAGGTCGGTCGGTGTAAGACCCGCGGCGACCTGAGTTACGGCATTCACTTCCCGGCGAAGCCAGATCTGCTCCGTCAACATCGTTGTGGTGTCGATGTCGATGTCGAGGGCCGCGTCCTCGTTCTCGCGCCATTCGTCCGGGATAACCGCTGCTTTGGCGTGCCCATCGGCGTAGTAGGTATCGGTCGAAAGATCCCAGTTGGACTCATCCGCCTCAGCGCCCGGCGCGCGAAGATCGTCGTCGGCACGGAAATTGTCCTGGCTGTAAACGAAATACTTATTGCTGCGCTTGTCGACCGGAAGCGTCGGGAACACTTCATTGGCGACCATGTCGTCGTTTGTGTACATGACGCTCACGTCTGTGAGCGCCGAATCGATATGTAAAGTGCCAGTGCTCGGCATGGGTAGTTTTTCCCCTTTTTACCCGCGTGAATTTTGCCGAGGGCGGAAACCCCGCGTTCCGCGCGCGGGGAAATTTCCTGGTTGACCGCCCATAACTGGCCTTTCACTCCGTTTCCACCAAGGCTGGCCGGAGTGAACCAAAACTACGGAACCGCTAAAAACGAATGCTCTAACTCGCCGCGATATTGACAAGGGAAGGGGCAATAAACATCAACCCCAGATCTCCGGCGACGCCGGAGATCTCCGCCATTCCGATGACGTTGACGACGGCGGCCGTACCCGGTGCCGCCGTAATCTGTGCCTCCACAGATTTAACGTCGCCGGTATTGCCGTTGATCGCGAGACGATCGCCGCGCGCGATTGTGCCGCCGAACTTTACCCGGACGATGCCGGCCTTATCGACCGGAACGCCCTTGTTCTGATTCGGCTGAGCTTCGCGGGTTACCCCGAGAAACCCGGCGGCGTTCGCGCCAGTCGGCTTCTTACAGCCACCGTCGTTAGCGCCGCACACCACGGCAAGGAACTGCCCGACGCCAGCGGCGTCTTCGATACGGTACTGCTTTGTGAGATTCGGACCTGCTCCAGCCAATTTATTCTTCCCCCTTGCTGCGCGCCCGCATCAGTTGCGTTCTGCGCTGATCCAGTTCGGAATTCTCGGACGCCACCAGCTTGAGCGCCTGCGCGTAATTGAGATTCTTGTCGGCTTTCATCTTTTCGCCGGCCAGATTTTTCAATCGCGCGTTGAGCTGCTGCAGTTCGTCCGATGCACCCTCCGCGCCCGTACCGGCCACGCCCCGTTCGCTGAGATCGACACTCTTCATGTCTTTCGTGAGCTCCCGGAACGACTCGATATCGCTGAGCGCGATCTTTTCCCAGCGCGGCCTTTGCGCCGGCGTGATTCTGCCGGCCGTTATGGCAGCCTCGACCTCGCTGAGCGCAACCCGCTGCTGCTCGATCGCCCGTACAACCCCGATCGAGACGGCGGTGTCGCCATTGAGTGATGCAACGTCGATCCTGCCCGTCGCCGCATCCCGCGTTACTTCCGACAACTGGAGCACCTTCGGACCATGCTGATGAGTCGCGTCCGACGCGTTGAGGTTTTTAATCTCGTCGGCATCGCACTGCGGGCACAGCATTTTCGTCTTGGGATGCTCCGAACACATCACGTTTTCTTTCACTTGGTTCGGTGGCTCCTTCTCTGAAAACTCAGCATCCGAAAGACGGATAGCTGGCATTTGTTCAAGCACCGGACGATTCGTCAGAGCGAAGCTCGTGAGAGTCGCGCCCTGCGGTTCGCCGGTTTGCTTATCCCGGCTCCCCCAGTCGATAGTGGGAGAGCCATATTTGTACTCGTTTGCGGCCAACATGGTCCGCGCCCGCTCGTTGAACTTCGCCTCGCCCCAGACAATGCCGCTGCTATCGGGCTTGTCGTCGAGATGGACCAGCCAACCCGCTGCCGGGATAGGTCCGCCCGCCGCCACGTCGGGAAATTCGCTGGCGTGCTCGTAATCGATTACCACTTCGCCGTTGGCTTTCTTCGCGAAGTTCTCAGCCATCGCCGTTACATCCGCCTTGCTGATGGAAAATTTCTGTTTGCCCTTGTAGAAGGACCCGACAACGGCCACGGGGATCCGAACCGGCTTATCGTCGGAGGCCTCCGACAGATCGATCGCGCTCAGATCGACTCCGAGCCGAATCCACTGTGTTTCGAGGGCTTTTTCTGTGGTTTCTGTCATCGCGTTATCTCCCGTTCGGTTCCGATTCGATGACTTCCGGCATGGCGGCGATCGCCGGGCCGTACGTCAACGGTTCGCTGTGCGCCGTACGCCAGTCGAGCGCCGTGCCGTGGAAAGTGATCGTTCCGCCCGTATGGGAAAACAGCGGCCGGCCGGGGACGTGAGTCACGATATCGCGCGAATTCACGATCCGAAGATGGGTTTCCGTATTCGCCTGGACGAGATCCGCGAACTCGCAATCGCCGACCCGCGGGCTGGCGAAGGTCACCAGGTGCGGGGACTTGAAGTTCGGCCACGCCACCGAGCAGAGCGTTGCCAGCGCGGCGCCAAGGCTGTGCCCGATGAATGTGATCGGGCCGGCCTCCCTCTTCACCGCCGCGGCTACCGATCCCTCCAACGCTGCGAATACGTCGCGGAAGCCTTTATGGACATTCCCATGCCACCAGTGACCGACCAGCACGGCGCAGGCGTCATCCGCCCATTCCTGCGTATTCGCCGTGCCTCGGAAAACTACGTAGACCATGTCATCCGAAAGCGATTTGCATACGAAGCCGAAGTCGAGCTGCGAAGGATCGAGCAGCGCGGCCGAGACGGAGAGATCCGCGACAATGCGAACCGGCTCGGTGTAACCCGCGGGCATGAGCGTGGCATCGTAAGCGGCCTCGGAAAGGGCCAAAAGGGACTGAAGATAAGCGCGATCGAAGGTCATTGCCAGATAACTCCCTGCTGGATTGCGGCGCCGATCACAGCGCCAAGTTCGCCGCCGTACTCAGCGAGAATGAGGTTCTGCAGCGCTTCAATAACGGACTGCCTGATATTCGGGAGGTGCCCGGCGTCGATGGCCACGTCGAGATATTGCTGCACGGTCTGGCCGTCAACGCCAAGGCCGTTGTGCGGGGTGCCAGCCGCGTCAAAGACTTGAAAGTGCCCGACAGCCATGATGCTGCTGGGGTCCTGCGAAGCGCCTATGAGTTTGGCCGTATACCAGAGCGGCCCGGGTGCCGTTAGCTGCATGACATACTCCATCCACCAATCGTTCCGGAAGTGCCGGTGTTAGTCGCGTATTTCAATGCGAACTTGTCGCTTCGCAGGAAATTAACCGTGTGCGTGCCGTCCAGTAAAAGGGCACCGGTACCAGAGCCAGAAGTCACGGTGCCTGTGAGCGTGGTATCGCCCCACGCTCCGGAGGTATAGCGCTGCAGCGTGAAAGTCGTAGTGACGCCCGCGCCGTTGGCCGTGGCCTGGGCCACGTAAAGGTTGCTGCAGGCGTATGGCTCCGTCATAGTGGCATCATTGTTGGCTTGGAGAGTGCCTATCACGTCGAAGAAGGGCGTGCTGTACGTGCTCGTTGTGCTTACTGTTCCGGAAATCATTCCGCCCACGATGGAAGCGGGTCCGGACGCCGGGTAGAAGTAAGTGGAAAGCCATGTCTGAGTGACCGGAGTTGCTCCGACCGCAGCCTGAATATCCACGTAGTCACTGACTGCAACGCTGAAACTATCCGAGAGATCAGTGTGACAGCCCCTTGTGCTGTCCAACGTCGTGCGGGTCACAGTAGGGGCAGAGCCGGGCGTAGCACCGTTCTTTCTCAGGACGAAAACTTCGTTCGCGCCGGGCGCGGCCACGGCGCATTCCGCCAGACTCTTGAACGTCCCCGCCACCGGAATGGGAAGCGCTACAGCTAACTCCGTCGAGGTGAACGGAGTCGTGGCATACAGCGAGGTATAGCTGGTCGCGCTGGCGGAGGGAGTCCCGTTCACGCCGCCAATGAACAGCGTTGAATTCAGGCCAGCATCGTCAATAAACGTTGCCGTAGCGGTGTTCACCGTCGCCAGTGTTGTTGTCCCGCCCATGGCCGTGAACCCGATGGCCATGTAGCCGCCCTGGATCTCGTACCAGGCCGCCGTCGAAGCATCCGCGTACCCGCCCGCCGCGCCTCCGGGGGGAACGATACTGCCACCGGCGATGGGAGCGGGGGCGTTGTTGTAGAACCCGGTGCAGTCCGGATCGACGTTAAAGCGCATCTGCGAAATTCCGTTTGCGTTGCGCGTTGAAATTGCGCTATGCCTGAGCCAGCCCGACAGCGGCCAGAACATAGCCGAACCACCCCCGGCGTTGCAAGGCACCCAAAACCCCATAACAGTGGAAGCTGTGGCGCTGTTGAACGAGGACGCAACCATGCTGCCCTTACTCGCAGCCAGCGGAAATGCGCCGGGTGTGCACGCATTGCCCGCCTGGCAAGGAACACCATTGATCGTGGTCGCTGGAATGTCCGCCGCCACAAGCGGCCTGAAGACGGGCGATGCGGCCGATCCGCTGGCCGGCCCGGCGTAAACAGAGTTCGCCGACTGGGATCCGAAGGCGGATTGAAACGCCGAGCTGGGTTGCGTCGCTGCCGTGCCGAGCCCGAGATTCGCTCTCGCCGTGGAGGCGCTCGACACATCCGAAAGATTGCTGGCAGCGCTCAGCGGTGTGAAGCCGAGGGCCCCCTGCTTACCGTTGAACGTGGTCCAGTCCGCGCTGGAAAGGTAGCCAGCCTGCGATCCGCTGGCCGCGTTCATCCCGATCACTCCCGCCGAATAAGTGAATGGCAATCCGGATACGGAGATCGCCGCCTGGGCACGGCCCGCGGTGAAATACAGATTGCCACTCTCAGTTACCTGGGCAGTGGAGTAATCTCCGCTTTGGGCCGTTATGTTGCCAGTGCGCGTGAATACGCTCGAAACCGCGCCGCCCCCGCCGGACTGAAGAGTGAGCGTGGACGGCTCGACGGTGCAGCCATAGATATTTTGACCCGCGGGCGCCGTCGTCAAAAAGTACAGCGAGCCGAGGTTACACAGTGGCGGCAAGCTGGCGACGACTGCGATTGGCCTAACAAACGAGCCGTCAATCCGCCGGAATAACTGCAGATCGGGGTTCGGCACGACATTGACCTGCGCCCGCCCTTCGAAGCTGAGCAGGAGCGCAAAAATGCCCCAACTGGCCAGCGCCTTGCGACTCACTGGCCTAAAAATCATAGACGGATATCCTTATCGTTCCTGTCGTACTGTTATAGGCGTGGCTGGGGTCGTCCAGCACGTCATAAACTGAGTATCCTGCCGGGAGGTATCCGGGGAAGATCATTGTTATTGACTGTGCACCCCCTGCTGCTGTGATGACGCCTATCAGAGTTGCATTTGCAAGAGATGAACCAGTTGGTGCCAGATAGAAACTTTGGGTAGCACCTGTTGGGGCCTCAGCACCCCAGTAAATAGACAGTATCGGCAGGTTGGCTGGCCCGGAGAACACACTTTGTGCCGTCAGGGGCAATGTGGCTGCATGCCCTGCCGGCACAGTATAGAAGAGATTGCTGCCATGCTGTGGGGCGGTTAATGCAACAGTGCGGAAAGGCGTAGTGCTGTCAAAATCAACCGCTTCAACGTACGCGAAATATGCGTTGGCCGATATGCCGTTCGCGACATTGATCGAAAAACCCACTCCCGGGTCAAGGATGAATTCACCAAAGTTGCTTGGTGATCCGCCAGGTGCAGGGCCATTCCCCACGATGGTCATCGGGAAGTACGAAGACCCAATCTTTAGCTGAACCTGCGCCGAGATGGTTAGGCCGGTTGCGCCAGCGGGTGAGTAAACAACCACGCCGATCATGTGACGGTTGCAGCCCAATCCGATGCTGCACGACGGAGCGATGTACAAGTCGTTTTCGCCCTGCACGAGCGCTTGAGAAATCTGCGGGTTGAAGTGAGGATTAAACAGCGGTATTCCGTTAAAGGTCACACTGCTGAGCGGCGGTGCCCAGGTGTTCGTCGCTATGCAGCTCTGCAACTGGGCGGGAATGAATCGCGTATAGAGAAAGCTGTCTCCAACGGAACAGGTTCCGGGCAGTGTGGTGCCGTGCGGAATGGGCTGCTGGCAATTGGTCCCAGCGGAAAACACCGTGCTCGCAGAAACCATAGCCTGTCCGGATGGGCAAGCGCCCACGTCCGCCTTGCCTGTGTAAAGATTCTGAATCGCGGTATTGACCGAGGCGCGGAGCGACCCGAAAGCGACGTTGCCGAATACCGGAGGCGCGGGCAGGCCCGACTGTCCGAAGGTGAAAACGGCCGTAACAGCGACCAGAACAAGAGGCGTGATGAAGAGAGTTTTTGTCATGGCTTTTACATCGAGTCCCACGGCACGGCGATGGCGTCCCAGTTCATAAGAATCGAGTCCCAGAGCTGCCCGGGGTCCCCGTAGCGAACGCACCAGTACGCGACCGTTCCGTTGGAACAGATCATGTTTCCGGCTGTGCCGCCGCCGATCTGTCCGGGCGTTACCGGCGAAAGCGATGGAATGACCGGTGTTCCGTCAACGCAATACGGGCCGAGCTGCAGCGGCGACGAGCTGGTCGGGAATGTGCAAGTTTTTGTGGATCCGTTAGGCAGCTTGAAGATATACGCCGAGTTGACCGGATAGGCCGTATCGTTCGGGACCAGCTTCGTGGTGAAGACGCCGCCCGCGACGGGAACGGTTTTCGTCTTGCCCAAAACTGTAGTGCTGCCGATCGTAACGTTCGGACCCTGAATGGAAATCGTCCCGCTGCTGACCGTCGAGCCGTCCGGGTTGTAGAGAACGTCGGCAATCGTATCGGTGAACGGCGCCTGCGCCGGAAGCACCGCTGCAAAAAGGGCTGATAATATCAGGGTTTTTCGCAAACTAAGCCGCCTTCTTACCTTCGTCTTCAAAAACGAAAACATGCACGCATCGGCACTTGTCGCCGCCATCGCAGTCCGGATTCGGAACGTCGGTGATGTCATCGGGTGTGGCGCCCTCATCCCCGTCCGCATCGCTGCACTGGTCGCAGGTATTCGGATCCAGCAGAGCGCTGTATATACAGCTCGAAATCTCATCCGCGTAATTGTCGTAGCCTTCGCGGCGCCCATCGGCAAAGGCTTCATTCGTGCCTTTCGCCGCGGCGTTATCGATCCAGCCATCGCTCTGATCGTCCAGATCCTGCCCGGCCTGAATGATCTGTTCGCCCGTGGTGCGATCGCCCGGCCGCCGGCGCTGATCGAGCACAACGTTCGTGGCCCGCTGCTGCAGGTTGTTGGTGAATTCACTGACTACGCCGTCCGCATAAACGCCCAGCGGCTCACGGGCCTGCGCCGCCCGCACGATCGCGGCGGTAGGAGTCTTCGCGCCCTTCGATTGGCGGACGCGCTCGTCTCCGACTGTCTTCAGTCCGTAAGTCTGAACGCCTTCCAGCACGTTTTGGATCTGCGCGACGAGCTTTGCATCGGGCGCTACCGAAACCCTGTGAGCGTCTTTTAACGGCTTACTCATCAGCTTTTGCAGGATTTCCGCCTGAATTCGCGGACGCGCCGCCCGAAGTGCGGCCGCGATCGCATCGCGGCCGTTGTCTAGCTCGGAAGCGATCTCCGAGAGACGCATGAACTTTTCCACGCCGCGCGGCGCGCGCTTCGGCGTAAATGTCTCGCTGAGGCCCGCTGAGCCGCTCGAAGATCCGCCTGCGGGGTTCGATCCATCGCCACCGCTCGACGGCCTTGGACGCGGATTGCCGGCCGCTGGCATGCCAATCTTTTTGCGAAGCCAGGCTTCCAGATCGTCGTCGGGTTGGATCGCGTCAACACCGCTTGCCGCCAGCTTAGAAAGCGACTCCACGATGGCCTCGAACTTCACGGCCAGAATGTTCTGCGGCGCGATCTGCGGATAGCGCTCGATGCCTGAGAAGTTGTAGTCGACCAGTCGCTTCACTGTCGACAGGTTGATCACGCGGGCGATCTGGTTCGCGCATGACTGCAGGGAGAGGTAGAAGAAATCGGACATGGTCTGTCCGAGCGACCGATTGCCGCTGCTCTTTCCGCCCGTACCCATCGTGATAAACGCCGCCAGCGCCGCCATCGAGATCATCGCGTTGTGGTGCTCAATCGCGTCTTTCGGCGATTGAATCGTGCCCTTTACGCCCTCAAGCCCGAATTCCCAGTCGGGAGGCAGCAGGATCGAAGTCGCTTCATTGACGGATAACTGCTGCAGCCAATCCCGAGCGGCCTTGCGATCCTCGACGCCGATGTTTCCCGCGGCCATCTTGATCCACGGAATTCCCATGCCGTTGCGCTCATGGGCGATCGCCTCGATCTTGTACAGGTTGCTCTTGATGTACCAGTGCTGATACATCGAGCGAAGCAGCGAAATGCCGGTGAAATTACTGCCTTCCTGTTGAAAAGTGAACAGCGAGAGCTTGTCCACCGGGATCTGCGTAACCAGGTATTCACTGCCCCGGTAGCCCATCTGTTCGAGGGCGGCGAGATCGTCGCCGTTCGGCTCAGTAAGCCATCGATAGAACGTCAGAGGCAGGCGTGCGGCGCATTTTTTAAGGCGGACCTGATTGCCGTCGATGTACCAGATGTCCTCGTGGACTGCCGCGCCGAAGTCGAGCATCAGCAGCGCGTTTTCGACAATGCCGTCGAAGTCCAGCTCATCGAGCAGGCAGGACTTCACCAGATCGACGGCTTCCTGCTCGATCGGCGTCGGCTTGTCCGGCGCCTGCACGGTCCACTCGGCGGCGCGGATCGGCAGCTTCACCGCGGCCAGCGTGGCCTTGACTTGTCCGTCGCCGCGGCGCATCCGCTCGTAATGGCGATAAGCGGAGAGGCCGGTGAGTTCCGGGTTGTACTCGCCCAGTTCCCGGAGAAACCCGCCGAATATCGGGGTGCCTGTAGCGCCCAGCTCGCTGATGTCCAGCGGCTGGTGCGTGGCGGGCGCCTGCGTCATCGCAGGCACCGACGCCGGCGCGAGTTCCCCGATATTGAGCGAGATCAGTGCCATCTATTCCGTGACTTGTAGCCGAATATCTCCGCTGGCTGAAACGAACTCCCGAACTGCGGGCGGCATGATAATGCAGCCCTTCGACGCCTGGCCGGGGCGTTCCAGCGAATCGCCGTGCATCAGAAACTCGCTCCGGCCGAACATCGTGTTTTCCGCGTCCGGGAGCAGGCGCATGACGTGCGGGCCGTGATCCCGGGAATCGTACGGGATGCCGATCGTATAGAAGCCGCGCGGGATCGGGCCCACATCCGGAATGCCCTGCATCCGCGGATCGTTCTTACCGCAAGGCTCAGCGCCGGAGTAGCCCTGGCCGATGTGCTTATTGCAGGCGCCAACCGTTTGACTCAACATGCCGGTAGTCTGGCTATAAAAAAACACTTAGAACTCCCTCGCCATGATGTTTCCCGTCACTGTCCGGCCCGCCGGGCCGCATTCCTCAATCGGCACATGGTCGCCCGCCCGCTCAGCCGCGGCCGTCGCCAGCGCGAGGGCCCAGAATTCATCGGCGTGACCGGACTCGGTGCGGGCCGCGTCGAACCTGATATTGCCGGTAGTCCCGACGAAACGCTTGACCGACTGGATCGAGCGACGAATAGTCAGCTCGCCTTGTGGGATCAACAACCGCCGGCTCTCCATTTCCGTCTTGACGGACGTCGCCATCCGCTCTTTGTTCGGACCGCTGAACTCAACCCCTTCAATGCAGCCGGGAAATTCCAGCGCGAGATCCTCGGCAAGGTTCGCGCCAATGCCAGTTGCGTCGATACAGCCACGGACACACAGCTTCGCCACTTCGCGGGCGACACGCTTCTGTTCTTCGAAGCGCGTCCGCCACATCGTGATCAGGCCGCGCGTAAGCTTCGTGCCGTCTTCCAGCAGCTCCAGAACCCAGATCACCGAAAGATCCCGCTTGCGCGCGATATCGAAGCCGAAGTAGAGGCCGGGCCGGGCTTCGCCGTCGAACTTCATGCTGGCTGCCGGCGACTCGCATTCCGTCAGCAGCTCAATGCCGATGAAATCCATCGCGCCGTCTGTCGGGATGCATTTGAACTCTTCATTGAAGATGTCCGAATCGCCGACCGTGCGCTCCAGTTCATCGATATCGACGGCGAGGCCCTGCGAAACCGCCAGGTAGATGTCCACCCAGTGGGCGGACCACGTACCGTTGGCAGTCGGATTTGGGACCGGCGCAACGCCGTCCGCGAGACCCAACTCCTTCGCCAGTTCGTAGAACTTATTCTGCTTCCCCTTGAAACTACTGAGCACGCGGAGCTTGTAACCACGCATGGTTCGACCAACCATGGCTTTCCAGATGGCCTTGGCGTCACGGTGAATCGCGAACTCGTCGAGCAGGACGTTGCCGCTATATCCGCGAGCTGTGTCAGCATTTGCAGGCAGCGCAATAATGCGGGAGCCGTTAGGAAAAGTCGCGGTGTGCTGGACAATTTCGGTGTCTCCGAAAAACCCGGTTTCGTCCTGGGTGGCTGTGCCCATCGCCTGCGTATGGACTTTGACCTTTTCCATCAACTCGATCGACTGGCGATCCGAAGCCGAAAGCATGATCCACATCGTGCGGCGTTCGACGCAGTCGAGCACCACTTCCAGCGAAGCAATGAACGATCCCCCCACCTGGACGGACTTCACCAGGAGCTTACGCCGGGACGTGTCCGTGACGTAGTTCCTTTGCCAGTCCTGCAGTGGGATCGCGGGCGTCAAGCTTAGGCAGCCATCCCTTCGGGTTTGGCGGCGATCAGTTCATCGATCGGCCGCAACAACGTGGCCCGGCACAGCGTGCAATGCGCGATGCGGGTTTCGCTCCGGTCTTTTTGCCCCTTGACCATCGCACCGGTGCCGCGCGGGTTACGCACATAGCCCTGGTAGGATGCCGTGAACACCACAACGCCGGTGACTCGTACGTCCGTCCCGCATTGTGGGCAGGCGGACTCCACTGGTACCGCCTGCCCTGGGGTGTTGCTATCGGTTTGGGGGTTTATCTTGTCGAAACTCATGAATTTATGCCGTAAATATCCTGAATTTTCCGGAAATCCTCCGGTTTGAGGCTCTGTCCGCTGGCCGATTTCTGGGCCAGCTCGCGCGTGGCGGCGATAGCCTTTTCCTCGCGCTGCTTCATCAGTTCAAACTTGGCCTCTTCGAGCGCGACCTGCCTCTTTTGCAGTTCCATGCGCTCCCGCTGCAGGCGCACCCGCTCGGCCGCGATCGACGTCTTCTGAACTTCGATCGGATTCATGACCGAGAATCCGTCCGGATCGTTCATCAGCGCTTCCATAGCCAGCGCGTTTACCATCTCGGACGCTGTCCGGTTGCCGCTTTCCATGGCCAGCAGCAGATCTTCCATCCGCTCCCGGCCGGCTTGCCTGCGATTTTGCGCCGCGGTCCACTCGGCCTTGCGCCGCCCGATCGTCCGCTCGGCCACTGTTTCGCCGGTTTCGGCGAGTATCCGGGCCGCTGTCATCGAAGCAGGCAGCTTTTCGCGAAAGCACGCAACCATTACCTGCTGGGCCTCGGAGGTGAGCTGAACGGTTGACAATCAGAATTTCACCTGCGGATCTTCCGCCGCGTTGCCATCGAGCAACTGGATGCCTTTGGGCATCAGCTTCGCGAACTCGATAATTTCGGGGTCTTCGGAACTTTGCCGGTCATGCCGGAAGCCGGGCCGGTCCTTCACGCGCCAGATCTTGATGTACTCCTGATCGGCGAGATAGATCAGGTCCCACTGCATGGAATCGGGCCCAACGGGTTCGCCCAGCATGTCGAGGGCGCCGTTGAGAGCGCGGACGCTGGTCATATTGCGGCGATAGTCCTGCAGCAGAATGCGCAGAATGTCGCCTTTCCGCCGTGCCTGCCGTTCCCTGTCGATCGTCGCCATACTCATCTACTTCGCAGCTCCCGGATTCAAGGCTGCGGTTTCCTTTACCCAGCCGGTTAGATCGTCTACTTTCGCCGCCAGAACGCGGACGGCCATGATGACTTCCTGCTGGCCGGCGTTCGCATTCTTGACTACGTTCGCCAGCTCGGCGATCGCCGTGGCCTGTTTGTCATGGACTTCGAGGAACTTACCGAACCACTTATCGAGCAAGCGATAGCCGCAGTAAGTGACCAGTCCGGGAACGCCCAGCGATGTCACGATGCGCAGGAGGAGTTCTTCCACTTACCGGATACCCCCGTTTTTTTTGCCCGTTGTACCTGTAAACAAAAACGCCGCAAGAACAATCAACTTTTGGGACCGCCGAAGAGTGCGCGGAAGTGTCAGCGGCCCGGCCACGTTCGATTCGAATTGTGAATTAATTGGGTGAGAATCCATTGTTCCGGGCCGCTTTATCTGCGTTCACTTGCTAACGGTGGTTCGCATGATCGATTCATAATCCACGAAATGCAAAAAATGTTCCAGTCAGCGGGGTTCTGCCTGAGCGATGCAGTCGACCGCCTTGCCGACTGCTTCCAGATACTCGGGAGACGCGGCGGAAATGCCCTGAGTCTCCTGGCCTCGCCGGTAGGTTCGCCAGATCTCGTTCTGGATGGAGACCTGCAGCATCGACCAGTGCCGTCCGCACATCAGCATCCGCAGCGGAACTGTCCGCGTGCAGCCCCGCGCGGCGCACCTGTGCAGTTTCGCGGGATCGGTTTCGCGCGACGGCAATTTACCGGCTCTCCTGCATCAGATCTTCGTGGGTGACCTCATAGGCCCTCCGGGACGCCCGCAATGCGCCTGCGCGCGCCCTAAAGCGCTTGGCGAGGGTATCCAGCGCGTCCGGACTAAGCCAATAACCCGCCGCGATTCCTGCGGTCATGACGACTGTGATTAGTAACGCTGCGTTGATGCCGTTCATATTCCTTCTCTCCTGTTCATGGCTCTTATGCCTGAAAACACTTTGTGGAAGTCCGCGCGAGTGCGGATTGAATCCCGGCCGCCGAGCTGCCGCCGGATGAAGTTTGCCTGCGATTCTTTGCCCATGCCGCGGCGGGCGAATGCCTCGGCAAGTGTGTTGAGATCGTCGCCGCCGACCAGTTCGGTCTCGCCGTTCTTTCCATAGCCTTTGCGCGGGAGCTGCTCGGCGGACCGGGCCGGCCATGCCGCGGCCCGCGGCCGGGACTTGCGCACGCCCCTGCCCGTCCACGTTTTCAGCGCGCCCACCAGATCGTTGGTTTCGACCATGGAAAGGGACCGCACTTTGAACATGTCGCGCAGGCCGTCATGATCGATGCCACGCTTCTGAGCTTCGGCGTGGATGGCGCGCATCAGCTTTGCCCGGTGGCCTTTTTCAGGACCCAAAGAGCACCCCTTTCAGCCAGGTCTGATCCGCCAGCCGGAAATCGATCAGGTTGTAGTTCTCGCGCACAAAGGTCATCACGGCCGCGTCAGTGCTGCGGACTCCGCTATCTGTTTTCTGGGCCGTCAGCAGCCCCTGCTCGATCCACTCCTGAATCCGGTAACGCGGCACGCCCAAGATCCCGGCCATTTCCGCGACGCCGTAGCCTTCACGGATCCGCGGGGAGAGTGCCAGGCGTTCGGCCTGCGCCTTGACGCTGCCGTGCGAACGTTTCAGCCTGCCGGCGATCTCCCAAATCGATACCTCTCCGACTGCGCTCCGGAGAACGCGGATTTCCTGTTCGGTCCATGGACGGTTTTTGCGGCCGACGCCGAGGCGCGCGGCCTGCTGCTTAAAGACGTGCCGCGGGTATGTGGTCTCGCGCTGCAGCTCCGCGATCGCGGAATGCTGCTCGGTGCGGGGAAGCGCGTACGCGCGTCTGAGCCTGGTATTGAGCGCCGGCGTGAAGATATAGCGCCGCCGCTTCGCTCCGAGCTGGTTCGCCCAGCAGGAACGGCAGATGCCATTCATCACACCTTCACCCCGGTTACAGGCGCAGAGACTCATATCAGTCGCAGGCCTTCATCTTGTCGGCGGTTTCGACACGTATTGACGCCAAGGTATGAATTGGCCTTCGTGCCAGAAACCCCAAGGCCGTACCGATTTCAGCGTGATCACCAATGTCCAGCAGTCATGAACCTTCTCGGGAACGCCATTCGAGCCTCCCGAGCGCATCATGCTCAGCCGGTGAATGTGGTCGGCCGGGAAGGTCCGGATCCACGGAGCTTTGAAGATCGAAAACTTCTCCCCGAGGCCAACGATTGCCGAATCCGGAACCCACTCGACGTATGATCCGAGGAGCCCAATGCTGATGAACCTCTTCGGGTGATCGTGCAGATCCAGCGACCAATCGTCGCCAACAAAATGGTGGAGGTAAATATTAAACCAGCGGGTTTTCAGCAGAAACCATCGGTAAAGATACACGGGGAATCGGTTTTTCCCGTTGATTTCTTCGGGCTCGCCAAATAGCCTATTCAGAAGCTTCGAGTGATTCATAGTTCGGCCACCTCTTGGCCCATCCATTCGCGAACTTTGTGGGCGCCCTGCAGGACGCGCATGCGGCGAAGCATCGCCAGCACCTGGTTGCGATATGGCGCCAGAGCGATTTCCTGATCCTCGGCGGACTCGATCAGAAAATAACCGAAGTTGTCCCGGCCGCGCATGGCGCCGATCATGACGCGGTGACTGCCGACCAGCTCCGCGACGGCGTCTTTAATCCCGCGCTCGCTGATACCGGTGATCCGATGAATATGGTTGATCGAAATCGGGTTTTTGTGGCCCTTATGCCGGGCGATCAGATCGTAAACGCGGCGTTCCTTGTCCGATGCCGGAATATCGGATGCCGCAAGGTGATCAACCATAGCGTCGAACAGGGGCAAAGGGGCTTCTACGCCGCGCATGTTGCCATCCTTCCGGGCCGCTCGGACTCGGCTGGCTTCCGCTCAACCAGCGGCGTTGAGTTCACCAGCTCAGTGAGGCGAGCCGTGCTGATGGGGCGGCGTTCGTTGTAGCCGTGAATCGCTTCGACCGGCGCGAGAAAATACTGCCCGTTTCCTTCCGTCCAGAGTTGTCCGATCAGGCGCGCCTTGCGCAGCGCCAGATAGCGCATCGCCACCTCGTGGGTGAGGATTGTCTGCGGGACGAAAGGGGCGTGGAAGCTCATTTTCTGGCCTCGGGTGATCCGATCAGGTGCCAGTGGTCCTGGCAGTGGTGAACGTCTTCCGCAGGCTGGCGCGCGCAGGAATCGCAGCAGGGGTTATCGCAGGTAGCCGGGCGATTGACCACAAAAACGCTGGCCGCTGGATACCGGGCCTTGGATACGCGCCCGTTCCGATCCTCGATCCCGAGATAGACAAGTTCGCCGTAAACAGCGTCCGCCTCCACAGAACGGTAAACAACCGTCCAGTCGTCGCCACGGAACCAGCGGATCTTTTCACCGAGCTGGACATCGCGCGCCGCGACCTTGACGGGTTTAAGAACCGGCCAGTCGCACAGATACGGCGCGGCGCCGCCGCAGAAGTGGCACGGCTTCGGCTTCGGAAATGTCCCGCATACGAAGGCCGGTCCCGTTGGGGTTGCCACCACCATGCAGTTCATCGGGAGATTTCCCCCAGACTCGACCGGTCGGTCTCGACGAAGAAATTCTCATCCTGATCGACGAACATTCCGCACGTCTTTAACTGATCAGGGTTGAGTTCGGTCCGGACCTTTTCCTTATCGAGCGCGGGCTCAGCCGGTGGATGGAAGAACCGCAGAGAGTAAATCGACCGGACCTTGATGGCGATCGCTGCCCAAGTCCACGAGCGGTTCAACGGCTTCAGCGCGGGATTGCCGAGACGGCGGCCGATCGTTCCATGGGCAAGCTTGAGCGATTTACTGCCTTTCGGCTCCAATTGCTCGTGATTCGCCATGTAGAAGTTCTGCAATTGCAGAGTCAGATCGGCGATCCGTTCCTTCTCGGCATTGATTTCCTTCTCGTACTTCGCGGTGGCTTCGGCGCGGGCGAGATCGAGGCGGCCGGTGTATTTCTCAAGCTCGATCTGGGCCAGCAGGAGCCGGTGAACCGCATGCCCCGCGGCCTCGATCGAGGCGATCTCCGAGCTGGTTTTCTTGGGACGTGCCATCAGCAGGAGGCCCTTTCCTCGGGCGGAAGTGCCCACGAAACAGCAGCGTTGATCGCGTTGATATCGGCGTCAGTCGCCTTCCGGAGAAACACCCACTGTCCGTCTGGAGACCTGTAAACCAGCCAGCCAGCGAAGGGATTCCCTTTGTAGATCAGCTTCATTTCACGTTTCGAAGCCTTGTCGTAGAACCTGAGGCCGGGAGGGTCGAATGCGATACTCACGCCAGCGCCATCCTTGTCAGCGCGTCCACTTCGGCCTGTGCGCGAAGGACGCGGTACGTGGTGAGCATGCCGACCAGCGCGGCCATCTGCAGTTCCGGGGTTTCCTCTGCAGTCATCACGGTTACGGCTGCGATCACCTGAGGGTTTTCCTGTTTAATTAGCATTAGCGCCTCTTCGAGACATCCGACGTCCGCGTCGGGCGCATCCATCTCGGGGCGGATCAGGTCCGCGATCGCCAACAGCGCGGTTTCGGGCCGGACCACCGGCAGGTTCATCATGCGCGCCTCGTATTGCCAGCCAGATCCGCTTCGAGGCAAAGGATGGAAAGCAACTTCGGATCGTTGGGAAAGACATACGTCTGGCGGGTCTTGCGCACGATTTTCGACCGGACGTAGTCACGGTCGGAATCCTGAACCGCCGGGTTCAGCAGGCAGCACGAAACAGTGACCCGCGAGATCTCGATGGTGCTAGATCCAGACATTGACGCTCGCTTTCGGATGGTCGACGCAGTCCTGTCTGAGGTCTCTCAGAAACTGCTGCACCGCGGGAACGAGATCGCCATTGTCGAGATCGAGCATCGCCAGGCGCTGGTGGTTGCGCTCGATATAGATAATGGCTTCGTCGAGAATTGTCACGGCCTCGGCGGCCAACACGCCGTTGAGGCGTTCCTTGTCGGCGCCGACCGCGCGAAGGATGCGCCCCGCGGCGGAGGCAACGCGGATCTCCGGGCCCACGGGCGTGGCGCAGATCCCGCCTGTTCTGATTTCCAGCTCGGCACAGATCATGCTGCGTCCTCGATCCCGCGGAGATTCAGGCCCCAGAGGCTTGCCGCAACCTGCTTCATGGTCTTTTCAGTGATCTGCTTACCCTGGTGCTTGCTCACCAGCAGATTAGTGACGGCCATCAGCCGGCGCATCGATCCACCGGTCGCCTTGAAGAGAATTGAGAACGCCGCCTCGTCAATCGAGGTAACACCCTCGGCCTTCAGGATGTCGGCGGCTTCGGCCTGCTGGACGCCCGTCAGAGAGGCCCATATCGAGACGCGGGACGTAAGTGCTCCCAGATCGCGAAGGCGCGCTGCTTCAAGCCGCTGCCTCAACAGCGGGGATGCCAGCAGCACCACGCCAACGCCCTGATGGCGGCTCTGATCCCAGATCTGGCGGATCACCTGCATGACGCGCGGCATCACCGTCTCAGCCTGGTCGAAGATCAGGAGCATCGGATGCTCCTGCAGGTAAGAACAGATCGCCCGAAGCGTGCGGCCGGCGTTGCACTGTCCTGCGCGGAAGTCGATGCCGAGCCGTTCGGCCAGGCACTCGGTGAAGTCCACTACGCCGTGCGAGGAAAACTCATCGAACTCGAACACCAGATGGTCGATTTTGCGGCCGTCGTTCTGCCGCCAGTTCCGAACGGACTCTGTTTTTCCGACGCCATATTCGGCGGTAATGACGCCGATAATCGCCTGTTCGTGGGCGAAATTCAGAACCTGCCGGATGCGGCGCACTGTATCGATCAGGTAGAAATCGCGGGCCTTGCCGCGGAGCCTCCGGCGTGTGTCGGTGGATTCGGAGATCTCGACCGGCTCTGCCTGATCGACGCGGAGCAGCTCGCCGCGCTCGATAGCGTCGATGGCCTTGGTGAGTTCGCGATCGACGTATGGCGTGCCTCCATGCCGTCCGTGGATGTAATCCTTCACGGTGTGAAGGGCCAGCGAAGTACAGGTGGTCAATCGTGCGGCTGATATGTCGGGTCGCGTCTCCAAAAGTGCGAGGACCCGATCTCGAACGTTCATAAAGTGCCCCTTTATGCGAAGAAATCGAAGTTATCGTCCGCAGCGGGAGGCGCTGCAACCTTTTCAACTGAAATCGCTTCCGGCCGCGCGTTGTTTTCCGCGATGGCCGCGACAGTATCCGCGATCGCGCCCGGCAGCGCGGCCTGCACGGTGCGGCGGGCCGGTTCGCGCCGCGGCTCGACGGCCGCCCGGCGCGCTGCCCGCTCGGTGTGATCCGGGATGTAAACCTGTTCGTGAACGTTGGCGATGAAGCGCTTGGTCTCGCGGCGGCCGATGCGGCGCATCTTTTCATCGGCGATGAAAGTTTCCTCGCCCATGCGGCGCAGTTCGAGGCATTCGACCAGCCCGAGCAGGCGCGATTCGTGGTACACCGCGGCTGTCTGGAGATCCAGTGGATCGTAGGCCAGCTCCACTTCGCAGCCATTGAACGCCATGAGGCGCATCTCATTACTGGCGAGGCGATAGTGCCACTTCTCGCCGCCAAACGTGGCGTGGATAGCGCCGCCGCGGATCGTCAGCTTGCGCCGTTTGGCGAAGCAAAGGTGCAGCACGTCTTCAGGAACTTCACGGCGAGTGACTTGCGGCGCGAGACGTTCCCAGGCTTCGTTGGGGCACATCCAGCCGCGGCCGGTCGGGGTGATCTTGTTCATCCCCTCCGCGCCTTCCATCGCCCGTTCGTTCAGTTCGTTGAGGTGGTCTTCATAGAAGGCCGCGACTTCATTGATGGTCGGGAACGCCGGCGCGGCCTCGCCCATCAGCCAGCGTTCGTGCTGGACCAGCAGCTTGTCGAAGCGTTCAGAGGGGCGCGCGATGGGGTTGTGACCGCACCACCACGGCAGCGTGCGATCGAAGTCAGCGGTACGGCCGAAGTTCGGCTCGATGATTTTGGACCGGGCCCGCTTGACGATGGCATGGTGGACACGGATGCCGAGCGTGTCGAGAACGCCGCGGAACACCTTATCCAGTTCGCCGGCCTTGCGGGTTTCCGTGCGGGCGCTGCCGCCTTCCAGCCATTCGCAGCGGAAGTCCTTGCCGTTGTCCCAATAGCAGGCTACGGGGAGGCCGTGAGACAAGAATGAACGCTTCAGAACCGTGGCGATGGAATCGGAAGACGGCGTTTCGACGATGGCCCAGCCCATCCATTTGCGCGTGCGCATGTCGATCGCGGCGGTGAGCCACGGGCGCGCGAGGGACCAGCCGTTCTTGCCGTCCGGGACCAGACAGAAGATGTCCAGACGGCGGTGATCCATTACCAGGTAGTCGAGCGGCTTAACGCTGCTGAGATCCCGGAAGCTGATGATTTCCTGTGTGTTGAAGGCTTCATCGCCCTCGCGTGCCATGACCCGGGCGATCTCAGGGATCCGCTCGAACCAGTTGCGGAAGGTTCCGTAGCTGGCTTCCGGCAGTTGTGCGCTGGGCGCGAGATAACCATCGGTGGTGATGTACCGGGCGTACTTCGATCGCTCCATATCGCCCAGCGGTTTCGTCTGGTGCTTGGCCCGCCAGTCGCGCTCTTCGCCGTATGCGCGGTAGATATCGCGCACTGTGAGCTTGCCGTAAGCCCCATGCTTCGGGAACGCCGCGGCGACGAGAAAATCGAGCGCGGCTGGATTGAGGGCTTTAGGTTTGCCTTTGTCGGAACGGTCTTTCGGGACCAGCGCGGGGAGTCCGCCCTGCTTCCAAGCCGTGAGCCAGTTATAGACGGTGCGGCGCTTGGTTTTGTGCTGTTTCGCCAGCCAATCTATGACTTTTACGCGGGAATTCTTGTTCTGCGCCCAGATGGAAACGAAGCCTTCGGGCTTCAGAAGCGGTTCGATCACGCGGTAGCGCTTATCTACTTCTATGCGATCCTCCGGCGAAAGGTTCGGGCCGGTGGGAACCGTGAGAGACAAGGCCAGTTGTCCAGGTGCTGCCTTTGGCGACATGGCAACAACTTTGTTTCGGCGGGACCATTCGAGCTGAGCATCCGGCGGAAGATCCTTTAGTTCGGTTTCGCGGCGTCCTGTGGCTGCGATCTGACCGGGCGAGATGCGGCGGGCATGGCGTTCGGATACACCGAGCGCCTCGGCTACTTCGCTAGTCCGGAGTAAAGCCTTGCCCGCCATGTGGTGTCCTATGCCGCCTTGTGCTGCCGGGGACGCCGGGAGACTTTCTTCAGGTAATCCTGAATGGCTTGGGTCGCAGCGACCGGTACGGCGATGTTCGTCCGCAGGCAATAGGCGCGGAACTCGCCCCAGATTTCATCGGGAATCGCCACGGCTTTCCGCGTGACGGCATTAGGCTGGCTTAATGTTGCACTTGTTACTTGTGTCACTTGGTTTGTGTCATTGTGTTGGTGTAGCAAGTGTTCACCTTGTCATATTGGCAACAAGTTGTCAAGACACAAAGGCACAAAGATGTTTCGAAGAACGCGAGGACGTTTCTAAGTGACTGAAAAAGAAAAGAGAATAGTCATCCGTTTTTCAGTTGAAAAATGGCAGCGATTTGATGACAAGCGGCACTCCGAGCGGACCACCTTCCAGGACCTCGGAGAGAAGCTGTTCGATTTATGGGCCAATAATCGTAAAGATGTGCCGAATGTCACGGAATTGCGTGATAAACTTCATAATTCCGACACAGAATCGGAACAGGTTTTGGAGGCGCAGCGCCCGTGGGTCGAAGCATTACTGCATATTCTTCAGAGCGGCAACGATGTGGCCGTCCGCGCGTTGAAAAGCAACATTCTCGCGTTCTCGGATTATGTCCGGGCAGTTCCGGAGGTGCCCGATGGCTACGCTGATATTGCTGCCCAGGCAAAACGGCTTGCCTCCCTCGACGAGCGCATGGTGGACTCCATTTCGGCTCTTACAATGGGAAGCTCTGCAGGCACACCGAAAACTGGTGGCAATGCTCCGAAAGCAGCTGTACGAAAGCGAAATGAACCTCGCCGTTAGAGAACGCAAATGGAGCCTCGATCTGGCCTGTCCGGCGTTGGATTGCGGGGAATGCGCCGCCTGTGAAAAGCATGAAAGCCGGCGTGAGTTCGCGATTTGGGAAACCACGGACGGAATGATTCCGTCTCATGCGCAGGTTATGGAGATGAAATCATGAGAATTTCGCGGCGATTGTTGATATTTCCGGTTTTCCTTATGGCGGCGATGACTGCTTTGGCTGGCGACGGCGGCTGGTCCATATCTAAAGGTGTGAATTCGAGCGGCCTCGCCGTCCGCGGATCTTACGTTGCGGAGCGATCGGTGGACGGGATCGACTTTCAGGTCGGATGCAATGCTGGGATCTGGGCGATGTCGGTGCGGACGCCGTTGGCGCCGACTACTTATGATCGCGGTCGGGTTCGTGGCGAGTTTCTGATTGACGGGGTAAAGTTTGCCGTCGAGCCGCGCGGAAGGTCAAAGGTTTTCGTGGTGGGATCGGCTGAGGTTGTCCGGGCCGCCGCCGCGGCGCGGAAGATCGGATTCCGCTACCAGCCCGTGCTTGACGACGATCCAACGCAGGTTCTGTTCGACACCTCCGATTTCCGGGATGCCGTCCGAAAGCTCGGATCGGCTTGCGGAAGCCAGCTCCGCTAAATTATTAAACTCTTCCAGCTTCAATCTCCCCCGGAAATTCCATTTGGTCAAAGCGGCATGTCCGCAGCCCTGGCCGCGGCGGCCTTTGTTTCGTTTTCGTAACTTATTGATGATTCGTCGAGGCGGCCGGGACATCCCACCGGATTTGCAAATTACCGTTGGCCGCCGAGAAGCCCGTTAGCCACTGCTCGGCCAGTGCGCAAACTCAGCATTTCGAAATACTTGAAGCGCGGCGGCCGATTTTTGTCTGCCCAGGCCGGTCTTTGCCACAGAGTGTTGTCTTAACTAACCGGAGGCTCTTGCGGATGACGGTACACTACGCGGTGAAAAAACCGGCCGGGGCGGGCTTACCAAAGCGCGGTATTCCGTTGATTGCAAGGGATTGAAATTTATTTTGGCGGCCCGTGACAGCGTTAGCGGCGTACCACAACCGCCGCGGCCCATGCACTGGCTCCCTTCGAATCGATGGCGCGGACCACGATGGTGTTGGTTCCGGTGAGCAAGGGTATGCCGGTTGCGCTCCACGGGCCAACTCCAGCGGCTGTTCCGGAGGCACCGGCAGTGGTAGTCCACACGACCTGGGTGATACCGGCGCCGCCGGCAGCTTTACCGGCCAAGCTTATCGTCGCCGCCGATGCTGTGGTGACGGCAGCGGCCGGAGAGGTTATCGACACCGAGAGCGGAGCGCTTCCCGTCATGGGCGCGGCCTGCAGTCTGGTAATGATGGTGGACGCGGTGGTTGTCTGATCCACCGAATCGAAGACAGTGACGGTGAGGGTATTGGTTCCGGGGACTAACGCAATCGCCGGGATGCTCCAGGTTCCAGCCACGGGCAATACACTGCCGCT
>DASZLO010000129.1:0-2438 GCA_035552315.1 Bryobacteraceae bacterium
ATCAATCCGATAGAGGAAATCGGGCGACATCAGCACGCTGACAACCGAATCGCGCAGCGCATCTTCATGCGACAGTTCATTCTTAGCGCGCAGCGAGTGGTAGTAAGCCACCAGATCGTCGCGCTCCGCTTTCGTAAGCGGTCGTCGGTAAGCGTGTGCCGTAAATCGCAGAAGCGCGTCTATCTGCTTCGGCTCTGCCTCGGCCCGCTCCCTTTCCAGTCTTCGGAGCGTGGTGTTCACGCGATAAAAGTGATCTCGAATCGCTTGCGGCGCTACCGGGTCGTTGTTCGGGTTCGCCCTGGCCTTGGCCAGATAGGCGTCCCGCATACCCATGATCACCGCCTCATCCGTAATCTGATGATCCGCCGGCCGGGCCGTGCCGGATTCTGCTCCCTTGCCCTGCACTTCCCCGCTCTGATTGAAGAAATACTGCACCCATGTGCGAGCCGTGAAATTCGCCACGAAATCGAATTCGTCCCAAAGCCCGTCGAGTTCCTTCTGGCCCTTCTCATCCAGGATCAACTCCATCAGCGGCGTATCGTCTCGGAAAAAGCCCACCACGCTGTGATAACCCGCGCTCAGAAGCCGTCCCTTGTCCTCTGAATCGTCGGGAAAATAGCGCCCGCGCTCGGTGACGTAGAAGGTATCCGGAAAAACCGACGCGAAGCGTTCGAAAGCGGCTTGATAGCGGCTGCGCTCCGCCGCCGGAACCACCAGATCCGGATCGCCCGCCCGCGCTTTCGCGGACAGAGCGGCCCAGCGCGGAGCTGCTTCCTTATGAAGTCCCGGATACTTTGGAATCTCGGGCACCACCTCGGGCGGGTCCGTATCGTTGCGCAGGTCGTGAGGATCGCTGTCCCGGCGATGCGAAGCGTACTCCTTCAGCTTCCAGTTCAACAGCGGCTGCGATCCGGCAGGCAGCCCTTTCACCACCGGCGCGGCGAACTGCATCGCCGTGTGCGCCCGTATCTTCACCACGAAATCCCGCATCGCCACACACTGCGCCCGGACCACATCCGGCGGCTGATGGGCCGCCGGCGGGGGCAGTTCCTGCCACATCTTCTCCAGCTTCAAAATCGGACCAACCGCATCTTTCTCATGCAGAATCTGCCAGACCATGGGCAGATATTTTGGACTTAATTTCGAACTCGCCGCGATGCTCGCAAGCGTCGCCTGCGGCTTGTGGAGAGTCGCTCGATACCGAAACTGCCAGGCCGCCTGAAAGTAATCCGCATAATCGGTGGGCTGCTCGGAGTAGAAGCTGAGGATACGCTGGATCGCATATTTGTCACGATCGGTTTCCACCAGCATCGGATAAGGCGCGAAGTCGATTCCGTCCGGCGTGAAAACCATATGATCGGAGACTTCGCGCGCTGCCTGCAGGTACTTATTCAGAAGCGCGGGCGACATGGTCAGCGATTCACCCGAATTGTCGAATCCCGCCGGATTCGCCGGATCCACCGGAAACTGCCGCGTAACGTCCATATCGTGGCCGGTGAGATCCCGAACCGTGTAGTTGTACTCGGCATTGGTCAACCGGCGCGCCAGCACCACTCCCGGATCGCCCGCGGACTTCTTCACCAGGTCCGTGCGCAACGCCTGAATCCAGGCGATAACCTGTTCTCTCGCTTCCGCCGGCGGAGGCGGCATGGGCTTCGGCGGCATTTCCTTCGCCGTCAGTCGTTCCATTACCAGCGCCCATCGCGGATAATCCGCGGTCACCATGTCCACCGTCGTGTAGGACTTCAGATCGAACTGCGCGGCCGGCATCTGGCCGCTGTGGCACCCGATGCAATACTTCGTAACGAAAGGCCGCACGGTTTGCTCAAACTGCCGGTCCAGCACAGGACTGGCCGCGTCCGCCGCGGACACGGCGGTAGCAAGGGCGAGCAACACGGAGACGGCTCGGAACTGTATCACGAATGACATTATTTCACTGAGGAAGGGTGATGAGTATTCTGACTGACGCAAATGGTCGCGAGTTACCCGCCCAGGGCAGATTTATCGATACACGAGGACCCACCCGAAGAATCACTCGCCGCTTCGCCACCCGCTAACCAGAACTGCCGATCGGATACCCCACCCAGAACTCTGCCGCCACTGCGGCCAAACGCTGGTCCGCCGTCCACAACTGCAATCTTCCGACGATGGCTGATGCCAGTAAATGAACATCTACCCATCCAACCCCACGCCCATGTAGCTCCCGCTCGCGCACAAACTGAACGACCTCGCTGTGAGGAACAGGCCTCGCCTGCCGTATGTGTTCGTAGGCAGCTAAAAACGTCCATCGCCCCTGCCCAACGTAGGAAAAACTAAGCCTCGTCTTCGCAGCCGGGCGTTTAGGCCAAAATTCACCCCGAGTATGGGATTTGGTTAGCCCGCAAGAACCCCAGGGAATACAACTATGGGAAAACCGATCTTTAGGTGCATGAGCCAGG
>DASZLO010000130.1:0-12607 GCA_035552315.1 Bryobacteraceae bacterium
GTTCAGAACGCCCTGAACGACGTCGGTAAGCCGGTCAAAGGCTCGAAAATCCACATCTTCGGGGTCTCCTACAAGCGCGACATCGACGATGTGCGCGAATCCCCCGCCCTCGATGTGATTCATCTCCTGCAGAAGCGCGGCGCAACGGTTTCGTATACCGATCCTCACGTGTCCGAGATACGTCTCGAAGATGACAAGGTTCTGACGGAGAATCCGACGGCTTTGCAAACAGCAGACTGCGTCGTCATCATCACCGATCACTCGACTTTCGATTACAAGAAATTGCTGGCCGAAGCCGCGCTGATCGTGGACACCAGAAATGCCATGAAAGGCGTGGATTCCCCCAAGGTCGTCCGCCTGTAATAAACTCTCCACTGCAGGACGTCTTTCTGGGAAAGACGTTGATACGCAAAAGGAGAAGTCGATGAAAACCGCAGTTCTGGCAGCCCTGTTCCTCACGGGGGCAGCATTTGCATACGGGGCCGAGACCCTGACCCCGGGCCAGGTGGCCATCAAAACGCTCTCCACGGACGCTGCGCGTGTGACCGGAGGCGACGTACTCGTCGAGGTCACTCTCCCCGCCGGCATGCCCGCCAGTTCGATCAGGATCACCGTGGGCAGTCGAGATGTTACCGGTGAATTCCGCCCTGGCGTCATGCCCGATACTCTGCTCGGCCTCGTAACCGGGCTTGCGGATGGCAAGAATGTCATCAAAGCGGGCAGCGCCTCTCTTGAGGTCACGAATTACCCAATCACCGGTCCGGTTTTTTCAGGCCCCTGGCAACAGCCTTTCATTTGCGAGACCGACAAGTTCCGGCTTCCCGACGGCACTACGCTGGGAGCGCCGCTGGATGCCAATTGCTCCGCCCGAACGGTCGTTCAGTATGTCTATCTGCCCAAGTCGGCCGCCGAAGTCTCTGAAGCCCCGGCCGCGCGCGGCGATGCCGCAAAGTTCAAGCCGCTCCCCAGTCTCACGGAACTTCCCGACGACGTGGCGATGACCACCACCAGCACCGGCGTAACGGTGCCCTTCGTGGTCCGCATCGAAACCGGAACGATGGACCGCGGCATTTACCAGAACACCATCCTGCACGACCCCACCAATGAACCGGCGCCCACGCCGTTTGCTCCGCCGAAGGGATGGAACAGGCGGCTGATCGCGGTTCATGGGGTCGGTTGCCCGACCGGGTGGTATGTCCAGGGAGCCGCCGAGGGTGTCAGCCCTCTCGACAAAGCGCGGCTCGGCGAGGGCTATGCGCTTTTCGTCAACACGCTCGACCACCCCACCAACAGCTGCAACGCTATGGTGGCCGGTGAAGCCGCCATGATGGGCAAGGAACACTTCATCGAAACCTTCGGTGTACCGCTTTACACCATCAGCGTGGGTTCCTCCGGCGGCGCTTACACCAGCCTGCAACTGGCCGATGCTTTTCCGGGCCTGATCGACGGCGTGCTCATCAACCTCACTTTTCCCGACGCTCTTGCCATTGCGCTGTCCGGCCTCGATGCCCATCTGCTGATGCATTACTTCACGGTCACCAATCCTGATGGTCTTACCGAAGCGCAGAAAGTGGCGATCGGCGGCTACCAGGGGATGAAGGCCATGATCGACGCCGCCAACCAGTCGCAGCGCACCGATCCGGTTCCGAACCGGCAGGATATCGAGGGATACCTTTCGGCGCGCTGGAACCCCGCGGTACCCGAATCGCTTCGCTACGATCCCGTCTCGAATCCAAAGGGCGCGCGACCCACGGTTTTCGATGCCGCAAAGAATGTCTACGGAGTGAATGAAACGACAGGCGCGGCGCTTCGGCCTTTCGACAACACCGGCGTGCAATACGGACTCAACGCTTTGAACGCCGGCACCATCACGCCCGCCCAGTTCCTCGATATGAACGAAAAGATCGGCGGCGTGGATGCCGATGACAACTACATTCCGACCCGCGCCGTGGGAGATTCGCTGGCCATCAAGCGCGCTTACCAAAGCGATCTTATGCTCAGCGGCAAAGGAGGGCTGGCTTCCATCCCGATCTTCGACAATGCCACCACCAGAGAGGCGGCCGGCTACCACTATGGATGGTTCCACTTCTCGGTCCGCGAGCGGATACGCCAGGCGAACGGCGATTCCGCCAACATGGTGATGTGGCGCAGTCTCCCCACCCCTTTAGCCGAACAGGCATTGTTCGACAACTGGATGACAGCCTATAAAACCGATGCCTCGAACGATCCGCAGCGCGTCAAAGTGCTCCGCGCCAAGCCCGCTGCCGCGACCGACGGTTGCTGGGACAAGTCCCGGTTCATCGCCGAGAACCTGGTGTTCAGCAGCAAGCCTGTTTCGGACTGCAGCAAACTTTATCCGGTCTATTCGAGTCCACGAGTGGAGGCGGGCGGACCTCTCGCAGGCAACGTCATGAAGTGCCAGTTGAAGCCGGTCAGCGCGGCCGACTACAAGACCTCGTTCTCGACGGAAGAGCTTACCCGGCTGAAATCGATTTTCCCTGGCGGCGTGTGCGACTTCTCGAAGCCCGGCATCAACCAGACTCCTGTGGTGACTTGGCCTTCTGTTGGTCCGTCGCCACAGAATCTGCTTTCCGCCGCCGCAAAACGCTAAACGGCTCCCGGTGCGGGAGGAACGCACCGGGAGCCGTCTGCACCGGTCTCAGTGGGGCTTGGCGTTACCGGCTTCTTTGTTTCCGGCATCTTTGTTGAGGGCTTTGTTACTGCCTTCGTTGCCCGCTGAGTTGCCTGTTCTCGCTTCAATCGGAATCTGACGGGTGTCGGGCTGCCGCTGCGTGACCGGCACGCTCACCTCCAGCACGCCGTTGTCAAATGTGGCGTGAATTTCTTCCGCCTTCACGCCGTCAGGCAAAGGTATGCTGCGGAAAAATTTCCCATACTGACGTTCCGAACGGTGAATTCCTCCCTTGTTCTCCTCGTTCTCGAACTTGCGTTCGCCTTCGAGAATCAACGCGTCGTTGGTCACCTGGACCTTCACATCGTCCGGTTTAAGCCCCGGCAGCTCGGCACGGACTACATATTTCCCGTCGCGCTCCATGATCTCCGTCACCGGTGACCACATGCCGTTTTCGCGGCCGAAACCGAACTGACCGAATACCCGGTCCATCTCTTCCGACATTCGTCTCATCAGCGAAAACGGACCCGCACTTACGAAATCGCGCACGGTGGGAGGATACGCTCCGTAGCCGGCGCGTGCCATACCGCCTGGTTGGGAAGCTCGTGTCACTTCCCGCTCGTCCTTGTTATCTGATGATTGCCGTTCCATCACACCTCTCCTTTCCTGGCTATGCAGCCATGAATAAAATTTGCTGGATGCCTCATTGAGGTGCACGCTTCAGACCATTGCACCCAAGCTCACACGCCGCGACTGGTCAGCGGAATGCTCGCCATGAAGCATGCAACCAACACTTACTACTCCATTCGTTTCCATTAACTGGTGGGCGCTGTTTGTACGTGGAACCGTCGCGGTGATATTTGGCCTCATAGCCTTCTTTTTGCCGGTAGTCACGATTCTTTCCCTGACCATCTTATTCGGCGCGTACGCGTTAATCGACGGTATTGTCAGCCTGATTGCGGCAGTGCGTTCCGCGCGTCATGGCGAGCACTGGTGGGCGTTGCTGTTTGAAGGAATAGCCGGTTTGGCGGCGGCAGCGATAACCTTCGTCTGGCCGCTGATCACCCTGGTCGTGCTGGTTTACATCATCGCGGCGTGGGCGCTGATTACCGGAGTCCTGGAAATCGCAGCAGCTTTCCGCCTGCGCCATCACGTAGCAGGCGAATGGCTCCTCGGACTCGCCGGGATCTTTTCCATCATCTTCGGGGTTATTCTCTTCGCCGCTCCCGGACCGGGCGCAGTCGTGCTCGCATGGTGGATCGGCGCCTATATATTCTTCTGGGGCATCCTTTTGCTTATCCTTGCGGTTCGGCTCCGTCACAACCCCGGCAGCCTTCATCTGCGGCACGCCTAGAAATACCTCAACCACCAGTCGTTGCGGCGGGATTTCAAGCGCGCGAACCAAAGGCAAAGCGGATACATGGCAAGTACCACTCCACCCCAGACAAGGTATACGGTCCCCAACCCGTAGCCGTAATCCGCTGGATAGAGGCTCGCCTGTCCGCCCATCGACGGCAGCGGATTCAGCGGAAATCCCGCGTGCCCATAACGGATCAGAGCAGGCGGAATGGTCAGGCCATGGATCAGGAACAAATGGACAACGAAATAGAAAAGCGGTACTCTGCCGAAAACCACCAGAGGATTCGCGCGCGAGAATTTCCAGCCGTCGAACAAGCCCAGCAGCAGGATCGCCGGCCCCATCGTCATCAGCAGGAAATCCAGTGACGGCGGATATTTCGTGCACCTCAGGAACGAAAGAACCGCCATACCCGGCACTTGATTCGACCAGCGGGCGGGGTCGCCGTAACGATTGATCCCCCGCACAATCACGAAAGCCGCGGTGATCGCTGCGCCGATCCCGATCAGCCAGCGCCGTCTTCTCGCAGAACTGATCGTCATCACCTCGCCGAAGCAGAAACCCAAAGCCATGACGGCGATCCACGGTACCAGCGGATAGGCCGTCAAAACCGTCCCCCCGCCGGCTCTAAAGACGCCTTGCTGATGCAGAATATTCCAGACCCAGCCCAGGCTTCCGAACTGCGCCGCCGTCAACTGATCGGCAAGATTATGCAACACGATCACAAGAACGCCTGCAACCGCCAGCAACCGCGGAGGCAAATAAATTAAAAAGCCAAGCGCGATCATCGAACATCCCAGCGCCCACATCACTTCGAGAATCACCATTCCCGAAATCAGACTGAACGTCATGGCCAGACGGATCACGGTCAGTTCGAGCACGATCAGCCAGAGCCCGCGAGTCCACAGAAATTTCGACAGCTCAGGTTTTGTGCGCCCTCGTTTGAGCCAGAAATAAGCTCCCAGCCCGGCGGTGAACATGAATACAGGAGCGCAAATATGGGTGATCCAGCGAGTGAGGAATACCAGAGTGGTCGTTCGCGCGAGATCTTCGGGCTGAAAATGCAGCGGCCCGGAATGAAAGAATTCGCGAGCGTGGTCGAGGGCCATGATCACCATAGCCACACCGCGCAATGCGTCTATGGACCCGATCCGGCACTTCTCAGCGGGCTGAGAACCAGCCGTCACACCGATGGGGCATCCCACACGAAAGCGGAGAACTGACGCAGTTCCTGAAAGCCGCAGCGCCGGTAAAGATCGACCGCTCCGGTATTCGCTTCCGTCACCGTGAGTGTGACCCTCGTCGCGCCGCCCTCCCGCAACGCGGCCAGACCTTTCAGCAGCATCTCGCAGCCTAGCCCCGACCGCTGCGCTTCCGGCGTTACGCAAAGCTGCGTAATATGTCCCACGTCCGCCGAAACAAAGCTCACCAGCAGAATCCCCGCAACTTTTCCCGTGGAAGGATCAAAGGCCACGAAAGAGCCCGGCCGGTAAAAAACGCCGCATCCCGGGAACTGCACAATGTTCGCGACAAAACGGCGCGCGCCCCCGATAGTTCCGTACTGGTCGTTGATCCGGCTGTCGATGTGATCCCGGTAGGCCATCGCAATCACCACTGCGACAGACTCCTGCAGATGGTCCCCCCAGGGTTCCAGATGGAAACGGCGGCGCATCCCGCCCTTCTGGGGGGCCCCCCCGCTTGCGCTGTCGAACGACATCAGCAGCCGGTCATACACTTTGAGCCCGCGGCTTGCGCGAAGCTCGCCGCCAGTCCCTGGATCCACCAGCATCAATTGACTCTCGATGCGGCGCAGCGCTCGCATCCCCGTGAGTCCGTCGAGTACCGCCTGGAACAATTGGACCTGGCTCGCCGGATTGCGCCAGTCCGGCCGGACGTATAAATCGCCGATCAAGCCTTTTTGATCTTCGACCACGGAATACCCGTAGCCCACCACTTCGCCGTGGTCCAGCAGCGCGGCCCCGGTCAGTGCTCGGGTATCCGTAAACTGCCGCACCAGTTCCGCTGATTTCGCGAAATCCCAGTGCAGCTCCTGCTTCCATTCCACAGTCTCGTCGAGAAGCAGGGGATCGAGTTCCCGGCCGGAGATCTGCCGCAGATCGACGATCTCCAACCCCTCTGTCAGAGCCCCTACGCGCGCGGCCATTGCCCGAGTATATCGTTGTGGTGTGAGGAAAAAAGGCGCGATCCTTTCGGCCACCGCGCTGGTAGTTTTCATCGCGCTTTGCAAACTGGCGGTCCAACTCTACGCCGCCCCCCACTACGGTTATTTCCGCGACGAGCTGTACTATCTGGCTTGCGCCCGCCATCTCGCCTGGGGCTACGTGGACCAGCCGCCGCTGATTGCCCTGGTAGCCTGGCTGGTTCGGTCCGTCCTCGGCGATTCGCTCACTGCCATCCGTCTCCTGCCCGCTATCGCCGGCGCTTGCGAAGTAGCTCTGGCGGGCTTGCTCGCCCGTGAACTCGGTGGCAAACGCTTTGCCCAGGGGATGACCGCTCTTGCGACATTAACCGCGCCAGGAATTCTCGGAATTGACTCGATCCTCTCGATGAATGCCTTCGAGCCATTGTTCTGGCTGGGGTGCGCATGGCTGGTGATCCGAATCGTGAAAACCGGCAACCAGAAGCTCTGGATCTGGTTCGGACTTCTGGCCGGAGTAGGCCTCGAAAACAAGTACTCCATGCTGATTTTTGGAGCGGGCGTCGTCTTTGGCGTGGTGCTGACACCCCAGCGCCGCGCGCTTCGCAGCCCCTGGTTCTGGATCGCCGGCGCCATCGCGCTGCTTATCTTCCTGCCCAACCTTCTTTGGAACATCCAGCATCACTTCCCGTTTCTGGAGCTGCAGGCCAATATTCGCCGCAGCGGGCGCGATGTGCCTCTCGGGCCCTTGGCCTTTTTCGGTCAGGAAATTCTGGCCATGGAGCCTCTCAGCCTGCCTCTTTGGATCGCCGGTCTCTGGTTTTACTTCTTCACCGAATCCGGAAAGCCCTTCCGGGTTTTGGGTTGGGCATGGGTTTTCACCGCGGCGGTAATCGTTATCCAGAGTCCGCGCATCTATTACCTTTTTCCGGCATTCCCCGTTCTGTTTGCGGGTGGCGCCGTCGTTTTCGAAATGTGGCTGGACGGGCCTCGTCTGGCAGGCCTGAAGCGCGGGTTGCGGATCGCCTGGCCCGCTCTGTTGGCAGGCACCGCCGTGCTGCTCGCGCCACTGGCGATTCCCGTCCTGCCGCCCGAGACTTATCTCCGCTACACAAAGACACTGCACCTCGCCCAGCCTGCCATTGAGAACCATGCGCTCGGGCCGCTGCCGCAAATCTATGCCGACGAGTTCGGCTGGGAAGAAATGGCCGCGACCGTTGCGCGCGTTTACAACGCTCTGCCCGCCGACCTCCGTGCACGCACCGCCATCTTCGGCCAGAATTACGGGCAGGCCGGAGCGATCGATTTCTTCGGTCCGCGATACGGACTTCCGCCCGCCATCAGCGGACACCAAAGCTATTACCTCTGGGGACCGCGCAACTACACCGGCGAAAGCATGATCGTTCTGGATGACCGGAAAGCCAATCTGGAAAAGCTGTTCGCCCACGTAACCGACGTCGCGCACGTCTACCACCCGTATTCCATGCCGTACGAGCACTTCGACGTGTTCTATTGCACGGGGCCGAAGATGTCGCTGAAAGAAGTCTGGCCGCAGCTCAAGCGATGGGGCTGAAATCGCGGAACGAGCCTAAATCGCCTGGTCCTGAATCGCCAAGGCGTGGCGCGGTTGATAGAGCATCACCTTTACCTCGCCCGGCAAGGTCATCGTGATGACGATCCCAAAGCCCTCATTTTTCGGTTCACCGTCGATGTGCACGCCTTTCGCCCGCAAATCGGCGACGGTGGCGTGGATGTCGTCGCACATGAACGTGATCGAGTGACGTCCTGCCTGCTTGTCCGCGGGACCTTCCACCGGATGCACCCGAGTTCCGCCGGAGGCAGAGCAAAGATGAGCCATCCACCGCCCGCATCCACGGACTTGAAGCCGAAAGCGTCGCTCAGCGTCTTCCGCAGCGCCTCTGGTTCATTCGAATAAAACAGCATGTGAGTTCCGATGATCGCCACGCCCGTTCTCCTTTACTGCCTGTTGTCAGTCCGATCCCCGAAACCTGTGAATCTGGCGCCTGTCCCGCTTGGAAGGTTTGTGTTCCGGAATTCCCCCCGCCTGAAACATCGCCTTGCGCTCCGCCGCGAGCCTTAGCCGCAGTTCCCTGCTCGCCTCTGTCTCGCGATAAAGCGCCTGCGCGGTTGCAGACGGTCCGCGAATTTCACTCACCCCCAGCACTTCAACGTGGAATTCCCCGCCCTCATTCCGGATCCGCAGCGAATCTCCCATCCGAACCTCCCGGGCGGCCTTGGCTGGCTGGCCGTTGGACTCAATCCGCCCCAGTTCGCAGGCGTGCGCCGCCAGCGAACGAGTCTTGAAGAAGCGAGCTGCCCAAAGCCACTTGTCGATTCTCAAGCCGCTATCATCGCCTATCCCGAGTCTTATCCGCATTTCAGAGTCGCAACCCAATCCCGTTCTACTCCGTCCAATCCGGGTAGCGGCGGCAATCCGCGGGACTGGCTTGTAACTTTCGCTGCTATACTGCTATACAAGGACGGTTATCTCCGGCATGGCCAACAAACGCCGCTCTCTTTTCTTCGTTCCGACTCTGGTCCTTTTCTGCGCCTTGATCGGCGGTATGTACGGACCCCGCCTTTCAGTCGCATCCGCTGCCACCTCGGACAACGATGTCGACTCCAGCGTGAAGAATTTTACGAAGGTCTACCAGACCGTCGAAGATAATTTCGCCGATAAGGTAAGCGCCGACAAATCGATTTATAACGGCGCGATCCCGGGCATGTTGCGCACTCTCGACCCGCACTCCAACTTCTTCGATCCCAAGGCGCTCGAAAGTCTGCGCGAAGAGCAGCGCGGCCACTACTACGGCGTCGGCATGTCGGTGCAGGGACGCAACGGCAAGACCGTCGTGATGGCGCCCTTTGTCGGCTCGCCCGCCTACAAAGCAGGCCTCCGGCCCGGCGATGTCATCGTATTTGTCAATGGCACCCCGACCGACAATCTCGATTCCACCAAAGTGGCCGATCTCCTGAAGGGCCCCAAAGGCACCAAAGTTGAGATTAAGGTCGCCCGCGAAGGCAATGACGATCCTCTGCTCTTCAACATCGTTCGCGATGAGATCAACCGCAAGAGCGTTCCCGACGCCTTCCTGATCAAGCCCAATATCGGTTACATCAAGCTTGAGCAGTTCATCGAAACCAGCGGCCATGAAGTGGACGATGCGCTGAAGAGCTTCGACCAGTCCAAACTCAAAGGTCTTATCCTCGACCTGCGAGGCAATCCCGGCGGTTTGCTGAACGAAGCCGTTTCCATCGCCGATGAATTTCTGCCCAAAGGCGACGTGATCGTTTCGCACAAAGGCCGCGCCTCCGCCGAGCACGTTTATACCGCCCGCAACGGCAACCATGGTTACGAGTACCCGATTGTCGTCCTCGTCAATCGCAATTCCGCTTCAGCGGCCGAGATCGTGTCCGGCGCCCTGCAGGATCATGACCGCGCCTGGATTCTGGGCGACAACACCTTCGGCAAGGGCCTGGTCCAGACCGTTTACCCGCTGGTTGAGAACACCGGCCTCGCGCTGACCACGGCGAAGTATTACACCCCGAGCGGCCGTCTGATCCAGCGCGACTACTCACACACCTCATTTTTCGACTACTACTATCGGAACAATACGACGGCCCGCAATATGGCCGACGTGAAGATGACCGACGGCGGCCGGACGGTGTACGGCGGCGGAGGCATTTCGCCCGACGAAAAATATATGCCCCCCAAGCTGGATGCCTTTGAAACCCAGCTGCTGATCAAGTACGCCTTCGACAACTATACGCACCATTTCTTTGCCAGCCACAAGACCCAGCTGCCCAAGGACTGGAGCGTCGACACCGCAACCATGGACGCGTTCCATAACTACCTTCTCGAAGAGAAGATCGCCTTCACCGAGGCCGACTTCACGAAGGATTATGACTGGACCAAGCGCCGCCTCCAGGGCGACATTTACCAGACCGCGTTCAGCGTCGATGAAAGCAGCAAATACGAAATCGAGACCGACCCCGAGGTGGAGCAGGCTCTCGAAGCGCTGCCCAAGGCCGAGGCTCTGATGTCGAGCGCGCGCAAGATCATCGTCGAGCGCATGCGGAAGTAGCGGCGGAAGTCAGAGAGGCCGAAAGTAACTTCGCAAATTGCGGTACTCGACACCGGCGGTCAGTACTGTCATCTCATCGCTCGAAAAGTCCGGGAACTCGGCGTTTCCTCCGAGGTTTTCCCCAGCGACACGAAACTTGAAAGGCTGCGGTCCGCGCGAGGCGTCATCATCTCGGGCGGACCGCACAGCGTTTATGAGGCTGCCAGTCCAACCATTGACCGCGAGGTCCTCAGCGCTTCCATCCCGGTCCTCGGCATCTGCTACGGCCAGCAGTTAATTGCGCAACTGCTGGGTGGAACGGTCCAGAAAGGCCACAAAGGCGAATACGGGCTCGCCATTCTCGATTTGCATCAAGGGCCCGGCTCGAACGGCGATTCCGCCATCCTGAACGGTGTCCGCGACCATCAGCAGATCTGGATGTCGCATAAGGACACCGTCGCCGCACCGCCCGCCGGATTCCGCGTTCTGGCCGCCACTGCGACTTGCGAAGTCGCCGCCATCGAGGACCCCGCCCGCAAGCTCTACGGAGTCCAGTTTCATCCCGAGGTGGTTCACACCACGGAAGGCGGACGCGTTCTCCGCAACTTCGTCTTCGATATCTGCGGCTGCAAAGAGGACTGGCATGCCGGCGAACGGGTGGCCGTCGTCGAGGAGCAAATCCGCCAGCGCGCCGGCAATCGCAACGTGTTCTTTTTTGTCAGCGGCGGCGTGGACTCTACCGTCGCATTCACCCTCTGCCTGCGCGCCCTCGGCGCCGATCGCGTGCACGGCGTTTACGTCGATACCGGCCTGATGCGCGAAGGCGAGACCGATTTCGTCGAGTCCACATTCGAAAAACTGGGTCATGGCGTCGTCGATATCGAACGAGCCGAAGCTGAATTCCTCACTCCCCTCGAAACCGCCCGCGACCCCGAGCACAAGCGCCATATCATCGGCGAACAGTTCGTGAAGGTGCAGGAACGCATCATCGAAACGCGCGGCCTGCTCGGCGCCAGCTGGGTGCTGGGTCAGGGAACCATCTATCCCGACACCATCGAATCCGGCGGCACCGCCAATGCCGCGACCATCAAGACGCATCACAACCGCGTCCCCGGCATTCAGAAACTGATGGACGAAGGCCGCATCGTTGAGCCGCTCGCAGACTTCTACAAAGACGAGGTCCGGGCCATCGGACGCCAGCTGGACCTGCCCGATGAACTGCTCGACCGCCATCCTTTCCCCGGACCGGGCCTCGCGATCCGCTGCCTTTGCGCCGAACACGACGAACCTGTTACGAAAACCTCCGGCGGCTGGAAAATTCCCGTAAAATCCGTGGGCGTACAAGGCGACTTCCGCAGCTACGCGCATGTCCTCGCCATCGAGTCGGGCCTCAACCACGAGGAAGCCATCGACCTGGTGAACCGCACCGATGGCATCAATCGCGTAATCGCTTTGGTCGCCCAGAAACAGACCTTCGCCAGCCAGCAGGTCTTTGCCAGTGCCATCACGAAAGCCCGCATCGGTCTTCTCCGCCAGGCAGACGCGATCGTTCGCAAAATATCCCACGAATCCGGATTCGATGCCAAAGTCTGGCAGTTTCCGGTTATTCTCATTCCCCTCGGCGCGGGCAGCGAACACGATTCGATTGTGCTCCGCCCCATCCAGTCCGTTGACGGCATGACCGCCGATTCGGTCCCGATGCCCGGTGCCCTTTTAGCCGAAATGTCGGACCGGCTGATGGCGCTCCCCGCAATCGCTGGCGTATATTACGACTTGACGCACAAACCCCCGGGGACAATCGAATGGGAATAACCGCGCACCCCGATCCGATCCACGAACAGGCCGCCGATAGACCCATCGATAAAACAATCGGCCAGCCCGGTGTATTCCCGTACACCCGCGGAATCCACAAAGACATGTACCGCAGCCGGCTCTGGACCATGCGCCAGTTCTCCGGCTTCTCCACCCCCGAAGAAACCAACCAGCGCTATCACTACCTGCTCGGGCAGGGTCAGACCGGGCTTTCTGTCGCCTTCGACCTGCCCACCCTGATGGGTTACGACTCCGATCACGCCATGTCGGAAGGCGAAGTCGGCAAGTGCGGCGCGCCCATCTCTTCGCTGGCCGATATGGAGACGCTCTTCGAGGGAATCCCTCTGGCCGACGTCACCGTATCGATGACGATCAATTCGCCCGCGGCCGTCATCTGGGCCATGTATCTGGCGGTGGCCGAAAAGCAGGGCGCCGATCTCTCGCGCATTTCCGGGACGCTTCAGAACGACATCCTCAAGGAATACATCGCCCAGAAGGAATATATTTTCCCGCCGCGCCCGTCCATGCGGCTGGTCACCGACACGATCGAGCACGGCGCGAAA
>DASZLO010000131.1:0-10008 GCA_035552315.1 Bryobacteraceae bacterium
GCAGCACTGTTAGGATATTCGCGTTCAGATGGGCAATTACTTCATTGAACGGAAGCGGCTCGTAGTCCACCTGAGAAGGTTGCAGTCCGTAGCCGCGCACGCCATCGGGCGGGAAGCGGGTCCAGGAGATGGCGGTTTCAAGCAGCTTCGGATCTTCCATGCGGGGAAATATAATGCCCTGCGCGCCGCAGTCCAGCGAGCGGGCGACGAGCGAATACAGCAGGTCCGCCACGCGAACCACCGGACAGAGGCCTGAAAGCTGAGAGACGCGGCAAACGTCCTGCACGGTTTCAAGATCGAAACCGCCGTGTTCGGTATCGATGAAGGCCCAGTTAAAGCCGGCGGCCGCCAGCAGCTTCGGAATTTCCGCCGAGCGGAGAACGCCGAAGTTCGTGCCGAGCTGGAGCTTGCGTTCCCTAAGGGCCTGCCTGACCGGGTTTATTCGCATCTCCCTAAGATACAGCCCGCCTGCGATACAGCCCGCTACAATATTGGTTTCCAGATGCAATTCCTACAGAGCAGCCTCGTTGAACTGATAACCCAAACCGCCACTAATCTTCCGCCCGATGTGCGGGCCGCGATGAGCGCTACCGGCGTTGCCGAAAAGCCGAATACGCAGGCATCGCAGGCGTTGAACATCATCTTTCAGAACATCGACATGGCGGCCGACGATTCCGGGCCGATTTGCCAGGACACCGGCATGCCGACTTTCTATGTCCACACGCCGGTCGGTGTGAATCAGATTGCGATCCGGAAGGCGATTCGCGCGGCTGTGGCTGAAGCCACGAAGCTGGGTAAGCTGCGGCCCAATTCCGTCGATTCGCTGACGGGCAAGAACAGCGGCGACAATTTGGGGCCGGGCACGCCGGTGATCCACTTCGAGCAGTGGGAGCAGGACGAGATTGAAGTGAAGCTGGTGCTCAAGGGCGGCGGCTGCGAGAACAAGAACATTCAGTATTCGCTGCCCGCGACTCTCGAGCGCCTCGGCCGCGCCGATCGCACTATCGAAGGCGTTCGGAAATGTATTCTCCACGCGGTGTGGCAGGCGCAGGGACAGGGATGCGCGCCGGGCTCGCTGGGCGTTTGCATTGGTAGCGATCGCGCACACGGTTATGACGTGGCGAAGGAACAGTTGTTTCGCACTCTGGACGACGTGAATCCAGACCCGGTGATGGCGGAGCTTGAGGCCCGCATTATGAAGGAAGCCAATGAACTCGGCGTGGGCGCGATGGGCTTCGGCGGATTGGTTTCGCTGATCGGATGCAAAATCGCCGCGGCGAATCGTCTGCCTGCGAGTTTCTTCGTTTCCGTGGCGTATTCGTGCTGGGCGTTCCGTCGTTTGGGCGTGCGGCTGGATGCCGGCAGCGGCGTTATAAACAGGTGGCTGTACCGCGATCCGGCGCGTCCGGTTGAGCACATGACGAAGACGGAAGGATTTCCGCTTACGGGCCGCGAAGTTGTTTTGACGGCGCCGGTCACGGAAGAGGCTGTGCGTGCCCTGAAGGTGGGCGACGTGGTGCTGGTGCGCGGCGATATGTACACGGGGCGCGATGCGGTGCACGCGCATCTGATGAAGAATCCGCCGCCGGTGGATTTGAATGGCGCGGTCCTTTATCACTGCGGTCCGGTGATGATGCAGCAGGACGGCAAGTGGACGGTGAAGGCGGCCGGTCCGACAACCAGCATTCGCGAGGAGCCGTATCAGGCGGACGTGATCAAGCGCTATGGAGTCCGTGTGGTGATCGGCAAGGGCGGGATGGGTCCGAAGACTTCGGCGGCGTTGAAGGATTTTGGTGCGGTCTATCTGAATGCGATCGGGGGCGCGGCGCAGTATTATGCGCGGACGGTGCAGGACGTTGCCGGGGTGAATCTGATCGAGTTCGGCGTGCCGGAAGCGATGTGGCATTTGCGGGTGGACGGCTTTCCGGCGATTGTGACGATGGATGCGCATGGCAACAGCCTGCATGCGGACGTGGAAAGCGCGAGCGCGGAAGAACTGGAGCACCTGCAGCCGGCTTAGGTTTTCTGGTTTTCAGAAGAAGCGGGCGGCGGGTTGTTATACTAGGGGTTCCCTCTGATTTTGAAGGGATTTTGCTGTTTCAAAAGGCCAGATAGCTCAGTTGGTAGAGCGCAGCCCTGAAAAGGCTGGCGTCGGCGGTTCAAGTCCGTCTCTGGCCACCATCTTTCGGCCCTTACAAAGGGCTCTACGCAGCCTCTAGGGGTTTTCATTTCATTCCAAAACTATGGAGCGCGACGATTCGCCTCGTCTGGGATGCCGAAACCGGAGTGTTTGGGGTTGCCTCTCGATTCCGCCGTTTTGTCATCACCGAACATCGGGCTATGCATGCGCCCAAGGATGGCATTTCTCGTAGACAACATCTCGAGGTCCGGGTAAGGTAATGCTGACGATAAACTGAAGAAGGACGCGCTGTGACCGTTACTCTGAACTTAACACCTGAACTGGAAGCCGGACTGCACGCACAGGCGCAGGCTACCGGCATGACGCCCGAAGACTTTCTTCAGCAGCTCGTCGAAAGGGAATTATCCGCCGATGCAACCAACGCCGCGCCGTCGGAAGGAACCGGCATGGTTTGGGAAAACGGACTCCTCATCTACGGATCGGGTACGGCCCTCCCCGCGGGCTTCCTTGACGATGCCGCCAAACGCTCCCGCGAGGAAAGGTCACAGCATCTTCTGGGCAGCAACTCTTGAGACGATTTTTCGATAGCTCTGTTCTGATTCCGGCCTTTTACAAGTTCGATGCCCATCACGACGCGAGCGCAAACGCCTTGCGTTCCGCGTCCCGAGAGGACTGCTTCTGTGCACTGCGAACTCTCGGCGAGGTATATGCGGTCCTGACCGGATTGCCGGTGCGGCCACGCATCACGGGCGCTAATGGCATGGCTATTCTGGAGCAGATTCGCTCGAAGCTCACCATCATCTCCCTCGGCGAACAAGAGTACATCTCTGCAATTCAGTCCGTCTCAGAAACTATCGTCGGCGGCGCGGCATATGATGCGCTCATCGCGCGGTGTGCCGTCAAGGCTCAAGCGGATGTATTGATTACCTGGAACACCCGCGACTTTACCCGGTTCGGACACGACATCACGCGGCTCGTAAGGACTCCGCTCGACGTCTAGTCAGGCCACCCTGTATCCCGCACACTCTTGTCAGGCCATCGCCGACCTCGCAGTGACAAACTTTCGGGGGGCGCTGCTACCCTGCGACCCCACGGGATTTTTCGCCTTACAGCCAAGGCTGGCTATCGCGCTTGCCATCGAGTTGAAGGCTGGCATCGTGATTATCGACGGGCAGGAAGGGCGACAGCTTGCGCTCCAGGCCAAACTCCCGGTCACGGGGTTCTCGGTGTTCTGCTGCGTGCCAAGCTCGCCGGGCACATTCAGCGGTGAAGCCGGAGATTCAGTCCCGTGGCGGGAAAACAGGCGAGTCCTGCTCCGCTGCAAGCGCGGTTCAGTTCTCTTCAGGGAAATGAACCGTGCTGCTTGCGCCGAAGCGCCGGTAATCTGAAAAGCGGCTGAGGTTCCGGTCGATCCGGTTCCGTCCTGTCGCATAGGTCACCTGGTAAAGCGCGTGGTCGGGCAGCATCATGACCTCCGAAGAAACCTCGGTGGCCTTGAAATCGATTGTCCACAGAACGTCCGAAAGGCCGGAATCCTCGGGAAGGCCGCCGGCGTGCCAGGAGGTGCGCAGGATTTCACCGCTCTGTCCGGACGCCCAGGCCCGGCCCTCGAAAGGCATCCAGCGAAGCGTGGAGTCGATTCTGATGAACCAGCGTCGGGCGCTGGCCGGAAAGGCGAAACTAATCGCGGTCGTCAAGCCCTCGCCTGCCAGACTCTGCTGCCCTGTGCGCACTCCTCCCGCCCGCAGGGCATCCTGCGTGATCTTGAGAACAGTCGTCATCTCGCCAACCGACCAGCTGCCCGGGACCGCGTCCATATCGCGAACCGGTTTCTTGTTCCAGCGGATCTCCGAGTATCTCTCCACGTCCTTGAAAATCTCCACGTTCCTGTCGAGTGTGCCCAGCAGGTTGTTACCGGCGCCTTTCTGCACGTAGCGCATGATCTTCTCGTGGCAGACGAATCCGGGCAGCGCTGAGAGGCGCCGGTCGAGCGCCGCTTCTATCAAAGGAATTTGTCCGGAAGTCTGAGATGCACCTGGCAGCGATTCGGAGGCAACTCCGGCATCGGTATTCGCGAATGCCGGCGCAAGTACTCCCGAACTCAGAACCATGATGGCAAAGTTTCGGCGTGTCATGAACCTTCCAGCCGCCACGCTTCGGCGTTTCAACTGAATGCTGACCCTGGGGTTTGCGGCGATCGCGATTGCAGGTCCGTTTCCATCGAAACAGAAAGTTATGACGCAGATGCCTCGACCCGTATGGCTGCATACCGCATCGGCAGAGCCTGGCAGAAATTGTCGCGCAACTGTGGAGGAAAGTGCGAATAACGCGATTACGGCCGCGGCATTCGAAGTGCGCGCGCGGCGAAGGGAACTCCTAGTTCAGATATCGTGGGAGAACGGCTCTTCCGGAGAACGGTACAGCACTGAAATTCTTTCGCCGGCGATAGAATTTTCCTACAGGCATCTGCACTTCATGCCGGGCGAAGGGCAGGTTCGGTACAGCGTCAGATCGATGCTTTAGTGTTCGGGAGAGCTGTCGAAACAGCGTCGCTAACGATTGCTTTGGCAATGGCCTCTGAATCGGGATTATACGACCCGGACTGCACAGCGGCTTTGAGTTCCGCAACCCGCTGAACCCGATTCGCCGAGTCGCTCTGACTTAACTGCGATAAAGCGCCCGCAAATCCGGACAGGCGCAGGCCATCGGGAGCAGACTTCGGTGGCTGATCCTTCGGGCCGGATGCCGGATTCGCGCTGCTGCGACTCGCCCGGTCAGGACCGGGCACAGCGGCGGCGTTGTTGTCGAAGATTCTCATAACGTCAAAGTCAACTATTTTAGCTCCCAGCTACTGTATCGGCATTTCCCTGATTTTTTCCTGAAATTCATTGCGAATGGTGTTGTCCGGAAAAGGGCCGCGGCGCGAAACCGCGGCCCATCCGAGCGAATACTTACTTATCCGAGGAGTTTCAGGAGCGCCTGGGGCGCCGAGTTAGCCTGCGCCATCGCGGCGATGGACGACTGCTGCAGCACCTGTGCCTTCGACAAGTTGGCCGCTTCAGTGGCCACATTCGCGTCGCGGATGCGACCCTCCGCGGCCGAGAAGTTGGTGATCTGGGAGTTTGCCAGGTCCGTGGCGTACTGCAGGGTGTTTTCACCGGCGCCAATGCGCGCCTGCACGGTGCCGAGTTGCGCAATCGCGGTGGTGATGGCTGTGATGGCCGCCTGCGCGTTCCCGGTTGCCGTGGCGGAAGTGGTCGGTGGAGCTATGTTTTGCGCGCCCGTGGTGGTAAACGCGCCGTTCGCTGCCGTGGTGGAAGCAGTGAAGCCGTTCGCGCTCTGGAACGAGATGCCGGTCCCCGCCGCGTTGGCCACGGCATAAATGCCGAGCGTGGAGGTTTGCGCGTTGATCTTGGAAAGAGCGGTCGCCAGGGTATCGGCGGCCGTGAGACTTACCGACGCTGTCCCGCCGCCGTTCTGGAAGGTCAGGGTTTCGATCTTGCCGGTGTAAGACGCCGCCCCATTCGCGCTGTAGACGCCGTTATTCGATGCCAGTGAGGTGTCGGTGGCAATCTGATCGGTGGTGTCCAGGGTGCTCGTACTGACCGTGAAAGCTTCAGCGCCGCCAAAGTTCAACTGGCCGTTGGCGTCAACCTGCGTGCTGATTCCGTACTGCGAGAGCTGGCTGTTCAATGACGCCAGAATCTGCGACTGGGAAAGCGCACCGGCAGTGCCGTCCACCGTGGCGGTGACGGTGCTTGCGGCGTTGTTGTGGATCAGATTAAAAGTAAAGGTCTGCGTGGCGCCATTCAGGAAGGTCGCGCCCGGGGCATCCAGACGGACGGAGTTTCCGCTCAGCTCGGTGCCGCCGCCGAGGACGCTCGTATTGGCGATGTTCAAACCCGCCGAGTCAACCTGATTCCCGGTGCCGCTGAGATCGATGGTGACCTGTGAGTTCGACGTGGTGCCGCCGCCGATATAGACCGTGTTCACGGTGTTATACGTGCCGCCGGCATTCAGACCGATGTTGCTGGCTTCCTGGGAAATGCTCTTGAGAAGCGCCTGATATTCCGAGTTGATGTCTGCGCGGTTGCCCGTGAAGGTTGTGCTGGCGGATTCCGTGGCGAGCGTCTGAAGGCGGTCAAGCATGGAGGAGATGTTGCTGAGTCCGCCATCGGCGATCTGCAGCGCGCTGAGCCCGTCATTGGCATTCAGGACGCCCTGCGTCAATTGGGCGATGGCGCCGGCATACTGATTCGCGACCGCCAGGCCGGCAGGATCAGCGCCAGACTGGTTGATGCGATAACCCGAGGTCAACTGCTCGATTGTGTTGGTCTGAAACTGCGTATTCTGGGTCAGGTTATTCTGCGCAACAAGAGATGCGAAGTTAGTCTGGAAAGAAACTGTTCCCATAGCGTACCGTCCTTTTTCGCGGGATACCTCCGGAACATCCTGTCCCGGCTCAGGTTCTCCCGCGGGTTTCCTCCCGGGGGATGCCTGATATATCGCCTTTTCGTCAATTCATCCCGGGCTGAACCTGGCCCGTGAAACGACGCCGGCTCGACCCGTCAAATCATTGACAAGGGCGTCATTTTGACACCCTTCTTTTGAACTTATTCGTAACTGCGATTCCGCCGTCCTGCCCGCTGACCACACAAATGCCAGCGTTTTGATGCGATGCCAGACAGCGGACACCACACAGGTCATTCAGAATCGCGTTTACGGATGCAGCAATATGCATTCGAATCGCCAATTCCTGGTGAGCGCGATTCGATGTTCAGGTAAGGGAAGCGAAGCTATCGAATACGGGCGTCCGCGGAAGCCCCGCTAGCTCTTGCCCAGTCTTGCCGCGAGGTCGTAGATGAAATCGACGGCGTCGTAAAACGATTTCACCATGACGCGCTCATCGCGTCCGTGCGCCCGCACGTCGTCCTCATCTCCAAAGACGCCACTGACGCCGTAGGTGGGAATCCCGCGGCTGTTCAAATAGACGCCATCGCTTGCGCCGGTAGTCATCAGGGGCACAATCGGAAGCCCGGGCCAGAATCTGGTTGTCGCCGCGGTAACTGCCGCCAGCACGGTCTGATTCATCGGCATATATTTGCTGATCTTGGCAGGCGTCATGACCGTGATTTCAATGGCCGGGTCGGCCAGCACATGCCGGAGCGTGGCTTCCACATCATCTGCGTTGTCCACCGGAATCAGACGGCAATTGATGACGGCGGTGGCGCTCTGCGGCAAGGCATTTTCGGCATGTCCCGCCGACAGCATGGTAGCCACGCACGTCGTGCGCAACAACGCGTTATAAAGCGGCAGGGCGGAGAGCCGCGCAATCACCTCCGGGTCGTCCGGATGCGCCCCCACGGCTTTCAGGTCCGCCCCCAGCTGGCCCGCATAAAGCGGCGCGGCGCGTTCGAACTCGGTGCGCGTCACATCGAACAGGCGCACCGGAAAATCGAATTTCGAAAGCCGCGAGAGGCCGTCGGCAAGATGGTAGATAGCGTTGTCTTTCTTCGGCAGCGAACTGTGCCCACCAGCATTCCTGACTTCCAGCTTGAAACTGAGGAACACCTTCTCCGCCGCCTGCACCCCCATATAAACCTTCGATCCGTTCTTGATCACGCCTCCCCCTCCGTCGGAGTTGACGCAGAATTCGGCGTCGATCAGATCGCGATGGTTCTTCACCAGCCAGTCCATCCCGTTGGAACTGCCGCCTTCCTCATCCGAGGTAAGCGCCAGGATCATATCGCGGGCCGGCTGGTAACCTTCGCGCTTCAGCCGCAGGAAGGACGTGACCAGGATTGCATCGTCTCCCTTCATGTCCGACGTTCCGCGCCCGTAGAAGTAGCCCTCTTTCTCGATGAACTGGAACGGGTCCACCGACCAGTCCGAGCGCTTTGCTTCCACTACATCAAGATGCCCAATGAAGAGGACGGGGCGCGCGGGGCCTGTGCCATGCAGCCGCACCACGAGATTGCCTTTGCGCGGCGCCGGACCCAGCAAATGAATATCGGCTTCCGGATATCCGGCCGCCCGAAAACGCATAGCCATGGCCTCGGCGGCTTTGGTGTTATCTCCCACCGAATCGGTGGTATTGATTTCGATCAGTTGCTGGAAAATGTCGCGGGCGAGCTGTTGCTGCGGCGTCGGTTCGCCGTTGGGCTGAGCAAATCCGGACGCGGCCAGCAGCAAACCCGCAATCGAGGCCAGACAGAAACGCATGAAGGATATTATGTACCCGTTTTCAGCCGCTCTGAATCGCCGCTTTCCCGTTTATTGCGGCAGCGAGAACGCCACGTACTCGCCCGAATAGTTTCCACCGCTGATCGCGACCAGAACGTACTGCTTGCCGTTCACGCTGTAAGTCATCGGGGAACCGGACTGCGGCGCAGCCATCCAGACCGAGGCCAGCTCTTTGCCAGTCGCCTTGTCATATGCGCGCAGCATCGCGCCCCGCGGATGCGACGCCGTCGTGGTGACCTGTGTGTCGCCCTGAATCACCAGAGTCTTCGTGACCAGCGTTCCGGTGTCGTATCCGGGCTGCCCTGTATTCGGGATATTCAGCCCCTTGAGCACCGGATTGTTGCGGATCGCATCGGGCGTCTCACCGTTGGGGACTTGCCAGACGATTTCACCGCGATCCATGTTGATCGCCGAAATATGTCCATAGGGAGGTTTCAGAACAGGCAGTCCGCTGACGCTGAAGGCGGGGCCAAGCACGCTCTGGCCTGCGGCGCGTCCCGGACCCGCGGAAGTGCGCGCCGGAGGAGGCGCAAGATCCGCGCCCGCCCCTTCGCTGGCTCCCCGCGCAGAAGGCCGGAAGCCGACACCGGCGCGGCCCATGACGAAATCCATGTCGGTGTACTTGCTGTCGGGCCGGATCAGGCCAAGGGGAGTGATCGTGTCCTGCGCGTAAGCGTAAACGGTGTGCGTTTCGGGATCGTACGCCGCGCCCGGCCAGTTCGTTCCGCCGGCGGGCGAAGGCAACACGAGAGTAGCCAGCGGCCCGCCAACCTTGCTCAGAGCGGGCGGCGTGTACATCGGGCCCAGCCTGTATTGCGAGACGACCTTCTCGGCTTGCGCGTGCAACTCCGGCGTAAAGTCCACCAGATCGTTCAGGGTAACTCCCTGGCGCGCGTATGCGGGAGGCTTAGTCGGAAAAGGCTGCGTGGGCGAATACCACTCGCCGGGAACATCCCCTTGCGGTACCGCGCGTTCTTCGATCGGCCACACGGGCTGCCCTGTCACGCGGTCGAACACAAAAAGCCAGCACTGTTTGGTCGGCTGGATTACGGCTTTGACGACGCGCCCGCCCACGTTGATATCCGCCAGAATCGGCGCCGAGGAAATATCGTAATCCCAAATCGGATGATGCACTAGCTGGAAATGCCACTTCCGCTTGCCTGTTTTCAGATCCACGCAGACCAGGGATTCGGCAAACAGATTATTACCTGGCCGCTGTCCGCCGTAGTAGTCCGAACTGGGCGTTTCCACCGGGAGATAGACCAGCCCGAGTTGTTCATCCACCGCGATCTGCGTCCAAACGCCCGTGTTGCCGTTAGTGGCCCACGATTCCTTCAGCCAGGTATCGTTGCCGAATTCGCCGGGCCGCGGAATCGTATTGAATTGCCAGAGCTTCTTCCCGGTGTGGACATCGAACGCCAGCACCAGTCCTTTGGTGTTGTTATGCGTTTCGGGCGCGTTGCCTTCGCGGAAAGACGAGCCCACAAGGATCACGCCGCTGTGGGTCACGGTCGGCGTGGAATGCAGCCCGATTTCACCTTTCACCAGATCGATGGGCTGCCCTGTCCCGTAGACCGCGAAGGTCTTCATGTCCACCAGTCCGTTCGCCCCGAATGCCTTTACCG
>DASZLO010000132.1:0-6008 GCA_035552315.1 Bryobacteraceae bacterium
TTCTGGAGCGCCTTCAGATCGGCTTCGTCATGCGGCACGCCGCGCAGTCCGACCGAACCCATCTCATCCCTGGACTGCTCTCCCCATGTGACGCGAATGGCCGGATTGGAAGGATTCCGCGGGTTGTCGGTGGTGTTGTTCCAGTGGACCTCGGAGTCCAGCCGGGTACCTTTTGGCAGCGACACCAGGTGTTCGAAATAATAGCTGTCCTGCCAGGCGAAATCCCAGTCGCCGATCGAAAGCAGCGTGAGGACTTCACCGGAGGGCAGAGTCGCGGTCATCTTCATTTTGGTGGCGATGTAGTGGGCGTGCGCGCCGACTGACACGGCATCGAAATCGACCGGCAGCGTAAAGGAATCTTTCACCACGTAATCTTTTTCGCCGGGAGGAATGTTGAGACCAGTGAAGAGGCTGAAGGCCGGGGGCAACTGGATGCCAGTAAGCGTACGCTTCGGCGCTTCCTTCGCGAAATAAAGACCGACCAGCGCTTTCTCCGATTCAGATTTGCCATTCGGATGGAAGTGGTAGTTGATGATGAAATCCGATCCCTTCGGAAGCTTCATGGCAAGGCCTTCGGGCTCCCTGTGCGGCTGCGCGCCAAGCGCCCACCCGCCAAGTCCGACTGCCGAGAGGCCGGGAGTCAGGCCGGGATAGCCGATCTGGTCGCCTTCCTGCTGCGTGTGCGCCTTCCCGCTGGGGTCGGCGAAATAGAGAACGTGATGAACCACCGAGTTCGCGCTGGGCTTCATTTCGATGGCGGTCAGCCACTTGTCTTCCGTCAGGCCGAGCGGCAGACCGATGTTGCGATAGATGTCCGGACCGTCGGCCGGCACCTTAAAGGCAGCCGGAACTTCGACGACCATATCGGGTTCGCCCAGCTTCCAGCCGGAGGCAAACTTCGGCGCCGGGGGAGCGTCGGACGCACTGCCTTCGGGCATGCCGTCTTTCACCCACTGATCGAGCAGCGCGATTTCGGTGTTTTTGAGGCGGCGCTGATCCGCGAACTCGAAAGACGTTTTTTCCGCCTTCCATGGCGGCATGTACTGCGACTTAGTAACCGTTGCGATCAGTTTGCCGCGTTTGGCTACATCCTGATACGAGAGGAGCGAGAACGGAGCCGCTTCGCCGGGCCGGTGGCACGACGAGCAATTGTTGTAGATGATCGGCGCGATCTGTTTGTTGAAGGTGACCGAGGGCAGGCTCGCGGCGCTCAACGGCACACACACCGCCAGAGCGGCGAGCGAAATTTTGCCGGTCAAATGAGTTCGGCTGATCAAAGATACACGTCTCCCCGTTAGTTGCATGTACCAAGTTTACTGGCCGTCCGCCCTTCCCATTGTCAGGATTAGTCATGATTTGTCAGGTCCGGCGTCCACGCGCGGCGAGCGTGCCAGGATCAAATAGTTCCGGAAATGACATTTTTCGAGTTCCTGCTGCCGCCCGTGGCGGACAACACTGTTCGGGGAAGCAAATTCCCCGTTTACCTGTTCACGCTGTTGGCGATCGTGAGCACGGTGCGAAGCTGCATTCACCTGCTGACGCCGGACGGAGGCGCGGGCAGCATCGCGGGGATGGATCTTTCCGTGGCCGGCGCGCCGGGCATCATCTTCGCGTTCGCGCTGTGGGGCAGCGCTCAACTGATTTACGCCTTCATTCAGCTTACCGTCGCCTTCCGGTACCGGTCTCTAACGCCGTTTATGTATCTGCTGCTGTTTATCGAGACGCTTCTGCGCATGCTGGTCGGCCACATGAAACCGGTAACCTTCGCGCATACGCCTCCGGGCGCCTATGGCAACTACGTAATTTTGCCGCTGGCGGCTTCGATGCTGGTGTTCTCTTATACGTCGGCCAGACGGGCCGATAAAGTTTCCTGAGAAGCGGTAAACGAGTCCGCGGGGGAGATTGTTCTTAGCCCCAGTTGAATCAGCAGGCCACCGCCCTCGGCATTGCGCGCCTCGACCCAGCCTGCGTGAACGGCCAAGGCTTGCTGGGTGATGGCAAGACCGAGCCCCGCGCCCCCGGCTTCGCTCTGTCCCGGAACCCGGTAAAACGTTTCGAAAAGACGATCGACTGCGGCGTCCGGGACTCCGGGGCCGTGGTCCCGGATGGAGATAACGGCCATCGCCCTTAGAGTATCGGCCGTTAAGCCGATTTCCACCGCAGTTCCTTCGGCGGTATGGCGGATCGCGTTGCGGACAACGTTCTCGATCGCGCTTTTCAGAAGATCCGCTGAACCGGAGACATGGCAAGGCACGGCGGAGCACATTACCGAGCGGTTGACTCCGCGGGCCTCGAAGTCGGCGTCAGAAGCCACCTCGGATACCAGAGCGGCCAGATCGATGGATTCGTTCAGGGGCGGGGCCGCGCCGCCTTTGATGCGGGCGATGGTAAGCAACTGCTGGAGCATGCGGTTCAGTTGCTCGGTCTCGCGCTCGATGCGATCGAGCATGGGGCTGGCGTCGGGCCCTGCTTTGCGGCGGGCGATGCCGAGGGCCAGACCGAGACGGGTCAGAGGAGATCGCAGTTCATGCGAAATATCCCAGAGCAGGCGCTGTTGCACCTGCACCAGGGTCTGGATGCGTACGGCCATTTTGTCGAAGTCCCTGGCGAGTTCAGCAAACTCATCGTTGCGTTTGGCCATGCCCGAATCGAGCGCGCGCGCCGAGAGGTCCCCCTCGGCCAGTTGCCGGGTGGCCATGCTGACTTTCAGCACCGGTGCGGCGAGCTGTCTGGCGATGAGCAAACACAGCAACGCAAGGACTACCAGTGCGACGCCCGCTGCCGATAGAGAAGCGAAGCCGAAAACCGGTATCACAGAAGGCCGGCGGTCGAGTTCAACCACGATGGCGTATGGTTTGGAATCCGGTCCGAAGAGGGCCGCGCCTACCAAGCCGTGCCGAACGGACAAGCGTACGTCGAGCTTGGCCGGGTCCTTCAGTTCCGAGGCCATGCCTCGGATGCGCGAGGACGGGTCTTGCCCCGCCAGTTCGGTTCCCTTCGAGTCGAACAGATAAACGCGGCCCGGCGCCGATTTCCGGAGTCCGTCGAGGTAGTTGGCCAGACCGGCGCGGCCTTCCCGCGCGTAAATACGGGTGGCCTCGTCGGCGTAGGGACGCAAAAGCTGATTGCCGGCCATCGGATTCCAGCGGGTACTGACCATTTCCGCGTCGAAGAAATAAAGCATCAGCATGAGCGTCGCCAGCATGCCCGCCAGAGCCACCCAGAACCAGCCGAAAATGCGCAGGAACAAGCGGCTACGTGGCATCGGGTGCCCCGGTGGAAGAAATAACGGGAGCTGCGACGGACGAAGCGTAGATGTAGCCGACGCCGCGAACCGTTTTAATGCGTTCGACGCCATCCGGGCCCGGCCCTAGTTTTCTCCGCAGGCTGCTGACGTGATTGTCAACGCTGCGGTCGAACGCGGAAAAGGGACGTCCCAGACCTTCGTGGACGAGGCGTTCGCGGCTGACCACTTCCCCGGAGTTTCTTACGAGGACCGCGAGAACGTCGAACTCGACGGTAGTGAGATCGGCGATGCGTCCGGCGATGCGGACTTCACGGGCAGCCGGATCCAGATAAAGGTCGCCACTGGAGATGGTCCGGCTTGTCAGCCTCGGCTGAGTGCGAGTCTCGCCTTGGGTTCGACGAAGGATCGCCTGAATGCGGGCGATCAGTTCCCGTTCATTGAAAGGCTTGGGAAGGTAATCGTCGGCGCCAATCTGGAGGCCCAGAACGCGGTCGACCGGGTCGCCGCGCGCGGTCAGCATGAGCACGGGTATTCTGGACTGCTGGCGAATTGCCATCAGGGCTTCGAAGCCGCTCATGCCCGGCAGCATGATGTCGAGGACAAGCAGCGAATAACCGCCGTCGAGAGATTTGCGGATGCCGTCTTCTGCCCGGTGGACGGCTTCGACTTCAAAGCCTTCGGCGCGCAGGATCTCCGCCAGAAGTTCCGTCAGGGCGATATCGTCGTCGATGAGGAGGATACGGTCCAAAGCCCAGCTTACGGCAAAGAGGGGCTTCCCGCGCTGAACGGCACGAAAGCGGCTGGTTCGCGCGGACTCCCGGCCCGGAATGACTCGAAAATTAAATATTCTGCGCGGCGGCTTTTCGTTACTTACTCTCCTGAACTAACATCCGCCGAGCAGTTAGTAAGAACATTCTGTTCGCAGTTACCGATACGCCTGCATTCGTTCAGGCCGAGTAACTTGACCTTCGACGCGTGCTTTAAATTAATTCGAGACCCTGCAAGAAAACTGTTGCGGGGTGTCCGGCTACCCCGCCCCCGTAATTCAAACGTAATGTGTCCAGCTCATGAACCACGCGGCGCTTTCACGGTGTTTTCCCGCGTCCGTTGCGCCAAACGAATGACGAGGATGCTGTATTGCACATATCATCTGGTGTAAGTTGGTCAAGAAGTTTACATTTCCCGAGGCGTTTAACAGTATGGAAGACTCCGAAGCAAGCTGCTGCGTGTTGCAGTCAGGCACTCAAAAGGGATGGAAACGACAACCATCACGGTGGTCGGTGGTTTTCTGCACAGGGAGTTCAAAGCCGGACGAAATTGTGAATTGACAAGAATTCAAGTGCGGGCTAACCTCGGGAGTACCGGCTTAACCCCCCTCTGCTGATCGCCCGGAATTCCGGTTTTTCCGAAGTTCTGGACTGAAAACGATCAGCGTGAGTGAGAAAAGCGGAAGCTTGTCCGGTCAAAAAACAGCGGAAGGTTTCGGGAACCCGGCCACAGGTCTGGTCTGGATTGTATTGCTTTTCGCTTTGATCGGCCACATCGGGGGTCTCCGTTTTCCCGTTTCCGTTCGAGGGCTCAGTTTGCTCCGAACGGGGATGCCCCGGGTTAAGCACTGGTATCCGCAAGATGCAAGCGGATGACGAATCAAGTACGCGCCACTTGTAAGTGAGGAAGGCGGGAGCCCGCGCAAAGCGTTTTCCCGCCGAATGGAGGAGGAGTGTTGTCCAGCGCAATGTGGTTTGCCCTCATGGTCAAACCCAGATTTGAAAAAAGTGTATCCGGACTCTTGCGGTCCAAAGGGCTCGAAGAGTTTAATCCGCTCGCACCGCGCAAGCGCGAATGGTCGGACCGGAGCAAGCTGATCGAATTTCCCCTGTTTCCGAGGTATCTCTTCTGCCGGTTCAGCTTTGACCAGCGGATACCTGTACTGAGTACGCCCGGCGTTCTGCGGATCATCGGGTTCGGACCCACCCCCTGCCACATCCCCGACAGCGAAATTGAAGCCATTCGCACCGCGGTGCGGTCCGGCGTGCCTCTCCTGAACTGCGACTATCTTGCCGCGGGTCAGAAAGTGAGAGTCGTGAAGGGCCCGCTCGCGGGAGTGGAGGGTCTTTTCGTCGAATCGAAATCCGACACCCGGGTTGTGCTCTCCGTCCATCTTTTGCAGCGTTCGCTGTGCGCCGAAGTCGATCTCGATTCCACCATGCCGGTCGGAGGCATGGATATGGGACCGAGAGGCTGGACGCCGGCAGCTGAGATGGTGCAGGTGGCGGGCCGGGCTCTATGATGCACCTCGCCCCCACTGCCGATCTTTCCGGCGACCGGTTCCGTATGGCCCGGCCCGCGGCTCAACTTCGCCTGGGCTATCTGGTCAGCCAGTATCCGGCTGTTTCGCACACCTTTATATACAGGGAAATCGTCGCCCTGCGAAAGTCGGGAGCGACCATCCTGACCAGCTCCGTGAATCTGCCTGACCGGCCCGCAAACCAACTGCCGGAGTGCGAGAGAGTTGAGGCCGACGGGGTCTTCTACATCAAAGCGACTCCGGCGCTTCGCATTGGAGCGGCAATTATTCGAACTCTATTTAGCCGGCCTCGCGGATTCTTCGCCGGCCTGGCGACTGCGTTCAATCATGGCTTCTCGAATCCAAGCGAGTTTTTCCGCTGGTGCGGCTACTTCGGGGAGGCCGTGATTGTCGGGGACCGGCTTCGCAGCCAGGGATTTCATCGTCTGCACGTTCACTTTGCTACGGAAGTAG
>DASZLO010000133.1:0-20604 GCA_035552315.1 Bryobacteraceae bacterium
CTCCAGCATTACTTTGCGAAGACGGGTCACAGAGACCTCCTTGTGACCCGAAACTATCTCGAAACAACGTCAACCAAAAACACCCGGGGGACGCGAACGCGCAGCGTCCGCCGCGCCAGCGGCTTCGTTCTTGTCGGCATATCTCCGAAGTGGCGGGCTCACGCTCCCCCCAAAAGGCGTTCTAGGAACTGATCCACTTGACCTCAAAACGCCCAAACCGCCGAAGTCCAGCTCAAGGCAGTCTTAGGTCTGGCTATCAAACGTGCAATGCCGAATGCGCCAGGGTGCGAACTCTCCGGCCTTAAGGGTCCTATACGATGCCCCTCACGCGAGTGGATTCTGCGGTCGACAGTGCAGTGCGACGGGCCGTAGAACCGGGTTTGATAAATTTAATAAATCCAATCCGCTAACAAAATAAATTTGCTTAATCTCGGATGTACTCCCGATAATGGCTATGGAGTACCTTCCAACTATGAATAATCGCGTCTGGATCTTCGACACGACCCTCCGGGATGGCGAACAGTCCCCCGGTTGCAGCATGACCGTACCCGAGAAGCTGCTTGTGGCGGGAAAACTTGTGGACCTTGGGGTGGATATCCTCGAGGCCGGTTTTCCGATTGCCTCCCAAGGCGATTTCGAAGCCGTTGACGCGGTGAGCCGCGAATATCCGTGGGTGCAGGTGGCAGCGCTCGGACGATGCACGAAACTCGACATCGAGCGCGCCGCCCAGGCCCTGGATAAAGCCCGCCGTCCCCGCATCCATACGTTTATCGCGACCAGCGATATCCACTTGAAGTACAAGCTCAAGATGACCCAGCAGCAGGTTCTCGACGATGCCTGCGCGGCCGTCGAACTGGCCCGGTCCTACGTCGATGACGTGGAGTTTTCCGCGGAGGACGGGGCGCGCACTAGTCCGGAGTTTCTGGAAGAGATTTCGAAAGCTGTGGTCGCGGCCGGCGCCCGTACCGTGAATATTCCGGATACAGTCGGGTATTCGACTCCCGACGAGTATTCGGAAATTATCGGCGGTGTCGTAAAAGCTTTGGGCGATACCGCTATCGTCAGCGTGCATTGCCATGACGATCTGGGTCTGGCGGTGGCGAATTCTCTGGCGGCGATCAAGGCCGGGGCCCGTCAGGTTGAGTGCACGGTGAACGGCATCGGCGAACGCGCGGGCAACTGCTCGCTCGAAGAACTGGTGATGGTTCTGAAGACGCGCAACGACCGCTTCCCCTACGTGACCGGTGTGCATCCGGAGCATATTTTTGCGGCTTCGCAGACGCTGGCTTCGGTGATCAGCTTCGGTCCGCAACCGAACAAGGCCATCGTGGGACGCAATGCTTTCGCGCATGAAGCCGGCATCCATCAGGACGGCTATCTGAAGGAACGCACCACTTACGAGATCATGGAACCGAAGTCTGTGGGCGTTCCGGAGAGCCGTCTCGTAATCGGTAAACACAGTGGCAGGCATGCTTTACATGCCCGTATTGAAACGCTTGGATTCACGTTGACGCGCGAAGAGCTCGACATCGTTTACACGGAAGTGACAGCCCTGGCGGACAATAAGAAGGGCCTGATGGACGAAGAGATCGCGGAACTCGCGCGAAAGAGCCAGCAGACCACATTGGTACCAACTGGAGACTAACCGACTTTGAATTTGAATATCTTAGTGCTTCCCGGTGACGGCATTGGCGCCGAGGTCACCGGAGAAGCCGTACGTGTTCTGCGTGTAGTCGCGGAAAAGTGGGGCCATCAGCTGTCGATTCGGGAAGGCCTGCTGGGCGGGGTGGCGATCCACAAGACCGGCACACCGTTTCCCGCCGAAACCGAAAAGCTAGCGATGGAAGCCGATGCCGTGCTGATGGGCGCGGTGGGACTGCCGGAATTCGACGATGCGCCTCCGAGCCAGCGCCCCGAGATCGGGCTGCTGAAGATTCGCAAAGCGATGGGCGTGTTCGCCAATCTGCGGCCGGTGCGCAGCTATAAAGCTTTGCTGGATTCTTCGCCGCTCAAAAATCACCTGGTGGACGGCGTCGATATGATCATCGTGCGCGAACTCACCGGCGGGCTTTATTACGGGACGCCGCGCGGGATTTCAGGTACCGGTCCGGAAGAGCGCGGCATCAATACGATGACGTACACGCGAGCCGAGATCGACCGGGTTACGCGGATGGCGTTCGAACTGGCCCGCAAACGGCGCAAGAAGCTGACGTCGGTGGACAAGTCCAACGTGATCGAGACATCGCAACTGTGGCGGAAGGTTGTAGTAGAGGTCGCGAAGGATTACAGCGACGTCGCGCTCGATCATATTCTGGTCGACAATTGCGCGATGCAGCTGGTTTTGAATCCGAAGCGTTTCGACGTGATGGTCACCGAGAACATGTTCGGCGATATTCTCAGCGACGAGGGCGCGGTGCTGGCCGGTTCGATCGGGATGTTGCCGTCGGCTTCGATCGGCGCGAAGAAAGCCAGCGGCGTGTGGACCGGATTGTACGAGCCGGTGCATGGTTCGGCGCCGGATATCGCGGGACAGAACAAGGCCAATCCGTTTGGCGCGATCGGATCGGTGGCGGCGATGCTCGAGTACAGCTTCGGACTCACCGAAGAAGCGGCGGCGGTGAACCATGCGATGGAGCAGGTTCTCAACAGCGGGCGTGTGACGGCGGATTTGAAACCGGCTGGCACCCCGGCCACCACGGAAGAAACAGGAGAAGCAGTTTGTCAGGCAATCTAAGAACTCTTAGTCAAAAAGTTTGGGATTCGCATCTGGTAGCGCAGGAGCCGGGTGCTCCGGCGCTGATCTACATCGATCTGCACCTGGTGCATGAGGTGACTTCGCCGCAGGCGTTTCAGGGCTTGCGCGATCGCGGGCTCAAGGTGAGGCGGCCCGACCTGACCGTGGCGACCGTGGATCACAGCATTCCCACCACCGACCGTTCGCTTCCCATCGTGGATCCGATCGCGGCGGCGCAGGTGGCGAAGCTGGAGCAGAACTGCAAGGACTTCGGGATTCCCTGTTATGGCGTTCACTCCTCGCACCAGGGGATTGTGCATGTGATCGGACCGGAACTTGGACTGACGCAACCGGGGATGACGGTGGTTTGCGGCGATAGCCATACCGCAACGCACGGGGCTTTCGGCGCGCTGGCATTCGGGATCGGAACCAGCGAAGTGGAGAACGTGCTGGCGTCGCAGTGTCTGCTGCAGCGGCCTTCGAAGACCTTCAAGGTACAGGTGAACGGGACGCTGCGGAGGGGCGTTTCCGCGAAAGACATCATCCTGAATCTGATTTCGCAGATCGGTATCGGCGGGGGCACGGGCACGATTCTGGAGTATGCCGGACCGGCGATCAGCGCGCTCAATATGGAAGAGCGGATGACGGTCTGCAACATGTCGATTGAAGGCGGGGCGCGGGCGGGGATGATTGCTCCCGACGATGTCACCTTCCAGTATTTGAGCGGACGCCAGTTTGCTCCCAAGGGTGCGGAGTGGGATGCGGCGGTGGCGCGGTGGCGTCAGCTTCCGTCCGATGCCGGAGCGCAGTTCGATCGCGAGATTACGATCGACGGGGATCATCTCGATCCGATGATTACCTGGGGCACGAACCCCGGGATGGGCGTTTCGATCAACAGCCCGATTCCGGATCCGTCTTCGGTTTCCGATCCGCTGGAGCGCGAGTCGCTGACCAAGGCTCTGGCCTATATGGGCCTTGAGGGCGGCAAGCCGATTCTCGGACATCCTGTCGATGTGGTGTTTATCGGGAGCTGCACGAATTCGCGGATTTCGGATTTGCGCATTGCAGCCGGATTGTTGAAAGGCCGGAAGGTGAGCCCGAAGGTTCGGGTGATGGTGGTGCCGGGATCTATGGAAGTGAAGCGGCAGGCTATTGCCGAGGGATTGCCGGAGATTTTCCGGGCCGCGGGCGCGGACTGGCGGGAACCGGGCTGCTCGATGTGCATCGCGATGAACGGGGATCAGTTGAAGCCGGGTGAATACAGCGTTTCAACCAGCAACCGCAATTTCGAAGGACGGCAGGGCAAGGGCGGCAGGACGTTCCTCGCTTCGCCGCTTACCGCCGTGGCCAGTGCTCTGACCGGCGTGGTGACCGACGTGAGGACGTTGCTCTCTTAATAAAAATCATGAAACCCTTTCTTCCTTTTGAATCGCGAATGGTGCCGATTCCGGCTAACAATATAGATACCGATCAGATCATTCCGGCGCGTTTTCTGAAGACGACGTCGAAGGAAGGTCTGGACAAGCAGCTTTTCTGCGACTGGCGTTACGATGCGGAGGGGAATCCGAAGCCGGATTTCATCCTGAATACGCCGCGCGGGCAGGGGGCGGAGATTTTGCTGGCCGGCGATAACTTCGGCTGCGGGAGTTCGCGCGAGCATGCTCCGTGGGCGCTGACGCAGTTTGGATTCCGGGCGGTGATCAGCACTTCGTTTGCGGACATTTTCAAGGGCAATGCGCTGAAGAATTCGCTGCTGCCGATTGTGGTTCCGGCGGATGTGCATGCGAAGTTGTTTGCGGCTTCGGAAGATACAAAGGTGAAGGTCGACCTGGCGACCCAGACTATTACTCTGCCCGATGGCGAGAAGATCGAATTCCCGGTGGATGAGTTTTCCAAAGCCTGCCTGCTGGATGGCGTGGATGAGCTCGGCTGGATACTCAAAAGACAGGCCGATATCTCGACATTTGAAGCCGCGCGCGCTGGAAGCCTGAACACCCTGTCTTAGGCCATGCGAAGCGCCGGCGTTCGGTCTCGGAGGAAAAGGCGGCGGCTTCCATGGAGGATCGATGAGAATTCAAGTATTGGTGCTCGGGTTGGTTTCAGCCCTCTGCGCCTCGGCCGCAAACTATCAGTTTTGCATGATCAACGGCGCCCCGGCCGGTTGCACCGCGGAAGACAGTGCGTCGACAGGCACGGCGCCGGACAGTTCGCCCGCCTATTCGCTATCGCTGAGTGACGCCTCGTCGGACTTCGCGGACATCTATCTCACAGGAATTAATGCCACACTCGCTACAACATCGGCAACTTTTTCCGCGTACGTTCCGGGCGCCGCTTTAAACGGCGACAACGCCTCCCTGTCTCCATACGCGTACTTCACGATAAATCCCTACGGGACGACTCTCGGCGCTGGCGATCCCTATGCGCTCGTCATTGCCTCCACCAGCGGTTTTACATCCTCCAACGATGGGTGGTATACCGATGGCATCAACGCGAACTCAACCGTTCATATAGTTCTTGTCAATTGGACTGCGGCGGATGCGGGAATTACAAATCCGGACTGGCTAACCTGCTGCAGCGACCTTCCCACATTGGGTCAACTGCTCTCGGTTTCGATTCCCGCGACAGGCTCGGAAGCCGCCCTGACGTGGGGCGATACCAACGTCTATAAGGCTCGCGTTGCCGCTGGTGACTGGGGCAACAGCGGTACCTACCAGGCTTACGTAGGAAACTTCGATGTAGAGACCAGCCCCGAGCCCGGCACATTGGTGCTGCTGGGGAGCGCAGTCCTGGTTCTAGCCGGGGTTCGGCGCCGGTTCGGTTCTATTAAGTCCTAACACCTCCGATTTCGAACCCGTGGCGCCCACACCGGAACCCGGGACGGTTGTTCTCATGGAGCCGGACTGTGGGCCTCGCCGGTGGCAACTGCTCCACTTGCGCGGAAACAGTGTCATTCGATTCAGCCGAAACTATGCCAGAGCCAGCGCTCATATTTGCCCGTCTGGCCAGCGTCCTGACTATCCCTTCACTCCGACGCGCATTCCTTTCAACGGTCTTTCTCCCGAACTGCTATCTTTCATTTAGCACCCCTGATGCGGCCCTTTGTTTCCGAGCTCGGTGAACTTCAGAACAAGATCCTGGAGATGGGCGGTCTGGTTGAGTCGTCCATTCACAATAGTATTCGCTCGCTGGTGGACCGCGACGATGCCCTGATGGCCAACATCTGGCAGGCGGAGCAGCGGATTAACCAGCTCGACATCGAAATCGACGGCTTTGCGACGCGCCTGCTGGCGCTGCACCAGCCGGTGGCGAAAGATCTGCGCTTTCTCACCGCCACGATCAAGATCAACAGCGATCTGGAGCGGATGGGCGACCTGGCCGTCAATATCGCGCAGCGGTCGCTATCGCTGCTCAGCCGGCCGCCATTGAAGCCGCTGGTCGATGTGCCGCACATGTCGAGGATTGTTGAGTCCATGGTCCGCAAGAGCCTCGATGCGTTCGTACAGCGCGATGAAGACCTCGCAAGGAGTGTCCTGCTTTCGGACGATGAGGTGGACGATTTGAAGAACTCCGTCTATCAGGAGTTGCTCGGGTCGCTCGAATCCGGAACGGCCCCGGCGGGGACGGCGTTCGACATCATTTTTATTGCCCACAACCTGGAGCGGGTGGCCGATCATGCCACGAATATCGCCGAAGACGTTCTGTTCCTGATTAAGGGAATCGACGTCCGGCACCACCATCAGGAATAACCGAGACAGGTTCGGGCTTTTCCTGCTATGACAGTCGGGTTAAATTCCGTAACAGTTTCTTAATAACTCTGTCATCAGATTTTCCGCTTCGATTTCTACACTGAAGTCTCGCGCTGCTATCCATGGTAAGTAAAGCATGCCAGCAGAGCCGTGTTGGTGCGGCACTGCCTGCTCTTCTTTTCAGCGGTCGCCGGTCTTACTGAAATGGCCCAGGCTGCCGATAAGAGAAGAGAAGCATGCGGATAGTGCGCTATTGCTTCGCCCAGAGCAACATCCTGGGACTTCTATTAGGGAGAAACGAATGAATCCAAGCAAGGTGTCCTTGCGCCGTACCTCGCTTCTGCTGGCCTCGCTGCTGGTAGGAACGGGAATTCTCGGCGCGGCGGACGATGCAACTACGACTGCAGTTCCTGCGAATTCTGGAACCAGCACGACAGCCGGGCAGCAGTCGCAAAACGACGAAATCGCCCGCCTGAAGCAGGCTCTGGCGGCTCAACAGAAACAACTCGAAGCGCTGCAACAGGCGATAGAAAAACAACAGCAGGCGATCAACCGTGCTGTTCTTAGCGCCCCGGCGCCGATGTCGCCCGCCAGTCTGGGCAATGTTGCCAGCCTGACGCCCATGGTTCCCGCGCCGGCTCCGGTCGCTCTGGCGCTGCCCTCCATGCAGGCGCCGACGACCGCTAACAGCTCTTCTAAAAATCCCTGCGAAGCGGGTCCCGATGCCGTTACTCCGGCTTATCTCCGTCTGGGCAGCGTTTGCGTGGTGCCGATCGGCTTTATGGACTTCACGCCGTTCTGGCGTGACAAGAATGCGGCATCCAGCATGGGCTCCAACTTCGGCAGCGTTCCGTTTAACAACGTTGCAAACGGAAATCTTTCCGAATTCCATTTCAGCGAACAGAACTCGCGCCTGGGCTTCCGGATCGACGGCGACTGGAAAGGCGCTCACTTCATCGGATACAACGAATTCGACTTCAACGGAACCAGCGGATCGACGTCGCTTGCGGTCTCGAACGGCGCGATCGTGCCTCGCCTGCGCCTGTACTGGGTGGACGTTCGCAAGAACAAGCTCGAGTTCCTGGCCGGCCAGAGCTGGAGCCTGCTGACTCCGAACCGCAAGGGCCTGTCGGCTTTGCCCGGCGACTTGTTTTACGGCCAGGTAATCGACATCAATTACATCGCTGGCCTCACGTGGACCCGCCAGCCCGGCCTGCGTATCCTCTATCATCCGAACGATAAAGTAACGTTCGGCCTTTCCGCGGAACAGGGCGATCAGTATATCGGCGGCTCGGCGGGCGGAAGCGGCATCACGCTGCCCACCGCCTACGCGGGAGTCGTTCCCGGGCAGTTGGATAATGCCGGCAATATCAGCACGAACGGCTATCTCGCTCAGCCCACTCTCGCGCCTGACTTTATCGCCAAGGTCGCGTTCGATCCGAGCTCGCGCTTTCACTTCGAGGTCGGCGGACTTGTCAGCACCTTCAAAATCGTCAATCCGGCTGTCCTCAGCCAGCACTCGACGACGACGGGCGCGGGCGTTCTGGTGGGAGGAAATGTGGAGCTTGTGAAAAATTTCCGTTTGATCAGCACCAACTACTGGAGCGATGGCGGTGGCCGGTATCTGTTCGGCCAGGCCCCGGATGTAATCGTTCGAGCGGACGGTTCGCTGAGCGCCGTTCATGCGGGCGGCACGATTGACGGCGTCGAAGCTGCGATCAAAAACACGCTGCTCTATGCCTACTACGGCGGTATTTATATCGGACGCGATGCGGCAATTGACACTAACGGAAGCAAAATCGGCTACGGCTACGCCGGATCGCCGAACAGCATGAACCGCGTGATCAACGAAATCACTTTTGGATTCAACCAGACCATCTGGAAGAACCCGCGGTACGGGGCAATTAACTTCATGGGGCAATACGAGTATCTGATGCGCGATCCGTGGGCGGTAGCCGCGAATGCGCCCAAGAATACTCACGACAACACCATCTACATGAACATTCGCTACACTTTGCCCGGCAGTATGCCGAACTTCTAAACAATCTGTAACGCAACTGAAACTTTGGGGTGGGAGACTCTGGGTAGCTAGGCGAGTTGACCACCCCTCATTTATTTGACAGAAGGGGATAAATCTATGAAAAACATCGTGATCGGCATCACACTTCTTCCCGCTCTCCTCGCCTCGAGTGCGATGGCGGCGGAAACTATCAATGCGGCGGGAGCTACCTTTCCGGCGCCGATTTACCAGAAATGGTTTGCGGAGTATAAGGCCGCGCATCCGGATGTACAGATCAACTACCAGGCCATCGGGTCCGGCGGCGGCATTCGCCAGCTGCAGGCGGGCACGGTCGATTTCGGCGCTTCCGACATGCCTATGAAAGATGCGGCCATCGCTGAAATGAAGGATAAGCCGCTGCATTTTCCCACGGTGATGGGCGCGGTGGTTCTGAGCTACAACATTCCGGGGGTAACCGCTACTCTCAAACTGACTTCCGAAGTCGTCTCGGGCATTTATCTGGGCACCGTTACCAAATGGGACGATGCGAAAATCAAAGCCTCCAACCCGGGTGTCAATCTGCCCTCGAAAGCCATCGAAGTGGTACACCGTTCGGACGGAAGCGGCACAACCTTCTGCTTTACGGATTACCTTTCCAAGGTCAGTTCGGACTGGAAGAGCAAAGTGGGCACCAACGATTCCGTGCAATGGCCCCTTGGGCTCGGCGGCAAAGGAAACGATGGCGTCGCCGGTCTGATCAAGCAGACCCCGAATTCAATCGGCTATGTGGAACTGATCTACGCGGTTCAGAACAACATGTCCTACGCCGATGTCCAGAACGCTGCGGGAAAATTTGTGAAGCCGAGCTTTGAGAGCGTCACGCAGGCGGCCGCCAATTCAAAAGAAATGCCGGCGGACTTCCGTGTCTCCATCACTAACGCTCCGGGCGCGGGTACCTACCCGATCTCCACATTCACATGGCTGCTGATCCCCAGCAAAATCGCGGACCCGGCCAAGAAGAAAGCGATCACCGACTTCCTCGGATGGATGCTTGCCGCCGGTCAGAAAGATGCCCAGGGCCTCAGCTACGCTCCGCTTCCGTCGGCGGTGGTGGCGAAGGAAAAGAGCCAGATCGCCCAGATCCACTAATCGCGAATCCCTGAACCTCTCAGCCATATGGCCACCTCAGTCACCGCCCCACCGCAGAGCAAAACCGCAAAGCGTCATTTCGGCGGCGATGAGGTGGCCTATCTTTTCACATTGCTGTTCGCTGTTTCCATTATCGCGATCACCGTTTTAATCGTCTGGCAGCTCTGGGTTCACAGTTCGCCGGCGAAAGATAAGTTCGGCTTCGGTTTTCTGGGGTCTTCGCTCTGGAATCCGGTGACCGATCAGTTCGGCGCGCTGCCGTTCATCTATGGCACGGTAATCACTTCAGTGCTGGCGCTGCTGATTTCAGTGCCTCTTGGCGTGGGCGCGGCTATTTACCTGTCCGAACTGGCGCCACCCCGGGTTTCTTCTTCCCTGACGTTTCTGATAGAGCTGCTGGCCGCCGTTCCCAGCGTCATCTTCGGCCTTATCGCCATTTTCACTCTGGTTCCGCTGATGCGGGACTATATTGGACCCGCCATACAGGCGGTGCTCGGATCGATTCCGCTCTTCAGCGGACACATCTATGGAGTTGGATACCTGACGGCGGGAGCGATTCTCGCCATCATGACTTTCCCGTTTATCATTTCCGTCTCGCGCGAAGCCCTGATGGCCGTGCCCCGCGAACAGCGTGAAGCCGCGCTGGCGTTAGGCGCGACGAAGTGGGAATCGACCGCCGACGCGGTGCTGCCTTTTGCCCGTCTCGGAATCACCGGCTCGGTGTTCCTCGCGCTGGCCCGTGCGCTGGGCGAAACGATGGCCGTAACGATGGTGATTGGCAACGATCCGGCAATCCACGCATCGCTTTTCGCCCCCGGCTACACGATCGCCGCGGTGATCGCGAACGAATTCACCGAGGCTACCGGTAACACCTATCTTTCGGCGCTGGTGGAATTGGGGCTGGTTCTCTTCGTGCTTACGATGATCATCAATGGGCTGGCGCAAATCATGATTGTGCTGACGACCAAAAAAGGATCGGCCAAAGCATGACACGAAGTACCCGCAGGAACACTGTTAACAACGTAATGCTCGCGCTTTGCGGGATGTGCGCGGTGCTGACGGTATCGACTCTTTTTCTGATTCTGGGTTACCTGCTGTATAACGGCGGGAAATCGGTTGATCTGAACTTTTTCATCAAACTTCCACTGGGGCCCGGTCAGGAAGGCGGAGGCATGGCGAACGCCATCCTTGGCAGTGCCGAGATCGTGGCCCTCGCGACGGTCATCGGGTTGCCGGTCGGGTTCTTCGCCGGGGTTTACCTCGCTGAATTCGGCGGGAAGACTTTCTCCTTTATCGTGCGCTATACCGCCGACCTTTTGAACGGCATCCCCTCCATCGTGATCGGCATATTCGCCTGGACAATCATCGTGGTGCCGATGCACCACTTCTCAGCGCTCGCGGGGGGCTTGGCATTGAGTCTGATGCTGATCCCGATCACTGCGCGTAGCACGGAGCAGTTTCTGCTCGAGGTTCCGCGGGCGATGCGGGAGGGCGCGCTGGCCCTCGGCGCCAATAAATGGCGCACCATCGCTACCGTCATTGTTCCGGCCGCAAGGAAAGGGATCATGACTGGCATGATTCTGGGTATTGCGCGAATCTCCGGAGAAACGGCGCCTCTTCTTTTCACAAGCCTGAATAACCAGTACTGGAGCACGGGCCTTTCGGAGCCAACCGCATCGCTGCCAGTGATGATATTTTCCTACGCGGTAGCGCCATACGAAGTCGCCCACCGGCAAGCTTGGGCGGCGGGTCTGGTCCTGCTGGCCCTGGTGCTGCTGGCGAATATTGCGGCGCGCATGGTCATATCCCGGGGAGTATCGCTTCCCAAGTAAAGATGGTTCGAGATGCCTTCAAAGCATGAGATCGCCAATATGAGTTCACCCAAAATGGCTGCCGGCCAGCCGACAAACCAGATGAGCCATCCTACAACAGACATTTCCAATGTGGCCCAGACTACGACGCCGAAAATGAAGGCTTCGAACGTCAATTTCTTCTACGGATCGTTCAAAGCTCTTCACGGCATATCACTCGCTTTCGACGAGCACAAAGTCACCGCGCTGATCGGTCCTTCGGGGTGCGGCAAGTCCACTTTCCTGCGGAATCTGAACCGGATCAACGAAACCCTTCGCGACACGCGAATCGAAGGCGAAATCACGCTGGACGGAGAGAACATTCTCGATAAGGATGTGACGGAAATACGCCGTCGCATCGGCATGGTTTTCCAGCGGCCCAACCCGTTCCCCAAATCTATTTTCGAGAATATCGTTTACGGGCCGAAGATCAACGGCACGTTGAAGCGGAATAATGCGGCCGAGGTCGTGGAGAGGAGCCTCCGCCGAGCCGCCCTCTGGGACGAGGTGAAAGATAAACTGCATGAATCCGCCTATGCGATTTCGGGCGGGCAGCAACAGCGCCTCTGCATTGCGCGCGCCCTCGCCGTGGATCCGGAAGTTCTGCTTCTGGACGAGCCCTGTTCGGCCCTCGATCCCATCGCCACCGCGAAGATCGAAGACCTGCTGGTGGGGTTGAAACAGCAGTGCACGATCGTCATCGTCACGCACAATATGCAGCAGGCGGCGCGCGTCGCCGATACCACCGGGTTTTTTCTGCTCGGCAAGCTGATTGAACATGACAAGACCGATGTCATCTTCAAAAACCCGTCCAAAAGAGAAACAGAAGACTACATCACAGGCAGGTTCGGCTAAACCATGCGTCCATTCGAAGAAGACTTCAAGCTGCTCAACAATACCCTCCAGGAAATGGGAGCGCTGGTTGCGCACTCGGTTCACAAGAGCGTTTTTTCGCTCATCGACAAGAACGAGGATTATGCGCACCAGGTCCTGCGGGATGAAGCGCGCGTGGACCAGATGGAGATCCAGATCGACGATCTGGCAACCAGTCTTATCGTGCGGGAGCAGCCCGTTGCGCGCGACATGCGTTTCGTGGTGGTGGCCATCAAGATCAACACCGATCTGGAACGTATGGGGGATCTGGCGGTGAATGTAGTGGAGCGGGCGCTTTCTCTGATGCAGCAGCCGGCGCTGCCGGAAGCAATCGACTTCAGGGAAATCGCCAATCTGGTGGAATCGATGGTGCTCAGCAGCCTCGAAGCTTTCGTGAAGCGCGACGATCAGATCGCCCGGCGGGTCCTCGCCACCGACGATGCGGTCGATAAAAGCCGGAATGCGATTCACCAGCAGGTGATGGGCCTGATGCAGCGCGATCCATCGACAGTACCGAGGGCCGTGGATCATCTGATCATTGCCCGGAGTCTGGAACGGATCGGCGATCACGCCACAAATATCGCCGAGGATGTGATCTTTATGGTGCAGGGAATCGACGTCCGGCACCAGGCGACCGTCGAAGCGGCCTGACCTATTCGGTCGTCCGCATGCGGTTGGCGATGAACCATGCCTGGCTGTCGACGCCGTCGCCATTAGCCGGCGCGAAGGAATAAGTGCCGTCGGGCCTGCCGATGCGGGCCTTCTTGTTGTCCTCCAGACATTTTTCGAGCAGCACATCGCGCAGCCATCGCCGGATCCCGGCGTTCAAAACCGGAAACAGAATCTCCACGCGGCGGTCCAGGTTTCGCGGCATCAGATCGGCGCTGCCGAGATATATTTCCTCTTCGCCGCCGTTCCCAAAGTAGTAAAGGCGGCTGTGTTCGAGGAACCGTCCCACGATACTTCTGACAGTGATGTTCTCGCTCACCCCTGGAATTCCAGGCCGGAGGCAGCATAATCCGCGAACGTTCAGGTCAATCCTGACGCCGGCGCGCGAGGCCTCGTAAAGAAGCCGGATCATCGCTTTGTCTTCGAGCGCGTTCATCTTGAAAATGAGGCGGCCCTGCGAGCCATAGGACATCTCGCGCCGAATCAGTCCGGCCATGCGTTCCCGCAGGGTCACCGGAGCAACCAGCAGTTTCCGGAAATCGGATTTGTGCGAATAGCCCGTCAGGAAGTTGAACAGATCGGTAGTGTCGGCGCCCAGGTCCGGATCGCAGGTGAAGACGCTGAAGTCGGTGTAAAGGCGCGCGGTGGTCGCGTTGTAATTGCCCGTGCCGAGGTGCAGATAGCGGCGAATCCCGTCGGCTTCGCGCCGGACGATCAGGGCGACTTTGCAGTGGACTTTGAGACCCATCAGCCCGTAAACCACATGCACGCCTTCGCGTTCCAGCGCTCTGGCCCATTCAATGTTGCTCTCCTCGTCGAAGCGGGCTTTTAACTCCACCAGCACCGCGACCTGTTTGCCGTTTTCGATGGCTTCGAGGAGCGACTGAACAATCGGTGAGTTGCGCCCGACCCGGTACAGAGTCATCTTGATGGCGAGAACGTCGGGATCGTGGGCAGCCTTCTTCAGCAGATCCTCCACCGGCTGGAAGGAATGGTAAGGATGATGAAGCAGCCGGTCCTGATGGCGGATTACCGTAAAAATATCTTCTTCGGTATATGCGGAGAACTCGGGTGGAGTGAAGGGCTCGAACGGCTCGTCGTGAAGTTCCGGGCGCTCGAGGGACGTGAGTTGCCGTAAGCGGGTCAGGTCGAGAGGGCCGGGAACCCGATGCACGTCCTCGGCGCTGACTTCGAGGTTTTCAATCAGGATTTCGAGAATCTGGTCGGAGATGCTGGTATCGGTCTGCAGCCGCACCGGCTTGTGGAACCGCCTGCGCCAGACTGCTTCTTCGACCGACTCGAGCAGGTCGTCGCTCTCCAGTTCTTTGATTGCCACCTCGGCATCGCGCGTGACGTGAAACGGGTGCGATTCGAGAATCTCGAGGCCGGGAAAAAGGGAGGTCAGGTTGGCGGCGATTACCTGCTCAATCCACACAAACTTATAAGGCGGCGCATCAGCCGACTTCCTGCGTGCCGCGAGCCTCGGAATGCTGACCAGCTGGGGCAGGGCTTCGGGAACCTTGACGCGGGCGAAATGGGTCCGGCCGTCGGTGTCTTTGAGGACGATGGCGAGGTTCAAACTGAGATTCGAAATATGCGGAAACGGGCGGCCAAGATCGAAGGCCAGAGGCGTCAGAACGGGGAAAATCGTCTGCGTGTAGTAGCGGTCGGCGGCGGCCCTTTCGCGATCGTCGAGAGCCGTGTAGTCGGATATTAGAATTCCGTTCCGGGCAAGCTCCGGCAGCAGCCGGAACTGGAAGCATGCATAGATTTCCTTGACCAGCCGGTCCACTCCGGTGCGGACGCTGTCCATCTGCTGGGTGACGGTCTTGCCGTCAATGGTCAGCACCTGCGCGCCGGCCGCCAGCTTCTGCTTCATGGCGGCCACCCGGACCATGAAAAACTCATCCAGATTCGAACTTACGATGGAAACGAACTTGACCCTTTCGAGAAGCTTGTTATGCGGATCTTCCGCTTCTTCGAGGACCCGGCGCTGGAACTCGAGCAGGCTCAGTTCGCGGCTCATGTACAGAGAGGGATCGTCGAGCGACACGTCCTGGACCGTCACAGGCGTATCGGGCATCTCCGGGGGCGGCAGCACTACGACTTCGGTTTTCTTTCTTTTAGGCGGCAAGTGACTCCGGGCTGGGCGGAAGGATTATTGTAAACGTTGTTCCCTTCCCCAGGCGACTTTCAACCTTGATGGACCCCTCCATTCTCTCAACAACATGCTTCACGATGGAAAGGCCCAGTCCGGTGCCCCCGACTTCACGGGACCGGGCGCGGTCGACACGATAAAACCGCTCAAAAATCCGGGGCACATCGTCGGAGGGAATGCCACTGCCGGTATCGGCGACGGAGATGAACACGCGGCCGTCGGATGTGACACCGGAATCGATGCGGGCCTCTCCGCCCAGGTGGTTGAACTTGACTGCATTATCGAGAAGATTCACCAGCGCCTGTTCGAGGCGCAGGGCATGTCCCGTGATGAAGCTGTCTTTCACCGCGCCCCGCACCAGATTCACGCCGCGGATGCGCGCTTCGGTCTCCACTGTCAGGACCGCGGTGTTGATGGCCTCTTCCACGGAAATAGGACCGGGCTCGGCGTCTCGCCGGCCGGACTCCAGATCGGAAAGGGTAAGCAGGTCGGAGGCGATGTTGTTCAGACGGATGGCATGGGCCTGAATGATTTCGACAAAGCGGCGGTTGTTATCGGTATCGGAAAGGGCGCCGCTCAGCAGGGTCTCGGCATAGCCGCGAATGGCGGTAAGCGGCGTTCTGAGCTCATGCGAAACGTTGGCGACGAAATCGCGCCGGATGCGTTCGAGGCGCTCCATCCCCGTGATGTCATGCAGAATCACCAGGGCGCCACGATGCGGCGGAACTTCCAGCGGTGCCGCGTAGGCCTCGAAGATGGATGAGTCCTCCACGGCGAACTGCAGTTTACTCTTGACCGGTTCGCCGGAAGCGAGAACTTCCGAAATGAGGCTGAGGAATTTCGGGTCGCGCACAAGGCCCACGAGCGGGGTATTTTCGGCCACCGGCTGCTTGAGGCCGAGGGCGTCGGAGAGAGCCTGATTGCAAAACAGGACGCGCATGTGGTGATCCACCGCGAGGACGCCTTCCGCCATGCTTCGGAGAATGGCGTCGCGGCGGGAAGATTCGAGGCTGAGCCGGTCCACCAGTTCGCGGATGCGCGAGGCCATGCGGCGCAGCGACTGGTTCAGCAGAATGGTCTCCTCCCCTTCTTCAGGAAGAGGAGCGTTCATATTGTTGGAATCGAGAACGTGCTCGGTGAAGACTTTGAGGCGTTGAATTCGCCACTCAATGGCGCGGGCGAAGACCCAAGTCAGGACGATCCCGCCGAGAAAAGAAAGGATGAGTTCAAGGATGATCCTATTGGCCCGGTTGACCTCAACCGCGGCGGGAGCGGTGAGGTCGACCACGAGCACTATGCCCGCAATCAGCGCGAAACAACTCAGGAACATGCGGAAACGGATGGTTGTTCCCATGATTTAACCCTCCGACCGGGATTTGGGCCCTTTGGCCAATGGCGGCCTTGGGTTCAGTTTACATGTGAATTGTGAATATCGGGTCAATCGACCCGATTCGCCGGCTGCGGCTCAGCGGCGGCCGCTGCGACCGCCGCCCTGTGCATGCCCACCACCGCCGCCACCGCCCCGCTGGGGCGCGGGCGCGCTGCGAAAGGCCGGAGCGGATCCCCGGTTGTAGGACGGAGCAGACTGGCGCTGCTGGACAATCGGGGGAGCTACCTGCACGGAACGGGACGGGCCGCTGTAGCCCCGGGACGACCCGCTGTAGCTTTGGCCCGCGGGCGGATTGGCGAGCCGCTGCGGCGCAGCCGGGGGACTTCCGAAACGATCCCATCCATTTCCCGAAACGCGGGCAGGCGACGGCCGGGGCGAACTGCTCGTCTGGTTCGGTGCGCCGAAACGCTGCCAGCCGGAATTTTCCCCTGCCGGACCGCGCTCCACGCGTCCCAAAGCAGATGCTCCGGCTTGTCCGGATCCGCTAAAGGCCGACCGCATTGCGGCCTGCTGCTGCGTGAATGGCGTCCGCGCGACCGCCCCACCGCCAGAATTGGTGCGGCTGAAGAAACGCTGGTTGCTGATTTCTCCGCGCGGACCGGCGTTCGATGCATTCCGCTCGCTGAACCTTAGATTGCTCGCCGTGGGCGTAATCGGTACGGCTCCCCGGACCAGGGAGACCTGCTGCAGCTGCGCGCCACTGACCGGGATATGGCTGCGGAACTGGCCGCGCTGGAAGTCAGCGCCGGAAACCGCCGTCACACCCCCTACTCTGGCGTTGCGATAGATGTTGCCGATGTTCGAGTTGTGAACCAGACTCACGTTGATACCAGCCCCGAACCGCGCGCCGGGCCCAAATCCCGGCCCATACCAAGGATGGAACCGTTCATACGGCGCCAAGGGAACCCAGCCGACATTACCGAAACCGAAACCTACCCCGACTCCGCCGCCGAAGCCGAAAAATCCAACCATCGCGGGATGCCACCAGTAGTGCCCGTAGCGGGGTCCCGGAAACCACGTCCAGCCGAAGCCGGCGCGCTGATACCACGATCCGTAATGAAACGGCGCCCATCCCCAGGGAGAATAGTCGACCCAAGTCCAGCCGTAGAAATCTTCCCAGACCCACTGGCCATCGCTATAAGGAGTCCAGCCGGCAGGAACATTGGGGGTCCAGACAGGGCCATACTGCGGATCGTTGCCCCAGTTCCCATAGGCATCCAGATCTTCCCCGCCATAAATGTCGGGGTTCAAATACCGGTTCGATTGCGACCGCGTTAAATAAGTGTCGCGCTGGTCGTTAAAACCATCCCAGGAATCGCGGATCGGCGCGGCCATGACCTGATATTCGGGCTGGTCCGAGGTTCCCCGCACGAGCATCATGCTGCCTTCGTGCACGTGCTCGCCGCCGGAGGGCGTGGAGGCTTCCACCTCGCCGTGGCGGACTGCAATCCTGGTCATTCCGTCCGGGGCGATTTCGATCCGCACAGCGGACTGCCGCAGCGGATGGACCGCCACCGCGGGCGTGCTGATCTCCGCCTGGTTAGCCGAATCGCGAAGGACGCGGTAGGTGATCAGGCCCTTGGCCATCTGGATCTGAATATGTCCCGGCTGCAGATCGGAAATCCGGATCTCCGTATCACCGCCGATCCGGAGATAGTTCGCGTTGTCGAGTTGCAATTCGGCCCGGCCCCCGGCTGCCACCGAAACCGAGTCGCCCGGCATGAGGGGCGCATTCAAAGCCGCGGCTACCCAATCGCCTGAATCGCCGCGGCGAACCGACACGTCGCCATTCAGAACGCCGAGACGAGCAACTGCCTGGCCTGGCTGGTCTGGGGCGTCCTGCTGCTGGGGCTGCTGGGAATACGGGGGCTGCTGGGGCGGGTAATAAGGGCCTTGCTGCTGCGAGGGTTGCTGCGGGTAACCAGGTTGCCCGTAGGGGGGCTGCTGATATCCCGGCTGTTGAGCCATCAGGCCAGCCGAAATACCCAGCATGACTATGAATTGCGCCTTCCGCATCTGCAAGACTCGCCCCACCCGCCTTATCGCAATCATACCGCCACAACCTAAGCTACAGATTATATTGCGTTTGCCGCTATTATAGAGAGTTCCAGACATGGTTGAAAACCACCAGACCGCTTGCTTTCATCCACTGCAACGGGGAGTTCGCTATCTCGTAAGCTTCCCCGCCCCGCATACGCACTACGTTTCGGTGATGGCGCGTCTTCCGGCAGCCGGCCTGCGGGAGGCCGAAATTTTCATGCCGGTCTGGACGCCCGGGTCCTACATGGTGCGGGAATATGTCCGGCACGTCGAAGATGTGCGCGTCTCCGGTCCAGACGGAAAGCCTCTCAGCTTTACCAAGTCGCGCAAGAATCGCTGGCGAGTGGAAACCGGGGGAGCAGAAGAGATCCACTTCAGTTATCGGGTTTATTGCCGCGAAATGTCGGTCCGGACGAATTGGGTAGAGGATTCCTTTGCTCTTCTCAACGGCGCTCCGACATTTGTCACCCTTGTTGGCGGTTTGAATTTGCCACACGAAGTGAAGCTGGAGTTGCCGGAAACCTGGAAAACCTCGGTCAGCGGATTGCCCGAAGCACCGGGTGGCGAACCGCACCACTACCTCGCGCCGGACTACGACACCATAGTGGACTCGCCGATTCTGGCGGGCAACCCCGCGGTATACCGGTTCGACGTGAACGGCGTTCCGCACCTGCTCGTGAATGTGGGCGAAGCAGGCGTCTGGGATGGTCCGCGTTCGGCCGCCGACCTCGAAAAGATCGTCCGCGAGTGCAGCGGGATGTGGGGACCGATTCCCTGCGAGAGGTATGTTTTCCTCAACCTCCTCACCGAATCCGGCGGAGGCCTTGAGCACAGGAATTCGGTGTGCATGATGGCGAGCCGCTGGGCCACACGCACGCCGAAAGCTTACATCAAATGGCTGGACCTGGCCGCGCATGAGTACTTTCATGTGTGGAATGTCAAACGGCTGCGCCCAGCGGAACTGGGACCTTTCGATTACGAGAACGAAAATCTGACCCGCAGCCTTTGGGTGGCGGAGGGCTTCACCGAATACTACACGGGACTTCTCGTTTGCCGGGCAGGGCTCTGCACGCAGGCCGAGTATCTGGGATCGGAAGACAAGCCCCGCCACGCGTCGCTTTCCGGTTTGATCGGCGCGTTGCAATCAACGCCCGGACGGCTTCTGCAGTCGGCTGAGCAGGCTTCGTGGGATGCCTGGATCAAGCTCTACCGCCCGGATGAGAATTCGAAAAATACTTCCATCAGCTACTACATAAAAGGCGCCGTGATCGGCTGGCTTCTGGACGCGCGCATCCGTCGGCAAACAAGCGGCGCAAAATCGCTCGACGACCTCATGCGTCTGGCGTTGCAGCGTTTTTCCGGCGAGCACGGGTTCACTCCGAGTGAATTTAAGGCGGCGGCGGAAGAAGTTGCGGGCACATCGCTGCAGGCTTTCTTTGCGCGCGCGGTGGAATCGACCGAGGAACTGGATTATGGCGAAGCTCTGGACTGGTTCGGTTTGCGATTCAAAGCTACCTTAGGTCCGGCGGCGGACGCAGCGAAAAAAGCCTGGCTGGGCGCGGATACGCGAACGGATCACGGGCGTCTGATCGTCTCGCATATCCCGCGGGAATCGCTGGCCTGGGACTCCGGTTTGAGCGTGGACGATGAAATCGTCGCCATCGGCGATTTTCGGGTACAGGCGGATAAGTTATTCGAACGTCTGGAAAATTACCGTCCCGGAGACAGCGTTTCGCTGCTCGTGGCGCGGCGCGAGCGGATGCTGCGGTTCGACCTGACCGTAGGGGAGGAACCGCACAGGCTACAACTCGAACCGGATCCGGAAGCCACACCGATTCAGAAGCAAAACATGCAAATCTGGCTGGCGAGCAGTGCGGCCAGATAATCTGTGCGAGCATGGAGTGAATCGGCGATGCGCAAACTTCTCTCAGTGGCTTTGGCGGTCGCGGCGGCTTTCCCGGCGGTTGCCAAAGACAACAAGAACGATCCTTCCGCG
>DASZLO010000134.1:0-2897 GCA_035552315.1 Bryobacteraceae bacterium
TTTCTATCCCTTGTCTACGGGTACTTCTCCGAAAAGCGAACCTGGATTCGGGTTGCCCTTTTCCTTCTGACAATCCCCATCGCGGTGGTGGCGAATGCAGGGCGCGTGACCATTACCGGAATGATTGCCCAGTTCAAGCCGGAATGGGCGGAAGGAATGTTTCACGAGGCGCAGGGCTGGGTGATTTTCATGACTGCGTTTGCTCTGCTGGCCATTGCGCACCAGTTGATCGTACGGACGGTTAATCTCTTCCATGCCCGCAATAAATTTCACATCTCTCCTGCGCAGTAACTACATGCGCTTTCTCACCGTGGCGCTGGCTGCGCAGGCGGTGCTTTTCTACTCGGCGTCGCATGGCGAAAGCACGCCGCTGGCGCTGCCTCTTTCCGCGTTTCCCTATAATTTTGGCAACTGGCGCATGGTACAGGAAGGCGTGATTGAAAAAGAGACCGTGGATGCGCTCAGGGCTGACGATCTGCTGAATCGTTTCTATGCCAGTCCGGAGGGCGGGGCCAATCTCTTCATCGCCTATTTCAAAACGCAGCGAACCGGACAGTCGCCGCATTCGCCGAAGAATTGTCTGCCGGGTTCCGGGTGGCAGCCTGTTTCGAGCGAAAGCGGCCGCATGAACGTGTCCGCAGGGGGCGACACCATTCGCGTCAATCGATATGTGGTGTCAAAGGGCGACCAGGAGAGCGTGGTTTTCTACTGGTATCAGTCGCAGGGGCGGGTAATCGCCGATGAGTTTGCGGCCCGGTTCTACTTGATCGCGGATTCAATCCGCAAGCATCGAAGCGACACATCTCTGGTTCGCGTAGTGGTACCGGTCGAGGGGCAGCAGCGCGCCCGCGCCGAACAGGTTGCGCTCGATTTCGTGCAGGCGGCGTATCCGGTGGTGAGGGGCTATCTGCCCCGCTGAAGCGCTCGTAATACCATGAACCCAAATGGCTAAATTCGGGCCGCGTCTCCTGGCGCCAGGAGTCGCATTGTGTCTTTCGTTGCCGCTGCTTTCGTGGCCGCTGGCCGCCGAACAGCCTTTTCTGAGCGGAACGCCCGCCATTCGCTATTCGCTCGAGAAGCTGAACGTGCTCGGCAGCGTGCTGATGATCGGCGCGCATCCCGACGATGAGAACAATGCCGTTCTCGCCTGGTGCTCGCGTGGCAGAAAAGCCCGCACCGGATATCTTTCCTGTACCCGCGGCGAAGGCGGCCAAAACCTGCTCGGATCGGAGCAGGGCGTTCTGCTCGGAGTACTCCGCACCCAGGAACTGCTGGGCGCTCGCAGCGTGGACGGGGCCGCCCAATACTTCACCCGCGCCATCGACTTCGGCTTCACCAAAACCGAAGCCGAAGCGGAGGAGAAGTGGGGCCACGATCGAATCCTTTCGGACATGGTTTGGGTGATTCGCCAGCAGCGGCCCGACGTCGTAATCCTCTGTTTCAGCGGCACGCCGGCGGACGGTCACGGCCAACATCAGGCGTCCGCGATATTGGGAAAAGAGGCTTTCGACGCCGCCGCCGATCCTTCCCGTTTTCCCGAGCAACTAAAATGGGTGAAGCCGTGGCGCGCGTCCCGACTGATGCGTTCGAATTTCCGGCCGCTGAATGAACGCGGTCGCGGGCGTGGCGGATCGAATCCCGGGCCCGGCGGACGGGTTCCGTCGGCTCCTGCCCCAGGCGCCAGCGAACGCCGGACCGCCCCGCTTTTACCAAACGAACCCATTCTGGAGATTCCGGCGGGCGATTTCGATCCGGTGATGGGGTACTCCTACCGGGAGCTTGCGACTTTAAGTCGCAATCATCACAAGAGTCAGGCGATGGTTTCGATTCTTTCCTACGGAGCCGCGCCTTACGGCCTCGCCCTGGTGAAAGGGGAGGCGCCGAAACACGACATTTTCGACGGCGTTGACGTAACCTGGAACCGCGTACCCGGAGGTGACCGCGCAGGAGGACTACTGGCGCGCGCCGAACGGGAGTTCGACGATCTCCATCCGGAAAAAACGGTCCCGATACTGCTCGACGCCCGCTCGCTGGTCGCCAACCTTGCGGAGACCGATCAGTGGGCAAAATGGAAGCTCGATGAGATCGATTCCACCATCGCTCTCTGCGCCGGACTCCATACCGAAGTTCAGGCCGATGGACCTGCGATCACGCCAGGCGGAACCGAAAAACTGCACATTACGGCGCTCAACCGCTCGCATCTTCCGATTGCGATCCAGCGCGTTCATTTGAGCGGCTGGACCGATGAGGATGCAGCCGTCAAAGCCGGACCGCTCGACTACAACAAGCCGTCCGACACCCAACTGACGGTGAAGGTACCCGCCAGCGAGCCTTATTCGCAGCCGTTCTGGCTCGTTTCGCCTCACACGGCGTACTACTACGAGATCTCCGATCAGACACTGATCGGCCGCGCCGACATCCTGCCGCAGTTGACGGCGCGTTTCGATTTCGCGCTTGGCGATAAACGCTTTTCCCTCGAGCAGCCGCTGCATTACCGATATGCCGATCCGGCGAAGGATCAGTTCGTCCGGCCGGTAGCCGTCGAGCCGCCGATCGCCATCGATCTGCCGGCGGCCAATTTCGTTTTCCCGGAAAGAACGCCACGCGAGGTAAGCATCCAGATTCGCGCTCTTTCGCCGAAGCAATCCGGCCAGGCGCGATTCGAGGCGCCCGCCGGTTGGAAGGTCGATCCCGCCTCCGTTCCGTTTCAGTTGACCGATGCCGGCTCGGCGCAGGAACTGCGATTCCGTCTGACGCCACCCGCCACCCCAGGCTCGGGCCAGTTTCACGCCGCCGCGCGCACGGCGGAAGGGACCGAGGTTCGAACCGGAGTGGATGTGATCGACTATTCCCACATTCCGGCCCAGACCGTGTTCGAAGCTTCGTCGGGGCGAATG
>DASZLO010000135.1:0-4419 GCA_035552315.1 Bryobacteraceae bacterium
TCTTTGCCCTGCTTGCCCCATTCTTCTCTCTCGGCGGCATTGGCTGGCAGAACCGGTTCATGCGCTCCGCCATGCGCCATCACATCCGGAACCCACGATCCCAGACTCAAGCTCCCTGAATATCCAAGTTGCGAAAGGCCGGCCAGGCCTTTATCCTCCGGAACCTCTCCCGCAGGCATCGATTCCTTGTGCCCATAATCTCCCTGCACCGGGATGTCTTCAATGCGTCCCGCAATATAGTGCGTCCCATACAACAGCTTCGAGCGTTGTTCCGGGGTAATCTTCAGCTTGGGCAGATAAGTGTCCATATCGATATAGAGGATTGGCACGTGCTCCTGGTCGTAGAATTCACGCACCATAGTCCCCACTGTTAAAGCCGCCGGTCCTTGTCCCATCGAGACATAAACCTGCCGTCGAAATCCCTGCTTCAGCAGCGATCGCGCCATCGCCCGCAGAAAGTCCTTCCCTTCTGTCGGGGTGATATCGATGGTCGCAGGCGCCACCAGTGTCGTCCCCGCGTAAGACCAGATCAACCCGGGCATATAAAGTGCATCCAGCTCATCGGCCATCGCGATGCACATCCCGAGCGGCGAGACATAGTCCCGGTCGCTCGGCAGAATTCCGTTTGTCTCCACCGCCCCCACGGGAATGAAGATAATGTCGCTGCGCTTCAGGTAATCGGCCACCTGCACCTGGCTCAATCGCGTCAGGTCCCGCGTGTGCAGCTTGCGCACCTGCGCGGATAGCGGCAAAGTCGCCGCGACCGCCAGACAAACTGCCAGCGCTCTCAATCGAAAAAATGGCATCCTCGAAAACCTCTCTTGAGAGACTCTACAGCACTTAAGGTTGATCCGGCGGCAGAACATCTTTATAGCGCGGCAGAATTACTTCGTGAACGTATTTATCCTCATCGCGCAGCGCCGCGACCACCGCCCTGATGTTTACTGCCTTCTCGTTCGCCTCAATCAACGCCGCGCCCTCTTTGCCCAGGCGCTCGCGCTCGGCCGCCGTCATCCTTACTGGTTCGAGCGGTTTGCCGCCATTGTGCTCGGCGTCCGGATCGTAGGACCCCACCGCGCTGCTTTCCGGAGCCAGCGGCGTCAGCACGCGCATTGATGCGGGCGGAGGAGGAAGCGGCGGCCCATCCGGTTTTGCCGGGTCCAGAGTCAGTGGAATATCGTTCATCCGTCCCAGAATGTAGTAAGCGCCATAACCGATCGAGCGGAAACTACCCGCCCGCCGGTTCAACAGCGGCAGATGAATGTAGAGGATCGGGTCTTTCGTTTCTTCGAAGAACTGTCTCACCATTCCACTCACAAACTGGTCTGAAGGCCCATGCGCCGAAAGATAAATCTGCCGCCGAAAGCCCTGCCGTAAAAGCGAGTGCGCGATCGCCTTCAGGTAAGCGAAGCTTGCGTCTTCCGGCACATACACCGAGGCCCGGCCGGTTACCGTCACCCCCGGATAAAAGTAAATCGCGTGCGGCAGAATCAGACCGTCCACTTCTTCGGCCATCTTCACCGCGTAGGCCTCCGCCATCCGGTACTCCATATCGGAAGGCATGGTCCCGAATGTCTCCACCGTGCCCACCGGAATGAAAATCACATCGTTCCGCTTTAGATACTGTTCAATCTCGGGATTGGTCAGGCTCGGAAGATAGCGGGTCCGCATCGCAGACGGTTGCGCCAAAAGCGCCGTGCACAATAACGCGCCGGATAGATAACGTTGTAAGTGAATGGGACGTTCCTCCGTTGCCCGCTACCCGGCGGGCGTAAAATGCAGAAACTCGGAAGGCGAAAGAGCCCGCCGCGTGAAGCGCGCCTGATGAATGGCGCCTTTAAAGTAAAAGACTCTGTTCATCCGCACTCCGATGGACGTGCGGCCTTCGCCCTGCGGATCCAGATGCACCTTTCCCGAGCCTTCCTCCCGCCCGTTCACATAGCTCTTGAACTCCGTGCCGTCGTAAACCGCCGCCACGTGATACCAGACGCCCAGCTCGTGCAGTTTGCTGCGGTCGAGCAGCGCCATCGAGTTCGATCCCGATTTATCGAAAGCGTCCAGACACCACTTTCCGTTCACCACGCGAATCTCGAACAGCATCCGGTTCTCCGCATTGGAGCCCGTGGCCGGGTTCTCTCCCAAATGAAACCACCGCTGCTCGGCATTTCCGCCGTCCGGCCGGAAGATCGCTTCCCAGGTGAAAGTTTCGGCGCCGGCCAGCGGATGCACGCCGATCACGATCCCGTCATCCACGCCATTGAACTCGATCGCCTTTCCCACCGGCGAATCGATCACATGAGGATGCCCCAGCACCGTCGTCTCATGACCGCCGATCCGGTTGATGTCATCGAAGTTCCACGTCTCTCCCGCCGCATCTGCTCCGTAATCTGCCGCCGCCAGCAGCAACAGAAAAACTCCGGTTATCACGCGGCCATGCTTCGGACTCGACATTATTTAGTTCTCCGACGCCCTCTCCACATGATCGATGATAAGAACCTCCTTCGTCCCCTTTTGCGCCATTAATTTCAGACCAAGCTGTTCCTCGACCGCGGTGAATATCGGAGGAAATTCCGGGGTTGGGGCATCCGCAGGCAAACCCAGCGGGTCCGGCGACCATTCGAGAACAAAATCGAACCTGCCCTCAAGCCCCGACTTGTCCAACACCGGAGCGCGAAGCGCTTTCCCCAGCGACTCCGTCAATTGCGACAGGGGAACGGCGGCGCCAGCCATTCTTCTCCCGACCCATTGAATTCCCGGCTTCACGCCGACTGGGACATCGGTGGCCGGCTTCAATCGACTTCCGGAACTCGCCACCGTCAGCGCATATATAGATGACGCGCGCGTCTCCTTGTGCGCCTTCAGATGAAAACGATCCTTAAGCAACGTCTGCAGCATCTGGCCCAGTTCCGCGTTATTAATGCTGTGCCCGGCCGATGCCGAAAGGTTATATTTCTCCTCCAGAAGCGACGCAGGCCCGCCGATCACGTTAACTTCGTCCATCCGGTACGCCACCGCAATCAGAAGGCTCAGCCGGATATTGTTCGCGGTAAACCTGCCGCCCGGACGCGGCGCCATCGAAAAGAGACCGCCCGTTTTACTCAGCCGGACCGAAGCGACTTCGAACGCCGGCTCGGTGGCCGAGCCCTGGCCGAACAGCCTCGCCGGAATGAAGCAACTCAAAGCCAGCACAAATAAGCGAAATTGCCGGGTCATCGCAGTCCGCCGAATCATTGAGGTTGTAAATCGCGCGCCTAAAACCGGCCGAACGTTTTCGTGCCCGCCCGCAGAATCAGATCGTCGCCATCGGCTCCGTACAGGCCGTTGAATTCACCCGACGGCCGCCGCAGCGCAATCCACTTTCCCGAATTCTTGTCGAGTTCATAGAGTCCGTTCACATGCGAGCTGTCGGCGTATCGGTAAACCAGAAACGCGAACACGCGATTTCCGGAACTGGTCATCGCCAGTTCTCCCGCCGCCGTGGTCGCGCCATCCTCCGCGACTGGCCGCGTGATCGGAACATCCACGAGTTTCTTCGCTGTCTTTGCATCGTATTCGATCCACCGTGACGCAGTCGCGCTGAAAATGCCGATTCGTGTTTCCGTCGCCCATATCTGCGGGCTTCCGATGTCGCCCCAGCCATGCGTCGGAATCACGTCCGGCCCGAAATCGGACCGCGGCAGAAGCTTGTCGGTCAGGTTGCCGTTCCGATCGAATCTCCACAATGTTTGGTAATCGGACGTCGACGTTCGGGCGGTCTCGAGCGGCAGCGGTATTCCGAAAGCCCATATCTCACCCGCCGGCGAAACCGCCAGAGCTTTTGCGACAAAATCGCCGGTCCGGATCACCAGCATCGGTTTCTTCTCACGCATGACTTCGCAAACGGCGCCGGTTTTCCGGTAATCCTCTGACCAGACCTCAACGCTGGCGTAGAGGTTGCCGGATGCGTCGGCCGTTACCGTCCGGATCTCCAGATGATTCGCGTCCGGCAGGTGGATTTCCGTGCGCGGAATGATCGTGGCGCCGTCTTTGTCAATCATCCAGACGGCTGGCTTTGCGCCGTCAATCGCGCGCGAATATTTCGGCAGAAAGCCGCCCACCCAGCGTGAGAACGACGTCGCCGGCGTGAAATCCAGAACCACGTCAACGCTATGCGAAGGAAACGTTTGAGCGTGGACCAGCGGCGCCAGCGCCAGGGTCACTATTGCAGGAAGCGACGTTCGCATTGCTTTTCAAATCGAGTCAACAGCCACGCGCGCGCCATAATCGTCACCTTGAGCCCGCGGCTCCGGTAGTCTTCGGCGCGCGCAACGAGAAAAGAAGGCCCCGCGCCTTGCGCCAGTTCCGCAAAACCGATCCGCCCGTAAAACCGAACCAGGTGAGCGTATGGAACGCAGTAGCATTCGTCATCGCCGAGCCACT
>DASZLO010000136.1:0-7797 GCA_035552315.1 Bryobacteraceae bacterium
AAATAAACTAAAAAGAGAACGAAGATTCATCTAAGTGATTAATAATACAAGGGAAGGAACTTCGACAACTATCATTAATGCTACCACAGGCATCTAGCCCGTTGATGGCGCAAGGTTTGCCACTCTTTGGCGAAGTTCTTCCGGCGAAACGCGCTCGAAAATTGGGGGACCTATACGTACTGTTACTACCGGTCGAAAAAGCTTTTGCCAGCTCTTGAAAGGGCCGCCGCCGCGGCAGCTGAGCGGATGACCATAGAGGCCGCTGACGTTCATCGGAATGACCGGCGCATCGATCCCGTCGAGGATCCTTTCGAAGCCGCGCTCAAAAGGAGCCACGGCGCCATCGCGCGAAATCGAACCCTCCGGAAATATGGCGACCAGTTCGCCGCGCTGCAACTCGGCGCGCGCTGCCTTCAGAGCCCGCAGCGTTGTCTTGGGCGATGCGGCATCGATGGGAATGGCGCGCAGCGTCCGGAAAAAGTAGTTGAAAAGAGGTGCCTGGTAGATGGGCTTCCAGAGAAGAAAACGTACGATCCGCCGCGTCGGGTAGCCGACCATTACTGCGTCCGCATAAGAGATGTGATTGGAGACCAGCAGGCCGGGGCCTGTTTTCGGAATGTGGCACGCGCCTTCCACGCGAATGCGAAACATCGCAGTCGCCACGCACCACAGGATGAAGCGCACCAGACGGGTCGCCATCAGCGGAGCTTATTCCATTTCACGATCTGCCCGCGAAGCGTATTGAGACTGGTCACGATGCGGTCTGTTTCAACGTTCAGGAGCGAATAGTCTTCGAGTTGTTTGGCCTGGTCCGGCTGCTGCAACGCAGTCCATTCGGCGCGAAGATCCGGAAGGCCGTCAGGCAGGTTCGACCGATACCGGAGCGCTTTGGCGAATGCATGCACCGTGAGTTCAATCTTTGCGGCCAGTTCCAGTATTCCCGCATTCGGACGCGCGGGAACTTCCTGATTCAGAGAAGCCTCAATGGACATGAAGGCACGCACAAATGCGTGCGAGCTCACCAGAATATCGTTCAGCACGCTCGCCTCCGCGGCTGAAACCCCTGGCTCCGCGCCGGAGCGGCTGACGGAGGCTTCGGCATTGGAACGCGCAAGTCGTCCAGGCAGCCGTGTGGCGTTCACCTTCGTGTTTGTCACTCCCGCATACAATCGGAACACCTCGTGGAAATGTGCGCAGGAAGCCTCCAGCATGTCAGCCAGGACCGGTCCGGCGCGGGTTGTTTCCCACGTGGGCCAGATCCAGTAAGCGATAAGAGCCAGCGTACCGCCCGCGATTGTGTTGACGGCGCGCGCCACAATAGCGGTGCTCGGGGCCACACCGGTCATTGCGATCAGAAGCACCACAATTCCACTGACGGCACTCACCAGAATCCCGTAGTTCGCCGGCCCGATCCAGCGCATCGCGAGAGCGAACACTGCCAGCAGCGCGATGTCTCCTCCGGTGCCGGGCGAAAGAAAATGAAACAAAGCCGTGGCGGCGAGCAGGCCGGCCAGCGTACCGCCGATGCGAAGAACGCCGCGCGTGAAGGTGCTGGTGAAATCGGGTTTCAATACGATCGCGACGGTCATGGGAAGCCAGTAGGAGCGCTCGATATTCAGCGATCGTCCGATGGTGTCTCCGATGCCGACGCAGACCGCGAGCCGGACGGCGTGCCGGAATGCGGTGGATTGCAGAGAAAGATTCGCGCGTAACCGCCCGATGCGGTTGAAAGGATCAATCCTCGGCAACGTGACGCCAGCGATGCGCGGCTCATCGCCCAGCCCCGCGGCCGCGCGGAGTTGTCCGGCCAGCGCATCCGTCTGGCGGTTCGCGTCCCGGACAAGAGCCGCGAACATCGTCGAAGAAGTCTCCCGCTGATCTGATGCCGGCGGATCCGACACCAGATAATTGCGCTTGCGGAATTCGCGCGTTGCGTCATGGAAAGCCTTCAGTTCCGCGGGCTGCTTCGATCGCGGGATGCCGTCGCTGATGGACAGCAGAGCGGCTGAAGCTTCAACCAGAATTCGATGCAGCGCCGTGGCAGGTGCATGTCCGCGGGGGTCGCGGTCGATCCGTTTCGCCAGCCTGCGCAGGCTGAGCAGTGACAGCCGGATTCTTTCCGCCTGGTTGAAAAGGAAAATCAGACGTTCGGCTTCAACGGAACGATCCCCGGCAACCGCCGCGAGCGATTCCTGCGCGCTGGTTATCGGCGCCGAGGCCGGGGGTGCGGCGGCCGATCCCGCGGGCGATACCGCCACTTCCGCCAGCGTGGCGTAGAGGCTGGCGATGATTCGGCGCTCCGGTTCGTGCGGAGTGACCGGCCACAGGGCGATCGAGAGAAACATCTGCAGCAATCCGCCGCCGAACGCCACCAGTCCCGATCCCAAAGCATCCGGAACGGAGAGCGACCTGGCCGCGAACACCAGAAGCGTCATCAGAGTGACTGCTCCGAGATCTCCGGCTCTCTGCCCCAGCACGACCAGCATCCCGACCGCGAATGCCCACAGGCTCGCCGTAACAATCGCCAGGACTGTGTTGTGTCCGGACAGCGCCCCGGCGGTTACCGCAAGGCCGACCATCACGCTGGCCACGAACATCCGTCGCGCACGCGCGGCATAGGGATCCCGGCTGTCGGAATAGCTCACGTTCATGGCGCCGAGGGCAGCTACAATTCCGGGCGCCAGGTGGCCCGTCATGTCGCCGGCAATCAGCGGAATCAGGATGCCGATGGTGTTTCGGATCGCGATCTCCGGGGCAATCCTTGTGCGATCGAACCGGAGTACCGTTCGCCAAAACGCGTTAGCCATCTATTGCTATTACGATAATGGACTGGTGAGCTCTTTTCGCCGGATTTTCGGATTTCTTCTAGTCGGGCTGGCGGCGTTCAGTCCGATGTCCGGACAGTCCAGCGCGGCGAGGAGCGCGCGCGACCGGCAGGAAGAGCCCGAAGTCCGCTTCGTTTCATTCGTGCTGGACGATGTACAGAAGAACTGGGACAAGATGCTGCCGGCGCAGGCGGGCATCCCCTATCGCCACGCGAAACTGGTGCTGTACCGGGGATCGTTTCCTTCGGCCTGCGGCAAAGCGCGCGCGGCCACGGGACCGTTTTATTGTCCGGGCGATGAAAAGGTCTATCTCGACCTCGAGTTCTTCGATGAGCTGAAGCGCCGCTTCGGAGCGCCGGGCGAATTTGCGCGGGCCTACGTGATCGCGCACGAAATCGGGCACCACGTGCAGAAGCTGCTGGGAATCGAGCCGAGGATCCGGCGGCTGGCCGAGCAGAATCCTGGTGAAGCCAACGAGCTTTCCGTGCGGCTGGAACTCCAGGCCGACTGCTTTGCGGGCATTTGGGCCAATTCCACCGAACAGCGGAATCTGCTGAACGGGAACGATATTGCGGCGGCCCTGCGCGCGGCCGCGGCGGTGGGCGATGACCGTCTGCAAAAGGCCGCGGGAAGATACGTGAATCCCGAGACGTTTACGCACGGGTCATCCGAGCAGCGGATTCAATGGTTCCGGCGCGGCCTGTCGATGGGCCGCATCGGCGCCTGCGACACCATGCCGAAAAACTAGAGGCTGGCTAGTAAAACAGATACTTCTGCCACTGCTCGTCGCCCTTGCCCAGCATTCGCATCAGCTGACGACTGGTATGCAGACTGAACGGCCTTGGTTGCCGCGCCAGCTTGAGTCCGGCTTCTTCCGGCGTACGGCAGCCTTTCCGGTTATTGCAGTGGTGGCAGCAGGCCACCAGGTTTTCCCATGCCGACTCGCCCGCGCGCGACCGCGGAATCACGTGGTCCAGCGTGAGCTCTCCGGCGGGCAGAACCTTCATGCAGTACTGGCAGGTGTAGCGGTCGCGCATGAGAATGTTCTTGCGCGACAAGGCGCGGGTCTGGTGCGGAATGCGGCGGTATTCCAGCAGGCGGATCACCGACGGAACCCGCATGGCGCGCCGCGTCGAATGAACCGCGTTGGACGACAGTTCTTCGGCGGAAGCGATGCCCTTAAGCACCAGAACCAGCGCACGGCGCGCGGCGCAAATATTGATCGGCTCGAAGCTCGCGTTCAGTACGAGAACGGGTTTCTGTAGTCTGCTGTAGGTTGGCATTCAGCTCCTCAGGTATTTAGAAATTCCGGCTACGATCTCCAGCGGCGATCCACTCTCGCCAGGGTCAGGAGGGAGACAGATCCGGCTCCTCCGCGTTTCAGTGCGCTCGCACATGCGCTGGCAGTGGCGCCGGTTGTCATCACATCGTCAATCAACAAAATCTTTGCTCCCGTGAGCTTTGCGCCCGGCTTGATCGCGAAAGCCCCGGCGACATTGCGCCGCCTGCCCGCGCTTGCCAGACCGGCCTGCGTCGCGGTCGGCCGCTTTCGGCCAAGCGCATTCAGAACCGGAATTCCGGCTCTCCTTGACAGGTGTTTCGAAAGCAGCGCCGACTGGTTGAATCCCCGCTCCCATTTCTTGCGCCAGTGCAGAGGCACCGGCACGATGGCGTCGTAGCGCTGATCGTCCGGAAGGATACGTTCGAGATATCCGGCGAGGTGGCGCGCGAGCGGCTTCATCCCCGCGTACTTGTACAAATGAATCAGGCGGCGCAGCGGACCTTCGTAAAGCCCGAAGCTGGCGGCGTGGTCGAAGCCCCGCAGTCCGGACCGGCAAGCCGCGCACACACCCTGCTCATCCAGCGGATACGCATTCAGAAACGGCGTGTTACAGACCGCACAGAAATAGTCGGCCTGCAGGGGCGCAGGGGACTTAAGACAGCCGGCGCAGACCGGAACGCGGGTCCATTTGGTGAGGGGACGCTCGCAAACCCGGCAGTCCGCGGGGAAGAACAGCGAAAAAATTCCGTGTGGGAGCTCGTGGACAGCGCCACGGAGCAAATCGAGGGGGGCCGTTCTCGTTACAGGGCTACTCGAGAAGGCGCACCTCCTTGAGGTTGGTATTGGCTTCGCCCGGGTTGTTCGACCTGAGTTGAGCTGAGCGCCATAGTCGGCTCTCCAAATTCTGAGTTTAGGGAGACAACGCGATCGTTGTCAAATGTTCAGAACAGTAAACTGACGGCAACCTTGCCAAAAACATAAACAATCCAGAGCGATACCACCGCAAACAGGGCCGATCCGAAGCTGGTTTTCGTGATTTTGGAAAAACCGTATGAGAGCATGCCAATTTCGAAGAAGCTGAGCGCGTCCACCGATGTCATGAAGCTGTAAAGCCCCTTCGATGTGGCCGCCTTGTCCATAAATGCCGCCGGGTTGGTGGCAAGCAGGTTCGTGATGTCGAGCGACGTCCGATCCGGCGAGGCGAGGAGCACCGCGATGGTCATGACTCCCGTAATCAGCCAGTAGGGCAGAAAGGCGAGCGAAACCATGGAAAAAACGGTGCCGAAGCGCGGCTGCCGGTTTGAGATAATGGCAAAAATCGAAAGGATCCCCGAGAGGACCAGCAGCGTAACCGGCGCGATCACCACTGCGCTGGCATAAGTGATGTAGACCTGTGCCGGCGACTGGCTGCGCTGCATCGCCAGTTGCATCTGTTCCGAACTCAGATTCATGGTCTGAAGCCTTTGCCTCAGGATGGTTTCCATGCCCACCGATTGCACGGTCGCGATGGTTATCCCGGCAAGCACCAGGATATCGACGATAAGCGGCAGAACCCAGGCCCATCGACGGTCCTTCAGGCTCTCGAAAAGCTTGCCCGGCTGATAGAAAACTTCAACGATACCCATGGCGTGAGCGCGGCGCGAATGTTCGGTTTAATGCAGTCTATCACCGACGTGGAATCAGCATGGTATGAAAGGACATTCGCAACGATCCTGCGCTGTTAGACTGGCCATGTAAGGATCGCGATGCCCGCGGATTCACAAGCACCGGACCAGCTGGAAATCAAGCCTTCGCCCGCTATGCTCGTACGCACCGGGGGAGTGATCGCCGCCGCTGCCGTCCTTACCCTTGTTTTGATCTATCTCCTGTTCGGCGGCGGTGCGGATCTCTTCGCGCAGCGAACGACACTGACCACGTATCTCCCGGATGCGACCGGCGTCGCCCCGAGTTCGGAAGTACGGCTCAGCGGGATCGTCATCGGAAAAGTGGACAAAGTGGAATTCTCCGGTCTGCTGGACCCGCAGAGAGCCGTCCGGGTCGGTCTGCGCGTCAGCAAGCGCTATTTGAAAAACATCCCGGAAGATTCCCAGACCGATGTCGATTCGGACAATATTGTCGGCTACGCCTTCATCGGTATCACGGAGGGCAAGAGCGCCGTCCCGGTCGGGGAAGACGGCGTGCTGCAAAGCGAACCTCTGAAGCAGGCGGTTGACCGCGCCGATCAGATCCGGGTTCTGCGTAATAATCTCGCCCAGATTGACGATCTGCTGGCGCAGGCTTCGTCACCCGATACGCAACTCGGGAAGTTCATCGTGAGCGACGTCGAGTACAACAAGATTCTTGGCAACCTGGAGGATGCCGAACGAACGGTTCATTCGGTGATCACACCGCAAAGCACTCTGGGACAGGCCTTTTACTCGCTGGACATGTATAACAAAATCCACGACGGCGTGACAAGGATCGACGCGTCCCTGCATGCGATTCAGAACGGCCAGGGCTTGGCGGGAGAGCTCCTTACCCAGGATGACCGGTATAACGATCTCGTGCGTCAGCTGTCGGACCTGCGCGCCACTCTGGCCGGCATGAACGCGGGCCAGGGTTCAGGCGGCGCGCTGCTGGAGAATGACGAACTCTACCAGCGTCTGGAAAAAATGATTGCCTCCGTCAATTCCTCTCTGGCATCGCTCAATGCCGGCGAGGGGCGCGCGGGAGAGCTTCTCGCCAGCCCGCAGCTTTACGAATCTCTGACGGGATCGCTGCAGAAAATCGAAGAATTGCTCCACGATCTGCGGACGGATCCGAAGAAGTACATGCGCCTGAAGGTGTTTTAGGCGTTAGCGCCGGTGCAGGACGGGGCCGGTCGAATCGGTAGTCGTAGTCTTCTGCGCGGCCGTGAGCCGAGCCCGAACCTCTTCGTATTCCGAAGTGTTCACCACATACTCCTTCATCGCAGGCAGCAGCCGATCGATGTTCTTCTGGGTTTTTTCGATGCGGTCCGGCGTCAGCGGATGCGTTCGGAACAGCCGGATTACGCTCCCCGGCTGCCGTCGCTCGGTTGACTGCAGGGTTTCAAACAAATCGATGCTGGCGTTGGGATCGTAGCCCGCTTTCCACAAGTACTGGATACCGAGCAGGTCGGCCTCGGATTCGAACTCTCTCGAAAATTTCAAAGATGCCAGCGGCGCCACCAGACGGCTCGCCGTCTGGCCCGCGATTAAACCTGTCCAGCCGCCAAAGATGGAAATCGGCAGGGTTCCCATCGAGATGAGCTGGTTGCGCGTTGCCTGCCGGGTGGCGTGGCGCGCGGCCACGTGTCCGATCTCATGGGCGAGGGCCGCCGCCAGTTCCGATTCGTTGCCCGTCAGTTTCACCAGCCCGGAATTGATGAAGATGAATCCACCGGGCAGCGTGAAGGCGTTGATGTCGTCCGAATCGATGACTTTGAAGCTAACCGGAAAGGTGACATCGGAGTTGCGCGCCAGGTTCTGTCCGAGGCGGTTCACATACTCGGCGGTAATCGGGTCGTCGATGATCCGCGCCTGCTTCTCTACTTCGATCGCAAGCTGTTTCCCCAGCGCGATTTCCTGTTCGATGCTGAAGAAGTTGACGTGCCCGGAGACTCTGCGCTCGCCGATCGCGGAAGGGTCGTTCTTGTTGTCTTTGGCAACTGCCGGGAAAGCCGCCGCGACC
>DASZLO010000137.1:0-11044 GCA_035552315.1 Bryobacteraceae bacterium
CACCGGCAACCTGCGGGAGGTCTACTACTACCCCGCCCAGCTCAAGGGGCACACCGAGCGGACGTACCATCCCTGATTTTCGCCCGTGAGCGATGAACGGTTTCTCCGCCAGCCGGTAGAAGCCGTAAATCGGAATCAGCGTCAACACCAATACGAGTGCCTTGAACGGCACCGTGTCGGGCGTGATGCGGTTTTGCAGCAGCGCCGTGGGAACCTGGCTCACCAGCGTGTGCAGCAGATAGATGCTGTACGAAAAGGAGCCCAGCCACAGCAGCGGCCTGAACGCGAAATGGCGATCGAGCGGCGCCGCCATCCACAGAACCAGTGCAATCGAGGCCGCGAACACCAGCGGATAAATCATGTCCGGCAGAGCTTTCGGGGCCACGATATCGCTGACGATCACGCCGCACATGAAGGCCACCGCCCCCGCCAAACCCGGTTTCCAGAACTTCGGAACAGGCCGGTCGAGTACCCACTTCAATCCCATCCCGACGGAAAAGAGCGGCCAATAGGCGAGGAATAATCCGGACGACCTCAGCACCGGAACCGTCAGCGCCGCGAAACCGGCTACGGTGATCGCGATCAGGATACGGTTGAAATGCCGCCGCCACACAAGTGCCGCGAACATCACCAGATAAAACTGGACCTCGATCGCCAGCGACCAGTAAACGGCGTTCACATGGACGAACGTGGTGTAAAGCGGCTGACCGTGTCCGAAGAAAATGCGCGCCAGCGACAGGACGAGCAGCCAGTCCTGCCACGTGTAGGCGTACCAAAGCGGCTTCTGCCAGTAGCCCGTGAAAGAACCGATGAGGAACGGCACGGCAAGCACGATCGCGATGGAAAGCCAGAACGGCGGATAGATGCGCACCAGCCGTCGCTTAAGAAACGCCAGCGCGGACTGGTTCCTGGCGCGCGTCTTTTGCGCCGCCGAAAGAATGCAAAAGCCGGAAATCACAAAGAATGCCGGAACGCCCAAATCGCCCACCGAAGCGATAAGCCAGATGCCCTCGCGCGAAGGACGGAAATGGTATGTAAAGACCCAGAGCGCGGCCAGTCCTCTGACCACGTCGCACAGAATTTGAAGCATTTAAGGGAGTAATTCAAGGTTAGCATGGGGTTTATGAATCTCATTAAACAGCCTACGGTGATCACCTCGGCGGGGAATATGCCCAAGCGGATCGAGGAATTCGTGGGCCGCGTCAACTCCGGAACCGAAGCCATCAGCGTTGCCCATATGAACAGTCCCGGCGGCTGGATCGAACCCGGCCAGACCCCCGAATTCGACGAATACACGCTGGTTTTAAAAGGGGAGCTTCGCGTCGAAACGAAATCCGGAGTTCTTACCGTGACGCCCGGGCAGGCGATACTGGTAAACAAAGGCGAATGGGTCCGCTACAGCACCCCGCACCCCGACGGCGCTGACTACATCGCGATCTGCCTGCCGGCCTTTTCGCCTGATACAGTTCACAGAGATGAGTAACCAGTGAAAGTGATTCTGCTGTTGATGGTCGCCGTCATTCCTGCCATCTGCGGAGAGATCCACGATGCCGCGGCGCGCGGCGATGTCGAACGGGTGCGGGTTCTCCTGCAGACCGATCCGTCGCTGATTTCGAGCCTGGATGCCACCGGTCAAACGCCCCTGCACAGCGCCGCGGGACAGGGTCGCCGGATGGTGGTGGAACTTCTCCTGGCCAGCAAGGCCGACATCAATGCCAAGGACAATGACGGCCGTACGCCCTTCGATGTCGCGACTGCGGAAGGGCATCCCCTGGTGGCTCAGTTACTGCGCGACAGGGGTGCGATCGCTGAGCGATTGCCGCCGCTGGTTCCGCCTGTGCAGACCAGTTCCGTCAATCCTGAATACACTGAGGAAGCCCGCACGGCGAATTTGCAGGGTACTGTCTCCGTATATATGGAAGTCGGTACGGACGGTAAACCTTCGAAGCTCAGGGTGCTTCACGGGCTTGGTTTGGGACTCGATGAAAAGGCCCTTGCTGCCGTCCAGCAGTGGCAATTCAAGCGGGCGATGCGAGCCGGACAATCCTTGAAAATGGGCCAGTCCGTGGAGATTCCGTTTACGAACGCAGGTGGCGGGAATTGGCGAGTCCGGCAAGCTGTTTACAGCGTAGTCCGCACGGACAAGCGCGGCCTCGAGACCCTGGAAAAGCCTGTTCTCACTCACTACAGCGCCCCGCAGACCGCCGCATGCCCGGAAACCGGAGGACGGGTGACCGTTGAATTCCCCATCGCTCCCGACGGCGTTCCCGGTAAAGTTACGGCGCAACTCGCGGGCGATCCCCTCGCTCAGGCAGTAGTGCCCGCGATCGCGCAATGGCGATTCACGTCCGGATTGGCGAACGGAAAACCGCGTGAAGCAACTGCCCGCGTCGAGTTTGAGTGCGGGACGCCTTCGCCGGTCGCCCCGTCGTTCAAGGGCCTCGCAATTGCGAGCGACGTGCAACCCAAAATAATTTTCAAGGTCGACCCCGAATACTCGCAGGAAGCCCGCGGGGCGAAGCTGGCCGGCACCGTGACGCTCCAGGTAATTGTCGATCCCTCCGGACACCCGGCGCACATAGCGGTGATCGGCCCGCTTGGCATGGGGCTCGATGAGAACGCCGTGGAAGCGGTGGAACAGTGGCGGTTCGATCCCGGAATCAGAAAGGGTCTGCCCGCAGACGTCAGGGCGGTTGTGCAAGTCAATTTCCGGCTGATCTTATAGCCCTGAATACCAGTCGTAGCCCTGCTCTTGCCAGTAGTCCGGCGGGCGCGTATCGCTGTATTCGATCTTCGCGATGCGCTTGATGTTCTTGATTCCGTACTTCACCGGGATCGTCAGACGCAGCGGAGCCCCGTGATCCTGGGTCAGCGGCTGGCCATTCATCTCCCAGGCCAGCAGCGTCTGCGGATGCATGGCGCTGGGCATATCGAGGCTCACATAGTAATCGTTTTTGGGCGTCCACATCCCGACGTATTGCTTGTCTGCCCCACCGGGCGCGAACTTCGCGGTGAAATCCGACAGGCGCGCGCCTGCAAACGAAGTCACGGTGCTCCAGCCTTCCACACACTTGAAGTCGATGGTCTCTTCGTACTTCGGCAGCGTCTGAATATCGGCCAGAGTCAGGTTCCGATCGCCCACCGACAGCTTCCATGCGGACTCGCCGATCGGCTCTTCCATCCCGATGTCGCCGTTCTTCTTGAGCTTGCCGATGGCCGACGCCGGATAAGTCTTCACCAGATGCCCGTCGCTGAAAAGGGCAGCGCGCACCACCTTTTCATTCAGGCCCAGAACGTTCCTCAGAGCCAGCGGAATTCCGTCGGCATCGGGCTGGTCTTTGAGCCAGTAAACGCCGGCTACCGCCACAGCCGCTCCCGCGCCCAAGCCGATGAACGACCGGCGCGTCCTCTGTTTCAGTTCTTCTTCCGGGGTTTTACTCATGGGAATCCACCAGATCGAAGCCAGCCACCATCGAGCGGAAATTCGCCCATCCCGCGCGAATCACCTGCGCGATATGGATTGCGAAGAAACCCACATAACCCATCGTCAGCCAGAAGTGCTCCCAGCGCGCCCATTCATATCCGCCCAGCGCCGCTGTCAGCCAGTGGAGTTGCGCGGGTTTGTAAATCGCAAGACCGGTGAGCAGACTGAATCCGCCCATCACCACGATCGCCGAGTACGTCAGGCGCTGCGCGGCGTTGTAACGGCCCTGCGGCGGCAGTGGGACTTTGAATCCCGCATCGTGCATCGCCACCTGGAGCGCGTCGCGGAATGCGTTCTTGTCCGGCGCCAGCGCGCGCCATTCGCCCGAAACCAGCGTGTAAACTACATACGCAATCCCGTTGATCGCAAAGATCCACGCGAATACGAAATGCAGAGCCATCCCCAGCGCGAGCTGCTGTCCGATGCCGGTAAGATTGTAAAACCAGTTCGGGAAAAAATGGAACAGGGTAGCGCCGCCGATGCCGATACGATACGGGTCGTAGGCCCAGTAGATGAGCAGACCGCTGAAGATCATCGCTGATAAGATCGGGAAGTTGATCCAATGAAACCAGCGCGTCGCCAGCTTGTGTTTTTCTTCAAGCACTTTCACGTTTAGAAATGTCCGGCACCTCTGATTTTATTCCCAAAACGCCGCGCGAGGAATTTGAAGCCGCCGCGCTGCCTTTTCTGCCGGAGATTTACCGGACGGCAGTCGGCCTGATCGGGAACCGCGAGACGGCCGAAGACCTCGCCCAGGAAGTCTTCCTGCAGGCATGGAAGTCCTTTCATAAGTTCGAGAAAGGCACCAACATGCGAGCCTGGCTGCACAGAATCCTTGCCTTCAAGGCTTTGCATGCGCGCCGCGGATTTTTCGGACTGCCGTCATTTCGAAACACTTCCGGCGGGAATAAAGAAGGCGAGACCCCGGATATACCTGTGAATGACCCGGTTCCCGACCATCTGTCGGACCGGCAGGTGGTGGAGGCGCTGACCGCCGTGCCGTCGCCGTTTCGGGAAGCGCTGGTGCTGTGCGATGTGCGGGAATTCAGTTATCAGGAGATCGCGGAAATGCTGAAGGTGCCCATCGGGACGGTGATGTCGCGGCTCAGCCGCGGACGCAAGCTTCTGCGCGCCGGCCTGGCGGAACGAGGACTGTCGAGGTGAATCAGCAACAGCGCCTGCAGCAGGCCGTCGACAACGAACCGGTTCCGCGCGATCTGGAAGCGCGCGTCCGCACGCGGCTGGAGAGTGCGCCCGCGCGAGGCCTTTCCGGCTGGGGACGGCTGGCTTCGAGTGTCGCGCTGCTGGTCTTTATGCTGGGGGGAACCCAGTATTATGCCGCGCAGAAGATCCACGAGCTGCTCCAGATCGGCGAAAACGACCATGTCCATTGCGCGATTGAAGGGGAGTATCCGCGGCAGACCAGCAAAGCCGAAGGGCTTCAGGCGCTGGGTCCCTACTCGCTGATGCTGCAGCCCATCCTCAATCAGTTCCCGGGGGACGATCTGGTTTCCGCGCACCGCTGCACCGTGAACGGACGGGCGTACGTGCATATAATTCTGCGCCGCAAAGGTATGCTGATCTCCGTCATCATGACGCGCCACGAGGACGGCGAAGTGTTCCCCCGCGCCATCGGTATCGGGAAGGCTTCGGTGCATGAAAACGAACTCGGAGGTTATGCGGTGGCTGGTTTTCAGGCGGGAAACTATCTGGCCTATGTCATTTCCGGATTGCCCGGCCAGCAGAACAAGCCGCTGGCCGAGCGTGTAATGCCTGTGATCAGACGCTATACGGGGGCGTAGGTTCAGGCTATTTTTCGCAGGGGAGGCCGCAATCCCTGGCGGCGGGGGGGCATCTGCAGAACGGTCTTCGGCCGGTTTGAAGCGTCCTCGCGGGTGGCGCCTCCGAAGTATTCGTCGAGGGGGTAGAGCGCGTAGGGCTGCAATTCGCGAAAGACGCGGCCAAGTTTTTGCTGCACCCGGTAGACGGCATGGAAGAAATGCCCGCGATCCATCTTCAACTGGCGGCAGCAAAGCTTCCAGTCCGCGCCCAGCAGAAAGTGAAAACGGAACAGCTTGTATTCCTCGTCGTCGAGGAAGCGCCTGCTGACCAGACAAAAATCAGCGACATATTCCTCGTCCCTGCGGCCCCACACCTGGCGGTTCACCCTGCCTCCGATGACGGCCAGACGGACATGGGTCAGATATTTTTCCCGAGTGGCGCAGTACTGGAATCTCGCGTAGCACAAGCGAAATATAGACCTCAAGACACAGTTACAAGGAGCATCCGAACCTGTTCCGTTACTGCTGCGCAATCCAAGACCGTGGCATTGTGTGCAGGATTCTTTAGCTAAAGCGACTGTTTCCGAGCGATTCCAATCGAATTCCACTTTGAATAGTTCCTTTCTACTGTACGATTAAGAACGAAATTCACTAAAGTTAATTTCTCTCAAAATCATTGCGCGAAAGACTCAAAGCTGCCGCCGGGAGGCTGGCACGGGTACGAAGTCTTTACTCCTCAGAGAGTTCCGGTTCGGGCTTGCTTTAGACTGAAAGTGTCTAATTGCACTATCGTGCGGGACCTATTTCTGGTGGAAATATAAAGCGGGGATTTTGCTGGGTTTTGGCGAGCTGCAGGAACGGCTGGTTGAGCTGGCGCGACGCCGGGTCAGGGGGGGCATAATTTCCGAGCGAAAGCTGGCTAAATCATGTGGAATATCGCAGCCACATATGCATAATGTGCTGAAGAATATCCGGGTACTTTCCAGCGGCGCGGCGGATCGTTTGATGCAGGCGCTGCAGGTGACCGTGGCCGACCTGCTGTGGTCGACGGCGGCCGGCGAGAGCGTGGAGGTGCGGGCGGTACCGTTGCTTCGCAGCCGTCTGGGGCCTGGAGCGGACGCCGATCTGGAGGTGCATCGCGGGATGATGCCGCTGGAGGCGAGGCTGCTGGCCGGACTGGTGAATCCGGTTGCGGCGGTGCTGTCGCCGGATCTGGCGCTGCCGCGCCTGGTGAAAGCAGGCGATACGGTATTGCTGGATCAAAATCCGGCGGTGCGGGGCAGCATGGGCGGGTCGGGGGTATGGATAGTGGAGGACGAGGGCGGTTTGCGCGTCAGATATCTGCGGACGCGGAGATTTTTCCTGTACGTGGTGAACGAGGCGACGCTGGGCGAGCCGGAAAAATGGATTCCGGTATCGCTGCTGGAACGGAGCATTCTGGAAATTGTGCGGGCGCGCGTGGTGTGGATCGGGCGGGAGTTCATGGAGGATTCGGTTCTGGCGCAGTGACAGCGGCGATGGGGCTGTGGGAAAATAAAGCTATTCCGATGCGGTGAGGTGGCAGAGTGGTCGAATGCGGCGGTCTCGAAAACCGTTGAACCTTTACGGGTTCCGTGAGTTCGAATCTCACCCTCACCGCCATTAATCAGTCAAGAGTCGCGGCCGAATTTTTCAAGAAGCTCCGGATCCTGGCAACTTCCCCGGCAACAGTTCTATTCCCGGATGGACCGCACCACTCGATTATTCCGGATCGAATTCCTCTTCTTCCCTGGCGCCTTTTTGGGACAACGAAACCGTGCCGGACGGTATTTCAACTGTCGCATTCATGCAGGTAAATCCATCCGGCGGCATTCTCGATCCGGCTCCGATTCCGCAAAGCCGAGCCGCTGACCCGGTTCGCCAGGAAACGCCGTCCTGTATGTCCACGCCCATCCCGGTGGGCCTGGCGGTTGGGTATATACTAATGCTGCTCGAACGACTGAGAGGCCCTAAATGGGAAAGCCCCGGGCGGTCCCGGCCAGGCGTTCGTTTCGATCAGGAGAGTTCAACACATGAAAACGAAGCATATATTGTTATCCCTTTTCGGGTTCGGCGCGGCGACGGTCGTGGGCACGCTTTTGCTCTCACCGGCCACGAGCATGGCCCAGGGGCTTTTCGGAAGCCCGGAACAGCGCGCCGAACTGGCGAAGCTGGAAGAAGGCTATCCAAAACTGCAGATCGATGACCGATACCTCCGGCTCGCCATCCCCGGCCAGACGATGGGTGAAACGATGGGAGTCGCTACGAACTCAAAGGGCCACCTGTTCGTATACACGCGCACTCAGAACCAGGGCGTTGCGCGCGGCGGAAAGGCTGCCATGCTGTTCGAGTTCGACCAGAACTACAAATTCGTCAAGGAGTGGGGACCGAACAACTACGCTGAGTCGTTTGCACACGCCGTCCGCGTGGACAAGCAGGACAACGTATGGCAAATTGACGAGGGTTCCGGCATGATCGTAAAATACGACCCGTCGGGCCAGCACATTTTCTGGCTTGGCCGTACTCCGGAAGCCATTGACTATCTCGAATCAAACCTCGAATCCCTGCACTTCGAGTCAGAGAACAGGCGTAAAGAGGACCGGCACCCGGTTGGCAGGAAGGGCACATTCGGCCGCGAAACCGATGCAGCTTTCGATTCGAAGGGCAACATCTTCGTGTCTGACGGCTACACCAACTCGCGCGTCGTGAAGATTTCCCCCGATGGCCACTGGCTGAAGATGTTGGGCACTTACGGCAGCGGCAAGGATCAGTTCAGCACCCCGCACGCCATCGCCTCGGACAAGCAGGACAACATCTACGTGGCCGATCGCGGCAACCGGCGCATCCAGGTTTACGACGACGACCTGAACTTCAAAAAGAGCATCGGCGGCATCGGCGCCCCCTGGGCCCTCTGCACCACAGACACCACCCCGCAGTACATGTTCAGCGGCGACGGTACGGGCAAGGTTTACAAGATGGACATGGACGGAAAAGTCCTCGGCATGTTCATCACCGGTCAGGATCACGGCACGGAAGACACCGGCAATCTGATCCACCAGCTCGACTGCCGGGATCCAAACGTGGTGTTCATCGGCTCCGCAAGCATGTGGGATGTTCAAAAAGTGACGATTAAGAACAGGCCAACGCCGACATCGGCTTCGAAATAAAAACCAGCTGCCAAACCCGGGGGCATGCTCGCATCCGCGAATATGTCCCCGGTACAAAACACTCTCTCCGCCCTGAAGCAGCGACCGCTAAAAGCTAACCCGCAAACCGAACTGCGCCGACCTCGGATCGTTCACTGCCGTAATCTCCCTGAACGCCGGCAACGGGCTCGCCGGATATGCGCCCGTACCGAACACGCCATTGAGGGTAGCGACGTTTACGTGATTCAGCGCGTTGAACATCTCCGCCATCGCCTGCAGACGAATCCGCTCGGTCAAACTGAATGTGCGGCTGAGGCGCAGGCCCAAATTCAGGATTGCGAATCCCTCGCCCGCGTTCCGGTTTATGAAGTTCCCGTTGATGGTCGGCCGCGCGGCGGTTCCCTGAATCGTATTCGCTCCGGTCGTGATATTGAATGGCAGGGGCGAGTAGCCGGTGAAGGAGGTCGTGAACTCCCAACCATGCGTCAAGCGGTCGAGCGCGTCAGAAGCGCTCTCCAATGACGTGTGCGCGGTTCCTTCCAGAGCGAAGCGGCTGCGCTGATCGTCATCCGAGCGGCTGTAATCCTGCCAGATGTTGTAGTTGTTCAGCGGAGCGCTGAAGAAAAACTCGCTCACGTCGTCAAGCGCTTTTGAGTAAGTGTAAATGACCCGGTAGTTACCCCACTTAACAGGGCGCTGCAGAAACTGGATGTGCGCACCGTCATAATGCGAATCGGCCCCGGGCGAGTACTGGCTCACGTTGCCGATGGCCAGGTTCGGCCGGCAGCCATCGTTGGTTCCCGCCGCCGTGCACGTGGGTACGTTCTGATTCACCGAAGCGATCAGGTGCAGACCCCGAACATGCTGATAGCCGATGGTCAGACTGCCCGTCTTACCGATCTGCTGCTCGATCTCCAGACTACCCTGTTCCGAATAAGCGCTCTTCATATTCGGCAGCATCGTGCTGAAGTTGAAGAACACACCGGCCGGGGTCGTGAGAGCGTTGAGAATGCCCGGGAACCCCGGAGCGCCCGTCTGCCCGGGAGAGAGGCTGATGCTGATCTGCTGCAGATTGCTTACCAGCGCGGTGTTGCCCGCGGAGAGCAGCGCGTTGGCCAGCGGGCGCAGCGGCACGCGGTCGAAGAAGAGTCCATAGCCGCCACGGATCACCATCCTGCGTCGGGCGAACGGACTCCAGGCGAATCCGGCGCGGGGCGAGAAGTTGTTTTGCGTCGAGACGGTCCGCAGCCACTCAGCGTCGTATCGCACGCCGACGTTGAAGGTGAGGCGCGGGCTCAGCCGGTACTCATCCTGCGCGTAAATGCCGAAGTTCGGATTGCTCTGGTGAATCTGATTTACGCCGAATGTCTGTGTGAACCCGGAGTTGTTGAATGTCCCGTTCAGAAAGTTGGCCAGCGACGAGAATGCGTAGCTGCCGCGATAAGTGCGCTGGAAGGTTATGGTGTCGTCGTTGTACAGAATGTCAACGCCCGCCCTGAAGGAGTTTGCGCCGCTGTAGATCGAAACGCTGTCGGACCCTTCGTAGAGCCTGTTGTAGCGCGCCGAGGGCGATCCGGACAGCGTCCCGAAGCTTGCGACGCCCGAGATGCTCACTGCCGGACCGACCGTATCGGAAGGGGGAGCCGAAAGATTGCTGTTGGTGAACTGGCCGCGCGTTTCGTTGGCGATGTGCGGAGAGAAGGTGAATATGTTGCTTGCGGCAATTGTCTGGTCAGTATCGAGCAGATTGGCGGAGGCAGAAGGCGCGTTGAGGCCGCCCGCGCCGCGTGAACTATAACTGTCGACATGATAGAGGCTGTAACGCGCCGTTAATTGGTCCCGGTCGCTGACCCGATGATCGACCTTGCCGAAGAAATTCTCGTTGTGCACCGGATTGGAGAAGTCGCCCGTTGAGATCAGTGACCCCGGATATCCCGTCGCGGCGAGACGCCTGTTTATAGCAGCCACATTGGCCGGAGTTATGGTCACCAGATTGGACTGATTCAGATCCCGGCCTTCGAAATTGACGAAATAAAATGTCCGGTCGCGTTTGATCGGACCCGAGAGGCTGGCGCCGTACTGCGCCTGCGTCAGAGGAAGCACCTGGTTGTTCAAAGGATTTGCGGCGTTGAACCGGCTGTTCCTGAGAAACCCGTAGGTGTCGCCGTGCAGGCTGTTGCCGCCGCTCTTCGTGACCACGTTCATGTAGCCGCCGAGCGCGCGGCCGAATTCCGCCTGACCGCCTGAAGTGACCACCTGAAACTCCTGCACCACATCGAGCCCGATGAAAGATCCGGCCACGCCGGCTGCGTCGTCATTGGCGCTGACGCCGTCGACGATGAAACTGTTTGAAAAATTGCGCTGGCTCGAAACCGACAGTCCCTGGCCAGGCATGGCCGAGGTCTCGGCAAAAAGCTGGTTCGAGGCGGTATTCGTCGGCGAGACGCCGGGCACAAACAGCGCAACGTCGAAGAAGTTGCGGCCGCTCAGGGGAAGCGCCTCAATCTCGTGCTGCGAAATGGTGCTGGCCACCTGCGTCCGCGCATTTTCCAGAATCGGCGCATCGCCCGTGACATCCACCTTCGCACCCGCCTCTCCGATTACGAGAGAAAAAG
>DASZLO010000138.1:0-3716 GCA_035552315.1 Bryobacteraceae bacterium
CCCCACCTTCATGCGCCTCCACCGCCGCGTCGCCGCCTCTGAAAGAACCTACAAAGAGTCCATGGCCGCCTATCGACGCCTCAAAAAAGAGGACGAAGAAAAGCCCGTCGAAAAAGCAGCTCCGCAACCCCAACAAACGAAACCCGAAACTCCGAAATTGGCTTCGTTCCGCACATCCCCCTACCAGCCCCCGCAGCCCAACCCGGCCTCCAAGAAAGCCGTCGGCTGGACCGGAAACGAGCCCCCCGCATGGCGCCTCTAACCCAAACCAAGCGACACCTTGACCTTCGACCTATCGAGCAGTATGCTGTACAGGTAGAAGCTTGAGGTATCTATGCCACCACCCCGCTTTCCCATTCCGCAGGGCACGCTCGACATGCTGATTCTGCAGATCCTCTCCCTCGAACCGGCGCACGGCTACGGCATCGCGCAGCGATTGGAGCAGATTTCGCAATCCGTCGTCCAAGTCAACCAGGGCTCGCTTTACCCCGCACTCCACCGGCTGGAACAAAAGGAGTGGCTGAAGGCCGAGTGGAAGCAATCGGAGACGGGGCGCGACGCCAAATTCTACTCTTTGACGAGTTCCGGACAAAAACAACTCGCCCTGGAGAAACGGAGCTGGTCGCGCCTTTCCGGAGCCGTCCAGTTGATCTTCGATGAGGGCGGCAGGTCATGAAGCAGCTATGGAACTGGTTCCGGCGCCGAAGCCTGGAGAGCGGCCTCGATCGCGAATTGCAATATCACTACGAGCGCCGCGTCACCGACCTTGTGCTCGCCGGCATAACCGAAGCCGAGGCCCAAAGGCAAGCCAGGCTGGAACTCGGCGGCCTCACCCAGGTCCGCGAGGAAGTCCGCGATGTCTGGCTCTCCCGCTGGCTGCGCGATTTCCTGTATGACTTCCGCTTCTCGGCGCGGTCCTTTCTCCGCACTCCATCGTTTACAATCACCGCCGTGCTCTCGCTCGCGCTGGGCATTGGCGCCAGCACCGCCATTTACTCTCTGGTGGATCAGGTGCTTCTTCACACCCTTCCCGTCCGTCAGCCCGAACGGCTGGTACTCATCGACTGGAAGGGCGACCAGGTAGCCCCCGGCTTCGGCACCTGGAATCTAATGTCCTATCCAATCTGCCGCGACCTCGAGCAGCAGGACCGCTTCTTCGATGGCGTCTTCTGCCGGGCTCTCACCAACGTCAACCTCTCGCTCGGAGCAACCCCGAAACCGGCGGGCGCGGAGATCGTCTCGGGTAGTTACTTTTCCGTGCTCGGCGTGAGTCCGGCACTCGGCAGGCTGCTGGACCAGGCCGACGACGGACTCCCCGGCGCCAATCCGGTCGTGGTCCTTTCTTACGATTTCTGGAAGACGCAACTGGCCGGCGCTCCCGATGTGGTGGGCCGAAAGGTGCTGGTGAACCAACATCCCATGACCGTCATCGGCGTCGCGGCGCCTGCGTTTCATGGTATCGACGTGGGCGAAGTTCCGTCGCTCTGGATTCCGGCTTCCCTGTCGTCGCAAGCTATTCCCGGGTTCACCGATCAACTGGATCGCCGCACGCGCTGGATGCAAGTGCTGGGTCGACTCAAGACGAACGTTACCCTCGAGCAAGCTCAAGCCGGGCTTCAACCGTGGTTTAAAGCCATGTTGGATGAGGACACGCGCCGCGCCGGCTTTCCCCGAATCACCGCCGAACGGCGGCAGCGGTTTCTTGCCTCCACGCTGCAACTCACTCCGGCGCCACAGGGCCATTCCAGCCTGCGCCGCAGAATGTCGCAGCCGCTTTGGGTGCTACTCGCGGCTACGGCAGTTCTATTGGGACTGGCCTGCCTGAATGTCGCCGGTCTCTTTCTGGCGCGGGGATCGGCTCGCGAACGGGAGATCGGCACACGCTTGGCTTTGGGAGCGTCGCGCGGCCGAATCGGCCGCCAGTTCCTCACCGAAACCGTGCTGCTGGCGCTTGCCGGAGGCTTGCTCGGCGTTGCGCTGGCGCCGGTTGCCATGCGGGCGCTCATCGCCTTCCTGCCTCGCAACGCCGCGGGTAACGCGCTGCATGCCACCGTGGACGCGAACTTGTTGCTCTTCGCCTTTCTGGTGAGCCTGGCCGCCGGTCTCCTGAGCGGTTTCGCGCCCGCGCTGAGGGCCGGTCGCCGTTCGCTGATCGCCTCGCTGAGAGATCGGGGCGGCACCGGCTTCCGCGGCGTCCGCCTCCGCAAGATGATTGTCACGGTTCAGATTGCCTTCACGTTGATCCTGGTAATCGGAGCGGCGTTGTTCGTGCGGACCCTGACGGATCTGATGGCGAAGGGCCCTGGATTCGCCACATCGGACCTGGTTTCGTTCGGTGTGGACCCCCTTCGGAACGGCTACTCCCGCGCCGAGGCCAGCCGGCTGATCCGCCGCATTCACGAAGACATTCGCGCCTCCTCCAGCAGCCATGCCTCCGCCGTGGCGCGCTTCCCGTTATTGACCGGCGGGAGCTGGGGCGATCCCATGACGATTCAAGCCAATGAGCGGATTACCACGGATCGCGAGGTCAACCTGAATGCCGTCAGTCCCGAGTTCTTTCAAACCCTCGCCATCCGCATCGTTGCGGGCAGAGGCTTCGACGAACGCGACTCCCGGCCCGTCGGCGAGACCGGCTATCGCACTGCTCTGGTGAACCAGGCCTTCGTGCAGCGTTACCTCGCAGGCCGCAATCCTCTGGGCCTGCGCATCGCCGAAGGTTCCGGACCGGATGTCCAGCCGAACATCGAAATCGTCGGCGTTGTGGCCGACATCAGCTATCGCGGCCTTCGCGAGGAGTCGGAGCAGGCGTATTTTTCATTTTTCGAGGGAGCCGATACCGGCGGCAACTTCTACGTGAGGGTGCAGGGCACCACCGAGGCGGCCTCTCAATCCATTCGCGAGATCGTTCATCGCGCCGACCCGGCATTGCCCATCACCTATTTGCGAACTGTCGATGAACAGGTCAACCGGTCGTTGAATACGGAGCGTCTGCTGGCCCTGCTATCGGCCAGCTTCGGCACCCTGGCGCTGCTCCTGTCGCTGGTCGGGCTGTATGGCGTCATGTCTTTTGTGGTGACGCAGCGAACCCGCGAAATCGGTATCCGGCTGGCGCTCGGCGCTACCAGAGCCACGGCGCTCTGGCTCGTACTGCGCGACGCCCTGGTGATGATTGCGGCGGCCGTGGCGATCGCGCTGCCCTCTGTGGCGGCGCTCGGACGCCTCGTGGAGTCTCAATTGTTCGGTGTCAAACCCACCGACCCCATCGTGATTGGCACGGCTACCCTGGTGCTCGCCTCGGCGGCTCTCGGCGCCGCGCTCATTCCGGCGTACCGGGCTTCAGTGGTGAATCCTGTAGAGTCTCTGCGATTCGGCTAGGCGTATAAACTCACCCCGCCAGTTGTGGTATTCTATGTACGTACCAAAACGAGATTAAGAGAAGACAAGGAGCATTACCCCTAGAATGGCACTGGCGATTGAAGCAAAGCGGCAGATTTTTTCTACAAATCAGCGCCACAAAACCGACACGGGGTCACCAGAAGTACAGATTGCACTGTTGAGCACCCGGATTTCGATGCTGACAGAGCATTTCAAGACGCACAAAAAGGACCACGGCTCCCGCAAAGGATTGCTGACCTTGGTTGCTAAGCGTCGCCGGCTTCTGACGTACCTGCGCGATACGGATCCAGAGCGTTATAAAGCTGTACTTGCACGTTTGG
>DASZLO010000139.1:0-3090 GCA_035552315.1 Bryobacteraceae bacterium
ACCACGATCGCGAGCCCCGACCCTTTATGCCCACCCCAGGCGGCAAACGCGCCCGCGAGCGCGGCGGCCGGATCGCGCGCCGGGTGACCTGCATTGTCGAACGCAACTCCTTCAGGCAATTCCTGTCCCAATCGACGCGCCAGGGTAACCTCCGCGTGAATGATCGCGGACGTTCCTATATCCAGAATCACAGGTTCATCCGCGCTCGGAAAGCCAAAGCAGATCGGGTTCGTGCCGAGCCGTCCTTCGGTCGCGCCATGGGGCGCCACCCACGGCGAAGCGTTCGAAGCAATCATGGTCACGAGGCCTCTGGATACCGCCATCTCGGCGTAGAACGAGAGCATGCCTGTGTACCATGTGTCGCTGGCGCCCGTTACCGAAATCCCGCACGCTTCCGCCTTTTCGATCGCGATCCCGGTTGCTCGATGGGCGACGAGATAACCGATGTTGTCGCCGCCATCAATTCTCGCGGAAACAGGCGTTTCATGAAGCACGCGAACAGGGCGTTTGCCCCGCCCCTGGCGCTCCACGCGTTCGGCGATGCTGATCGCTCTGGCAAGGCCTCCGTACGCAAGGCCGCGCAATTCGCAATCAATCAGGTGGTCGGCGATGACTTTCGATTCGCCTCGATCGTGCTGCAGCGCCTGCATCACGCTCGATACGAGTTGATGAGCTTCCCGGACACTGAGCCGCATTCGCTGCTATGAAGAGAGAAAATCAAAGGCGCAGGCCGAAGGCCTACTCACACGTTTCTTGTGCGAGTAGGCGTTTTCGCCTGCGCTTTACGGATTCACCGGCGGCGCGGGCGCGATACCAACGGCCGAGATGCCGATTCCAGCCACCAGAAGGAAAATTATCAGACCCACCCGGATTCTCGCGTCGGATTTTGCTCCATCGAACTCGCGCCATAGGAAAACCCCGCTAAGCGCCGCGACCACGATGGCCGCCTGCTCGAAAGCGTAACTGATGCGCGTGGAAACGGCGGCCGGACCCTGCGCGCGCGCCACAATCAAAGTGCAAATCAACCCGGCATACCAAAGGATCCCCCCCAGTACGCCCGTCCCGTGCCGGCTGACGCGAGCGCGGAAATACTCAGCGATCTCGACGGGTTGGCCGGCGACCGGCAGATTCATGAAAAACAGGTTGAAGACAAAGGTTGAGAAGACAACGCCGACTCCAAACATCACCCCAATCGAATACGGGCCGAGCCCATTCTCACCGGCCATGCCCATCTGAATCAAGCGCCAGAATGAGCCCAGCAAAATGCCGGCCGCCAGACTGAGGGCCACCGCTTTGCCCGCGGATTTCTTCTTCGGCTTCTTCTTTGTGCCGTCGGCGGAGGGCGGCGGACTGATAAGCGAAGACGCCTTCGAAGTCATGATGGCAAGCACGATAGCGCCCAGCGTTACCGCTGCGCCGATCGAGAGGAAAGTCGCATTACCGCCCATCTTCAGGGCGAAATTCCAGCCTGCGGCGACGACCAATGCGAGGCCCATGCCAATCGGAAATGCGATCGACATCCCGGCCAGAGAAATGGCCGCTAATAGCAGCATGTTTCCAAGATTGAACACCATGCCCGCAGCGAATCCCAGCACATCCTGCCGTTTGCCGGCGAGACGGATATCATCCATGAAAGAGAAGCCGTCGAAACCGAGACTCCCCGCCGTGAGTGCCAGTACAACGGCGGTGATCAGCACACCAAGCGCGAAATCGAAATAGAAGAGCTCGAATCGCCACTTCCCGCCAGTGGATTTAAAGGTGTTGGCCCACAGGCCCCAACCCAACATTCCTAATATCAGGAGAATAAAAACCGAAATCTGGCTGGATGGAAGAATCATTACAAATCTAAGTTACCGTACAACGCGCGTCCCGCTCTGGTCAAGAACCGCACACTTCGGGAGTTCCTTTCCAGAGTAATAGTACAACCCATAAACCAGATCGCGGGGACCCGCGGGAACACAATTGGGCGTGCCTCGGCTGAGGAGGGGCCGCGCCGAGCCCGCGGCATCGAATGCCGGAAACGACGCGAACTGGAACCAGAGAAAAGCGGCACCGGTGGCGAAAATGCTGATCTTAAACGCTTTATCACGCGCGAAGATCACAATGATTGCGCCGGTTAGGGCGCAAAGCAGTAACGGAACGATTAGTTCGAAAACCGGAAAGTCCGTTGCTCGTATCCCGTGAGCCCCAAGCACATTCGGCGCGAAGGACGCAGCCGCGGGCAGCGCCCCGATCAGGAGCCAAGGCGGGATGAAGGCCGCGGGACCGCGCTGCGTGCCCGCAAGACCCACGCCCAGAACCGCAAATGTGGAAGGAAGCAGTGGGATCAGATATCCAGGCAATTTATTCAGTGAGAGCGTGAAGAAGAGGAACCCGAAGATGACAACCGCCGCAAGCGTGCGGAAGCGGATGCCGCTTCTGAAGTTAACCGGCGCCGCAACTGAAGGCAAGAAGAGCAGCGGAAACCAGGGATACAGGAGAAGAAGGAATATCGGCGCATAAAACCACCATGGCTGCACATGCTGGAGCGCCACCGAACTGAAGCGGCTGAAGTGTTGCTCAATGAAGAACACGCGGACGAAGTCACGTCCGTTGCGCACGGTGACGAGGATGTACCAGGGCAACGCGATTACGCAAAAGCTCAGTAAGGGAACGGGGCGGAGCCAATCGAGCGCGAGACGCCATCGGCGGTGGAGAATCGGCATCGCCACTACCGGCGCGAAGAGCACCAGCGGCACCAGGCCCTTCGCGAGTGCGGCGAGCGCCAGGCATGCGGCCGCGACTGGGAGCTTCGTGCGGTCTCCGCGGGAGATCCAGTCGAGCGAAAGCAGGACGGCCACCGAGAAGAACACGGCCATGGGCACATCCGTTACTGCAACGTGGCTGTAGGTGAGCCACCCCGCGCTCGTGGCCAGCATCGCCGTGGAATATGATGCCGCACGTGGACCGAACTCCTTCCTCAGGCGTGTCCAGTAGAACGCGAGGAACGCGAGGCTGAGCAACGCGACAGGCAGGCGCGGCGCGAGATCAGGACCGAGCCCGGCGTCGAACCCGAGAGCGGTCATCCAGTAAAGCAGCGCCGGTTTCTCG
>DASZLO010000140.1:0-33480 GCA_035552315.1 Bryobacteraceae bacterium
CCGGTGTCGAAAACCGGAGATCCTCTCGGGCCTCCGCGGCACATCACCAGCGAGATCGCTTATGCGCCAAGCTGGCAGGCCGATTCCGAACACATCCTGTACCAGTCGATGGACAAGCTGAAAACCATCGACGTTCTGAGCGGCGAAACGCATGAGATTCCGCTTGACCTGAAGTACACTCCTTCCATTCCCAAAGGCCGGATTGTGGTCCACGCAGGCCGACTGGTTGACGGCAAGAGTCAGACGGCGCGCACGGATGTCGATATTGTCATTGAAGGGAACCGCATCAAGAGCGTAGGCCCGCATTCGGCAAGCGTGCCGGCAGGAACGCAGGTTGTCGATGCCACGAACCTGACGGTGATGCCGGGCTTGATCGAGTCTCACTCCCATTTGACGAAGGATCTTGGAGAGGCGGAACATCGCGCGTGGCTGGCCTTCGGAGTCACAACCGTTCGCTGCCCGGGAGACACGCCTTACGAGATTGTTGAAGATCGTGAGGCGAATGAATCGGGCGTGCGGCCGGGTCCTCGTATCTTCGGCACCGGCTATTTAATGGAGTGGAGCCGCGTTTATTACAAGATGGGGATCGCGATCTCCAGCCCCGCGCACTTCGAGATGGAGTTGCAACTGGCGAAAGTGCTCCAGCACGATCTGATTAAGAGTTATGTCCGACTTCCCGACCTGCAGCAGAAACGCATGGTCGAGTTTGCGCACAGCATCGGCGTTCCCGTCACGACGCATGAGATTTATCCCGCCGCGTTTGTTGGAGTCGATGGGACCGAACATACTGCCGCTACGAGCCGTCGCGGTTACTCACCGAAACAAGCGACGCTGCAGAGCAGTTACGAAGACGTGATCCAGCTTTTCGGTAAGTCCCAGAGGTACTTTACCCCCATGGCTACCCGACCGGGAACACAAAAGCTTCTGGCGGATGAGCCGGCGATGAAGACGGACCCGCGTTTCAACCTCTACCCGGAATGGCTGCGGCGGCAGGCTACCGGGGTGGGAGGAGGCCGCGGCGGACGCGGTGGCGGAGGAAATGGAACCGGCAGCGCCAAAATGATCATCGACGCCATGCACGCCGGAGCGAAGATCATTGCGGGCACGGATGAGCCGAACGCCTTCGACCTTCATGGCGAACTCGAGGGCTACGTAATGGCCGGTATGACACCGTACGAGGCGCTCAAAGCGGCCACTGTCAATGCTGCCGAAGCGCTGAACCTCGATGCTGGCAGCATCGAACCGGGTAAACTCGCCGATATCGTGATTGTCGACGGCAACCCGCTCGAAAACATCGCGAATGCTCACAAGGTCAAGCGTGTGATCGCCAATGGGCGTCTCTATGAGCTCGACGATCTGATCAAAGGCAATACGAAATCGACCCTCGCCGGGCGTTAGCTCAAACACAGTTGCATTCGATCGGAAGTGCGATCGCGGCTCAATGGCCCACTAAGACGAGCTAACGGACCAGCTCCAATCCTGCCGGATGGAATGTTCGAATAACCATTCCATCCTTGCTCAAAACAGCGCCTGTCGTCTGCCTTGGCGTGGGCGCGACGCTGACGAACTTTCGGTCAATCACCCGAGACTCGCAGAACTTTGTGTTCGGCCCTCGCAGCAGCATTTAACATTTGCATCGATTTATCGCATGCTGTGCTCGCGTAACCGATAATTGCCCGGATCTTCGACCGGGACTTTGTCGCGGCCTCTTCCCGCGTTGCAAGACGCCGAACCCGATAATACTGACGCTTATGGCGATTCATGTTGCGCTGAATCACAAGACGTATCACCGCTAGGGCCGCCTGGTAACGCTGGGCCCGCACGTGATTCGGTTGCGACCTGCCGTCCACTCCCGCGTCCCGGTCCTCAGCTATTCGCTTAAGGTTGAGCCCGAAAACCATTTGATCAACTGGCAGCAGGATGCCCCAGGGCAACTTCCTCGCGCGCCTCGTATTCCCCGAGCCCACTGACAGGCTGCGTCCGCGCAGCCAGAGAGTGCAAGTGCAGCGCACGCCCAGGGAGCTGCCGAGCCGCGCGGCCGACAATCTCTTCTGGCTCGGCCGCTATGCCGAACGGTCGGAATGTATCGCGCGGCTGCTGCGCTGTCTGATGCTCGCGTGCCGTCGGCTCGTGCCCGGTGAGTAGCGTGCTGTGCGCCGACTCGAACCAGCCATGCAGGCGGAAGAGACAACTCAGCTCGCCGCGGCGCGCCTGGCGCAGGCGCGTCATCATCTCGATACATTCAAGTCGCACACCCCCATACCCGGGAAGCACATACCCGGGAAGCCGCTTCCCACGCCTGCATAAACCAGTTACACTTTATTGCTGAGGTGCATGCCGATGGCTCCCCCACAGGCGATGTCCCGGCGTTCCGTCGCGCGAGGCGTTTTTATGCGTTCGTTACCCCTCGAGCCGGTATCCGCTGGCGCGGTGCAGGCTCGGGGCGGACTTTCCGCCGGCATGGCGGTTCAGCGTCGAACGGGCGTTGAAACCGGTAAACCGGCCCGTGCTGCTTCGACTCCTTTGCCGGGTGGGAGCAGCATCAGCGGGAAAGCTGCCCCCGCGGCGTGGTACGCAGTGCGTGCGGCGAGGCCCAGCGGCTCGGGCTGGAAGATCGACTTGGCGGCTCAGGGCGCGCTGGAGCCGGTGGCTTCCGTGCAACTCACGCCGTCGGAGCAGGGTGTTAATATTTCCAATTTGAAAGTGGCTCCGGAGCACCGCCGTCAGGGCCTCGCGACCCAATTGATCGACGCCGCTCTGCGCACGGCAAGAAGCAACGGTTATCACACGGCGCGGCTGGAGGCGCGTCCCGATTCGCCCGCCGATCTCGCTCCCGCGGACCTGGTATCGATGTATCAGAAACTGGGATTCCGGAGGACCGGAATTTCCCAGCGAGGGAACCCTGTAATGGAGCGGGGACCTGGTATGGCGCCGCCTCCCGGCCGCCAGGCTCCGCCCGTGTATCGTCCGCACGCGGCGGCGGTTTCGCAATTGAAATCAAAGCCCGCGGCTCCGCCTGTCTATCGTCCGCAGGCGGCGGTTTCGCAATTGAAATTGAAGCCAGCGGCTCCGCCCGTCTATCGTCCGCAGGCGGCAGTTTCGCAATTGAAGCCAGCGGCTCCGCCTGTTTACGGTTCGCAGACGGCAGTCTCGCAGCTGAGGCCCGCGGCACCGCCCGTCTATCGCCCGCAGCCGACAGTTTCGCAGCCCAAATTCGCCGGCGCGATGACCGCGGCCAGCGCACGCACGCCTGTACCTCTGTCATGGAATGGCGCGCCGAAATTTGAACCTGCGGGGCCGTCTTCCGGCGGGAAAATGGTGTTTCCAGCGTTGGCGCATCCCCCGCTGTCACATCCCGCGTTGCTGTCACATCCCGCGTTAAGGACAAACGCGATCCAGCGGATGCAGGATAGCGAGAGCGATAGTGAGAGCGACAGCGGCGATGACTATACTGAAGAAGAGAAGAAAAAGCAGCTTCGGTTTGGCTTTCTCGCAGGTACACCGCGGACAGTAATCGAGAACACAGCCCACCAGGTCGCGCATTTCGACCCCGGGCGCTTCACGGCGGTTTGGACATGTCCCAATCCCACTTGCCAGCGCATGCTGGCATACACCGATCTGGCCGGGAAGTTTCACCTCTCCGAGTATGGGTACATGAGCGTGAACGATAACGAGCACTGGCGGCGAGCGCTTGAACTCGATCATCACCCACCATGGGCGCCCCGTCTCGCGGCACTGGAGCGTCAGGGCGCTTCAAGGGCGGAAATGCGCGATGACTATCAGGATGAAGGCCGGCTGCGGGCCCTGTGCACAAGGTGCAACGGAAAGCACAATCTCGAAGGCAAGGAGGTGAAGGGCTACAACAGCGACGAAGACGACTTCGATCCGCAGAGAACTCCCAAGCACGAGACCCAGTACAACTCGGGTCAGTTCAGTGGCTATCGCCCGGATGACTATTTCGGGTAAGGAAGCCGATCAAAATTGCTGCGGCGGTTTTCGCCGCCGCAGCCCCCAAAGGCGTGCCGGTCATCCAGACAGAGATTTGACAATGCGGCTTTCATGCTCCAACATCCCGAGTGACCGATCTTAAGTTCCTTGTCGCGAAGCTGAATCGCATCAGCCGGATCGCGGCGGAAAAAGCCGCAACCTTCGCGGTGGCGCGCGGCAATTCCGAAGTAGATATCGAACACCTGTTCCTTGGCCTGCTCGACCTTCCCCGCTCAGACGCAGCGCTCGTATTTCAACACTTCAATATCGATACGGACCGCCTGACGCGCGACCTGAACGCCGCGCTTGACCGGCAGAATTCCGGCAATGTGCGGACGCCGATACTATCCGGCGGTCTGGTAAAGCTGTTCAGCGCCGCGTGGAACCTGGCGTCGGCCGAATTCGAAATCCCGGAGATCCGGTCCGCGATTGTACTGCTGGCGTTCATAGAAGGCGGCGCGGCCGCACAACTGGCCGGGAATACGTCGGCAGAGTTTCTCAAGTTCAACGGGGCGCGGTTCCGGCAGAACATGGCATCGCTCTTCAGCGTGGAAGAAGGCGCATACAAAGAGCATCAGCCCGCCCGAAATGCAGACGCGGAGTCGGCCCTTTCGGCATATACCGTGGATCTCACGGCGGCTGCGCGCGCCGGCGCGATCGATCCCGTTTTCGGGCGCGAATCCGAGATCCGCCAGGTAATCGATATACTCACGCGCCGCCGCCAGAACAATCCGATTCTGATCGGCGAACCAGGCGTGGGCAAAACGGCAATAGCCGAAGGATTCGCTTTGCGCGTGGCCGCCGGCGACGTGCCGCCTTCGCTGGCGAAGGTCGCCCTTCGAACGCTCGACTTCGGGCTGCTGCTGGCGGGCGCATCGATGAGGGGGGAATTTGAAAACCGCCTCAAGAGCGTCATGAACGAAGTGCAAACTTCTCCCGAGCCGGTCATCCTTTTCATCGACGAAGCGCACACGCTGATTGGCGGAAACGGGGAGACGAACGCAGCCAACCTGCTGAAGCCGGCGCTCGCGCGAGGCGATCTGCGCACCATCGCCGCCACTACCTACGCGGAGTATCGAAAGTATTTTGAGAAGGATGCCGCGCTCGCCCGGCGCTTTCAGGTCGTCGCCGTTGAAGAGCCGACGGAAGATCATGCGATCGAAATGCTTCGGCGCCTCGCGCCGCTGATGGAGCGGCACCACGGAGTCAGGCTGCAGCGCGAAGCCGTGGAAGCGGCGGTGCGGCTGTCGCACCGGTATGTCACGGGCCGGCGACTTCCCGACAAAGCCATAGGCGTGCTGGATACAGCGTGCTCGCGGGTGGCGATGGCGCAGAACTCAACTCCTTCGGCGATCGAGGACAGCCAGCACAGGATCGCCGTGCTCGAAGGCGAACTGGAGAGCGTGGAGCGGGAACGTCTGGCGGGCGGCGACGTCGATCCATTGCTCAAACATCTTTTTGACGAATTGGCCGTTGCCGAGATGCAGCTTGCCGATCTCGAAGACCGCTGCCGCGCGGAAAGAGAGCTGGTGCGCGAAATCGCGCGCCTCCGGGCGGATCTTGAGAAGCTGGGCGATTCGCAGGACGCCGTCGCGCTGCGATTGCAACTGGCCGAGGCGAATGTGAACCTTGCGGCGGCGCAGGGCGACGCGCCGCTGGTTCCGGCGCTCGTGGATTCGCGCGTTGTCGCGGAGGTAATCTCCGACTCCACCGGAATTCCGGTCGGCCGCATGCTCAAGAGCGAGGTTCACACGGTGTTGAACCTGCGCAATCTTCTTGCGGAACGAGTGGTGGGCCAAACAGAGGCGCTCGACGCAATCGCCAAACGGATTGTCAGCTCGCGCGCAGGGCTCGAGGATCCCTGCCGCCCCACGGGTGTCTTCCTGCTGGCCGGCCCAAGCGGTGTCGGCAAGACGGAAACTGCTCTGGCACTCGCCGATCTTCTTTATGGCGGTGAGCGCAACGCCGTGATATTGAATATGTCCGAGTATCAGGAAGCGTATTCGATTTCGGGGTTGAAGGGCTCGCCTCCGGGATATGCGGGCTATGGCGAAGGAGGCGTCCTGACCGAAGCCGTCCGGCGCCGTCCGTACTGCGTGCTGCTGCTCGACGAGATCGAGAAGGCGCATCCCGACGTTCTCGAGCTGTTTTACCAGGTGTTCGACAAAGGGGTCATGGAAGACTCGCAGGGCCGTTCCGTCGACTTCCGCAACTCGCTCATATTGATGACGTCGAACGCGGGGGCCGAGATCATCCAGCGGATGGGCTCTGGCAATCCCGCTCCGGCGCGCGAACCGTGGGAAACATTGCTGGAGGAGCTGCGGCGGGTATTCAAACCGGCATTGCTCGCCCGCATGGTGGTCGTGCCCTACTATCCGATCAGCGACACGGTTTTGCATCAGATCGTCGAGTTGAAGCTCGCGAAGGTTCAGCGGCGGCTGCAGGAATCCCATGGTGTCGAGCTGCTTTATTCAGACCAGCTTGTTGAAGAAGTCGTGAAGCGGTGCGTGGATGCGGAAAGCGGGGCGCGGAACGTGGATCATATTCTGACAAGCACGTTGATCCCGGAATTGTCGGAACGAATCCTGTGCGCCACGGTCGATCGTAAGCCGATTCAGACGATTTCGATGGACGCCAGTCCTGCGGGAGCGTTCCGGTATAAAGTCGAGTAGCTCTGAAAAATAATCACCCGGTCGTCAATTGGTCAAGCCACGGATCGGCCGCACATAGGCATGGACTTCGTATGAACGGTCCAGCTCAGCCACGATGCGCGACGCCTCATCCCATTCTTTATAAGGGCCGAGTTGTACGAAGTGCCAGGTGTCCACGCCGTTGGGGGTGGATTCGCCAACCAGAACCGGCCCGTATCCCTGCCTCTTGAGAATGTCGGCCAGGCGCACTGCGTTGGTCCTGGTGTGAAAAGACGCCACCTGAATCGCGACGCCGGGCCCCTGCTCGGACTGCACGGCGGCCGACTGGGATGCGGCGGGCTGGGATGCGGCAGATTGCGGAGCCGTCGCCTGTGCCGGCGCGGAATTCACCGTGACTTCGGCTGAAGATGACGAAGCAGGCTGCGCCCCCGCGGCATTGCCCGGCGGCGGCGCGGCGGAATCGCTCGCGCTGGAGGATTGAGGCCGAGCCTCCATTGCGGCCGGCTTTGCGCCGGTGTCCTTCGCCGCTGTACTGACGGATGGAACTGCCAGACGCGCCCGCAGAAGTTCCGGCGCGTGTGCCGTCTTCGGGCCGATCAACAGGCCGGTCGCGACACCGGAGGTGAAAAGCAGCACCTGAATAGCGCCGAGACACAGCGCGAGCTGGACCATTCTGCTTTTCGTAACCGAGAACTGCCAGGGTGCGCTCATGGAATCTCCACCGTTGTCTGGCCGGGGTTCGTAACCTGAACTACGCCACCCCAGTTACACATGAGTTTGGAATTGTTGTCGAGAGCCGGCATATTGGCGATGAGAACCGTCGGCGCTCCCGGAGCCCAGGGCGCGGGCGTTACCGGGACGCAGGGCATGGGCGTCAACACCCCCAGCGCCGCAGCCGTCGCGGAGGCAACGGTGGGGTTCGCAATGGAACTGCACATGCCGAATGGAAGAATATTGACCAGCGGTTTGCCATCCATAATATTCGCCGCCGGAGTTCCTGTCAGCACCTGATTCTGAGGAAGCACTACAAGGGATGACGGAGCCGCGCCAAAACTGCATTGCAACATCGCGCCCATGCAAACCTGAAATGCCATTTCAGTAAAAGAACAGTTTAACGCCCTGAACCACCATAAATGCCTTAGTTAATTTTCACCAGGCCGCCCTTCAGCGTCAGCATCCCGCCGCCATCCACGGTCTGCGAAGCGGCGGCCTTGCTGCTGAGAGTGGTTCCCGCATCATTGGTCATATCAGTGCCCGATTTGTTGCTGAGGGAAGTGCCGGCTTCATTGGCAAATGTCGTTCCGGACTTGATGCTGACCGAACCCGACGCCTGAATACTGAGATTGCCGCTCACCTTCAACGTGAAATTTCCGGTAACATCCGAACTGTAATCCGCCTGGTTAGTGTGCGCCTCTTTGTCTGTAACCGTGATGGTGCGCTTCCCCTGCACGGTCAGCGATTCGTCTTTCGTGACGGTCGTCGTCTGATTATTCAGCACGGTCACAGTCATATCTTTCTGCGCCTGGATGAACACCTCCTCCGACCCGGCTTTATCCTCGAAGCGGATTTCGTTGAAACCCGAGCCGCCTTTGGATGAGCTCGACTTGATAGTGCTTTTGGTCTGGTCGTCGGGCAAAGTATACGGCGCGGTCTGGCTCGCATTGTAGAGCGTCCCGACGATTACAGGACGATCGGGGTTGCCATCGAGGAACGCCACGATCACTTCCTGCCCGATGCGCGGCAGAAACATTCCGCCCCACTGTTTGCCGGCCCACGGCTGCGAAACGCGAATCCAGCAGGAGGAAGTCTCGTCGTGTTTTCCGGCCTGGTCCCAGTAAAACTGCACTTTGACGCGCCCATACTGATCTGTCCAGATCTCTTCGCCCGATTTGCCGGTTACCACCGCGGCCTGTGTTCCGGGTATCACTGGCGAGGGGACCGAGAGAGTGGGCCGGAATGTTATGGAAGACGGAAAGCCTTCAAAGGTGTTGGAGTAGGTCTCCTGATCTCCTTTCACCCGAAGCACGCGGACAACGTAGTCGGTATTCGCGTCATCGCGAAAATGACCGCTCAATGTGAACTTGCAGCCCGCATTAAAGGCACGGCACTGGCTCGCCCCGCGCACGACCTTTTGCCGCGATTCAAAGGCGGAAAGCCGCACGTTTGCGATGGTTTCCCCATCGCTTTGTTTGCTGTAGAGGCCGGGAAAATCGTAAATGCATCGTGAGGTGTCCTGGCTGGCCGCCGAAGCCAGAAGATCGGTATCCGGCATTTCGAAATTGTAATCGTCGGTCTGGAACTTGCCGCTCGTTACGTTCTGTTCGATGACGCAGTCCGCCACGACATCGTCCGAAGTCCATGCCTGCGGGTCCGCGGTGTAACGGGCCGCGCTCAGTCCGGCGGGTGTGAGCCAGGCGCTGGTATCGTCCGCCAGCACGAGCTTGTGGCCCGAGCTGTCGAAGGTGAAGAAATAGAAAATCCCTTCCTGCTCCATCAGCCGCGAGACGAAGGCGAACGCCGTTTCGCGGTATTGCACGCAATACTCGCGCGTCTGGTAAGTGCCGGTGAGGTTGTCGGTGAAATCGGCAAAGCCCAGATCGCTGAAAACCTTCTTGATGATATCGGGCGCCGTCATGTTCTGGTATACAGCGCACGCGGCGCTCATCGTGAGCATCCATAACCACGGATAGACGTCGGCGACGTAGTAAACAAACCGGCTGTCCCGGCCCGTTTCGCTGAATCGGCCGACGATGCCGCTCACATAATGCGTGTCGCCCGAGGACTGCGGAATCGCGAGCGAGACGGCCTTTCCCATGATGTTATCGAACGAAAGCCCCGCATCCTCCGAGAACATTTCGATGCGGTAGTGAAACAGGCCGGAGATGTATTCCTCGCCCTCGTAGCCCCGCACGAAGAGTTTATCGGGACCGAGCGGTGTAGTAATCTTCACCGGCCGGGATGCTTGTTGAAAAGAGGATCCCATTTTCAGGTATTCAGGCTGACGCGGACCGCCTGATCGGCGCCCTGGAATTCACTCGCGCGCAACCAGGAGGTGTATCCAAGGCGGCTCTGCCCGATGACGCACACGGGCACGTCCTTCGCTTTGAGTATGAGATGCACCTCGGCATCCCGCTCGTTTCCGAGATAGAAATGCGCCATGGCGCACATCGCGCGGTGTCCGGGACGGCCGGAGAGAAGGTTCTCAAACCGATCGAACCCGATCGGACCGATGGCGATCACAACCGATGCGCCCTGATCCCAGACACGCTTGCCCAGAACCGCTCCCCCGCCGATCGCCTGGTTTCTCCCGCGAGGGCCGATCGTGGTTTGTTGCGCCGAGTCGAGCGTCCGCCAGAGCCCGACGAACTGGTGCACACGTACCGGAACGTCGAAAAAGTCGCTGAGAAGCTTTTCAAGACCCGCGGCCGAACCTGGCCGCCGAGCCAGTAATCCGCTGTAGTGCAGCAGAGAGCGCGGCGGGATGCGGACGTTTTTCCGCACATGGGGGAGCCCCAGACCAATCAGGGAAAACAGATGCCGCGCGATGCTGCCTTTGTCCGGCGCCTCGGATGTGAGCGGCGGCCGGTGAACCTGGCGGGTGCGATAAAGAAGCGTCACCAGGCGGTGATTGAAAATGTCCAGAAAATCCGCCGCCGCGCGATCTCTGTTCGCGATGGCCGCAATAACCATCTCCGAGTACGCCGCCGGCAGCGGCCCCAGCGCGCCCGCGAGACCCAGGAAATTCACCGTCATCAGGGGCGTCCCGCCGTTTTCCTCAATACTGTGAACTTCGCTGGCGGGAAAATCGAAGCTGACGCGGGACCGAAAACGGACGGCATCCTCTTCCCTGCCTTCTTCGAGGCCACGCCTGCGAAGGATTTCAAGCAGCCGGACCGCCTGATAGAACTCGAAGCGAAAGGGCTCCTCGAAAAGCCATTCCTCGACTGAGCGACTTTTCCGCCAGCCGTAAGCGAGGTCTGCCATGTCAGCGCGCCCGTCCGGAGGCAAGCAGCGGACGATATACGGGAGGCCAGTTCAGCAGAGGCCGCCCATTGATCGCGCGCCTTTGGACGGCGGGAGACTCTTCCGTGCCCGCGCGCTTCGCATGTGCGTTGTGATGCATGCCCTTGAGAATCTCGTCGTAGGGATAGAAACGATCCATGGGCAGGCCGGCCTGCTCGGCATGCTCCGCGTCCGGGCGATAATTCCCGCTGCCGTTACTCCACCAGAGGAGGCGGCCATTATCGAACTGAGCTTCTCCCGCATAATGCACCGGGCGGCCTGCCGCGAGGGCGGGGTGACGGTAAACCGGGTGCATTAGAGTTCCGCCGTCGGCCATCCGTACGAAAACATATTTGGAATTGGGTACATAGTGGCCATGGTTGTTCTCGCGATGCATGCGGTACTGATCGAAAAAGGATTGGAGACTGAAAATCTGGCCGCGGTCCACCGGGATCGCGGCCGCCGGATTCAGATTGGGATAGAGCTTCGGAATTCCGGGCATGGAGAACTCTTCAGTTTAGCGAAAAACCCGCGAAACAGCGCGATTTTGACCTATACTAATTGAATAAAGGAGGCGCGGAAATCGATGGCGACGATTCAGGCGGCGTTTTTCTCGCGGGCCAGCTTCGCGCTGACGCGTCAAACGATCCAGCGCAAGCAGCCGCTGCAATTGCGGCCCGGGGTGAACGCATTCCCCGTGAACATGGCGCGAAAAACAGGCGGTCTTCCGCTGCCGCGCGAGATCCAGGCCCGGATGGAGTCGGCCCTTGGAGCGCAGTTCGGCGATGTGCGCGTCCATATCGGATCGGAAGCCGCGGCAATCGGCGCCATAGCCTTCACGTGGGGTTCGGATATCCACTTCGCTCCGGGCCAATACAATCCCCGCACACAGCAGGGGCAGATGCTGCTGGCGCATGAGCTGGTTCATGTGGTGCAGCAGCGCGCGGGCCGGGTGGCGAATCCGTTTGGCTCGGGCGTGGCCGTGGTGCAGGATGAGGCGCTCGAGGCGGAAGCAGACAGGCTTGGCCGGCGAGCCGCAATGGAACTGTCGAAACCGGCGGCCCGGTAACCAAAGGGAGAGCGTAAACGCGATATGCCCGTTGATTCTCGTTCGGACGCAGGTTCGCCGCGTACAGGGACAAAGAAGATTGGCGCAGCCCCGCCACTTTCCGCCGCCCCTGCCGTCTATCGCCCCAACCCCCCGGGCAATTCGATCGTTTCGCCCGTTGCACCTCCGGTTTATCGCCCGCAACAAGCGCCTGTCGCCTTACAGGCGAAAACACCGCCGGGTTCAAAACCACATCCGGCTCAAACGTCGAAGCCGGGGGCGCCTCCTGTCTATCGTCCTGCAGCAGCGAAGCTGGTTCAGGCGAAGGCCGCCTCTCAGCAGCACAACCCACTCACTGGCCCACCTGTGTTTCGTCCGGGGCAACAGATGCCACCGGCCGCTCCCCCGGTTTATCGTCCGCAACCGGCTCCCGTCAGCGTGCAGCCAATGATGGCGGGTTCCCGACCGGTCAACCGCGTGATGGCGTTGCCCATGCGCGTGGCCGGAGTGTTGCAGCCCTATAGAAAATCCGCCGGCACGGGGGGCCAGGGAGGGAATTTCATTTATGGCAATACACAAGTGCATTTGCATATCGATATAGGGAAAAAGAGCCACTTGAAAATGGAGAGAAGCAAATCCCCCATCGCGACAATCGGTGGCGAGTTGGATCCGACGAAGATCCAGGAGGCGCTCAACGATTTACTCGCATTTCAGAAACGTATTGCCAACGATCGCCAGCGAGCAACAAATTACGCTCAACCGATACTGGACTGTATCGAGTGGCTGACTGAGAACGGGGCGAAATTGCCAGTTGTTGAGACAACGCCGCCGCCGACCGAAAAGAAGAAAGAAGAGGAGAAGAAATCAACTCCGGTTTCCACAGGATACGGCGACCTTCATTCGAATATTGTTTATACGCCTCCCAGTGAAGACGACTTCATGTAATCTCTTCAGGTTCGACGCTGGCGCGGCTTGACTCCCTTGCCCATCGCCAGCAGACCGTACACAACGCTGCTTACGTAAAGACCGCTCTCCTCCAGCCGCCGGATCCGCCGGTTCACTTCCTCCGTATCGTAAAAGCCACTAGCGATTTCGGCGCGGACAAGCGCCGCCGTTTCGCGCGCCTTCCTCGGGCGCCGGACTGAGGATTCGAGGAACGCCGGACTCAGCAGGATCTCCGCCAGATAGTTCGTCGTCCAGGAATTCCACAAAGCGGAATTGTCAAGATAATGGCTGACCGCTTCCCGTATCGCTTTCAGCGCTGCCTTCCCATCTCGCCCCGTCATCGGCTTCGGAGCGCTCGATTCAGAACGCACCCGCTCGGCACATTCGAAAATGCGCGTCAGAGCCTCCACCGCCGCGCGCGCGGACGGATCGAGAGACTCCGATTCATAAGCCGCGATCCTCGCCTCGAGAAACTGTATCCCTGTCGGGAAATAAGCCCGCTCGCGCTTCAGTTCGCGCCGCAGCCGGCTGATGGCTTCGACGACCTGTGCACGCAGCGCATCGCTCCGCGCAGGATGAGGCTCGCAAAAACAGGTATCAAGCTCACTCAGAAGACTCGCGAATCGAGCCGGGTCCGCAGGCCGCTTCAGGATGCACGCATGATCGACAGGCGTTAACCACGCGATCTCGCCGCGCCGCATCACCGGCACGCGCTCGACGAAAGGCACGTGCTCATAGATCGGGTTCCGGTTGAGCACGGCCAGCACGGCCTGATCGTTGTCCCCTGCCTCGACGGCGGCGATCAGCAGTTCCCGGTTGCGGACCTCGTACCGCGGGATGTCGCCCTCGCGCAGATAAGCGCCGCGCAAAGCCTGGCGAAACGCGGTGAAGTCCGTTACTTCGGTGCGGATCAGGGATTTCAACGATTCGAGAAGACGCCGAACCTTCTCCTGATTTCCGGGCGCATAGCCATAGCGCGCCAGAATACCGGCCAACTCCGGACTCTCGCCGGCCAACTGACTCAGCGATCTCGGAGTTGCCGCTTCACGTTTTTTCCAGAAGCGTTCGATCCACACGGGTGTTGTCAGAAACGTTTTGTCGGAACCTACAGCAAAGCCTGATGGCCCGCCAGCGGCGGCCAGCGCTTCCAGTCATCTTCGCGATTGACGCGCCGCGCGACCAGTTGCGTGAACGAATTGACCGACGCATACAGAGCCAGGAAGTGGCGCAGAACGGTAGCGAGCAGGAACGCACTGCCCCCGGCGTACAAGCTCTCGTCGAAGGTCAGAGTAATCTCCGTGCCGCGGCAGAAGCCACGCCAGGCTTCGTTCCCGATTCGCAGCATCGTCGGACGCGACGCCAGTTCCCGTATTCCCTGGATCTGCTGTAGAAGATACGGCTGATCGCCGAAGCAATAGACGCGCAAAACTTCCCGCAGCGCATCGAGCCCGTTTTCGCCGTTCTCGAGCGAGAGATGGTTCAGCGAGAGATTGGATACCAGTTGCCAGACAGCCGGGCCGCCCAGCGGAGGATAAACCGGAGGAGTGGGTCTGCCGAGACATACTGCGGTAACGGGCCCCACGTCCTCCATCTGTAATTTCGCTCCCGGAGGAACCTCGGTCGCGAGCCAGCGATTGGTGCACAGGGTGTGGGCAAACACCGTTTCCCCCGGCGGCTCGGCGGGGTTGAAATCCAGATCGAGAAAGGACAGGTGCATTTCCGTGCCTGGCAGATCGTCGCGGCCCGTCCACACGCGGCGCCCATGCCAGAACGCCTTCGGCTCCGATCCGCCGCCGGCGTGCCGGAAAGAATAGAACGGCTCGAAGCGACGCGTATCGTCGTGGGGATTGGTGGACCCGGTTACTTTCGTGATCGAGTGAATCTCGGTGGTGCGCTCGCGGCGGATGTCCGGTACGAGCCGGTAATAGAGCTGGCGCTGGTCCAGCCTGACGGGCTCGCTCGTGCGTGGGAAAAGATTTGCGACCGGTGTGCAGCCGGGGACGAACGTCTCGGCACGGACGGGAAGGCGTTCGCGCGGCACCCGGTCCAGAAGGAAAAGCAGGTCGAATGCGGATTCGGACCGGTGGTCACTCAGGCCGCGGACATCGATAAAGAGATACTTTTCGGGGAAATGCAGATACTCCTGCAGAAGCCTGTATGCGGGATGCGCATGGCCCGGATATGGAACCACCTCATCGTCGCGGCCGAAACCGGCCGGCGAAAGGGAAGAGCAGGAGAGCCGGACGGGAACGGAGCTGTTCTCCGGAAGAATGCACACATCCAGCAGCGCCGAGAACAGGAGCTCGTAAAGAACGTACGCCGGACCGGCGCGCGGGTCGAGAAACAACCGCAATGTGTCGAGTTCCAGATCCGCCAGCGAGCCGGCGCTGGCGGCGATGCGCACGCGGAGCACGCCCGCCACCCGGGGGTCCGAGCTGAGGAAGTCGAATCTGGCGCATGGCTCCAGCGCCGCCTCGGCGATTTCGACGGGCCACGCCGTCACGGGATAACATGTCCGGAACCTGCAGGTTGCGCCGCCCGATCCATAGGCAAACAGAGAAGTATGTTTTGGGATCAGATGACCCGTGGTGAACTTGCCGCGGCGCGCATCGATCTGGAACCGCGCTATGGCCAGCGGCGGAATGGGCTGCACCAGATGGGGATAAAGGATGCCGAGCAGCGAAGACGTAATCTCCGGAAATTCAGCATCGAGCTCGTGCTGAATGCGGCCTGTGAGAAACGCGAACGATTCGATCAGTCGCTCGACATGCGGGTCCGCCGGGTGACCGTCCTGGAGTTCCAGCCGGCTGGCGACCATCGGATGCTGAGCGGCGAACTCGCGCCCCATGCTTCGCAGGTACGACAGCTCCGATGTGTAGTAACGAAGCAGATCGTCGGGATTCATGCCCCTTGTGCCATCGTCTTTGATTCTCCAACGACGGCATCGCCCGAGCCCGTACGCAATTCGAGGGGGAAGCTGACGGGCTCAGCGATAAGGTTGATCCGGATCCTTCCCTCGATGAAACCCACGAGCGCCCTCGGGTCGTCCGGGTGAGACCGCAGGGTGACACGCACCTGCGCAATCCGCGGCTCAAAGGCTTCGATGACTCTGGCGATAGCAGCCCCGAGCGCCTCACAGGCGGGAATGTCGGCCGGGCTGAGATGCGCAAAATCAGGCAGGCCGTAGTTAATGGATGTGTTAATGGATGTGCTAATCGATGTGTTAACGGGCGCGCCCGCACTTCCGTTGATGCCGGGCCGGGCGGGCGGCATTCGCGTATTCAGAAGGCGCTGCAAATCGCGGCGCACCGATTCGATCACTGCGCCTGGAGCCAGAGTACGGAACGGCTCCCGCTGGCTTCCGAACGATTCGCCTGAACTGGTAAGACGGTCAAAAAGAGGAACCCTCAATCCCGGCGACGGGCGAGGGTCTCTCTCTAAGTTGGGGTGTTTGTTGCGAGATTCCATGTTGCCGAAGCATTCCCGGCGTCAGTCACGTCGGATTTCTGCGCGGCATAAGTCCAGGTCATCTTCGTGTAGTTGAATGTAACCGTCTCCTGCGGCTTGCCGCCGCCCCCGCCGCCGACCGATACGGATGATATGAGGGCATTAGTCATCTCGTAGATGAAAAGCTTGGTTACTTTGCCGTTGTCGTTCTGGCCGATGGTAATTTTGACGGTCGGAATCGGCTTCGCCTGATTACAGAAATCGACCAACTGGCAGGACGATAAATCCTGATACTTCGTTACGGTGAAGTCCTGATGATTGGGTTTGCCGGAAGTGCGCTTGGTGTTACTCTGGTCCCCTGTAATCTGCTGCGCGACGCCGTGGCTGTACGACAGCAACTCGATCATGCTCGTGTAGTCAGTCAACTGACACTCGCCGTTGATCTTTCCTGAACTGCAATCGAGAATCAAAACATCCATTCCGGGATATCTCCTTTTCCTAATAATCTTTGCCGGGAAACCGGCTGTTTCACGCCGCGGCAGCCGCCGGCAATTCCGCAACCAGCCGAATTGACACCGTCAACTCATCCAATTGGAAATGCGGCTTCAGGAAGACGATCGCCTTGTAACAGCCCGGTTTACCGGGGACATCCGTCACGTCGACGCGAGCTTCACGCAAAGGAAACCGCGCTTTCACCGCCTGGGGAGCATCATCGTTCAGCAGCACATATTGGGAAATCCACGTGTTCAGGAAGTTGGACACGTTTTCCCGCGTCATAAAGCTGCCGATCTTGTCGCGCATGATGACCTTGATGTAATGCGCGAACCGTGAAGCGGCCAGAACATACGGCAGCATCCCGGAGATGCGCGCGTTTGCGGTCGCCTCGTTGGTGTTGTATGCCTTCGGCTTGTTGGCGGTCTGGCCGCCGAAGAAAGCCGCAAAATCGGTCCCCTTGCAGTGGCAAAGAGAAACAAAGCCGAGGTCGTTCAATTCTTTTTCGCGCCGATCGGTGATCGCGGTCTCGGTGGGACACTTCAACGCGATGTCGCCGGAGTCGGTCTTGAACGTGTGCGCCGGAAGCCCTTCGACAAGGCCCCCGCCTTCCACGCCACGAATCGCCGCGCACCACTTGTATTGCGCAAACGCATTGGTGATTCTTTGCGCGAGCGCGTAGGCCGAGTTGCCCCAGAGGTATTTCGTGCTGTCGCGGCCGTCAACGTCTTCACGGTATTCGAAGCCATCCACCGGCACGGTATCCGGGCCGTAAGGAAGCCGCATCAGCATGTGCGGAAGAGTGAGAGTGACGTACCGCGCATCTTCGCTGTCACGGAAGGAGCGCCACTTTATCAGCTCCGTCGATTCGAAGCTCTTGGCAAGATCGCGCGGCACGCTCAGCTCATTGAAGCTGTCCATATCGAAGAGCTTCGGACTGGCCGAGGCGATGAACGGCGCATGGGCCGCGGCGGCCACGCCCGACATCTTTTCGAGGATCGACATGTCCTGCGGGTGCCGGCCGAATTCGAAGTCGCCCACCAGAAGGCTGAATGGGTTGCCGCCGAAAGTGCCGTACTCCTCTTCGTAGATCTGCTTGAACATCACGCTCTGATCGAATTCGGTAGCCTTCTCCATGTCATTGAGAAGCTCCTTCTTCGTGAGGTTCATAACGCGGATCTTGAGCTGCGTTCCGGTCTCGGAATTCATGACGAGATAGTGCAGTCCGCGCCACGAAGATTCGAGCTGTTGAAACGCGGGATCGTGCATGATCGCGTTCATCTGGTCGCTCAGAAGCTGATCGATCTGCGCAATCCGGGCCTTGATGCCGGCGACCGTATCGTTCTGGATGGTCATGCCTTCGGTGAGAACCTGATTGGCAAACTCACCAACGAGATCGCGCGCGTGCGGCTGCTGGGAAACGTCCCGGGCCATCTTGCCTTCCACCACGATCCGGTCCAGAAGGGTTGGCATTGCGGTCGAAGTCGTCGTCGAAGCGGGTGTGGGATTGGTTTCGTCAGGCATTTCCGTTCTTCTCCGTCGCAGTTGCGGCCTGTAATTTCTTCAGCTCATCCGTGTTTGCCACGATCTCCTGCAGCATCGAGTCAAGCGCGTCGTTTCCGTCAAGCTTGCCGAGCAGGTCGGTCAGCTTCTGGCGCGCCGCGAACAGCTTGCTCAACGGCTCAACCTGACTCATGACATTCAAAGGCGTGAAATCGTCGATCTCCTTGAACTTCAGCTCGACGTTCAGCTTCGAACCGGCATCTTTCGTCAGCCGGTTATCTACGCGCAGCGTGGCCCGCGGCGCACAGGCGGCGAGCACGTCATTAAAATTGTCGCGATCGATTTCCACGAACTTTCGCTGCCGAAGTTTGGGCAGCGGCTGTTCCGGGTTACCGGAAAGATCCGCAAGCACGCCGACCACAAGCGGCAACTCTTTCTTCAGAATCGCGCCGCCTATTTCCACGTCGTAAGTGATCTGTACCCGCGGGGGACGAACTCTATCCAGCTTATGCTGGAGGCTCTCGGGCATATTAACTCCTCAAAAATAGAATTGAACGTCACCTATCCTACTACGTTCTGTCGGATATCGACCAAATTTTTTTTAATAAGAGCTCTGTTCATCAAGCTAAGCCTTAAGGGCCGGAATATTAAGGGTCGGAATATTTTGCCAGTTGTCCTGTTTCGCACATAGTTACATCGACCGCCATTCGAGTGAAGATCGGAATTTCAAAGCTGTGCCAGGCCCTGGCACTTACTTACTTCTTGCCTTCGAGCGAGGGGACATTCAAAAGCCGGTAGATCTCGGAAAGCTCCGCCTGATTCCGGACAAGCTCCGGCAGCAACTCCTCAAGTGACATACCGCCCCAGGAAACCGCTCGCCGGACAAGATAGGACGCCGGACTATGTGGCTCGGTCCGGTAGAGAAAATCCGCCGCTTCGACAAGCATCTGATAAGCCTGCGACCTCGTCTGGATACGCCCCGAAGTAATCGAAGGCTCAGCATCGCCGGATTCCGGACCTAAGTAATGATATTGAAAAACACTCGCTTCTGTTCCTGGGTTAGCCGCCGACTGCGATGCCCCGCGTTCGCGCAGTAATCCCTCAAGAAGCGTTGCCGCTGCCTCGGCGGCAGTACGCACGGCGAGCAACCCCGGCGATTCGCGCGCGAGCTTTTCATCGAGGAGCGACTGCAACTCCGCCCCGGCGCGTAACAGGTTGCGGACTTCGCCCAGCGCGCCGATAAGCCAGGGCGTCGGGGTCAGCATGGCGCTCTGCTGGAACCTGGCCAGCGTCATGTCGCGTTCCGTGGCGGCGTTTTGTTGCCCGGGCCTGTTTTGCAGGGTTTCTAACTGGCAAGCGGTCTCCCAGTCGGCCAGCGTGCAAACCGCGACTCCGTCCGCCTCGGGCGCCGTTACAGGCAATTGCCTCAGATCGGCGGGCAACTTCCGATTGAGCCAGACAATCGGCGCGATGCGAAACTCGGCGTCTCCGCCCTCAATGCGCGGATGCAGCCCGTCCCAAAAACTTTCCGACAGGGCCAGCATTACCCGGAAACCCTCGGCCGTTCCGGCAAAACCATACAGGTGCAGCCATGCTTCAAGAAGCCATGCGGCGATCTGCAGATCCTTCGAACGGGTCTCGATCGTTTCGAGGCAAATTGATTCGACGGCCCGCCAGTCGGCCTTCTTCGGCTCGGACTTCCAGACTCCCTGCGGCAACGTCGCGTCGTCCTCGCGCCGCAACTCGCGCAACTGGTCGTAGAGCGGATCGTAGCGAAGATTGGCCCCGGCGGGATCGTCCGGCGTAATGGGCGACAGCAGCTTATCGATATCGAATTGGAAACTCATGGATCTCGCAGCACCATCGCGTTCCGGATCTTACTGTGTCCCCTGTGTGGGGACCGGCGCCATTAGGGGAAAAGCCGCGATCGGCACTTCGCGCGCCTCCTTCGCTCCGGGAATGCGCAGGCCGAGCCGGATATAAACACGCGTCTCGCCCGGTTGAGACGGCGTGCTCGACGCGCGGGCACGGGTGGAGTCCGGCAAAGTCGGTATCACAAATCGCAGGGTGCTGGCGAGCGCGTCCGGCGTTGTGCCATATTCGGACGCTGTTCCCGCGTGCGCGGCAAGCAGCGCGAATAAAGACCAACCGCCCGAGCGTGTCCAGGTAACCGTGCGCCCGTCAACGCGCGCATCGGGCCCGGCGCCGCCAGGCTGCGGGACGTTGGGCGAATCCTTCGCATATCGCATCGTCACGCGGACGGCGTCCCCGTAGTGCCAGCGCACGCCGCCCGCCGCGCCAGGGTAGTGCGCCTTCTGGTCGCCGGATTCGAAATCCCAGTCGATGACCTCGTTCCCGCCCATTTCCGCAGCCTGGTTGACGCGGAAGTAAACGGCCGCATCGGCGAAAGGCGTTGCGTCATTCAACCCGCCCGCGAACATCTGGCTGACATCCTCCGCCTGATTGATGAACGCGAGGATATCCGCGTAGGCGGGCCGCTGCGAAAGATAATTCCGCAGAGCGGGACCTCGCGCGGCGAGCACCGAGAAAAATCGCGCTGCGTCCCGCGGGTCAGCCTGCGGAACACCCGGCGCCGCGGGAAGCGGCCCGAAAGGAAATTTTCCGGCCAGCTTCGCATTAAAGAAATCGGCAAGGCCCGAAGTATAGGCGCGCAACCCGGCGCCCGCGCATTCATTCACGGCGGCGCGCTGGATATCCGCGCGGATGCGCAGGAAGAAGTCATTGGACTGCGCAGCCGTGCCTGTGGAACGGCAGGCGGTCGCGGGAGTGATCTTGTCCAGGTCCGACCGGACAAAGGTTTCGAGAGCCGCCATCGGGTTGCCTGGCTTCTTTGCGTCGTAGTCCTGCAGGTCCCGGATAATCGAAGTCCACCGGCCGAAATTCGCCACCTGCTGTAATCCCTGCGGTTGCAGGTACGAGGCAAGAGGCTGCGCGTAATCGACTGCCAGAGACTTGATGCGGTCGCGCTGCGTCGCCAGATATTGCTCGATGCCGTCGGCCGAATCCACATCGAGGACGGTCCAGGAAAAAGGTCTGTTTCCGTTCCAGGTGTCGAGCGACGTGAGTGAATACGGGTACGTTGCGTCGAGATCGTTGTTCAATCGCTGCGCGAGAGCGACGCTTTGGGCCGAAAGAGTGGAATTGAAAGTTCCGGCGGATGGCAAAATCTTTCCGGAAAGCGAGTCCTGCAACTGCGTCAGGATCGGCACGGCGTCCTTAAAGCTTTTGATCTCGAGCAATGTCGTTGTCTCATCGTCCTGTGACTGGGGCTCCGCGGCGCGGGTCACCGTCGCCTTGATCGCATTGGTGAGACTCTGCAGGGCCAGCCGTTGTACCGAGGCGCGCAGGACGGGCGGAAGGGTTGACAGACGATCTTTGACGAACTTGTCATAAGAATCTTTCAACTGCGCGGCGCGGCCCAGCGTGGTTTTATTCCAGATTACATTTGTGCTGCTGGACGTGCCTGCCTGCTGGATCTGCATGAAATCCTGATTGAGGAGCGACGTCAGGGCCAGTTCCAGCGCGATGACGGCGCCGGAGACGTGCAACTCGGTTCCCTGCATCTCGAGCACTGTCCCGCCGCCGGCGCGGTCGCTCGAAAACAACTTGCCCTTCAGCTCGGCGAGAGACGCGGAGCCCTTCATGGTCATCGCTGTGATCAGATCTTCCGTAGCGAAGGGCGCTCCCTTCAACTGGCTCAGCGCCGGGTAAACGTTCTGATCGAAATCGGGGCCCGTAAGCCATCCCATGCTGCTGCTCGTTACCTCGGTATCGAGATTCCGGATGTCGAGCACAAGCGAGGAAAGATCGTCGGTATCGCTCACCTGACCGTTGTTCAGCCGCTCAATCTGCTGCGCGATGTCGCCCGAAGACATAAACAACGGATTGTTTTCCAGCCAGCTGGAATAGAAATTGCCAATCAGCGACCCGGCCATATCCGCGGCGCATTTGTTCAGGTCGCCGGCCTTCGCTATGGGATTTTCTTTCGCCTCGGAGAGAGCATGCTGAAAGTAGTAACTATTGGTGATATTCTGCAAATCGACGAGGTTCCTGCCCAGCAGATACTGGAAAAGAAGATCGAGGTCGGTAAATCTTCCATTGCCCTGGTGGCGCAGATCTTCATACCGCCGAATAGATGTATTCAGATCGTTGAAGCGCGTCAGAAACTGCTGGAGGGCGATGTACTGCGGGTCCTTCGTGAAGGAAATGGCGGCGAAGGCGTCCCCGGATTTCTCGCTGTTTTTATATAGCTGCGGCGTTTCAGCCTGGCACTTCCCCAGCAGACCGTCAACACGAAAATCGAGTCCTTCCCGCAGCGCGGGCAAAACGGTGTAGCCGAACCCGCGGGTCAGAGCCTCCGTAACACGCCCGCCGATCGGGTCGTTCCAGGAAGCGGGGAAAAAGAAAGATTTGTATCCGGTGGCATCGACGGTACCCAGGGTATCGACGAGATCGTAAGCCGTCTGGACCGTCGGAACTTTGTCCGCAACTTTACCCTTCCCGGGCAGTGTGCCCTGCAGCGCATCGAGAAGGGAATAGAATTTGTGGTCGCGCAGGTCCTTGAGGCGGAGCCACGCAATCGAGCTGCCGGCGCCGAAGACCACGATGAAGATCGCCAGCGCGATCTGCGCGCACAGTACGGTGCGATTCCGGCTGAAACGGATCTGGCTCACCGGGCGAGCCACTTTCGACTCCAGAAACACTTTGAAGTCGAAGAGATGCCGGATAAAGACGAGCCGCCTTCCAACGTGCGGTGTCGTGTGCCCGCGGGACGCCACCATCTCGAGGCCCCCCATCTCGAATCCCCCCAATCCAGGTCCCGAAGAATAGAGCGTTGAATCCCAAAGGTTCACTCCTGCCGGAATCAGAGAAACGGCCGCCCCAACGCTGGCGCCTCGGGTCGCGATCCTGTCCAGCACCACCGAAGCATCGCCGCAGAAGTAGATGCCGCGAAGGAAGTTCGAATCAAGATACGAGGTTTCGCGAAACATCTGCGAGAGGTATCCGCGCAGAGGATTTCGCATGCGGTCGAATTCCATGGGGAAGAGAAACAACTCGTCCCCGGCGGCGGACGGCGCCCGGCTGCCGAAGATCCGCATCTGCTGCTGCAGAATCCCGTCGCGCATGAAATCGAAGGCGTGGTCGACCCACTCCGAGGCGAATGCCGACTCGAGCGTGTTCGGATTGGACCAGCCGAAGACGTCGTCGTCCATATCCGGATTAATTTCCCAGCAGAAGCTGCCGAAGCCTCGGACCTGATCGCATTTCGTGATCAGAACGTAGATCGGAATCACCAGACCGAGTTGCCTCTGCAGAACGTCCAGCTTGTCGCGCAGAGCGGCGGCGGCCGCGGTCAGATGCGCCGCCGCGACCTCTCCCTGCTTCAAAAGTTCCGCCGCGGGAATGGCCAGCACCAGACCGTCGAGCGGCCTCGACGGCCTGTGCTTCAGGAGCAGGCGCAGAAGGCGCTGCCATCGCCCGTCAATCTGATTTTTGCCGTCCGCGTCAACCAGAAAGCTTCCGGGGACATCGATCACCGCTCCGCCTTCGAGGAATCGCCATTGAACGCCATCCGCCGGCATCGGTATTCCGGTGGTGGCGCTCGCCATTTGATCGAGGAGCGCCGTTTTGCCGGCCTCCGGTTCGCCCATCAGGAGGACCCAGGGAACGCGTTCTCGAAATCTTCCGCCCGGCACCCGGTCGCGGAGGGCCGCCACGGCCTCGCTCACATCCGTGGCGAGGCTTTCCCTGGCTGCGCGGGCCCTGGCCGCAGGCTCTTCCGGCGACTTCTGCTGGCTGTTGCGGACCAGAACGATGAAAACAACAACGCTGATTACCAGCAGCACGAGCAGGACGATCAGCACCAGAAGCGCGCTATCCATGACAGCCTCGCCGATGCCAGTTGCAAGTGACGCTTCGCCGCGCCATCATCTGCGGCAACCCTGTTCGCAGTTCAACGTCAGACAGCAGACCCGGTTGCTGAGATCGGACGTCAGCTCCGACCATATCAACTGCGTTAAACCCAGCCAGAGAATCACCGTTCCGGCGAAGATCAGGATCCAGCGGCGCGGGTTTGGCAGTTTGCGCGGCGCTCCGGCCGTAATGGTATGGCGGTAGGCCTCGGGGTACAGGCGCTTCAGCGATTCAGCAATTTCCGGGTCGCGCCTGGCGATGAAAAAGAACAGGCGGTTTCGGTAGCCTTCGACGGCCCCATCGTGTTGCGTTCCCCAGTATTTCCCCCTGAATCCCAGTGCGAGCGCCATCAGATACACGGTGGCTGTCTCGGCGGCCGGGTCGTCATCGCGTCTCAGCAGAGTGTCGATGCGGCTGAAGAATCCCTCGCCGGCAAAGTGCGTGCGGAAGAAACGCGCTTCGAACAGATTGGAGAGCCAGTATTCCCGCCCTTCCCACTCCAGATGCACGAAGGTCTCGTCCGTCAGCGCCGCCATGACGTAAACCGCTTCGCGATGAAACTCGAGCCCGACGGGACCGGCAATACGCGATGCCTCGATGACCTGCCTTTCGAGAAGCAGTTCCAGCCTGCTCCATATCGCGGCGGGGCGGCCGACCGCCACCTCTTTCTTCGCCGTGGCGGCCGGATCATCCGGCTCTGCTGCCGCGCTCGCGGGGGCTGGCGGAGACTGCGCAACGAGCTTCAAATTTATGAGTTCGGCGCAATATTGCTGGAAAAACCGGATCGACGGCACCGGAGCTTTGGCCGATTGCAGCATATTCAGCCTTCGGTCTTCTCTTCGGGCATGCGGCGGATATACAGGACGGCCGCCGCCGGCCGGCCTTCATTGCTGAAGCGCTCGACCAGTTGCAGCGCCTCTCCGGGTTTCGCCGTGAGCGCATCCACTGCCAGGCTAAACAGCACCGTTCCACGCGGGGGAGGAAGACCCGGCAGTTGATCCACACGTGCGCGGGCCGCGCCCGGCACACGGGTTGTCAACAGGCTTGGAACGATGGACGAGGTCCCGATCACTGCGTCCTGGCCCCAGCGGGCGATCGCATCTTCCAGGACTCCCGCCGCCCCGCGGAGAGCGATCGCCATGATCGGAGATTTGAGAGTGCCGCCGCGCCGGATCGCTTCGTCGAGAATCCTGCCCGGCGGCGCTTCGAAATTGCCTTCCACTATGCGGAATGGAATGGCATGCCAGGAATCGACAACGGCCTCGGCGACGGCGGCTTCGATAAAACTCAATACCGGCTGAAATGTTCCTTCAAGATCGCCATGGTCGTAGGGCGGAAAGTGGGGTGGCACCAGACCGGAAGTCACGCCGGCGACATGTCCCGCAAGCTGGCACATCAGGAGGTAGAGGGCGAAAGGATGAGCGCGCCCGGATTGCAGAGCGCCTTCGGGACCCGGCAGGCCGGTCGCGAGGCTTTGCAGCTTCATCCGCAGTTCGGTGGTGTCGAGTTCACCCTTGCTGAATGAGCCGGTGCGCAACTGGTCCGCCAGCACGTAGCTTTTTTCGCGGACGAGGCTGGTTGTTCCCGCGCAGCGGCGCCCAAGAGGAGAGTCTTCGTCCACGGCCAGAACCGGGGCGATAAAGCGACCCTGCTGAAACGCATCGTTCTCGGCCGCGACGCACATCAGGGGCAGGCTTTCGAAGCGCGCCGGAGGTCGCGCTCCCGCCCAGAGAGCCAGGCGCGGCTTCAGGCGAGGAATATGTACCGGGTTCTGTCCGGTGGTTTCGTCCGTCACCGGTTCGCCGTCGAGCGAAAAATAACGCGCGAGATCGCCCTTCGTCGACATCGAGCTTTGCGCGGGCACGACCAGATGCACGAGCAGCGGCTCGCCGCGCATCGCGTCGGCGTGTTCCTTGAGATTCAGTTCGAGGTCCATACCGATTTCGGTTCCACCGGCCACAAAAAAACCGTCGCGCATCACCGCTTCAAGGCGCAGCACGCGAAGATTCCCGCTCACGAATGCGGTCTGGTCGTAATCGAAACGAAGGATGCCCCACGGATAGGAGCCGGCGAGACTGCCGGCAAACTGCGCCAGATTTTCACAGCGCGCCGACATCTGCTGGAAATGCTGCGGCATAAGCAGCATTCCTTCATGCCATTGGATTGGATCTGGAATTTCACGCACCAGGTTGCCATTAGACCAGGATTGACGACTATTTCGCAAGGGCCTCCGAAGCCATGTCCGCTTTGCCAAGGGCCAGTTGCAGGGGTATCGACGGATCCAGGCGTATCCTGTGCGCGCCCGGATCCGAATACTTTGCAAAAACGAGAATCGCCCGGGGCGCGCGGCGCATGGGAATTTGAATATCCGGCACAACCTGGCCGGGGACCCATTCCCAGCTTTGCACCGAAATCGAACTGCTTTTCGGGAAATCTTCGCGAATCTGATCGCGTTTCTGAAACCAGTCGGCCGCCGTCATTTTGGCTACATCTTTGGCCAGATCCTTATCGTTGATCTGGACCAGGTCGAAAGCGATCGGCTGGTTCTCGTTTGCGTCGGGGCCAATGTTGATCGCGACCGTCAGGTGCGGGTTCAGCAGACTTTGGGGCTTCAGCTTCAAATGAAAAAGGCTACAGCCCGAAAAGAGCAGCGCCGCCGCGACCGGAATTCCGAGCCGACGCACACTAACCCTCCCGCATTGCTTCCCGATCTCGAAGTCGAGCATCGCTACCGCTTGAACCTGCGTCTGTGATTTATAAGAAGAACTATACCAACCTGAGGGTATGTTCAGCACCATCTCCCGAGCGCAAACCACAAATTATGTTCGAACAGGTATCACGCTATGCTGCCAAAGGTTGGCGGCACCGTGTATTAAGCAGTACCATTAATCGAATTTTCTGATGCACGAAGCGATGCCGTAAAATCCGTTGAGCCGACGAAAGCGGGTCGGCTCGTGTTTGTCACAGGCGCCCGCGCGAAAGGGGAAGGCGACGTGCCTGCTCGCCCATCAGACGAGACGTGGTGACCGCTGAAACTCGCACTCGTCCAGATCGATCTTGCTCATCGCGCTGACAATTTTCGGCATCAATTTTGTCCTGAGCTCGCCCGCCAGGATGGCGGTGCCTGAACGGGTTCTCTTTTAGACCAATTCGATCTCGGGGTGCCGGCGCCTGTGAAAACATGGCGGACCGCCGTCCACAATCTGCTACCTCCACTTGAAGGTCCGGAGCGCCACGCCGAAACAGACAGCGAAACAGGACGTCAGCAACATAAGCTCCGGCATCAGTTGCCTCAGCCCGGCGCCTTCGAGCATGTTCATACGAAGCGCGTCGATCAGAGCCGTGAGCGGCAACCTGCGCAGGATCGGTTGAAGCAGGTCCGGAAAGCGCTGCGCTGAGAAGAACACGCCCGAGCAGACCCACATTGGCACCATCACGAGGTTCGTCAGGCCCGATGCGCCCTCAACGGTTTGCGTTCGGGAGGCGATCAGCAGGCCGATCGCGCTGAAACACAGATTGCCGGCGATACATGTGAGCGCCAGATCGAGAATGGCGCCGCGGACGGGCACATGGAAGACCAGGCTGCCGAAGCCGACAAGTATGGCAACCTCGGCGGCCACGATCACGAAATGGGAGAGGGCGAACGACAGCAGATAGAAGGCGCGCGGCATCGGCGTCGCGACCAGCCGCTTCAGGAGTTTCCGCTTGCGTGCATCGACGATGGCGAATCCCATACCCCAAAGCGACGTTCCCATCAGCGTCATTCCAAGTAAGCCCGGAACCAGGAAATCGATGTACCGGGAGCCTGGGTCGCGCAGAATATCGTCCGTCGAGGTGATGCGCGTTTCACGGGCGCCGGCGGACTGAATGGCGCTGCCGGCAAGCAGACGGGCAAGTCTTCCCTCGGGATTGGTGTCGTCGTACCGGTAGACAACGAGCCCCCGCGCATCCGAGCTCACCATCAGTGCGACTTTTCCGGCGTGAAGCGCGGTTTCGGCAACACCCACCGGCATAGATTCAACGTCCAACGACTTTTCCTGCCGGAGCTGGTCAGCGACTCTCGCGTCAGTGGCCCCGACCTTGAGGGCCTGAGGGCCGGAGCTCTGGAATGCCAGGCCCAATCCCGCTGCCAGCAAAATCGGGAATGCAAATCCCCAGAAGAGCGCTTCCGGTTCGCGCACGAACTCGAGAACGCGGGTCGCGATCAATTGCGCGAGGGCAGAGCCGGCAAATGATCTATTCATCGCGCAGACTCCGTCCGGTGAGAGTGATGAACACGTCTTCGAGAGTGGTGGAACGCATTCGCAGCCCGGTGAGGCGGTCGCTTTGCCGGTCGAGATCCTGAAGAATAGCCGGCACGGCAAGATGGAGATCGCGCACCTGCACGCGCAGCGTTGCGGGCGACGCCGAGGAAGAGTACTCGAGAACATGCCCATCGCCGATCGAGCCGATCAGTTCGCGAGGCGATCCGGCAGCAATCACCTTGCCGCGATCCATGATGGCAACGCGGTCGCAGAGCCGCTCCGCTTCTTCCATGTAATGCGTAGTGAGAACGATGGTGCGACCGTCCTCCTTGAAGCGTCCAATTAGGCTCCAGAGTTGAAGGCGGGCCTGAGGATCGAGCCCCGTGGTGGGCTCGTCAAGGAACAGGAGCTCGGGATCTCCCGCCAGCGCGCAGCCGATGGCCAGCCGCTGCTTCTGGCCGCCCGAGAGCCCTTCCACGCGCGTGAACCGCTTCTCTCCGAGTTGCACGAGATCGATCAGTTGATCGACGGACGGCCCCTGGCGGTAGAAGCTGCGGAACAGGCGCAAAGTCTCGGCCACGGTCAGCTTGCCGGCAAGACATGTTTCCTGGAGCTGGATGCCCAGCCTCTGCCTCAATTCCCTTCCGTCGCGATGCCAGTCCAGACCAAGCACTTCGACGGTTCCCGAATCCGCTTCTGTCAGGCCTTCACAAATTTCGATCGTCGTGGTTTTCCCGGCGCCGTTTGGACCAAGCAGGCCAAAGCACTCGCCCTGCCGGACCACGAGGTCAAGGTTGTCGACCGCAACCGTACCGCGAAAGGATTTCCGCAAATTCCGGATCAGAAGCGCCGCGTCACGCATCAGGACCTCCAAAACTCACCATCGGCGCGCCATGCGATGGCCATCTCGGCCAGGTACTTCCGGCCGTTCCGGTCTTCGAGCCAGAGCCCCGACTCGCCGAAGAACATCTCCTGAAGCCGGAGTGGAGAATCCGTTTGCAACAGAGCGCGGCCGAGCACTTCGATCGCAAGCACGCTGTCCGAGAGAAGGAGCGTCTCCGTTCCGGTTGTTCCGTGGCGGGTGTAGACTCGCGCGGGTACGCCTGCGTGGCGGACCCATCTTCGCCATACGAGATATCGATCGAAGCCTTCAGTGCGGCGCAATTGTTCTGTCGTTTCCCGCGGGCACCACCAGCGCTCCGGCCCGATCACCGTTGTTGGATCCAGAGTTGTTGGATCCAGAGTTGTTGCATCCAGCGCCAGTCGGGGGCAGTGTTTCCACTCGCCCAATTCGCGCGCGAGCGGCGGGGCGGGAGCGAGCAGACTCGTCCGGCCAGTGTTGCCTTCCACTTCCGCAAACCACCGGCCCCATGGGTCTGCATTCGATGTCTCGACCGCGGATTGGAGGACGGGGAAAACCCGCCTGCCTTCGTGATCACGCAGTCGGACACCTTGCGCGGCGTCGAACTCCGCCGTGAGATCCGTCAACCGCTCCGAGAAGGCATCCAGTATCCGGCTCCCAAGCCGCGGCCGCAAGGCGGCGTTGTGGTCGTGCTCACCTCTGATCGCTACATCGGCCAGATCGACTCCTTCAGCTTCCGCAATGGTCTTTGATTGCGAGAGCCAATCCCGGAACCGCAAGTCTCCCCGTGCAGCAAAGAGGTGGTGGAAACGGCCGTAGAACGCGGCCCAATCGGGCGCGACACTGCCGACGCGCAACGCGAGACTTCGTGGAGTGAACGCGGGCACCAACAGTGCCGAACCCGGCGGCATCGGAGAACCTTCACAGGGGTTTGAGATCGCGACGTGATGGATCGGTTTTCGCCAGGAACCCTCCAGGTCCGTCGTCCACCCTTCCATCAGGCTCTGGAAGCGTTCGGCCAGACCCGGATCATCGATGCTGTTCGCGGTTTCTTCCCAGGAACCGGACGTTGTCTGGATCTCCGGCGCTGCCGGTTTAGCCGGAGCGGCGCCGGGTCTCTCGATGGGCACGCCCGCCAATATCAGCGCGATGTCCGCGTCCGTATTCCGCGCAAGGGACATTCGCGCGTTGCGGGCGAGCAGTTCTCCCACGCCACCGCGATCGAAGTTCCAGTAACGCCGCAGCGAGCACGAGATCTGATGGCGCACATCGTCTGAAATTCCGATCTCGAACGGCGCGGTCTGGTCGAACACCAGCACGCTGCAGCCGGATGGCAGCGGAGCCGCGCCATAGCGCGCCCGCAATGTGTTGATAACACCGCGAGCGTCAGAAAGACCGCGTCGTAGCTGCCCGACATCCGAATTCGGAGCGGCCTCCGCCAGCACCCCACAAATCCCGCGCGATTCGCAAATTGCCGTCCGCCAGAACGGTCGCTCCGCGGCTGAAAGGCAGTCCACCAGAGCGTCTAAAGCAGACCAGGCATCCTCGTAAACTCCGCCCTCGTCGCACGCCGGACAGAGCAGGCCCGAAAGGTAGAGATCATCCAATGCACCATCTTCCAGGCCCGACCTTGCACGGAGTTCTTCAAACTCCGCACGTTCCGACGACTCGAAGACTTCCCGCAGTCGCGCGATATGGCCGTCATTGGCCGTCCGCGAAAACACCCAGGCCCCGCCGCCGTTACGGTGCGCGCAGGCGTAATCGCCATTGTCAAGCTCCGTCGTTGTGGGGTTCCATCTGAGTCGGACGGCCCTCCGATAGTGTTGCGGCGAGGCAGCCAGATCGAACAATTCGAAATACGCGTTGAGATCCGGTTTAACGAAGACCGTCCGAGGTGTATCCCGGAAAGAAATAGCGCCGTGGCCATGGTGGGACGATTCCAACGCAACTCCCGACCACAGCCCATTCGGCGTCGCGCGTCCGGCAGCGCGCATCGCGTAATTCAGCAGAGTCGCTCGAAGCCGCCAGGTTTCCGCCTTTGTGCGATTGCTCAGCAGTTCTTCCAGAGCATCGGAAGTACTCAGGCTCGCCACGGCAACGGCGCGCCGGAACGCCATGTCACCGGCGATGCCGCGCAGTTCTTCCAATTCGGCATCGAGCGCGGCGGCGTATTCGAAGTTGAGGCACCCGAACTGTTTCTGCAGGCACCGGCGCTCGGCATCGTCCTCAACGAGGGACTGCCCAATCGCGGGATGACTCGCAAGCGCCTCGATATCACTTGCGGCCGCCGGCTCCGCGCTTCGATGCAAAGCTCGCCGAACGCGGAGAGCGATGCGGCGCTCCCCGGTTTGCATTCGGGGTACCTGCGCATGAAGCAACGCGGAAAGTTCTTCGGCACGTGCGAGGATTCTGTCCTCCCGCATCAACGCGCAGTCCACTTGCGTACTGAACGCGGCGGAACGCAGGTTTTCCACGGCGCCGATGGGCCAGGACGCAATGCGAAAGAGCACTGGTGCGAGAGACAAAGGCTGGATCATCAAGCTCATCGGATTTGACTCCCGCGAGCAGGCCGATTTCGCACATAATTTTTTCCGCGGCGCAGGTTATAGTGAACGGGAATAACGCTTATGGCAACCGGCGCAAAACAGCAAAGAATTTTTAAAAATCCGGAGGAAAAGCTCACGGCTTTGTGTGGCGCGATCGGACGGGCGGATCGCTCCTCGAAGGTGCTGAGCCTCTTCCGCGAGATGTGGCGCGAATCCGGCCTTCGGCCGTTCGATGCGGAGCCGCGCTGGTCCGGCCTGACAGATGACAGCACTCCCACCGAATTTTCCGTGGTGTTCTGCGGCAGGGCCGAGCCGCGCCTGCGCGTTCTTTTCGAACCGCAGGGCGATCCAGCTTCCCCGCAGACGTATTGGGATGCAGGATGCCGGATGACCCGCGTCCTCGAGCGCCGATGGGGTGCGTCGATCGACCAGGCGTTGAAGGTGGAAGACATTTTCGTCCCGGAAGATCCGGATATGTTTTTGTGCCTCGGCCATGCGGTCGAACTCGACGATGAACCCGCGTTCAAGATGTATTTCAATGCCATGGCGAAGGGTCCTTCACGTGCCGCCGAATGCGTCGATGAGGCCTTCCGCCGCCTTGGATACAGCAGGCCATGGGAAGAGCTGCGAAAGGTGCTTGGACCGTCGGACCGCATCGAACTCTTTGCACTCGACCTCACGCCTGTCACTCGCCTGAAGCTCTACCTGCGACCGATGCAGGCGGACATGGACCACATCACACGTCTCTACTCTGTCTCCACCACAGCCGAACCCGGCGACGTAAAAATGATGTGGGATTTTCTCGCCAAACCTCGTGTACCTGAAAACAGCAGACCCGTCTTCCTTACCTACCAGTTCAACGAGCCCGGAGATGACCGCCCCTCCCGCACCGCGCTCTCCATTCCTCTGTTTCCCGGAGTGCGGAGCGATCTGGCAGCCGAGCGGCGCACATGCCGGTTGCTGCGCGCGCTGGGCACGCCGGTCGAGTCCTACAAAGCCTGTGTTCGGGCCATGGCGGATGCACCGTTGTCCGAGGAAGAGGGCATCCACAGCTATATCGCGCTGCAACGAAACCCGCGCGATGTGGCGGTTGTCGCATATTTCAATCCAAGAGCCTACTTCCCACGCTACGGCTGGCTGGCGCGCGATGGCTCCCGAACCTGGCCGACCGCGGTGGGCGCGCCGTTGGCATGAGCCCGGCGTGGGGATGGGAGGCTTTCGCGGCTCGCTCCGCCATGGCGAACTGCTTTGCGCCATCCAGCCCGAATCGGTTGCAGTGGAACATCGCCATAGTCGCCAGCAGGGAGCGCATTCCCACTTCCAGTAATCCGCGATCACGGACCTCGTGGATCGATCCGGCGAACGCCTGGTTTGCTTTGGCGTAGTGCTGTAAAACCGCGCTGACATTCGGATCCTCGCCGGTGACGCAGCCGGCTTCATCCGCGCTCGCCGGAACCGCGCCGGTCAATTTCGCTGCCGCGACTTTGGCCTCGCGCGTGAGATGGCACAGATTGTTCCAGGCATCCCACACTTCGCTCGCGCAGCCGAGGACGGAATGGAAAAGATCGTCGATCACGGCTGTGCACATCTGTTCCGCGGCTACTCGATGGCCGGCAGCGGGAGCCTGATTCGATAAAATCCAGCCCCGGCTATCGGCGTCGAAATAGTCGTGGACCGCATCCATGGCCGCGGCCCCGCCGAAGACGCGGGCCTCCGGCTCATAAACGCTGCGGGCAACCGAGGTAATCACGCCGTCTTCGCAGAGCTTCTGAAACAGTTTCGCGAGGCGCGGCAGCAGAGTCTCGTCGGGCGCGACAGC
>DASZLO010000141.1:0-27342 GCA_035552315.1 Bryobacteraceae bacterium
GGCGCGTCGGTCGGTATAAATTCGCCCACGGTCCGGTTGGAATCCTTGATGTACGTTTTTGCCACCCGGACCACATCTTCCGGTTTGACGGCTTTAATCTCGTCGTAGTTGAGGAACAGAAGGCCCCAGTCGCCGCTTGCGATCGAATCCGTCAATTCCATGGCCACGGCCTGCGAGCTTCGCATGCTCTGATCCATCCCTTGCAGAATTCTCGATTTGACCCGTTCCACCTCGGCTTCGGTCGGCGGTTCACTCGTAATCGAGGCGACCGTGCTCTCGATCGTCTTGCGTGCGTCGTCGAGTGACTGGTCTTTGCTCAATGACGCGGAGGCCTCAATCAGGCCCGGATCGTGGAACTCCTCGTTCCCCATGCTGACGGAAAGAGCCTTCTTGTTATCGATCAGAGCCTTGTACAGACGGCCAGTACCCGCCCCGCCGCGCCCGCCGCCGGTGGCCATGATTCCGCTCAGAACTTCCAGCGCCGCCGAATCGGGATGCGCAAAGGCCGGACCGTGCCAGGCTACCACGATCGCCTGGTTGTTGCCGATCCTTCGCAGTTCGACATAGCGTTCCCCGTCCTGCACCGGTTCCACCGTATAGGGCTGGTCGAGTTTGCGCGTGGGGCGCGGAATGGCGCCGAGGGTCTGTTCCGCGTAATTCAGGGCTTTGGGCGTATCGAACTGGCCCGCAATCACGACCACCGCATTGTCCGGCTGATAGTACTTGTGATAAAAAGCCGCCAGCTTGTCGATCGGAACCTTTTCAATATCGGCCAGCGAACCAATGGTGGACTTGCCATAGTTGTGCCACAGATAGGCTGTCGATTTAACCCGCTCATCGAGAATCCGCTCCGGGCTGTTTTCGCCGCGCTCAAATTCGTTGCGGACCACCGTCATCTCGGTATCGAGCAACTGCTTTTCGATCCGCATCTTCACCATGCGTTCCGCTTCCAGTCCCAGCGCCCACTTGAGATTGTCGTCGCTGGCCGTCACGGTCTCGAAGTAATTGGTGCGGTCATAGTAGGTGGTCCCGTTCCACTGCGCCCCGCGGTCTGTCAGTTCGTTCTTGATGCTCCTGCCGTTGGTCGACAGGATGAAGTTCAGGTGTTCGAGCAGATGCGCCATGCCGCTCTCGCCGTAGCCTTCGTGTCGCGATCCCACCAGATAGACCACATTGACGGTCAGCTTCGGACTGGAGGAATCCGGAATCAGCACCACGCGCAGGCCATTCGGATAGTCGTATTCCGAAAAGCCGCCGATGCTCGCCTTCTGCACGACGCCTTTCGGCAGTGTCTGGCCGAACGCAAAAGCCGACAGGAACAACGTGGCAAAGAACACTCTCAAGCGCATGGGAAAACCTTTCGAAGCCGAGTGGCTCTATAAAGATTCGACGGGGACCTGTCCATTACGTTACTACGTGCAGGCAATGACGTGCGCCCGGTCCGGCAAAGACGGAGACTTTAGCGCGCGTTCCTGGCCAGCAGCACCGGTTTCACTTTGGCGTTATCCCGAACCGCGTCGCCTGGATTAATTACCAGATTCTGCCCGGCCTCCAGGCCTCCGGTGACTTCGACGCGGTCGCCGTAATCCCGGCCCAGCTCCACACGCTGATAGTGAACGATATTGCCGTCCCCGACCACAGCCACCTGCGGGCCATCCGCCCGCACCACCAGCGTGTCTCCGCGAATGATCAGCGGCGGTTCGGCGCGCGGCGTGGTGAAATTAACCTGCCCGTACATTCCCGGCAGCAACAGCCCGGGGCCGTTGGAAACCTGCACTTCGGCGAGAAGCGTCCGGGTCGCCGGATCGAGAGCATTGGCCGTGCGCGTCACCGTGCCCTTGAAAACCTGCGAAGGCAGGCTCGCAATCTTCACGCCCGCCTCCTGCCCGACGTGCACCGCGGCGGCATCGCTCTGCGGGACATTCACAAAAATCCGCAGCCGGTCCGTCTGGGCGATTCGGAAGAGAAGCGTCTGCCCCTCCGTCACCAGCGCGCCGGTATCGATATTGCGCAGCGTGATCACCCCGTCGAAAGGAGCACGCACCTTGAGATAACCCTGCATCTCCGACAGCCGCGCCAGATTGGCATCGGCGGCCGCCATATTGCTTCTGGCGGCGTTGATGGCCTTTTCGAGGGACTGCACATTGGCCCGCAGGTAGTCGGACTGCGACTGATACGTCTCGGCGTCCTGCCTGGCAACGGCGCCCTTTTTCACCAGACTGTTCCACCGCTCCGCCGTCACCCGCGCCATCTCGGCGTTCTTCTTGCCGCCTTCCAGCGTGGACATCGCCTGCTCCAGCGCGGACGATGCCTGATCCCGGCTGGCCTTTGCCTGGCTGACCTGCTGGCCAAGCTCCGGAGCCGTGATCTCAGCGAGCAATTGACCTTGCTTTACGTGATCCCCGATATCCGCGCTGCGCGTAGCGATATAGCCGCTGGCGCGCGCCAGCACCGGGGCTTCCGTGACTGCCTGAATGTCGCCCGATAGCACCAGATTGCTCTTCGCCGAAGAGCGCTCCACCGGAACGATGTTCACCAGCGGAAGCGCCGCGCTGTCGTCTTTGGCTTCTTTGGCAAGCGCGGTCTGGCGCTCCGACTGCGGCAGATAGCCGGCGAAGAACGCCACCAGCACAATGGCTACGGCTGCAAAAGCCAGACCCCACAGCACTCCTGCCGAGGGTCGTTTACTTCCGTGAGCAGCCTGCGGATGCTGCTGCTCGAGCTTTCGCCGGAGTTCATTGATCTCCGCGCGCAGCTGCGCCTCGACATCGCCCCCTGAGTTTTGGCCTTCGCGTCCCGGTTCAACCATCCTGATGTTCCGCTCTCATGAATTGTAAATCCTCAGGCCAAATAAGCACTGATGTCTTCGCGCTCTTCTTCTTCCAGCTTGCGGTCGAAATCGACCGGTACCTTGTGGCGCAGCAGGCTGTAGACGATCGGCACGATGAAAAGCGTGGTGACCGTGGCCAGCAGAAGGCCTCCGATAACAGCCCGGCCCAGAGGCGCGTTCTGTTCGCCGCCTTCTCCCAGTCCCAAGGCCATCGGGAGCATCCCGATGATCATCGCCGCGGCGGTCATCAGCACCGGGCGGATGCGCGTGTGGCCGGCGGCCAGCGCCGCCGCTCTCTGGTCCATGCCTTCCAGCCGCTGATCGTTGGCGAACACCACCAGCAGAATACTGTTCGCCGTGGCCACCCCGATGCACATGATGGAGCCCATCAGGGAAGGCACGCTGAACGTCGTCTGCGTCACGAAGAGCATCCAGAGAATACCGGATAATGCGCCGGGCAGCGCCATCAGAATGATGAACGGATCCAGCCACGACTGAAAGTTCAGGGCCATCAGGAAGTAAACCAGAATGATGGCGAAGACCAGCCCGATCCCAAGCCGGTAGAACGATGTTTCCATGGTGGAAATCTGGCCGCGCAGGTCGAGAGTCGTGCCCCGCGGCAAACTCTTCTCCGCGTCGGCTTTGATCTTTTCGACCGCCGCCCCAACCCTGCCAAGGTCCTGTCCATCCACGTTGGCGTAGACATCGAACACCGGCTGCACGTTGTAATGGTTGACGATCTGCGGCCCGTACGAACGCTCGGTCGAAGCAATCAGATTCGACAAATGCTGCGTCGTCTGGTCGCCCGCCGCGCCGGGATTTCCGTAAGCCAGAGACGATTGTTTCGGTCCCGCCGCCATGTCTCCGCTCGATTCCATGCGTCCCAGCAGGCTCCCGCCCAGCGGCGCGATCGGCGTATTCATCAGAGCGTCCATCGAATTCACCAGCGGCTGCGGAGTTTGCACACCAATCTGATAGCTGACGCCGTTTTGCCAGTTCAGCCACTGGTTGGGCGCGGTCTGGCCGCTGCCGCTCAGCGAGATCAGCAGGCTGTTTGAAACATCGCGCTGCGTCAGCCCCACCTCGCCCGCCTTCATCCGGTCGACGTTGAGCCGGATCTCGGGGTAATTCATGATCTGGTGGATATGAACATCCGCCGCCCCCGGGATGCGCGCGATCCGTTGTTGCAGCTCCTGCGCGATTTTGTAATTCACATCGGCATTCCTGCCCACGACCTGCAGATCGATGGGCGACGGCAAGCCGAAATTCAAAATCTGATTGGTGATGTTCGCCGACTCGAAGTAAAACACGCAATCGGGGAATTTCTCGTTCAGGCGCTTGCGGATCTGCCGGGTATATTCATCGGTCGAAAGACGCGTCTTGTCGTTTTTCAGCGAGATCAGAATGTCGCCGTCTCCCGGACCCAGCGTCGGATTGTCCCCGAACGCGAGATTGAACCCGCCGTTCGGAATCCCGATGTTGTCGATGATGGTATCGATCAGTCCGGCTGGAATCACCTCGCGGATCTCATCCTCCACCCGGCCGAAGACCACTTCTGTCTGTTCGATGCGCGTTCCGGCGGGCGCCCGCGCATGCAGCCTCACCTGGCCTGAATCCACGGTCGGAAAGAAGTCGCTTCCGATTAATTTAATGAGGCTCATCGATCCGGCGGTGAACAGCAGAAAGCCCGCCAAAACCGCCTTGCGATGGTCCAAAGCCCAATCGAGCAGCGAGGTATAGAAGGCCTTCAGGCGATCGAACTGATGATTGAAGAGATGGTGCACCTTCCAGATAACACCATGGCCACCGGCAGCCTCCCCTTCTTCTCCCAGAATGTAGAGCTTCATTTCGGGCCGAAGCATGTAATGCACCATGTTGGGAATCAGCGTCCGGGAGAGCAGATAGGACGCCAGCATCGCGTACACCACGGCCAGCGCCAGCGGAGTAAAGAGAAACTTGGCGGCGCCCGTCAGCAGAAGGACCGGCACAAACACCACGCAAATACAGAGGGTGGAAACAAAGGCCGGTGCGGCGATCTGCTGCGCGCCGTCGAGGACAGCGCGCACCAGCGGCTTCTTCATGGCCATGTTCCGGTGCGTATTCTCAATTTCGACGGTGGCGTCGTCCACCAGGATTCCGACCGCCAGCGCCAGCCCTCCCAGCGTCATGACGTTGATGGTCTGGCCGGTCAGATTCAACACAATCAGAGACGTCAGAATGGAAAGCGGGATCGAGATACAAACGATCAGCGTGCTGCGCCAGCTGCCCAGGAAAAGCAGGATCATCAGGCCCGTCAGGCCAGCGGCGATTACAGCTTCGCGTAAAACGCCGACGATCGATGCCTCGACGAACAGCGACTGATCGGCAAGCTGCCGCACGTCGAGCTCGGGCGGCATCCCGGCCAGAATGCCCGGCAAAGCCTTCTTGACGCTGTCCACAATCGTCAGCGTGGAGGCGCGCCCGTTGCGCATCACTACCATCAGCGCCCCGCGCGTTCCGTTCACGCGCACGATGCTGTTTTGCACGGAAGCCCCGTCCCGAACCTGCGCCACATCGCGGAGATAGACAGGCGCACCGTTGAAAATCTTGACGGGCAGCATGTTCATCTCGCCCACGGTTCGCGGGCTGCTGTTCATCTTGATGAAATACTCTCGCTCGCCGAATTTCGCGGTTCCGGCCGGCAGAATCAGGCTCTGCAGGTTGACGGCGTTCGAAACATCGGTCGCCGAAACCCGCTTGGCGAACATCGCTTCGGGATCGAGATCGACCATAATCTGCCGGTATTTGCCGCCATACGGAGACGGGATCGTCGTTCCCTGAATCGTGGCGAGCTGCGTCCGGATAAAGTTGGATCCGTAGTCGTAGAGCTCCTGCTCGCTCATCGTCTTGCTGCCCAGGCCGAGTTGCAGGACGGGCACGCTGGACGCATCGTACTTGAGCACGCTGGGCGGGAAAATTCCGGGTGGCATCGCACGCAGCGTGCTTTGTCCGTTGGCCGCCACCTGGGCCTGCGCAGCTTCGATACGGGCGCCGGGCTGGAAGTAAATCCGGATCACGGCAACACCATTGTAGGACTGCGATTCGATATGTTCTATGTCATTGACGGCAGAGGTGATACCGCGTTCGAACACCGTTACCACCCGGCTCGCCATTTCGTCCGCGCCAAGGCCGCTGTAGTTGAAAACCACGCTGAGCACAGGCAGATCGATGATCGGGAAGATATCGACCGGCATCGTGACGATAGCCACGCCGCCCAGCAGGACGATCAGCATCGCCATGATGACGAAGGTATAAGGACGGCTGAGGGCGAGTCTGACGATCCACATCTTTTTAGAATTGTACCCCTCGGAATTAACCTGGCGTTCTCATGAAACGGCGCATTCCACAGGGCGCAGATCTGCCTGACGAGGGGAGATCACGATGAGGTAGGGCGGTAATTTCCCCCTTTGGGTTACATTCCTTTACGTTTCCCCGGCGAACGCTGTATCAGGGCTTCTTCAAGGCCGACGTCCAGCTCACTATAACGTTGAAAACCTGGTCTTCGTTTTTGTCCTCGGCAGGCATAACGGCGAGAGATCTTTTCATGTCGGCCGTGGCGCGTTCCCGCAGGGAACTCAGCCCGCCGGCGCGGCGTACCGGCGCGAAAGCCATGCGCTGAATCCACGTCGGCGGCCATCATCCTGTGGCTTCCGCTATTGATCCAGCTTAACTGCCTAACGTCGCCCCGCCATTGCGGCTCTATTCCGAAGTCCAGAACTTTGATCGAACCATCCGGCCTGATCTTGATATTGGCTGGCTTCAGATCGCGATGGACGATGCCATTCTCATGAGCGGCTTCGAGTGCATCCGCGATTTGCCTGGCGATGCCCAGCGCTTCATCCACGGGAATGGCGCCTTGCGCGATTCGCTCCGCCAGCGTAGGGCCTTCAGCTCCATCACCAGGTAGTTCGGCCCGACATCGAACAGCGTGCAAATGTTCGGATGATTCAGCGCTGCAATCGCACGCGCTTCACGTTCGAAGCGGTCACTGAACTGCTGCGCGGAGCTCTTGATTGCAACGTCCCCTCCCAGCCGGGAGTCGCGCGCGCCACACCTCGCCCATGCCGCCTTTGCCGAGGTGCGCAAAGATTTCATACGGACCGGGACGATCTCCCTGGGCGAGTGGCATCTGAATGATTCAGCTAAGTTTAACTCACCCAAACGTGGACACGCAGCATTCAGTCCGGGTACAATTCAACCTGATCCGGTGACCTATGGCTGAAAGCACACGGCTCGAATTCAACGATGCACAGGGGCGGCGGGTCGTCCGAATCGAGAAGGAAGCTTTCACCGTAGGACGGCGCACGGGCAACGATCTGCAGCTCGCCGGCCCGGAAATCTCGCGCGATCACGCCGAGATCGTCAAGAGCGACGGCCACTACATCCTCCGCGATCTGGGTTCCACCTATGGCACCTTCGTCAACGGCGAAAAGGTCACCGAACGGAAGCTGAATCAGCTCGACAAGATTCGTTTCGGCGTGAACAGCACGGAGCTTCTTTTCATTGAACAAGGCTCGGTGGGGGCCGTCGAACGAATTTCCGATCTCGCGGTCGGCGATTTGCGCCAGGTTTCGCTGCTGCTGGAAGGGCTGCGGGCCATGGGGTCCAGCCGTGTTCTCGACGACATCCTGGCGCTGGTTCTCGATTCGGCCATCGACGTGGGCGGCGCCGAACGCGGCTTCATCATGCTGGCCAATCCGGACGGCAAACTGGAATTCAAGATGGGACGCGGACGCGGGCGCATGACTCTGGCCGGCACCATGTTCCAGACCAGCAACCGCATTCCCGAGCAGGTGTTTTACCTCGGCCAGCCTCAAATCGTCACCGACATGCTGGAGGGCAGCCTCGCCGGGGCGCACGGGGCAACCATCGCAATGGGAATCCGCAATGTTCTGTGCGTGCCCCTGCGTTTGGTTCGCTTCGCCGAAAAGAACGATTCGATCCCGCACGAGGAACGCCGCATCGGCGTGCTCTATCTGGACAGCCGGGACCGGGGTTCGCTGGCCTCCCACGTGACCAGTACGGCGCTCGAAGCCCTGGCGAACGAAGCTTCCGTCGCCATCGAGAATACGCGACTCTATCGCGAGGCCCTGGACAACGCCCGCATGCAGCAGGAGTTGAGCATCGCGGCGGAGATGCAGCAGGCTCTGTTGCCGCCCCGCCAGCGCCGCGGGCCGGCCTATGAGGCAGTGGGCGCCATGATTCCCTGCCGCGCCATTGGCGGTGACTTCTTCGATTACCTCGAACTGCCGGACGGGCGCATCGGCTTCGTCCTCTGCGACGTCGCGGGAAAAGGCCCGTCCGCCGCTCTGATGACCGCCATGATTCAGGGCATATTTCGTGCCCTGGCGGAAGAAGCCCTCGATCCCGCCGCGACCATGGCGCGCGTGAACAAGGTCCTGTCCCGCCGGGCCATCAGAACCCGCTATGCGACCGGTTTCTACGGGATTCTTTCACCCGACGGTAGATTTGTCTGCTGCAATGCGGGTCACAATCCCCCGATTGTGGTGTGCGGTGACGGCACGGTTCACCGGCTCGAAAAGGGCGGCACGCCGCTGGGATTATTCGCCGGAAGCAGCTACGAGGACGAAGAAATAACCCTGCGGCCGGGCGATACGCTGCTCCTGTTCAGTGACGGCCTGAGCGAAGCCGAGAACAAAGAGGCGGGAGAGTTCGGGGAAGACCGGCTGGTGGAGGTGCTTTCGCGCGAGCGCCACCGCGAGCCGGATGCGCTGCTGGATTTCCTGCTGGGCCTGGTGCGCGACTTCGCCGGAGCCACACCGCAGTCCGACGACATCACGGCGCTGATCGTCCGCTGCCCTCTGAACTAGAGCGATTCACGATCCATAGTCAAAGCAAGTCCTTCGCGGCAAGGCGTCGCTGCTCTACCTGCCGGTACGTCTTCAGGATGACGAACGTATTGCCGCCGACCACAATGGTTCCGATCAATCCAGGCAATCCGAGACCATACCAGATGGCCCAGGGCTGGCCGTATTGTTGAGCGATGCCTCCGGCGATTAGGAGGGCTATGGCCAGTGCCCACAGTGTGAGCCATCCCCGCACGACGAGCTCGCGGGCGCGGCCTTTCGGCGCGAAGTAAGCGACGACAACAGCCATCAGTGCCGCGGCGACGGCATAAGCGGTGCCGGGTACCCACGCGTATTGCATTGCATCGAACCATTCTGCAGTCATTATTTTGTCCTTTCGTTGTGCGCTTTCCACAGGTCCCGCGCGAGCCCGGCCGATAACTTTCCGTCGGCTACGAGTATGTGAAGCTTCCTCTGGAACGCATCGACGACCCTGGGATCATCGGCCGCTTGTACTTTGGCGATAAGACGATCCAGCCGGGAACGCAGCGTCGGGTAAGAGACCTCGTATTCATCGCAAAGGGCCTTAAGAGAGCCTGAGCTGAGAATGAATCGCTTGAGGAATTGCATGTCTTCCTCATCCAGTGCCTCCAGCCAGGCGGGCTCCGCTTCCTTCATAAAATGAATATACACTTTAATTTTATTGAAGTCAATAAAATTTAGATGTACTTCAATAAAATTATGAGGCCCACGAGCTAATTGTCCGCCGGTTTTTCGATTTGGTCGATAACCAGATAATCGACAGGACCCTTGCCGGTTTCGAGCTTCAGGCCAAGTTGCTGCTGCAGAGCGGTGAAAATGGTTGGCCCGGTGGGGTCCGCCGGTCGCGCCGGATCCGGGGGCGCGGCCGGGGCTCCGCCCGCGAATCGCGGCATCATGTCGAAGCGGGAAAGCTCCAGATGAATGTCGTACATTCCTGAAATCCCGGTCCGGTCGATCACGTTGACGCCCACCCGGATCGCCAGCTGGGTGCACAGGTTCGCCATGCGGACCCCGTACATGTCGAGAACTCCGTTCGCCGTTGAGTTCTGACTTCCGCAAATCCGGGGCGCTGTCTGCCCAGGCGGTACTGGCGGCGACGGATGGTTGATGTCGGCGGCCACGCAGCTTCCTGACTTCGTCGCGTGAAGCTTAGGGCCGCCTTTCGTAACGGTAAGAAGATAAACAGGAGCTTCCCTCGTGACTCGATGTACCTTGAGTCGAAACCGGTCCTCGAAAAGCGCCTGCATCATGGGCCCGTACATCTCCGTTCCGGGGGGGGTGCCCTCCGCTTTTGCGTCAATGGAGAAAAACTCGGAATCCACCCAGCCCGGAGATCCCTCGATCTGCATGAGAAATGCCTTCGAGTTCTGTGTCTTGCCATCGGCGTTAATGCCATAAGCGGTAAGAATGAGATCCCTCAACTGCGCGCATTCGAGAGTGACTCTGCCGGGACTGCTCCGTCCGCGCCCGGGGCCGCCTGGCACACCGCAGCCGCTGCTTCGCTTCACCGATGCCACTTCGAAGACCGGCCGGGCGTCCGGCATTTGCGCCCGGCTCCGCGAACCCTGGAACATCCAGACCAGCACGAAAAAGGCTACAGCGGCGATTCTCATGTAACACCCCTATGTACTAGTATACTAATACACAGACAAAACTTGGCCTTTAATTCAATCGGCGCACTTTCACCCCGACCCCGCCTTTGGGACGAAGCGTAATGAACGGTTCCACCTCGATTGGCTCCTGCGAGAGCAATTCCATCTCGACGTGCTGCGCGATGGTATTCAGAATGATCTGCCCCTCCATCAGGGCGAACTGGTTTCCGATACAAATCCGCCTGCCGCCCCCGAACGGCATATACGCAAACCGCGGCAGCTTTGCTTCCCGCTCTGGCAGAAAACGGTCCGGATCGAATTGCAACGGGTCTTCGAAAAGACGCGGGTCGCGATGGAACAGCCACGGGGCAATAAAAACAAGCTCCTCTTTCTTCACCGGGAATCCATCGATTGTGGTGTCGCGCAGCGCCGAGCGCGCCAGAATGAACGCAGGCGGATAGAGCCGCATCGATTCCTTCATCACCTGTAGCGCAAAAGGCGCGCCTTCCTCGCGCAGCCTCTTGAAATATTGCGGATTGCGCGCCAGCAGATACCACGACCACGCCATGGCCTGCGCGGTGGTTTCGTGCCCGGCGAGGAAAAGCGTCATGGCCTCGTCCCGCGTTTGCTGATCGGTGAGATGCTGGCCCGTATCTTCGTCCTTCGACAGCAGCAGCATCGAAAGCAGATCGCCCTTATCCTCGCCACTCGCCCGCCGCTCGCGGATCATGGCGTAAACCGTTTCATTCAGACGCCGCAGAGCGGCCTCGGATTTCCACTGGAACGGCAGTTTGAAAGGCAGCCGCATCTGCAGCACAGCGGCGCGCTGCGCCTGCGTAATATCGCGTCCCAGCGAATCGGCCTTTCCGATCAGTTCGACGTCGAACAGGGTTCGTCCCACAATGTCGAGGGTCAGACGCATCATTTCCTGCGCCATGTCCATTGATTGCCCGTCGCCCCATGCGCCCTGCGAACGCTCCGTACATTCGTTCATCACCGCGGCGTATTTCGAGACCCGCTGGTGCGCGAATGCGGGCGCCACTAGTCTCCGGCGCTCGCGGTGCTGCTGGCCCTCGCTGGTCAACAGACCGTCGCCCAAAAGCGGCCGCGTAATGACGCGCAGGACCGGGCCTTTCTGGTAATCGTCCACCCGGTCGATCAGCACTTCCGGAACCAGTTCGGGGGAGTTCACCAGAATCACGCCCACGCGTCCGAACTGCGATCTTCCGATGCGCGGAATCTGCGCCCCCAGCTCTTCCACCATCTGGACACGGTTACCGAAAACTGCGCGCAGGAGCTGAAGAGGACCGGCCATGCATCCTACTCTACAATTCCGTTCGCCCTTCTCAAAACTGAAAATAGAGGAACGGACTTCCGTTCGACGTCACGATGCGCAGCAGACAAACGCCGAACAGCGAGACCCAGACACAAGTCATTCCGAAACTCCATTTGTGGTTCATCTCGAATGTATTGCGTCCGAAGTGCGCGAAGGCGAAGGCCACCAGCAGCAATCCCGCAAGGGTTTCGGATGCCAGGATATTTCCCGAGGGCACCCAGGCGAACATGTTCCGGAGCAGATGCGCCGCCATCCGGAAGTCCCGGGAACGGAAGAAGACCCAGCCGATCACCACCAGCAGAAAGGTGATGGCTAGTCTCGCGGGCCGCCAGATCCGGCGCCACTGGTCGTCAAATATCCGGTTCAGGCAGAGCAGGATTCCGTGATAAGCGCCCCAGACTACAAACGTCCAGTTGGCCCCATGCCACAGCCCGCCGATCAGCATCGTGTACATCAGGTTCCGGTAAGTGGCTCCGGTGCCGTCGCGGCTTCCGCCCAGCGGAATATAGATGTAATCGCGCAGGCAGCTGGAAAGCGAGATATGCCAGCGCCGCCAGAAGTCCGCAATGCCGTCGGCTTTGTACGGGGTGTTGAAATTCTGCGGAATGCGAATTCCGAACAGATAGCCAAGCCCCACCGCCATGTTGCTGTAACCGGCGAAGTCGAAGTAGAGCTGATAGGTATATCCGAGCATGCACGCCCAGGTCGTCACCGTGCCGAGCGGCCAGAAATTCGCCAGCGCGGGATCGATGATGGCGGCAATCAAATCGGCAATCAGTAATTTCTGCGACAGGCCGATGACGAAGTAAGACCAGCCGATGGAATCCAGCGCGCCGCGGGACGCCGTGCCCAGATTTTCGAGATCGCCTTCAATCTGGCGGAAGCGCACGATCGGCCCGGCGACCAGCTGCGAAAACAGCGAGACGTAACTGGCGAACTCCCACAAATCGGCAGTGGGGGTGATGTTGCCGCGGTAGCTGTCCACCACATAGGAAATGGTGTGAAACGTGTAAAACGAGATTCCGATCGGCAGGACGATGTTCAGATGCGGAACATGCACCGGATGTCCCGTGAAACTCAGCAGCGAAGAGAAGCTCTGCAGAGTGAAATCGGCATACTTAAAAAAGCCCAGCAGCAACAGATCGACCGTTACAGGAATGCCCAGAATCCACTTGCGCTGCCGCGGGGTCCAGCCCGGCATCAGAAACAACCGGCCGGCCGTGTAACTCACCAGCGTGGAAAAGAGCATGAGGAAGCAGAACTTCCAGTTCCAGCCGGCATAGAACGCATATCCGGTGATGGTCAGCCAGATATAGCGTTGCTTCCTGGCGCGCAGCAGCCAGAAGACCCAATAGGCCACCGGCAGAAACAGGAAGAGGAAGACTTCGCTATTGAACAGCATCGGTCAGGGAGCGCAGCCAGGGTGTCAGTGCGTTAGCGACCGCCGCGACGCCGCGCGGATTCCAGTGCGCGTCGTCGGGCCAGAAAATGAGGCGATTTTGGGCCAGTTCCCGGGCGGCTTCCTCCCGCAACACGGGAAGGCAGTTGTAAACGTGAACTCCGGCCCCGTTCAACTGCTCCCGCAGAACCTCCATATAGACGCCGCCACCGTCGGCGCCGGACCCCTCCCGAAACATCGGATAGTAGACCGTATAGCCTGAGGGCATCAGCATTACGGCCAGCTTCAGTCCTTCCCGTGCCAGATCCTCACGCAGCCGGACAACCGCGTTGACGGTCAGCCGGGGATCGGCCGGTTTCTCAAAGAACTTTTCATCCTCGATGTAAAACAGCATGTGCCTGCTGTTGGTCAGCACCTCCTCCGGCGCAAATGGGGTGGAGGCATTGGGCAGCACGACGTTGTTTTCGAAGTGCTTGTTCAGCATCGTCGAGACCCGGGTCACTACATACGGATTCCGCATTCGCCTCTCGACGCTTTGCAGCGGGGCCAGGGTATCGCGCGCTTGCTGTTTGAGGCGCTGCCGGAAAGTGGGCGCCGACGTCTGCGCCCAGTAGTACGGCGCCCGGTCCAGTAATTCGAGCAGCACCCAGCCCTTCTCCATGTTGATGGCCTTCGCGGCACGGGTAAGGGGCCCGGCGGAGAGTACGGGGTTTAGCACATCCGAGGCGTTATAGACCGTGTAGCCGAGGCGGCGGGTCAATTGCGCGCTGAGCGTGTCCTCATCGCTTAGAGACAGCCCCAGACTGAAAGAAGATCCGAACAGGATCACGCGCGGTTTGCCGGCCTCATTAAGGGAATCGTTTCGATAACCGTGCTCGTCCACGGTGAATCTTTCGCGCCGGAAAGTCGAGAATTCAAGCCGGTTCGTGACCCGAGCCTCTTCGCCGAAGGCGGCTTCGGCGGTACAACTGTGCGTGCGGCCGAGCGGCAGGAACAAATAATACGAGCCGCACTGGTAGCCGCTGGGGCTCCAGGGACCCGCAGGCAGCCACGGGACAGCCGCGCGGGTCAGGATCGCGACACCGAGCAGTGCCGAGCAGGCATTTCCAAATGTCTTACTCATCGGCTACGGCGACCTCGGCGAAGGCAGGCCGCCGCCGGCTCACAATGCGTGGAGAGGAGGGGCGCAAGCCGGCCACCATGCCGCAGATCCAGGCGAGAACTGCCGCGTTGGCGGGGACGTAGAGATTGAAATCCACCACGCTGTGGACGAGGATCGCGGTCAGCGACCCGGCGCACGCAAGGCCGATCCAGCGCAGTTCGGAAGCATCGAGAGCCATCTCGACGCTCCGCTTGGATACGATTACGATCAGAGTGGCGGCCAGAAGAAATCCGGCGATTCCCAGTTCGGCAAGATATTGCAGGTAGTCGTTGTGGACATAGTCGACGAGGAACACGCCCTCCGATGCCTTGAATTTCTGGAAGGCGGATTCGAAGCCGCCGAGGCCGCAGCCCACTAGCGGGAATTCGCGGATCACACCGATGCCCTCACGCCAGAGCGTGACGCGCCCTTCGGTCGAGTGTTGCGACAGGCGTTCGATCAAAGTCTCCGGCGTCAAAAAAAACAGAGCGAAGATCGCCGTCGTGAAGAACAGAGCGCCGAATAAAAGACGTTTCCGAGGCGGCATGCCGCGGCCGATAACCAGCGCGAAAATCGCCAGAGCGGACGCCAGTATCCCGGCGAAACCGCCCCGCGACAGCGTGGTCACCGCCCCGGCCAGCATCAGTCCGGTGAGCGCGAAAGCGCCGATGGCCCAGGGCAGCCCGCCCATCCCGTTACGCCCATGCCGCGCCGACCGCAGGGCCGCGATCCCGTACATGGCTGGCAGGGGCAGCGTCATCTCCAGAAATCCGGCGAGATGATTTCGCAGCCCGAAAGTTCCGGTCGGCTGCCTGTCGCCGCGCAACAGAAATTGCGTAAATCCAAAAGCTGCCTCCAGCGCGCCGGCGACCACGAGAGGAGCGGCGACAACCCACACCTTGCTGCGCGCCGACCGTGAAAATTCGCGCACGGCGAAGAAAATCACACAGTAGGCGGCGAACAGAAGAACGTGCGGATAAGTACTCGATGGAGCGATACTCAGGGACGCAAACGCACTGGACCCGAAAAGCGGCTGCAGGCTGCGAACCAGTTCGCCGCGCGCGGGCGACAGCAGATTGACCAGCCCCACTGGCAGCGGGATCATCTGGAGGAGCGCATAGCAGGGCAGGCAGGCGGCCACCCAAGTCATAATCCGGGTCTCCCGCCGGGGAGTCTCCGGGCGTTCGTTTTTCGTCCGGCCCCACAGGAAAACCGCCAAAATACCTAATAAAGCTATGGAAAACGTGAAGATGTCGCGGCGCTGACGGTTCGCAATATTTTCCTGTGCGACTGCGATTCCCAGGGCGAAAATACCGTAGACCAGCGCAATGGCGAACGGGATGAGCAGAACGCTGACGCGCCCGCGTGGCTCCGGTTCGTGAATTGGACGAGGTGCAGGTGGCACGCGAGGTAATCTCTATCCATTCAATCACGCGGCCCGTGACGGATTACCGGTCGCGGGGTTCTATCGGGAAGCCGGCTTGCGCGTTCAGGATTCCGAACAATTCCTTGAAAGTGGAGAGCGCATCGCCGGAATTACTCCACCAGCGGGAGGCGTCGTAGGGCTCTTCGGAAGCGTAGCGAACGATGAGCGGCACGCCTTTGCCAATAGCCTTGTCCCATATGACGCGCAGGCGGCGCGCATGGTATTTGGACGTCACCAGAATCAGCGGGGCCTGTAAAGATGAACCGGAATAGCGGACAACGGCCTTTTCCTCGGCCACCGTGTTCTGCACCCGTTCCGGGATCAGATGTATGGCCCCGGGCGGGACGCCCAGTTTTTCCAGAATCAGCTGATTGGTGTTGTCCTCGGAGCCCTGCGTGATTCCGATGCGGGCCATGGCAAGGTCCGCGCTGTCGACCTTGCCTTGGGTAATCCACACCTCGCCGGCCCACTTTGATTTGTAGAGTTCGGCCGCTTCCATGGCGCGGAAGGGGATCCCGCCGCCCATGATGACAATCGCCTTCGAGGCGCGCAGCGGTTCGTCGAGCATCAGCCACTGGCCCAGATCGCGGAAAGCAAATACGGCTGCCACGCAGAGAAGCAGAAAAGAAATCGAAAGAAACCACCTGAACTTACGCACTGGCTTATTACGCATTACCGTGACCCCTGGATATTCTTGGGACTGAGCCCATTTCCTTGAATCGCATACCGCGAAGTGTCGTTTGGCTGTGCGTCCTCGCGTTTGCGCTGCGCCTTGGAACGATCCTGATTGCTCCGGGGCACTTCTGGGCTTACACGGTTTATTACGACATGGCCAGAGTTGTAGCCGGCGGAGGCGGCTATTGCATGTCTCCCGGCATGCTGTGCGCCTATTTCCCGCCGGTGTATCCAACGATTGTCGCCGCCTGCATTCTGACAGGACATCCCATGCCGGCAATCATGATCGCCGGATCGCTCGCCGGCGCCGGGACAGTATGGCTGACGTTTCTGACCGGACGGCGGCTGTTCGGCGAGTTCGCGGGTTGGCTCGCCGCCGCGTGCGCCGCGGTATATCCCTACTTTGTGTGGCATGACGCGGTCCTGCAGGAGACCGCTACGCTCACGCTGGTAGTGGCGGCTTCGATTTATCTGCTGGTGCGCAGCAATCACTCGAATTCGCGCCGGCTCTGGCTGAGCGCCGGCACGGTGCTGGGGCTGACGGTGCTCACCAAGGCGAACCTTCTCCTCTTTGTGCCGCTCGCGCTGGGGTGGATGTGGTTTTTCGGAAGACGTCGCGTTCTCTGGGTGGCGCTGGGGGTAACGTTGACGCTCGGTCCATGGGTGGCGAGAACCTGGCGAATCACTGGATCGCCAGTTCTTTATTCGAATGGCGGCATGGCGCTGTGGGCGGCCAACCACGCGCAGACTTTCGACTACTTTCCGGAAAAGAGCATCGACGAAGCATCCGACGCCGAATATGGAAATCTCTCCGCCGCCGACAAGCGCGAACTTGAGGCGCTGAACGATCCGCAGGGACTCGGCCAGGCCCGCTGGTACTGGAACAAAGGAATGGAATTCATTCTGGCGAATCCGGGGCTGACGCTCAAGAGGGCGATTTACAAAATATGGATCGCTTTCTCGCCGGTCTTCAGTCCGGCCAAGCCGGGGTGGTTTCAGGCGGTTTATTTTCTTTCCTATTTCCCGTTGCTGGTATTGACCGCGGCGGGGGTGTGGCTGTCCCGGCGCAAATGGCGCGAACTGGGAATTCTCTACATCCTCGTCTTGAGCTTTGCGCTCGGCACCGCGGCGCTTTGGGGGCATACCAGTCATCGGATGTATGTCGAGCCTTACCTGATGATCTTCGCGGCGTACTTCGTAGCGTATTTCGTTAACAGGCGCGGATACCGGAGCATCGAATAGAGGAAGTTGAGAGACTGCGGCAGGTTGACCATTTCCCAGTCTTCGATTCCAGGGCGGGTGGCCAGCCGGGCCATATAGCGCCAGCGGTCGCGACGACGTTCCCGCATACGCATATGAAGCGACGCGTTGTCCCGGATAGAACTCTCGTCGTGATGCTTCCCAAACAGCGCCGCCACGATCTGATCGACGAGCGGAGAAACCGCTTCGTCGCGTTCTGCCGGAACCGGAACGCCGAATACCTTCGATGCAAGGGCCAGGGCGAGAAGCACCATCCGGTGGACACCGAGAGCGCGTGAACGCTGCAGCACAGACTTAAGGTCCAGAGGCTGGCTGGTTACCAGCCAGGCCACATCGCAAACCAATCCGAGGTGCGACCAGCAGTGTTTGGAGCCATGCACCGCGAGCACCAGCAGCAGATCCTCCGGATGCAGAGACGGCAGCGTGCGGTTGGCAAGAGAGATTTCAACGCAGCGCGACCAGCAATTCAGAAAATCGAGATCGAACGAGAAATGCGGCGGCACGAAAGCCCAGTGAATTTCCACCAGCGCGTGGTCCGGGCCATACATTACGAGCTCGTCGTAGGAGTTGAGGTAAGCCGATTCGAGGCCGGGCTTTACCTGCACCTTGGCGGTATATCCGGCGCTTTGGAGAAGATCGCGAACGCGCCAGACGTCTTCGCGCGTAACCAGAATGTCGAGGTCGCCGAAACTGCGCAGGGCGAGGTTATGGTAGGCGGCGAGCGCAAGCGTTGGACCCTTGAAAGGCAGCGCGGGGATGCTTGCGCTTTCCAAAAGCTCGATGACCCGAACTAGCTCCCGGGTCAGCAGAAGCGAGTTCTTCGCATTTTCGTGAAACCCGGCATCGAGCGATTTGAGTTCCCACCGAAGCAGCGCTGCGAGGCGGTGGTAGCCGGCGAGGTCGTCCAGTCGATTCCAGTCCAGCGGCTGTTGCCGCAGATGGGCGATGCGAGCCGTCCGGATGTCGTTTCGCATGGGAGAGGCGCAAAGAACGAGCAGTTCTTCTTCCGGGGTCACGCGCGATCCTTTTCGCCACTCAGATACATGGCGGCTGAGAGGCTCAGGATCGGCCCGGCGACGCTGAACAGCGGCCGCGCGGCGGCTCCGGCAACAGAACTGTGCCACGTGACGAGAGCGAAATCGACCAGCGCCGCGGCCGCACAGGCAGCGACCCATGATCGCGGAAGGGCCTTCAGGCGCGGGAGTCCCAGTGGCACCAGCCAGACGATGGAGTAAAGAAGATTCTGGTCGATTACGTTGTGATAGAGAGCGGCGAGGTGGCCACCGTCGGGATGGAGCGCCGCCGCAAACTGCCACGGCAGCATGAGCTGACCGGATACCGCGGACTGGAGGACCGCAATCGACAGCAGAGCCGCAAGAGACGGTATCAGAGCGATGCCCCACCGGAAACGCGGCGCGGCCAGGAACCATCCGATCGTAAAAGCGATGCAGAGAGGGACGAAGGTTTCCCGCGACAGCGTTCCCAGTATTGCCCACAGCGCCAACAGCGCGGTTCTTTTCGTCAGCAGGGTCCAAACCATGGCCAGCAGACAGAACCCTTCGGCTGAATCGACCATACCGGAGAGGCGGATGTTAGCGGTTTCGAAATTGAGCAGATAGAGAGCCGCGGCAACGATGGCGACGGCTTCGCTTGCGCCCAGCCTTCTCGCGACGATGACGAGAAGGAAAGCGGTGGATGCGGTGAAGAAGGAATTGACGATGAGGAATCCGAAGAAAACCGGGTTCCATGTCCCGATGTGACCGGTTGCCGCATTCGCGATCGGGCGCGACAGCTCCGGGATCAGGAGGCGGTATTTCAGCTGCGGGTCGGCGTGCGCGGGGCCTTGCGTGGCCAGTTCGTAGTAAGTGGAAGTGTCGCTCAGGCCGCCGGTATTTCTCGGATCGTAGCGGTTGAGAGTGGGATAGCCCAAGCCGAAGCAGATCAGGAAAAAGAGCGCCCAAAGTACCGCATTCCGTGTCCATTTCATTTGTTTTGGGCGGCCCAGCCTTCGGCATAACGTCCGCCGAAGGCCAGGAGTTCCTCGTGGGTTCCCTGTTCAATGGCTCTGCCGTCCACCATAACGGCGATGCGGTCGGCGATGCGGGCGGTGCTGAAGCGGTGCGTCACGATGAGGGTGGTCCGGCCCTCGGCCAGTTTACGAAAACGGCTGAGCCAGTCGGCTTCGTTCCAGGGATCCATCGCGCTGGTGGGTTCATCGAGAACGAGGATAGGTGTATTGCGCAGGAAGGCTCGCGCGAGCGCGATGCGCTGCCATTCGCCGACGCTGAGCTCGGCGCCGTCGGCGAACCAGCGGCCCAGCATGTTCTCGAAGCCGAGAGGCAGTTTCCGGACGATGGTGTCGGCACCGGCTGCGTGGGCGGCCTCTGCCAGCTCCGGGCCGGGGTGGTGCTCCCCAAGCGCGATATTCTCTGCCACTGTCGCATTGTAGTGCGCGGGTTCCTGGAAAAGGACGGAAATCCGGCCGCGCAGGTCGTTGACGTCGAAATCGCGGAGATTGATGCCGTCCATTTCAACGTTGCCCTGCTCGGGATCGTAGAAGCGGCAGAGCAGTTTGATCAGGGTGCTCTTGCCTGCTCCGTTTTCGCCGACGATGGCAACGATGGCCCCAGCGGGTATTTCAAGACTGAAGTCCAGCAGAGATGGCCGGGCCATGCCGGGGTAGTTGAACGTCACATTGCGGAAGCTGATCCCCTTCGCCAGCGGCATGGGCAGCGGCCGGGGGCGCTCAGGGCTTGTGACGACCGGCTTCAGCTCGAGAAACTCGACCAGACTTTCAAGGTAAAGGCTGTTGCGGTAGATCTGGCCCACGTTGTTGAGGAGCGTGCGGGTAAGGCCGGAGCCCTGCTGGAAAGCCTGGTAGAACAAGGCGATGTCTCCCGGCGTCGCCTGGCCGTGCACCGCCTTGGCGGCCATCCAAAGGAGGGACAAGCCGATGATAAGCAGCGAGGCGGCGCCTGCCGCGAACTCCGCCATCCCCTGGGACTGGGCAAGGTGCATGCGTTCGTCGAAAAGGCGGCTGCGAAGGGAATCGAAACGGGAACGGAAGTAAGCGGCCAGGCCGAACAGACGCAGTTCAGGCGCATACTCGCGGCTGCTGAGCACATAGTCGTAATAGTAGGAGCGCCGTTCATCGGGAGTGATGAGAACCGACCATCTGTATTGGCGGACCGCGTAGTAGAGGACCACATACAGGGCGGGAAGGGCGCTGGCTATGAGGGCCACCGGTAGCCAAAACCCGAAGGTCGTCAAGACGCCCGCCATGGCGATCAGAGTGACGCCGTTCTGGGCGAGGCTGCCGAGGTTCTCAACCAGAGCGAGGGGGACGGAAACGGCCTCGTTCTTGGCGCGGTGCAGGTGGTCGAAGAACTCGGCGTTTTCGTAGAAGGCCAGATCGGCGGCGGCAGACTTCTCCTGCACGAGGCGGCTGATGTGATTGCGGACGAGCTCGCCCTGCGCGGTGCGGACCCAGACTTCGAGAGCGCGCAGGCCTTCCATGGAGAGGAGGACCAGCGCCATGAGGACGGCGTCGATGGCGGCAGGCCGGATGTCGCCATGAGGACGCATGGCGGCGAGGACGGCGTTTACGAGCGACCGCGTCAGGTAGACGAGGGCGACGGGAAGGAAACCGCTGGCGATAAGCAGGGCGGCCCAGCCGATAGTCCAGCGGTGGGCCGCGGCCCAGACAAGGGAGAGCGCGTGGGGGAAGAGATGGAGCTGACTGGTGGCGCGTTTGACGCGGGCGGAAACGTAACCGGCGAAACCTGTGGCGGACGGATTTGGATCAGGAGATGCCATTCAGGTCGATTTCCCGGGTTCGTCTGGGGCCGAAATGGTTTGGTTTGGGGGTGTTTTTGACGTAAAAATGGCGGATTCTGCAGATTTTTGGCGGGTTCGATTTGGGATGAGTTTGTTTGTTTTCAATAATTTCCTGGGTTCGTTTCGTGAAAAAATACTGTTTTGGGCGGATTGAATGCGGTGGGACTTGTCACGTCCGGATTCTGCGCGATTTTCGGGCCGGACCATGTCCACTTGTTGATTGTGCACTATGATGATGGGTTAATGGACGAGGTTAGGGTAAGTGGCTTGTTTTCAGGAAAAACTCACTAAAATTTCAGTGACCGCAGTTGAGGGACCGCCGCATAGAATGAAGTGTGCGATCCCTTTCTGCCCGCATAGTCAGTCACCTGTCAGCATGGAGGAATCTAGCCGCGCTGCGCAGGCTTACGCTGGAAAGCCATTCTCTGGAAGAAATGGCGGCAGGTGTTTTCAACTATGCAGACGGCTTCTTTGGGCCCGAGCAGATCTGGGACGAGATCATCGTGGCCCTGAACGAAATCCGGGCGCTTCGGCCTCGCTGCATCATTGAGATTGGTACAAACGGCGGCGGAACCCTGCTGATGTGGTCGCGGGTGGCTCATCCAGAGGCTACAATCATCAGCATCGATTTGCGCGGAGGACAAGAGGGCTCGCGGATCTCAAGACTTCGGTCGCCATTTTTCCGCCGGATGGGTCTTCCGCGGCAGAAAATTCACCTTATCAGCGGAGATTCCCATTTGCCGGCGACGCTGGAGATTGCAAAGAAACATCTCAGAAATGAATCCGTAGACTTCCTGTTTATCGATGGAGACCATAGTGACGCTGGAGTGCGGACCGATTATGAGATGTATGGACCTCTAGTGCGTGAGGGAGGCATTGTTGGCTTCCACGACATAGCGCTCGATACACCCCAGCACCAGGTCCACAGGCTTTGGCGTGAATTGACTCACTCTGGAAGAACCCGGACGATCATCGGAAAGTCAGCCCGTTGCGGTATCGGCCTGGTTTACCGCTGAGGAGAGATGCTCACCGACAGACGCCGTCACTTGTTCCAGCGTGGGCGGCTTCGGCAAGTTTCAGGGCGAGCCTGCGAATGAGAGTTTCCCAATTTCTGCCCTCGCACCGGAACAGTCGCATCGAGGGATACCAGGGGGTGGTTTCTCCGCGAAAGGACCAGCGCCAGTCGGGAAGGGCTTCCAGAAGCGTCCAAACAGGCATGTTGAGACTCCCGGCAAGATGCGCGACCATCGTGTCGATGGAAATCACCAGGTCGAGGGCTTCTACCGCCGCAGCGGTGGCTATGATATCGCCACTCCTCGACCCGAGGTTCTCCATTGGAAGCGCCGCGCAGCTTTGCGCGATTCGACTGTGCTCGCCCAAACCGAAAAGACGAACTCCTGAAAGGCCGAGGAGTGGACGAAACGCGTCGACTGAAAGAATTTTATGGGGCTGATCTGAATCCCAGCAAAGGCCGACATTAAAGGTCTTCTTCCGATCAGGGCCCAATCGCTGGACGGCCTCAAGGTTAGCGGCGTCCGGAAGCCAAAGATAAGGTACGCTGGCTGGCAGCGTGTCGAGAACCGTACCCAGCAGACTTGGTGCACTCAACATCGGCACAACCAATCCAGGTGGCTCATAGCCGACCGCGGCGGGTGTTAGATGATCCGCGGCGGCGGCTGAGGAGAACAGAGGAATCAGGCTCTGATGAACCGACACCGTTATCGAACCGGCACCAGCCGCTTTCAGCAGGGGGGCGAAGCGAATGAATTGAATCTGATCACCCAGACCCCCTTCGCCGGCAAAGGTCAGTGATCGGCCATTCAGAGGAGAACCATCCCAAATCCGATCTGCCGGGCATGGTCTGGGGCCCGTAATGTTAAGTGCCCATCGGGATTCTAGTTTTTTCCAAGGCCCAGGCCAGGGGTCTTCGTTGAGGAAGCTGAGGATGGCCTCGCACCAAAGAGCAGATTCGTGTTCAGGGCAAGTTTCCAGGATATTGAGAAACAACTGCCTCGACTCCTGAATGCGTCCCTGGAACATGATCGATTCTGCGAGGGCCACCTTAAGGTCTATCTGAATTGAAGCAGGCGCGTTGGATCGAACGGCGCGATCGATTGCACGCGCCACCAATGATTCCATCCCGAGGGGGTCGGAATACCAGCCCGGCAGTTTGACGGAAGGAGTCATGACGGCATGAATTGGAACCGCGACATGGGCCATTCCAGAATACAAAGCGCAGGAACTCTGCAATACCCACGGTAAGATGAATTGCCGTCAAGCAAAAGCCGCCCAAAGTTGCAAACTCGTCGTGACACCAAATGAAGCAGCCGCATCCCTCCTCGTTATCGGATATTTTCCTGGCTGAAGCAGAGCAGGCCGAACTTGAGACACGCGCGGGGGAAGAAAACCGACTGGCGGAACTGCTGCAGGAAACGGGTGCGGGCAATTCAAGCGAACAGGCGCGCCTCGGAGCCGCCACCTTACTGAGACAACTGGGGAGGCACGACGAAGCTATAGCACTTCTGGCCGCTGGAACCAGAAGCGGTGCGTCTGCCCGGTTGTGGACCCGTTACATCGATATCCTTGCGGAGTGCAACAGGACAGAGCAAGCGATTGGCTGCGCCGGACAGGCGAGAATTGCGTTCCCCGACGACGTGCTTTTTCAGATGAAAGAGGCACTGCTTTTGCCCGTCATCTACGATTCCCTGCAAGAACTGAACGAATACAGAGCGAGATTCGAAGCAGGACTGGACCGGCTAGGCACGGAGATTCGCCTGGATGACGCCGAGCAGCGCGTCGCGGCCCTGGATGCGCTGCAAAATCTCTCCATCATCATGCTCGGCTACCAGGGAAGAGATGATCGGAATCTTCAGGTTCGCTATGGCAACCTGGTTCACCGTATCGTGACCGCCTGCTATCCGGAGTGGAACAAGAGGCTGAGGATGCCCCCCGTATCGGGCCGGGAGCCACTAAGGATCGGTTACGTGGGCGAGCGTTTCCGGGACCTGAGCGGGATGCGCCACTTTCTCGGGTGGATGCGCGGACACAATCGCGACCGCTTCGCTGTATATGCCTGGTATACCGGCGCAACAATGGATAAGGTCACCGAAGAAATAAGGAGCATGTCCGCCGGCTTTCATCATTTCCCGCGAACTCAACCCCAGGCATTTGAAGAAACATGCCGGTCCATTCGATCCCTCAACTTGCACGCCCTGATTTTTCTCGACGCAGGCATGGAGTCCGACATAACGCAAATCGCCGCCCTGCGCTTGGCGCCACTGCAATGCAAAGCCTGGGATCAACCCATTACCTCCGGGCTTCCGACCATCGATTATGCTTTTACGCCCGAACTCAGTGAGCCGGAAGGAGGCGAGCGACATTATTCGGAACAGCTGATGCGACTTCCAGGAGTCGGGGTTTGCTATCAAAAGCCGATCATCCCGACGCCTTTGCTGCGCAAGACACGTCGCGATTTCGGATTACGGGAAGACGCCTGCGTTTATCTCTGTTCTCAACAGGCATTCAAATTCCTGCCGCAGAACGATGCGGTATTCGCGCAGATCGCCTCGCGTGTGCCTGACGCGCAGTTTGTCTTCACGATCATGAACGCGCCTGTGAGATCGGACTTTCTGAGGCGACTTAGCAGAGCGTTTGAAGCCGTCGGTCTGCGAGCTGAAGATCATTGTGTCGTTTTGCCAGAATTGAGGCATCTCGATTATTGGAATCTGCAGCTTCTCGGCGATGTTTTCCTCGATACCATCGGGTGGTCCAGCGGGGGTTCCGTTTTCGAGGCGATTGCCTGTAATGTTCCAGTTGTAACCGTGGCCGGAGAATTTATGCGTGGCCGCCAGGGGGCCGGGATTTTGCTTCAACTGGGGTTGGGGGACACTGTGGCGCGCGACATTGCGGAATATGTCGAATTGGCCGCTCGGCTGGGGCAGAATCGACCTTTCAGGGAAGAGATCGTGCGGCGCGTCGCCGCCGGCCATCCTGGACTATTCTCGGACGCGCGAAGTGTTGGAGCTTTGGATGATTTCTTTGAACGGGAAATCTTCCCGCGCGCGGGCCGTTAGTATTGGTTTGGCGACTGGTGTTCAGATTTCCTGACTTCTCATCTCGTACCCTGCGACATGTAAGCTAGATGTATGCTGAGCCGCATCCTGTTTCCCGTCACCGAGGAAACGTTCTTCAGAGAGTATTGGACCAAGAAATTTCTTCATATATCAGGCCCGGCCGAAAAATTCAGCGGATTGTATAACTGGGAAACCCTGAATCGGGCACTCGAAGAACATCAGTTCACACCCGACCGGCTCGTATTATTCAAGAACGGTAAGCCCATCCCTGCCGCGTCGTATATGAATGAGCGGCAGGTAAATTCAAACAGGTTCGTCAACGAACTTACTAACGGGGCAACCCTGATCCTCAACGCGTGTGATGAGTTTTATCCTCCTCTGCGCGAATTTTGCGTGTTTCTGGAGCAACTGACTCACGTTCGCGTTCAGACAAACCTCTACGCGGGCTGGCGGGAAGATCACGGCTTCAATGTCCACTGGGATACGCAGGATGTACTGATACTTCAGATCTATGGCCGCAAGCATTGGAAGGTGTGGAATCCGACGCGGCTGTACCCATTCCGATCGGATGTCGTAGACACTTCGGAAAAGACGATCCCCAAAGAGGCTCCGATATGGGAGGGTGTGCTGGAGCCGGGAGCGATGCTAAACATCCCTCGGGGATGGTGGCATATAGCCACGCCGATGGATGAACCGTGCCTGCATTTGACAGTCACCGTCTGCAACCTGAACGGGATTAATTTTCTTGGCTGGTTCCGGGAAAAGAAGCTGAAATCGAAAGAATCGGCGCGGATGGAGTTACCCGTAATAGCGACGGTCGCAGAGCAAAGAATGTGGCTTGCCGATCTGAAAAAGGACATTGACGAGCTCTGGAGCGAGACGTTGCTCGACGAATTTATGGCTGAAAAAGATGCTGAAGCTATCGCCCGCCCGGTACTCTCACTTCCGGGGGATGCCGACCGCCGGAGCGCCGGGATACAACTCGACACTCCTGTAAAGTTGGCGCTTGCCAGGCCCCTTCACTTTGCTTACGGTAACGAAACAGCGACGTTCGCCGCGAACGGATCGGAGTGGGAAGTCAAGCAGAGCGTTGCCGAAAAACTACGGAAATTTAATGACTTTCTTCCACATACGATAAAGGAATTATCGCCTGAACCTGACTTCCGAGTGGTCACGATTGTTATGGCACTGGTTCGTAGCGAGGTTCTTCGACGCCTGACCTAACCCATTTCTATCGCCGTATGTCAGTTGAGTTCGTGAATGCAAAAGAGGCTCGCGACATGCGTCGCGAGCCTCCTGAAGTTTTAGAGTAAAGAGCCGAAACCTAGTTGCGGGAAACGAACTTCTTGCGAAAGGCGCCGATAGCAATGAGCATCGATCCCGCGAGCAGAAACGTTGCTGGCTCGGGCGTTGCACTCGTTGAAGGCTGCTGGAGCAAGTCTGCCGCAGCCCAGATGTGGTTGGCGCTAGAATTAGTCTGGGCCAAGATGGCATCCGCCGGAGTCCCAGCGTCGGTGGTCGGCGCAAGAGAGGTATCCACCGCCGAACACTCAAAGTTTACGCAGTAGCCAGCTGTAGGGCTAATCGTCCTGACATTAATGAAGCTGTACGCTTGCGGAAAAGCCGGTGCCAGATCGGTCATTTCACCGGTGAGAAGAATAGCGACAACGTAGGCCCCAGACCCGCCGGTCCCGTTTACGTCTGAGAGATCATTCGTTACGTTTCCGTCCCCGTCGTAGGTTGGCACCTGGTCCACTAGATAGATATTCTTTGCATCCGACGTACCATCGTCCGATGTATACACGAGCGACCATTGCGTCGAACTCGTGATGGGCGTGGACCCGCCAAAACTCGTTGGAAGGGTGGAGAGAGTGGTCCCTGGCGT
>DASZLO010000142.1:0-94735 GCA_035552315.1 Bryobacteraceae bacterium
CGAGGCGGTCCAGCAATTTCTCGCCGACCATGGGTTGCCCGCGAGCGATGCCTCAGTCATTTATCAGTACGGCCGCAGCGATCTGCGCAATCAGATTCGCAGTTATATGCTCGGCCGGCTGCTGAAGATCGGCTCGACACCGGAGCCGGCGCTCAGTACACACGAACAGGCAATCTCTCAATGGATGGCGTATCAGCTCTGGCAGGATGAGATTACGATGCTGAAGGTCGCGATTGCCGACCGGAACTCGTGGCAAGCCGATCCGTGCCACTGGGCCCCCGACCCCGATATCGCGGCAGCTTACGGTCTGAATTACGTCGGCTCCAACTTTTGCAACACCAGCGACCCCTTCGCACAGATTTTCAATATCGCACCGATGGTGCCGAGCGCGGAGTATTTCATCGCAGCCGCCCAGAAGAGGGTTTATGGCGCACTGCTGGCGGACACGCCCAATGGAACGGCGGTCCAGCTTGCCGCGGAAGTCGGCATCGCAGAAGCCGCGGGCATCGGGGCGGCCGTCGGTGCGATAACGGGCGGTGTCATCTCCGGAGTTCTCGGTGTTCCCGCGGTAGGTCAGGCGATTTTCCTGACAGCGGCCGGCAGTGCGATCCTGGGAGGCGGCGGCGGGATCGGAGCCCTCGCCATTGCGGGGGCAGGGGGAGTTGCCGCTGTCTTCGTCCTCATCGGTGTGCTGGCGGTGTTTGAAGTATTTCAGAACCAGCAGACCCTCACTGAGCTTTCCACGCTCGACGACTTTCTCAATATAGTTCAGGCGGAGGAACCGACGATCAGCTATTACACGGGCGTACCGTTCCTGGTCGCTCTGTCGGGCGTAGATCCCATCGACGCCAATACCACGTACAAGCTTTCAGCGGCTTTTACGGCTGCGACCCTGGCCGACTTTCCGAGCACAGCGGCGCTTCCTGCGCACAACTCGGCGACCGATCCGAGTTTCTATTTCCCCGGAACCACCACAGTGAGCGACACGCTGCAGTACGTGGACCCCGCGGGGGACACGTGGTCGGCGAAGACGTGGGGAGGCTGGTTCGTGCAAACCTGTACCTCGGGCTGCTCCGCCGGAACCGACAGCATCACGCCGACGCTCAAAATCGTGGATCCCGCCGGAGTCTGGTGGTACGCATCCCGAACAGGCTCTTCCTTCACGCTGTCGAAAATCAATCCGTCAGCCGGAGACGTAACCTGCCCGGCCAGCGCGGGGACGCCTGCAAATCCAGACCAATGCTCCAGCTATTTCACGAAAATCGTTCCTTTCAAGTCCCCGAATGGCAACAGCAGTTTCGGAGTGTCCGTTCCAGCCGCATTTACGAGCAGCGCAAACGCATTCTTCACACAGGGCGTGGCTGGATCGTTCCAGATCACGGCCACCGGATCGCCGCTGCCGGCGATTAACGGCTCTTTGCCGGCCCACTTCAGCCTCGCAAACTCGATCCTGGGCACGGCACAGCTGAATTATGACGGTTCCCTTTCAGTGGCGGCAGGAATTTCTTCGATTCCCCTTACAGCCACAAGCGGGCCCAGTACCGTTCCCCAAACACTGAACGTTACGCTGAATCCGGCTCCTCCGCAGTTCACTTCATCGAGCACCGCAACTTTCACCAAAGGTGTGCCGGGATCGTTTACCATTCAGGCGACAGGGAATCCCGCCCCTGCGATCACCTCCGGTGATCCCCATTTTCCGCCGTTCGATTTTTCTCTGGTGGATAATGGCAACGGCACCGCCACGCTCAGCGGAACGGTTCCGCTGGACGCGCCGTACTGCTCCGGGTCGTCCTGCTCTGTTACCGGACTTATCAACGCGACGGTCGGCGGTTCTCTTCAGACGCAACAAACACTGACGATCAATATCGGTTCCGAGACGCTGCCGTTTCTTCTGCCCACGTCCCTGGTGTTCAACAACGGTGTCCCCAATCAGGCGCAGATTGCGGCGCAAGGCTCCACGCTGGGAGCCATCTCAAACGTCTGCACCACGCTACCTTCCTGGCTGACGTTCACCGACAACGGAAACAACACGGCGACGCTGAGCGGCACGCCTCCGGCGGGCGCGGGCAACGTGGGTCTTCACGTCATCGTGTCGCCGCCGGGCCTTCCTCCGGCCTTCATTTGCAAAACGGACGGTTCCAACTACACGCTGGAAGTGGTCAACGGGCCGGTGATCACCAGCCCGGACCACGCAACATTTACCGTCGGAACGGCGCAGTCGTTCACCGCTACGTCCAATATCGCGGGTGTGCTCTCTGTAACCGGCACCCTGCCTTCCGGCCTGGGTTTTAACCAGGGCATCGGGAGTCTGACGCTGACCGGGACTCCGGCAGCGGGCACCGGCGGCGCGTACCCGCTTCTGCTGAGCTTGTCCAGCAACGGAACGGCCGTGAACACGCAGAAATTCGACCTCGTGGTTGACGAACAGTCCGGTTTTCCGAAAGTGCAGACCGCCACTTTCAGCGTGAATGAGGCAAACGCATTCGCATTGAGCGTGTCGGGATATCCTCAAACGCCCCTGCTGGGCATGCAGGGAACGCAGGTTACTCTGGCTCCCGGGAATGGATTACCGAACGGCGTCAATCTGGTGCAGACGATCAATTCCCTCGGACTCGGTACCGGAGAATGGGTGCTGACCGGAACTCCGACCACCAACGGAACTTATACCTTCAGCCTGAACGCAAGTAACGGCGTGGGCAGTCAGAATACTCAAACCTTCACGATCAAGGTAGCTCCCGCGACGACGCCCAGGATGACGCCGGTGATTACGTGGCCCCGGCCGACCGCCATCAATTACGGGACGCCTCTTTCCGCGGCACAACTGAACGCCATAGCGAATATCCCTGGCACATTCATCTATACGCCTCCGGACGGAACCATTCTTCCGGTGGGAAGCCAGGAGGAATTGTCGGTGACATTCATGCCTATGGATTCGGTCACCTATGCCGCGGTTACTTACACCACCGCGATAGATGTCAACCCGGTAACGGTCAGCTCAATTCCGAGTTCGAGCACTGGCTGCAATGGCACTTACACAGGGACTTTCAACGGGAACATCAGGCTCTCCAGCGGCCAGAATTGCGAATTTCTGAGTGGCGGGGTCAACGGCAATATACAGCTCACCGGCGGCAACCTTGTTCTCAGCAATACAACGATCACAGGTAACGTTCAGGTGCAGCAGGGCGGTACGTACTCGATTGGACCCGGTACAAAGATCCAGGGCAATCTGCAGGTTCAGAATCTGCCGGCGAGCGCGGCCCAGAATCAGGTTTGCGGCACCTCGGTGAAGGGCAATCTGGATTTTCAGAACAATGGTTCGGCGGTTCAGATTGGCGGACCGTCGTGCGCCGCCAACTCTATCGGCGGGAATCTGACGGTGCAGAACAATACCGCTGCGACCGCGGCATTCGGCAACTCAGTATCCGGCAATCTGCAGGACCAAAACAACACTGCGCCCACACAGATCTTCGGGAATACCGTCGGCAAGAATCTGCTGTGCCAGAATAATCCGTCGATCACCGGCGGCGGCAATACGGCGAAGTCCAAGCAGGGCCAGTGCGCGGCGTTTTAACGCTTTCAGTATCGGCACGCAGCCCGAGGGTACCCGAGGCGACGAATCACCAAGTCCCCGCCAATTGCCCCCAATTCTATTGGGAGTATCGCCTCTCGTCGTTCCGCCTGCAACCCTGTCAAGCCGCCGGAAGATCCCGGGTGTAGCGAGTTTGTTATTCGTTTCGTTTTGATGAGCTGAGCAGTTTTGTGCGGAACTCCGTACGGCGGTGCCGGAATTTTCCCAATATTATCGACAACGAGAAAATCGACTGGCCCGAGTTCACTTTTCTACCAAGGCTGAGGCGTACTTAATCGCAGCTGGCCTCGCGGATCTCATGATCAGTGGCTTTGGAAGAGCCATAGTCAACACCGGGAGGCACAGTGCAGTTGCCGCCAGGCCGCATGATCTGCGCTGACATACGCCATTGCTTAGATAGATAATCTGGCCCACTGGATTCTCTCCCTCGGGGAAAGATGTGGTGCCATCCCGGTGAGTTCGAACGCGAACTGGCGGGCGGCTTTTCTGGTCAGGTGAGCGGTGATATTGTTATCGGTGTCGGGCGCGTTTCTCAGCCGCGCGCAGCCACGGAAATAGCGCATTCAGAAAGCCACGACCTGGGCGACAGCAGGCCCGGGTACGGGTTGTCTCGGAATGGCGGGGCAGGTGAAGGTTGCGCCGCCTGCAGGGCGCGAAGGCGGCGCTGATTCCCTCCGTAGGTCCGGCCGCCGCGCGAGCCAAATTCGCGCAACTGCAGCGGTGACTTGGTGAAGAGGATATGTCAGCGAAAGCGCGCAAGTCACTTGCGACGGCGCAGAAGAAGGGTCGGGCCGAGTGGCACGGCGGATTGTGGAGCGTGCGCGGAGTACGCGTCATCCAACACTTACCTGCCGCTTGATCGGCTAAACTTAACTGAATCCCCCGTATGCTACGGCTCCTGTTCCTGACCCTTCTCGCTTCCGCTGCATGGGCGCAGGTACGCGTCGAGATTCGTGAAAACGAGGTCTGGCTGATTCGCAATGAACAGGCGAAACAGCTAACCCACGACGGAAGGTCCAAGCTGCAGGTTCTGTATTCCGCGGCCTTCAATCGCATCGCTTATTACGAGCAATGCAGCGAAGCGGAACACTGTACTCCTTCCGTTGTCGTTCTGGACCCGGACGGTAATCGTCTGCGGTCGTTTCAGCCGCAACCCTCCGCTCTTGGCGACCCGGGCCCCTGCGGCAGCATCCTTAAGATCTCGTGGGCATCGGCAGAGCGAACGATCGGCGTTGAATGTCATGTAAATCCGTCTCTGAGCGAATATGTCGAGATCGACCCTTCCACCGGAACGACGCTCCGCGATCTGGCCGGGCGCGGATTTACACCCTCGCTCTTCGGCGATCACATTGCCTATGTCGCGCCGCTGATCCACTTCGCGCCGCCTTACCGCAAGAGTAACTACTTGCTGATTGACGGTACGACAGTCTATCCCCTCCCTAATGGTGTCAGGCCGCGGGTGGAAAAAGCGAGTGAGCCGCCGCTTGACGTGGTCCGGCAAGTTGGCTCACGGTTTGTGGGCATTCACGACTTTGTTTCCGAGTTTTCCTGGTCACCCGACTCCCAAAGGGTTGCCTTTATCGACTGCATTTCCGACTGGATCGAAAAGGGAAGCGATGCCGGCGGTGGATCCGTCGGCGAGTCAGTCAATGATAAGTGTTCGATCGCGGTTGTTGCGATCAACGGCGCGGTGACTTTATTTTCCCTTCCATCAGACGTCCCGGTCTACACGATCTTCCCCGCCGAGCGCGCGCGCCTGTCCTGGAACGGCGACGGCGTAGTTCTCACCTGGCCTGCCACCAGGACCTTCAAAGTTCCTTAGCCATTTAATTCGAATCCGCGCCTTGGATTGCCGCGCAAGAGCTTGCCCGATCCAACGCTGATCTCCAGCAATTCGCATTTGCGACCAGCCACGACCTGCAGGAACCGCTGCGCATGAACTCCAGCTATACGCAACTGATCGATTTGAAGTATCGCGACCATGGGAGGCCCAACAGTGGGTGCCATGATTAAAAAGTCTATGGGCAAGACGTTCCTGCGCGAATCGGGACTGCGTGGCAGCCTGAACCTGCGCGGGCACGGCGGAAGCACCGGCGCGAACGATTTGCGGCGTTACGGCCATCTTTCGGATACGGCCCGGTAACTTGCTGATTCCGTGCGGGAGCTACTACGGTAAGTTACCAATGCTTGAGCGAAGCCGTCTATAGATTTTGGCGTCAGCCGCTAACTGGCAGCGGCTTCAGCTCATCCACTTCCAGAGGCTTGTCGCACGAACCTCCCTGGAGGCCCTCGTCCCTTGCACCGCCTGAGAGGAAACCGTGTGCTACTGAGGTCAGAGCGACTATCGCAATTCGCGCTGGATGACTCTTATCTGGATCGTGGCGCCGGGGCCGATGTCAACTGGATCCACCCGATTGCACGCGGTAACCAGCTTGGCAATCGTCTCGGGCGATTTATCTGGCGCCGTCCGAAAAGCGGCCACATAGTATTTTCCCGGTGCCAAAGCGGCGGATTTGTAATCGCCATTTTGATCCGTCTGACCGGTCACGTATGTATCCGCAACGGCCGCCTCAGAGCGCATGCTAGCTGGTATCACGATCACGTTCGAATCGGCCACAGGTGCACCATCCATATCGGTAGCCTTAACCTGTATGAATCCTCCATCGCTGGCGATAACGACCCGAAGACTCGCCGTCCCCCTTGCGCTACCAAGGCGAATGGCCTCGTGCTTCACACTATGGCCGTCGTAAGTAATCTCCTTCAAATAGAAATTCTTATCAAGATCGAAGATTTCATAGCGGTAGTCGTCCACAAATAAGCCGTCGAACAGAAACCGGCCTGGTACGGAGACATCAGCATCCATTTTCATTCCGCTCCAAACCCCGTTGGTTAACGAGCGAATCACCAAATGAAGTCTAGCGTCTGCGGAGGAATTAGTTTCCGATCGCCCTGGCGTCGGACCATCCCACAGGATTTCTCCAGGCAAGGGAATCATGGGGACAGCCGCGACATTAATATCTTTAAGATCTAAGTTCGAAAGAGTCACCTGCGAACTCCCCTGCAGAGTAGGGTGCTCTAGGTTTCTCGGCCATTGCCGAGCCGTCAGATTGTATGTTCCGGGAGGAAGTCCACAGTAGCGCATCGCGCCGTCCGGTCCCGCCTCTACATTGAAAGGAGAGCTCCCATACATGCCTCCAGTGCCAGACTCGCCAAATGTCGGCTGCTCCGGTGAAATTTCAACGGTGATCGGGTCGGGAGTTGGCGCAGCAAAAACATGACCCTCAATACAAAGCGCGGGACGGCGGAACACTGGAATGTCGATGCGTTCACGGACCTCACCGGCCCTAGCCATCACGACCTGCGCGGCGTCAATCAAAGTTGTACCAGGGTAAAAGGTGGGAGGGGCGATTGGCTTTCGTAGGGCGGGATTATCGGGAACCGCGATACCCAATTGGGGGGTAATCTGAACCATTACAAGGTAGCCACGGTCAGGAACAACAGTTCCGAAGGTTATCCGATATTTACCCTCGCCATCGGTTTGGCCATTAGCTGCAAGCACATAACGGAGTGCGCCTCTGGCATATTCACGCGCTACTAGCCATACTCGCATTCCGGACATTGGTTCATTGTTCTCGTCGACAACTCTACCCGTGATTTGACCCGGAGGGGTAAGACGCAAATCAAAAGATGAGATGTCATTTCCTGCCGTTAGTGCGATCTGACGGCTCGCAAACATGAAGGGAGTCCGCCCATCTCTGCCGGACACGGCGCGCACCTCCATTGAGCCAGCCGTTACGTCTTTCAACAGATAGCTGCCCTGAGTATCTGTTTTCGAAGAAGCATTGCCTGATTCGACGTTAGCATTGGGAACAGGCTCACCCGTAACCGAGTTGAGAACACGCCCCCTGATGGAGGCGGTCGCCCGGCCCTCGGGTCTTTGGCCCCACACCGTCAGCGTCACAGCGAAAATCAGGATAGTTTCTCGACACATTTGGGACCTTTCCTGTGGGCGCCGGGAGCTCTGTTGCGGCTGTCGCGTCCCGCAACTCGCGAACCCCTATTATCGCCGATTTGCTCGCAAACAAACACGACTGTGCACCCACGGCAACGGCTGTGGCGCGGAGCGAGGACGGCAGTTCCCTCGCCGAAGTGATTTCGTCGCCGTAGGGGTAATATCCCGCCTCGCCCGCCCGGTTCATATCCCCCACCACCAGATGCCCGCCGAACCACACATTCAGGAGCGTTGGCGTAAACTGGCCGCCTTGCCAGTTGCAGAGGGAGTGGCGGGATTGAGTCAGCGTGTGGTCAGGACTGAAACCCTCCGGTTTTGGAGCCACAAATAAAATCGTCGTGCAGCACAGACCATTGGCCGCCTACGAAGAACTCTCCGCCAATTGGGGTTTGTTGTTAACCGGGCGTGCACGGCTTTCGGAGAAACAGAGAATTTTGACGATGCATCTCGGTCTGATCGGTGGCCGTGTCGGCGATGTGGCACATGAAAACGACAGGTGCTTCCGAAGTCCCGCCTGTTTTCGCCAATAAATACGTTCTGCGGTCAACCGGACGAGCCGAAGAGAATTTCGACCCTGGAAACGTTTGGCTCCCCGGCATGGATTCGAACCACGATTCACGGCTCCAAAGGCCGCTGTCCTACCGTTAGACGACCGGGGATTATTCAGGCGGGATACTCCACCAAGTTTAACCCACAGTGATAAAATGCGCCAGGAGGGAAGCCATTTCCGGCCGGTGCCGGGCCCGGACTTCAAACCCGGCGTGCGTCATTCACGTGTCGCAGGTGGGTTCGACCCCCACTGGCTTCCGCCAACCTCCTCAGCAATTCATAAAGGCCGTGCTTTGTTGCTATCGGCCCTTTGTTTCGGTACTGTGGAATCCAAAGCCCCTGCATGCAACCGCTTCACCGCCCCGGCGAGATCAACTTCTACGAAGAACTCGGCGTGGCGTCCGATGCCTCCCCTGAAGAAATCCGGGACGCATTCCGCTCCCTCGCCCGCCTGCTCCACCCCGACCAGCAGACTGATGAGCAGCTCAAGGAAATTGCCGAACGCCAGATGCGGAAGCTCAACCCCATCTATGCCGTTCTTTCCGATCCCGAGCGCCGCCGCCGCTATGACGAAGATCTCCTCGACAGCTACCAGGGACCCATCATCATTAACAACGCGCCGCCCCGGAGTTTTCATCGGCTCGCCGGACGTCTCGCCTGGGTCGGAGCCATCCTGCTGAGCGCAGGCTTACTTTTCTGGCTGTCATCCGACAGCACCACATCCGGTCCGCAAAGCCTCGGACGCATTGAAAACCTGCTCGATCCGCCCGCTTCCAAACCCCCATCCACTCCCGTCGAGTCGGCTGCGGAAATCAACAGGCTCAGAGGCATTCTGCGAATCGTAGTGGCCGAACGCGACTCGGCGATACGTGAGTTGAGCAGCCTCCGTGGAACGGCTTCCGGCAAAGATGCGCCGTCCGCACCCAACGCCGCGCTCTCATCGACCCCGTTGCCCGCCTTTGTTCCACCCCCGGCAGCGGCACACCACGAGGATCGTCCTTCCACGATGACGGCCATGACCGAACTGCCGTCGCCGCCCCACATCCCCATGGCCGCTCCGCTCGTGCTCAAGACCGAGTCGCCGGCGCTGGAAGCGAAACTCGACGCCGCACGGATCCCCGCACCGGCTCCTCGCCATCGTCTCGCCGGCTTCTGGTTTTACGTCAAACCCGCACAGGGACAGAAGAACAAGAACCAGACTCTTTACCCGCCGGAATATATCGAGGCGGTGATCACGGAAGACAATGGCGTCCTCCATGGCAAATACCGCTCGCGATTTCAGATCGTCGACCGGGCCATTTCCCCGGAGGTGAATTTTTCGTTTTCCGGCACTCCCAATGGCCCCTCCATCGTTTGCCCGTGGACTGGCCCCGGCGGCGCGAGGGGCGAATTGACTCTGCGCATGGTCTCTGAAAATTCAATCAAAGTGGAGTGGACCGCCAGCGAACTGGGCACCCAACAGGGATTGATTTCAGGAACCGCCGTGCTGACGCGAAAAATCGAATAGGGCCGTTACAACTTCGCCGCGGCAGCCGTGTCCACATACCAGACTGTTCCGGCGGAGACGATTTGCGCGGGCTTGTGCATAGGGTCCAAGGCCCCCTGCAGGACTTCTTTCAGCGGTTCCGCTTTGTCCGGTCCCGTCGCCAGATTAAACGTCGCGCGGGCCGATTCCAAAACTCCCCTCAGCAAAGTCACGCGATGCTGTTTGAACTTCTCAACCCAGACCTCCCCGGCGATGTGACTTCGGTCGTCGATCAGCGGTTCACCCGGAAACAGACTGGCTGTGTGCATGTCGGGGCCCATGCCTCGCTGAATCAGATCGAATACCGGCGTTTCACCGAGAACGTCGATGATTTCCGCGAGATAGAGCCTGAGGGCTTCAGCGGGCGGCAACTCACCCTTGATCCTGTGAACCTGCGCGGCGGGGATGCGGATGTGATCCAGCAGCGACTCGCGCGTCATCCTGTAATTGCTCTGGCTGTCGTCCGGTGGAACGCAACGCTCGTCCACCCAGAAAATATGGACGGCTGACCAGTCGAAGTCTTGCTTGGCCATCCATTCGAACATGACCCGTGGCGTGCTGCCCCCGGATACGGCGAAAACGGCGCGGCCATTGGCGCGGCGGCTTTCTTCCAGTAATTTGAATGTGGCAGCGCCGCAGGCCTGGGCGGCTTCAAGAGGAGAGTCGAATATCAGAATACTGGGGTCCATATAGTCATCCGCCGTAAAGTATTTTCAAAAACAGGATCGTGTTTGATGATACTCAACTCTTCACTGAGTAGTAAATGGTCGGATGGAGAAGTCAGGTTCGCGCGCTCGCGCAGCCCGCCCGCCCGGTATCTGGCGCAATCCGTATCCACCCGCATGTCGAGGCCGTCGTTCGAATCCGAATCGATGCGAATTCCCTTGATATCGCCGACTCCCGACGGATCGGTGCACTGCAAATCCACGGTGGCGCCGGCCAATCCCGTTCGAAGCCACGCCTGCATGTATTTCGCTTCCGGCCCCGGTTCGGCTCCGCAGTGCTCGACCACCACCTTCCGGATAGCATCGGCACTTCTTCCTTCGAGCAGTTGCGCCAGAAGCTGCCGCAGGTGCGTGATGCGCGTCCACGCCAGATCGCCCACAATCAGTCCCGCCGAGACCAGCGCCCGCAGGTCCGCGAAGGCAGGAGCACCGGGGCGCGCGGAATCCACAATCAGCTTGTCGCCCAGTTTCAGGACTCCGGAAAGGTCGGGCGCGCGGGAAAGCCGCGCCGCGCGGATCCACACCACGCGCGGAAGATCGGCGGCTTCCAGCGGCGAAACAATGGACAAGCCATCTTCCAGACGATTCAGCGAAACCGTGAGCTCCACCTGTTCGCAACACACCTGCTGATTGTGCCCGAACGGCATCCAGCATTGCGCAAAAACCCGCGATTTGAGGTGATCCGGATCTTCGCGCAGGCGAATAACGATGGCGCGGGCCGGGTGCGAGCGCATGAGCAGCGCGATGGTTTCTCCCAGCGGACCGGCGTCCTCTTCATCGTCCACAAAAGCGATCAGGGTCATGGAGCAGGCGCGCAGCACTCCGTTCCCGTCGCCGGATTCTGCTTTGGCCGTGCTGGTCCAGAGTTCGGAGAACTCGTGAAGTATTTTGTCGGGCGTCAGGGTTCCTGTCATCGGAGCTGCTGCCATCAGGGTCGCCTCCATACGTGCCCGGTCCGCGCAATCATCTCATCGGCCGCCGCCGGACCCCACGTGCCGGGTTCGTAATTCGGAAACGAGAATTTCTGCGTACTCCAGTAATTCAGAATCGGCTGCACCGCGGACCAGCTCGCCTCCACCATATCCTGCCTGGTGTACAGCGTGGCGTCGCCGATGATGGCGTCCAGCAGCAGCGTTTCATAGGCCGACGGAGAGCGTTCTCCGAAGCTCGACCCGTAGTTGAAATCCATCCCCACCGGGCGCAGCGTCATGCCCGCGCCGGGCCTCTTGGAAACGAACTTCAGCGAAATGCCTTCTTCCGGCTGGATACGCAAAATCAGTAGATTCGGCGCCGCCTGTTCGCTGTCCGTAAAATCGTTGCGAAAAACCGCCAGCGGCGCGGAGCGGAACTGAATGGCGATTTCACTGACGCGCTTCGGAAGATGCTTGCCGGTCCGGATGTAGAACGGCACATTCGCCCACCGCCAGTTCTCGACCGTAAACATCACCGCCGCGAACGTCTCCGTCTGCGAATCGGGAGCGACGCCCTTCTCCTCACGGAAGGCGGGAACGTCCTGTCCACCCACGCGGCCGCGGCCGTATTGCCCTGGCACCGCATTGGCTGCAACCTCCTCGGGCTTCATGATGTGAATGGACCGCAGCAGTTTGGCCCGCTCATCCCGAACCGCATTGGCCGAAAACGTTGCGCTCGGCTCCATTGCGACTGTCGCCATCACCTGAAGCAAATGGTTCTGCACCATATCGCGCAGCGCCCCCGACTCCTGATAGTAAGCGCCGCGGCCTTCCACGCCGATCGATTCGGCGGCGGTGATCTGCACGTGTTCGATGTAGCGCCGGTTCCACAGCGGCTCGAAGATCCCGTTGCCGAAGCGGAACGCGAGAATGTTCTGCACGGTCTCTTTGCCGAGATAGTGATCGATCCGGTAGATGCTGTCTTCGTCGAACACCTTTTGCAGGCGCTCGTTCAATTCCTTCGCGCTGGTGAGGTCGTGGCCGAAAGGTTTCTCAATCACGATCCGGCGCCACGATTCGGACCCGCCGTCTCGCTTCGCCAGACCGGCCGCGCCCAGACCCTCGGCTATCACCGCATACTGGCTTGGCTGAGTCGACAAATAGAACAAGACGTTCCCGCCCAGATGCCGCGACTGTTCGATCTGCTTGAGCCGATCCGCGAGCGTCTGATAGGTATTTGCGTCGGCGACGTCACCGGCGATGTAGAAAAGCCCCTGCGCAAATGACTTCCACAGCTCCTCTTCGAACGGCGAGTCTTCCAGAAATTTAGAGACGGCTTCGCGCATGTGTTCGCGAAACTCGTCGTCCGACATGGGGGTTCGCGAGAGCCCGATGACTGTAAACCCGGGCGCGAGCCGGCCTTCGTAGGCAAGGCGATAGAGCGCGGGCATGAGCTTGCGTTTTGTGAGGTCGCCATTGGCTCCGAAGATTACGACAGCGCATGGCGGCGTTTTGCGATGGAAACGAAGAGGGTCCTGCAGTGACAGGTCGGTCCGGGACTCTTGCGGCATCTTTCCTGATTATCCGATGCCCCGCCCGCACGCCGGGGCAAATCAGGTGTGAATCGCCACCGGGTCCACCAGCCGCAGAACATGCTCGCGCCGGTTGGGATCGAAGCGATAAGCGAGTGTGGCATCCGCCGCTTCCGCCATCGGGGCCAGTTCCAGTTCCGGATTGTCCATAATCAGTTCCCCGCTGCTGGTGATATGCAGCTCGGAGCCGACCTGCATCGGTATTCTCTCGCCCTGACTATCCCGATGGCCCTCCGCCGAAACCTTCGCCGCCTGTTTGGCCTTTGCGGCCAGCACGTCCAGCTTATGAATTTCCGGCGGTTTCGCGAACAGTTCCGAGGCTCTCGCCGAAAGAGCCGCGGCGACTCTCCCCGAAAGATGCTCCTGTCTGCCCGCCTCATCCGGGAATGCGTCAAAGATACCGAATGTAGACGGTCCCATCCGGATGGCGTACCAGACTAAAGTTGCAGGCTCGGCGTTCACAATCGGGAGGCTGTCCTGAAGAAACTTTTCAACTTCCTTCTCTTTCCCGGGCTTTGCTTCGAGACGTACGTAGAGTCCTTTAGTAACCATGGCTGCTCCAGCTGTTCTACTCCGGGCATAAAGAGCACGATGCTGCCCAGTGTGCGGTCCTTCGCCTCGATGTCACTATTCCGTAACCATATGATGGAAGCTGATGCCCAAACGCAGCGCAGGTCTGCTGATGTACAGGCGAGCAGACAGCGGTCTCGAAGTCCTCCTTGTGCACCCGGGCGGCCCCTTTTGGGCGAAGAAGGATCTCGGCTCGTGGTCGATTCCGAAGGGCGAATATACCGAAGAGGAAGACCCGCTTGCGGCCGCCCGGCGCGAATTTCAAGAAGAAACAGGGTTCACCGTCACCGGTGACTTTGTTCCTTTGGGCGAGCTCCGTCAACCCGGCGGGAAGTTCGTTAAGGCCTGGGCATTCGAAGGCGACTGCGATGCTTCGCGCGCGTCCAGCAATACATTCCCGCTGGAGTGGCCGCCCCGGTCTGGCAAGACGCAGGTCTTCCCGGAGGTCGATCGCGCCGAGTGGTTTTCCATCCCCGAGGCGCGGGCAAAATTACTAAAAGGCCAGACAGCCTTTCTGGACGCCCTCCTCAATTGCTGCGGCTGAATCCAGCCAGCTGCTTCACGGTCTCGAACGTATCCGCTTCGGCCGCTGTTTTATCCGTGCGGTAACGCTTCACCCGCGCGAAGCGCAACGCCAATCCGCTTTCATACCGCGGACTAATCTGAATATCGCTGTAGGCAATCTCGACGACGATCTTCGGTTCCACGAACACCGTATAGTTGTCCCGCGAGATTTCGAGCGAGAGTAACTGTTCAGTCTGCCAGCGCAGCATCTCGTCGGTCATGCCTTTGAAAGTCTTGCCCAGCATCGCATAGCCGCCGGTCACCGTATCGCGCGCGCCCAGATGCAGGTTGCTCAGCCAGCCCTTGCGCCTTCCGTTCCCCCACTCCGCCGCCAGAATCACAAGGTCCAGCGTGTGGGCCTTCTTGATCTTGAGCCAGCTCGATCCCCTCGCCCCCGCCATATAGGCCGACCCGGGGTCTTTCGCCATCACGCCTTCGTTTCCGCTCGCCAGAGACGCCGACAGGAAGTCTGCGGCCCTGCCCGCATCGGGCGTGGTCATGTGAGTCACCAGATTGCCGGTCGGTGAGATGCCGCGAAGAATGTCGAACCGGTCAGCTTGCGGATGATCGATCAGCGGCTGTCCGTCGCGATAGAGAATGTCGAACCAGACCGGCGTCAAAGGCAGTTCGGCGCGCAGGCGATCCAGCTCTGTCTTGCGTCCGAAACGCCGCATCGTCACCTGAAACGGCTGCGGCCTTCCGTCGGGCGCGAAGCTGATTACTTCACCATCCAGAATCAGATCGCGGGCCGGCAGTGCGCGCGCAGCCTCCACAACTTCGGGGGTGGAAGAAGTCACATCATTCAAAGCCCGCGTGTAAACCCGCACTTCATCGCCGCTCTTATGGACCTGCACGCGGGCGCCGTCCAGTTTGTATTCGAAGGCCGCCTCGCCCATTTGCTCCAGCGCGGATTCCACATTGGCCGCAGGCTGCGCCAGCATGGGATGGACAGGCTGGAACAGCCGGATACTCCACGCCTCCAGCGAAGCCTCGCCCGATTCGAGAACCGAGCGGGCCACCAGCGCCGTATTCCCGGCCATCATGGCCGCGCGCCGGATGCGATCGGCGCCGACGCCCGAGGCTTTGGCCAGCGCTTCGAACATGATGCCTTCCAGCGCTCCCTGGCGGAGTCCCCCCAGCAGCAACTCTTTCAGAAACTGCTGTTCGTCCGCGGTCGCCTGCGCGAGCAGAGACCGCAGCTCGCCGCGCTTCCGCTGTTCGGAGCCGGCGCCCTTAATGGCCGCGAGAGAGGCCAGCATACGGTCCACATCGCGGATCTGCAGCGTGGCGTTTGCGGCTGGAGAAACCTCCGCATCCCGCACCACGGCGTAACCGATTCCCTTGCGTCCCTGGCGCGTCTCTCCCGAAAGAAAAGACACCACGATCTCGATCTCGTCAGGATCCAGTTGCTTCAGCAGATCGGCGAGATATTCAACCTTGGCGAGGCGTTTGGACGTCGCGGCGACACGCCCGGAAGTTTGCACGACATTCGCAAGCAGCATGCAGACGATGCCAGTGTCTCATTCCGCCGCGTTTGTTCTAGAGATCGCCGGATCGCGCGGACTTCGTCATGTATTCCGCGGCGCGATATGCCAGCGCCTGAATCGTTTCCGTCGGTTGCTGCCGTCCGCACGTGACCAGGCTCGATCCATCCACAATGAACAAATTGTGTACGTCATGGGAACGGTTCCAGCGGTCCACCACGCTGGTCTTCGGATCGTCGCCCATGCGGCATGTGCCCATCAGGTGCACCGAGTCGGTGGTGTCTTCGATCGGCAAATTCCATTGCTTGCGCGCGCCCGCCGCCTCCAGAATTTCCCTCTGCCGGTCGAGCAGAAAATGCTGTGCTTTGAAGTCGTCCGGATGATTCTGAAATGTCGTGCGCATGGCGGGCAGTCCCCACGCGTCCTTGAGATTCGGATCGAGCGAGATGCTGTTCTGCTCCCGGCTCAGGCAAGATGTGTGCGCCAAAATACCGGACGTATGAGTGAAGCCCTCTCCAATAGCGTGCTTCCAGTCCGCGCCCCACTGCGGACCATCGGCGGGCAATGCGGTACCCGCGAACGCAGACTGCGTGAAATCCATCCGCGAATCGAGTCCGCCCCCGCCATAGAAACCACGCTTCGGATCGGAACGATAGAAGTCGTGCAGAACACGCGTGACGACGATGCTCTTGTGGTCATTGACCTCATGCTCAAAAAGACCCAGCGCATAGACGCTGACATCGAATATGAGATTCTTCCCCACCATTCCGCTGGAATTTCCAATCCCGGAAAGCAGCAGCAGCCGCGGCGATTCGGCGCCGTTCGCGCAAAGAGCCACCGCCTTCGTGCGCTGCCGGATCTCTTTTCCGCCGCGGTCGAAATAGATCACCGCGCTGGCCCGGCCCTTCTTGTTCGTCTCGATCTTCCGCACATAAGACTCGGGGCGGATCTCGCATTTGCCCGTCTTCTCAGCCAGCGGAATGAGCGCTGCCAGCGTGCTCGACTTGGCATTCATCTCGCATCCGAACGCTTCGCAGTAACCGCAATGTGTGCAGGCCGCGCGCCCCCGGTAAGGCTGCGAAAGGATTGCCACCGGCGCAGGGAACGGATGTAGTCCCAGTTTCTTCGCGCCGCGCTCAAAGAGCACGCCGGACGATTTTACCGGCATCGGCGGCAGCGGATAGGGCTTCGAACGCGGACCGTCGAACGGATTCGATCCTGCCAAGCCCGATATTCCCAGTTCCCACTCGGCCTTCGTATAGTAAGGCTCCAGCTCGTCGTAAGTGATCGGCCAGTCGGCGAGGCTGGCGCCGGAGATCGCGCCCAGTGTCGACCGCTCGCGGAAATCCTCCGGATGAAAGCGCCAGAAATTGGCCGTGAAGTGAACCGACCCGCCGCCCACCAGACGCGCATAGCCCGCCGCCATATGCGGCTTGGCGACTTCATCGGATGTCTTGCGGAAGGTCTGCGGCTGCTTCGCCGCGCCATTGACCAGCGCGCCCCGAAAAGCCACATCGATTTCGTCGTGCGTAAAATCTTTCGCTGTGAGGTGGGGACCTTGCTCCAGAACCACCACGCGGAAACCAGCGGTCGAAAGTTCCTTGGCCATCACCCCGCCCGCGGCGCCGGCCCCGATCACCACGAAATCAACTTCTTCGGAATGACGGTAGCGCACGCTCACTGCGCCGCCTCGCGATCGTAATAACCGAAGGGCGGCATATACATCCGCGTTTCCTTGATTCCCAGCAGTTTCGCCGCGGCGTCGTTGCGATTGCCCCCATACTTCGGCAGACCGAAAAAGCCGAGGATAGTGTGTTGCCGCAGCGTACCGAAGAACTCGGTCTTCTCCAAATCCGCCACCAGCGAATGGCACTCGGAGGGCGTCAGCGCGGCCACTGAAACAGAGTTCGGAAAAAGGCGCTTGCGGCGCGCCTGCACATCGGCAATCCCGGCCTCGTAAGCAGGACGCAGATTCTTGTCGTAACCGGCCAGTGCCCCGTCGATGAACCAGATCACGCCGGCTTCCTTCGCGCCCGGCGTACTATCGCCCGGCAGGATCGCCTCCGCCAGCGCTTCCACTTCAGCTGCAGTGGCTGCGTCGAAGTATCGATATCCGGCCCCTGAGCTTTGCGCGCGCAATGCGCCCGCCCAACAGGCTGACGCCAGCAGCCAGTGTCGTCGCGTTATCCCATTCATGTGGAATCGATTGTAACGCGGTGCGGTTTGGTAGCCGGCGGTTGAAAACTATTGCGGCCGCCGGAACAGTCCGCCATAGACTGCCTTCGCCAGAATGTGACCCTGAATCGCTTTCATGACGTTGGCCCGCGTCTCGAAAGCGTCGCCTGCCGGCTTCACATCCAGTTTCGTATCGAGCGCGAAAAGCTCGAATACATAGTGGTGGTACGGGCCATTCGCGCCCGCGCCCGGACCCCGGTACATCGGCCCCGTCGCGCTGATCTGATAACTGCCGTCGGGCAATTGCGATCCCTTGGGTACGCCTTCGGGCAGGCCGGTCATCGTTGCCGGAATATTCCAGAAGACCCAGTGCGCCTGATCGTCGGTAGTCTTGTTACGCGCCAGATCCATATCGTGCATGTGCAGGAAAAAGCTCTGGGTTCCGGCGGGCGCATTGGCCCACGTCATCGCAGGCGAAGTGCCTTCACCGGTAGCAACCCCCGGCGCCGCCTGGCTGAACTTCACAGGAATCTGGCCGCCGTCCGGAAATCCGGGGATCGTCAGCGTCATCGCGGGCGCAGCCCCGCCACCCCGGCCCGTTTGGGCAGACACCAGGAAACTCATCGCAGCAATAAATGTCGAAATCAGAAGCAATCTCATGGGTCTATGCTAGCGTGGTTTTTCTGGAACAATGAGGAAAGCAGACGATATGTACAAACTTCTCCGAAATTGTCCGGCTCTGATCGCCGCGTTCGCAGGGCTTGCCCTCGCCCAAAGCCTCCCACTGCCGAATGCTCCCGTGGCAAAGGACGTCCCCGGCGCGAAGGAATTGCCCGATCCCGCGATGACTTACAAAGTGGTGTTCGATATTTCGAAAGCCGCCGACAAGATCGATGAAGTCAATCCGACGCTCACCGCGATTGCGCGCTATGTCAATACCCTGGCGAAGTACGGAGTTCCTGCCGACCACCGCAAGATCGCGGTCGTGATGCATCAGGGAGGCACACCGATCGTCCTGAACAACGAAGCCTTTCGCGCGCGCAATCCCGGCCACGACAATCCGAACATTCCAATAATTCAGGAACTGGCGAAGGCAGGCGTCGATTTTCGCGTCTGCGGTCAGGCTGTGCTGGCGAACAAGATCGATCCAAAAACGATTCAGCCCGAGATCGAACTGGACCTGTGGGCGTTGACCACCATCGTGAATCTGGAGATGCGCGGGTATGTGCGGGTCGGCGGCAACTAACTTCAGTTAAGCGTCACGTTTTCCGGATTCATCCTCACACTTCACGCCGGAAAAAGGGCTGAGTTGCACGTGCAGAAGTCGTATGCTGGCGTGTGTGATCGCCCCCGAACGCATCGATAACCGCGGCGAACCCATCGAACCCTATGAAAAATTGGGAGGCCTTCATCCGCTCTACATCCTCCAGTTCGATCGGGAAGGCGCACTCACGAGTCCGCAAACCGCGGCCCGGCTGCTCGATGAACTTGCCGCCGGCGCATTCACCCACCTCTATCTCTTCTCGCACGGCTGGAACAATTCTTTCGGAGACGCAACAAAACTCTACCGGCGATTTTTCCTGCTCTACCTGGAACTCCGCTCGAAGCACGATCCCCATGACGAGAACGCCCGCCCGGTTTTTGTCGGTTTGCACTGGCCCTCCATTATCCTGAATTTCCCCTGGGAGAAAGGACCCCGTTTTGCCGCCGCGCCCCAGGATGAAGATCAAGATGAGGACGACGAAACGGATACTTTCCTGCGCGCTCGCGACAGCATCGCCGAGCTTCTGAACCCGGATCATCGCCCGCGCTTCTATGCCCTCACTGAAGCTCATTCTCTTTCGCAAAATGAAGCCGCCGAACTTGCCGATATCCTGCTGCCCGTCTATCGCGCCAACGCGCTCGACAGCGATTCACCGGAACCGGCCCCTGTCGCCGCCGACAGCCTGATTGCCGCGTGGAACAGCCTGTCCGGCGATCCGCCGCAGCCTTCTCCCGACTACAGCAAACACGGCCGGATTCCACAAAACGCGCCGCCCTGCGAGCCACGCGCCGCGGCTGCGACGGATTTTCTCGATCCGCGCAATGCTCTCCGCGTCACCACCGTGCTTACGATGAAAGACCGCGCCGGCGTGGTTGGGCGCAACGGTCTCGCCCCCCTGCTGCCGCGGCTCACCGGGAGCGGAATCCCGGTGCGGCTCATCGGCCACTCCTTCGGCGCCCGGGTCTGCCTGACCGCGCTCAGTGCGCCCTGGCTCCACTGCCGGATCGACTCTCTGCTGCTCCTGCAGCCCGCCGTCAACCAGTACTGTTTTGCGGCCTCGATCCCGGGTCTCGGTTTCATGACCAAAGGCGGTTTCGTCGCCGCTCTCAAACGCATCGCCCAACCCGTCTACACCACCTTCAGCCGCAAGGATGTCCCGCTTCACTCCCTTTTCCATCTGGCCGCCCGCCGCCCGGAAGACCGTGGCGAAATCCGCTTTGCCGCGGAGGGCCCGAGCGAGTTCAGCGCCCTCGGTGGTTACGGACCGGCAGGCTTGCCAGCCTCGGAATTCAAGGAAGAAAAAATTCATTCCGCCGGCCTGCGCTACAGTGTGCCGGCAGGCGTTCGCATCCTGGCACTCAACGGTTCGGCGGGCGAAATCTCCGGTCACGGAGATGTCGTCTCGGACTACACCTGCTGGGCGCTCATCGATCAGGAAAAAAGCGGCCAGGAAAAACGCGGCCAGAAACAAGTTCCCGCTGCCGGCGCAACAGGCCACTCATGAGCTTCCCTGCCCTGCTTCGCGCCAACGCGTTCGACGGCGAAGCCGCCGCTGAAGGCATTCCCGCGAAGACCTGGGCTCTCCACCCCGTCCTGCCTGAACTCAGGACCACACTTGCTGAACCGGTGGAGTTCAATCTGCTCGACTGGAGTCATCCTTGCGTTGGCTGGGGCGTCGTCGCCGCCGTTCCGCCAAACGCCACCGAGAACGACCTCCGCACCAGCGCCGATCTGCCCGATTGCATTCGGGCCCTCATCCGCGATCGCAACGACGCTCCCGTTTTCCGTTATCGTCCCGACTGGGATCTTAAATTCGACCAGCTGACCAACTACGCCGACAACGTGGATGTCGATATCGCCAGTTCCCCCGCGGGAACCGGTCCGGGTTGCCTTCCGCAATATCTGCTGATCCTCGGCGACGCCCGGACAATCCCCTGGCGTCTTCAGTTCCAGCTCAATGCCAATCGCTTCGCCGGCAGGCTCCCGCTGTCGGGCACCGATCTCGACAACTACGTTGCCCGCCTCCGGTGCGGCTGGGCGAACAGCGATACCTGCTTCCGCAATTCACTCGTTTGGGCCACCAACCACGGCTATCCCGATATCACCGATCTGATGTTCCACGTCCTTGCCAAACCGGTCTTTGAGGCTTACCGCCAGGACAACAATATCGGACCAGCCGCGCGTTTTCTCGGCGCAGAAGACGCCACCCACGAAGCGCTACTGTGCAATCTGAAACGCCGTCGTCCAGGCGTCATCGTCACCGCCAGTCACGGCATGACCGGCCCCGTCGCGGAACCCAAACAAATCCCAATCCGCCTCGGACTCCCCGTCGATCGGAACAGGCAGGTCCTGTGCATCGAGCGGATCCTCGCTGACTGGCGACCCGATGGCGCAATCTGGTATGCCCATGCATGCTGTTCTGCCGGAACCAGCGGCGCCAAAGGATTCGCGGGGCTGGTACCCGCTGACTCTACGCTCGGCCGGACCTTCGAAAGTCTTTACCAGGCGGGAGAAACCATCGCCCCGCTGCCTCTTGCGCTCCTCGGATCCGACAAACCGGCGCGCGCTTTCATCGGCCACGTAGAGCCCACTTTCGACATCACGCTTCGCAACGAAAAATCCGGCCAGTGGTTCACCGATCCCATCGTCTCCACCTTGTACGACCAGGTTTATCTCCGCCATCCGCTCGGCTACGGCATGCGCCGGCTGCTTGGAAACCTGCCTGGTGTCAGTTCGGCATGGCTGAACGCGAGAAAGCATTTTGCAGGCGACGACCAGTCTCACCTGCAGATGTTGAACAATGCGCTCCGTGGCCTCGATCTTCAGGCAACCGTGCTCCTGGGAGATCCCACCGTAGCGATTCCTCAATTGCCATCAGGAGGGCATATCTGATGTACGAAACAATTCCACACCTGTCCGCATCGATATCGCAATCGGCTGCCTTGCGCCTGGAATGGCGAACCGGCGGTCCTGTCCTTGCGGCACGGGACCGATTCCTCGAACGGCCCCTGCGCGATCTGGGCTTGCCGGATGACCTGCGCGAACTCCGCGAAGAACCCGACCCTTCCCCGCTCGCCGCCCTGATCTCTGACGTGCTCCCTGCGGAGCTCCCGGAGTTCTATCTGTTCATCGACACCGCGACTCCCTGGCTGGCCGTACTCCCGTGGGAGGACGCTGCCCCGAACATGCCTCTGAGAAGACTGAGCCGGTTCTCCATGCCCCCGGGGAATCGAAAGCGCGATCACGCCGCCGCCCTGACCTCCGGGGTCCCCGCGGACCACGTACTTTTCACCGCACTGGCCATCAATTCATTTCCGTCGGTCACTCACCTCACGCTCGACCCGGAGCATTACGTGTACGGCAGCAACGCCGCCAATTATGTCGACCGGCTGATCTGTCCTCCCTTCGAAGCCGCTGCCAGATCCCGCGTGCGGGCCCCCCTTCAGAACGCCGTCCTGCGCTGGAGTCTGGGCGCGCTTCCCCGGCCAGCCGACGTCGTGCAGTTCCTTGCGCCCCTCGTATATGCGGGCGTCGAACCCGCCCTTGCCTTGCGCTACGGACGGCGTACCGAAGTCGCTACTGCGTCCGAAATCGCTTTTTTCGCAGCCCACGCCGGTGCCTGGCGCGTCACGATCATGACATCGGATCCCGCGGATCTGCCGTTAGCCCGCATGCTCGCGCACCGGATCAGCGAAGCTGGCCCCCTCAGCTGCGCGGTTGATCCGCCCGGTGAAACGAGAAGCACTCTCTACACCACTCCGCTCAAAGCCATCAACGCCGAATCGTTCCTGGAACGCTACACGCTGATCGATCAACTCCGCTCCAGCGATGCCGCCGCTCAGCAAAGGCTACAGCCCGCGCAAAGGCTTCTGGAGCGCTATGCGGCTGAGTGTTTCGAACACGTGACCGAACGCGCGTTCCAGAATCGTGAACCCGGCGCGGCATGGCAAGGCATGCTGGAAGGCATCGCCGATGTCCGCGATGAGTTCATACGATCTTCGGAACCGGAGGAGGTACGCTGATGGACCGGCTCGTGATCTGCATGAAAGGCGATGGAACGTCAAGCACCTTCTACGTCTCCCTTGCAACAGAAACAGATATCGAGGGCATGCCTGCCGATATCGAAGAAAAAAACGTCCTCTATACGCTGCAGCTTGACAGGAAGCTCATCGGTGCCGACCCTCAGAGCGCTGGTGATTACCTCATGAACGAACTCTGCCGCCACCGGGCCATCGAATGGGCGATTCTTCAGGCTATCGGCCGGGACCATCTTGTTCCGATCTTTCTGCGGGTCGATCCCGGCGGCGAGGCTGGCGATGAGATTCCGTGGGAACTCCTGTTTAATCGCAAGCAGCGCTTTCTGGCGCTTTCGGACCGTTTTCCCGTCGTGCGATCCCGCCAGTTCATGGGGAAACGCAACATCGAGCGTGAGTTAATCCACCCCGCCGGCAGGCGTCCGGAGATCCGCGTGCTAGCGATATTGGCCGCCGCGAACGCCGCCTGGTTATACGAGCTACGGGCTCTCGAAGCCGCTGCATCCGCGGGTGCGGATTCCGGCTGCGACGTGCGCATCCAGGTTCTGCATTGCGCCACGCCTGCGGACATCCGGGCTGAAGCCGACCCGGGCTCCGGAATTCAATTCGCGCCCTTTACCGATGCCGGCGATCTCTGGAATGCGGTGGAGCGCCACCGCCCCAACATTATTCATTTCTTCTGCCACGGGTCTGTCAAAAATGGACCGCAACTGCATTGCGCGAAAGTACTCTACGCCTCCGTGCCCGATTCGCGTCACATGGTCAATATCGCTCCCGACGACATCAAAGGGAATCTTTCTGCCGATCCTCATGTCTGGATGGTTGTCCTCAATGCCTGCAGCACGGCGAAAGGAATGAGCGCTGAAGCGCGGAACTCTTTTGCGCTGCAACTCCTGAGTGTCAAGGTGCCGCTCGTAATCGCAAATCGCGTGCCCGTTGAAGACTGTGACGCCTCCGTCATGACCCGCTCGCTTTATCCCGCGGTCGTGAAGAAGGTGATGGGCTCGCTCTCGAACGATCATCGCGTGGATTGGTCCGACTGCCTCCGGAGCGCCCGTCTGGCGCTGGTCAGAGAGCATCTTGGAGAGCTCACCGAAGTAGAAGCCGCCGCCCAAAACGACCCGTGGTCCCGGCCCGTTATTTACGCCGTCCCCTATCGCTTCAGTTTGCGCGGCACTGAAAAACCCGACCCGAGGAGCTCGGCTCGCGACGAAGTGCGTGAAGAGGCGAACGGGCAGTTGAGGGATGTCACCCAACGCTTCGGACCACCTGTCACGGGCGGTTCGACCCCCATTGCAAGCCCGGATACGACCGGAGGTTCCGGGGCTGCGCGAAGCGAATCGTGGGCGTCCTACGGCGTGCAGGCCTACAGCGGTCTGGCAGAAGAAGATTTCGCGACCGGCTTCGCGCGTGAGGATTTCATCTGAAAGCTTAATGCCCAAAGTGCTGCGTACTAGCGGCTCATCGAAGCCAGAAACTCGCTGTTCGTCCGCGTCTTTCCTAACTTATCGAGCAGCAGCTCAATGAACCGTGCGCTCGGCGCGTTCGACCGGAGTTCAACTCGACCCGCGCAAAGGCCTGCCGGCAGTGACCCACATCGAGAAATCGCCTACCGGGAATCAGGGAACTCGACCTTCTCGTACAAGTCCGCAAGACTAACCTCCGCCCCGACGGATTCGAGCGTCAGGCGATCCTCAAGCCTGTCGGCCGAAGTCAGCAGCCATCGTCCGTCGGCTTGCCGCGTATACAAGTCGGCATGAATCCGGTCCTGCGCAATCAAAAGGTATTCTCGAAGGGATTCGAGCGTCTTGTAATGCTCAAACTTGCGGCCCCGATCGTAGGCCTCCGTTGAAGGGGAAAGGATTTCAACCAGTAAAGAAGGGTTCAAAAGCGTATCGCGTTGATCGTCCAGAAACACTGGTTCGCCGCACACGGCGACAGCATCCGGGTAGGTATAAAGACCTGCGGTCTTAATCCGGACTCGCATGTCGCTCCCATACACCCGGCACGGGCGACCCATGAATTTTGTGTCCAGTTGCCTGAGAAGATGGACAGCCACGAGGTTGTGGGCTTCCTTCGCGCCCGACATGGCGAACATCCCGCCCTCATAATATTCGCTCTTGTAGTCCGCCTTCCGCTCAATATCGAGATATTGCTCCGGCGTGAGATACGTATTTGGTTGAGACGACACGTCTTGCCTTAAACCACGTTAGCAGAAACTGCCGCGCAGACTACCGGCCAGGCTTTACCGGCTCATCGAAGCCAGAAATTCGCTGTTCGTCCGCGTCTTGCCTAATTTATCGAGCAGCAATTCCATAGTCTCCACCGGACTCAGCGGACTCAAAACCCGCCGCAGAATATAAACCCGGTTCAACTCGTCGGACGGCATCAGCAGCTCTTCCTTACGCGTGCCGCTCTTATTGATATCGATCGCCGGGAACACCCGCTTCTCAATCAGCTTACGGTCGAGATGGATTTCCATGTTGCCCGTGCCTTTGAATTCTTCAAAGATCACATCGTCCATGCGGCTGCCCGTGTCCACCAGCGCCGTGGCGATAATCGTCAGCGAACCGCCCTCTTCGATATTGCGCGCCGCGCCGAAGAACCGCTTCGGACGCTGCAGGGCATTGGAATCCACGCCGCCTGAAAGCACTTTGCCCGAAGGCGGAACAATGGTGTTGTAAGCGCGCGCCAGACGGGTAATCGAGTCAAGCAGAATCACAACGTCCTTCTTGTGCTCCACCAACCGCTTCGCCTTTTCGATCACCATCTCAGCTACCTGCACGTGCCGTGTAGCCGGTTCGTCGAATGTCGAACTGATCACTTCGCCGCGCACCGAGCGCTGCATGTCCGTGACTTCTTCCGGACGCTCGTCGATCAGCAGAACGATCAGCGAAACTTCCGGATGATTCGTTGTCACCGAGTTGGCAATATTCTGCAGCAGCATCGTCTTGCCGGTGCGGGGCGGCGCCACAATCAAACCGCGCTGCCCTTTGCCGATCGGCGTCACCAGATCCATCACGCGCCCGGAGAAGTTGTCCTTCACCGTTTCCAGCTTCAACCGTTCGTCCGGATAAAGCGGCGTGAGATTGTCGAAGAAAATCTTGTTGCGGGCTTCCTCAGGCGGTTCAAAGTTGATCGCATCAACCTTAATGAGCGCGAAGTAACGCTCGCCTTCCTTGGGGGGCCGGATCTGACCCGAAACCGTATCGCCGGTGCGCAGATCGAAACGCCGGATCTGCGAGGGCGAAACATAAACGTCATCCGGTCCGGGAAGATAGTTGTATTCGGGAGCGCGCAGGAAGCCGAAGCCGTCCGGCAGGCATTCCAGAACGCCTTCCGAGAAAATCAGACCGCTCTTCTCCGCCTGCGTCTGCAGGATTTTGAAGATCAATTCCTGTTTCCGCAGCCCGGCGGCGTTGACCACGCCCATGTCCTTGGCAACCTGATTCAGATCGAGGATGCTCATGTCCTTGAGCGCGACCAGATCGAGCGTCGGGCCGGCGCCAGGCCGGTTCTGCTGCTGCTTGCGCCGCTGCTGACCGGGATGTCCCTGATGCTGACCTCCACCACCGCCCTGATAAGGAGGCCGATTCTGCTGCCCTTGCTGATTCGGCTGGCCACCCGCGGCGGCCTGCCCATCGGGCGCGCCGTTCGACGCCGCGCCATTCTGCGCAACAACACTATTTGGGGGCGCGCCGTTCTGCGCTGTAGCAGCAGGCGGAACCTCTGTAGCCGGAGCCCCTGTTACCGGAGCCCCTGTTACCGGAGTTGCAGCGACCGGAGCGGCGGCAACCGGAGCAGCGGCTACCGGAACTGCAGCAAGCGGCTCGGCTTTGACTTCGGGTTTGACTGCCACAGCCGGCTCGGCTTTGGCTTCTGTCTTCTCGGCGGGCCGGTGAGCAGATCGGGGACTCCGGTGCGGTTTGTGCGCCGCCTCGTCTCCCGCTTTTTCCCCGCTCCCCTTTTCAGTGGCTGCGGAGGCTTTCTCTGTCGCCGTGTTTTCCAGCGGTGGTGTGTCTATGTTTGTAGTGCTGGTTGGAATGTTGTCGTTATCGCTTGCCAAATTTCCCTCACTCCGCGGCCCGTTACGGCCGAGAACGGCAGCGGCTCGGCATATTGCCTGATGGCCTTCAGTCCGCGCTGCTGCTCTGCCTGGTTTAGTTTGTCGATCTTGGATGCCACTACGATGTAAGGATGTCCGTTGGCCTCAAGCCATGCTTTAAGCTCGAGATCCTTCTCCATCCAACCCCGGCGCGCATCCAGGATTAAGAATGAAAGCTTTAGAGTGCTTCTCTCCCGTAAGTACTGTTCAATGAGCCGCGCCCATTCGTTCTTCGCCGCAATCGGCACCTTCGCGTATCCATATCCGGGCAAATCCACCAGGTAGATTCTGCCGTCTATGCGATAGAAGTTGATCGACTGCGTGCGACCGGGCGTATTACTGGTGAACGCCAGCCCTCGTTTTCCTGCGATTGCATTTAGAAGACTGGATTTTCCGACATTGCTTCTCCCCAGAAAAGCTACCTCGGGCAGCCCGTCGGCGGGAAACTGCTCGGGATTACTTGCGCCAGTGATGAATTCCGATATCAGTTTACTACACCGTGAGTTTGAAATGGGAGACGGAGGCCGGGAAGAGAACCTGGGGCGAAAACCTTATTATACTCCGTCAACCCTCAATGCGTCCAGACGCTCGCGGTAACACTGGCCGGTTGCCTCTCCAGCTTGCCCGAATCGACAATTTCCCCGGTCCGCGAAATCGTTTCGAAATACATATCGTTTCCCGCAGCTTCGACAATCATAAAAGCCCGGTCCGTATCGAAAGCCTTCCCCACCGTTGGCGACTGCTTCACGTTATGCATCCGGAGTTCCCCCGAGCTGCCCTCGATGAAATAGTAAATGCCGTTCTGCGGTTTCAGCCGCTCGTAAAAATGCTCGTGCCCCGTGAAAACGACATTCACGTTGTATTTTTCGAAAATCGGCTCCAGCCGCGCGCGCAAATCCAGATCCGGCCCGTGAAACTTCCCGTCCGAATAAAAAGGATGATGGAAAAAACAAACCTTCCAGTCCGCATTCGATTCGCTTAACTGCGTTTTCAGCCACTCGATCTGCGTCCCGTCCATATAAGTGCTGTCCAGCGCAAAGAACTGCACATTGCCGTTCTTAAAACTGTAATAGCGCTTCTCGCCCATATTGAACGGCTTGTAGAAGCGCTCATTGGCTTCATCGTGATTGCCCAGCGTGGCGTAAAATTTCACTCCCGCCGCGAGCAGCGGCGCATAAGGCAGCTCGAATTTCTTCTTCACCTCGGACGGGCGCTTGCCGCCGTAAATATCGTCGCCGTTCATCAGCACGAAATCGAAACCGGTCGTCAGCCGGTACTTCTCCATTTGCTCGGCGACCTCATACTGCGGGCGCGCCCCGGTTCCGTTATCGCCGATTACGGCAAAGCGCACCGATTTCGGAATCAGCGGAATCGCGCCCGGTTCGGCACACACGGCTGCCGACGTCAGAATCAGAACAAACGGAAGAATTCGCATACGGCGCCGGTATCTCAGCCGGTACCTCAAGGGATGACGTCCGGCGCCATGTCCACCACGAGGTTCGCCCGGGTGTCGATCAGCAGGAGCGTCGAACCCAGCAGACGATATTGAATGTCCTGAGGCAGCGGCGGCAGGTTCAGCAGCAGACTGGGTGGCATCGACTGCTGCGGCACTCCGGGTGGATAAATCTCATTCACCTTCACGCGGAACTTTACCGGTTCGGCGTCCGCCAGACTCTTCTCGATCCGCCACGCGTTCCCGCCCTGCTTCGCCAGACTCGCCAGCCGTTTGAATTCCGCGCAAACCGCCGGAGTGAAGATATCGCCCTGCTTGAAATCCGCCCGGGCCGCGCGGATCGCCTGCGCCAGCGCCTGCTGATGTTCGGCGATCGTGTAGGGCGATCCGGTCGCTTTCAACCGGGGAAGTTTGGACTCAAGATCTTTGCGCAAAGACTGATATTCCGAAACGCTTTTCACGAACTTCTGCGTGACTGCCGCGTCCGGATTGATGGACGTCCCCGCCCATGCCGCCGTTACCAGAATGCCGATGCAGAGGAATCTCAATTTACTTCCGCCTCGAGGTGTTCCATGGCATTTTCCACGAAATCTCTCACCACTTCTTTGACCGCGTCTTTCACCGCCGTCTTCACGGCCGCTTCCACTTCTGGTACGTGCGGCCCGAGTTCAGCCACAACTTCCGGCGCAATCGGCTGCATGTTCTCGACCACCGCCTTCGCCACTCTCTTTGCTACTTTGTTCGCGGGAACCACCGCGGGTTCGCCAATCCTGCTGTCTTCAGCCTCCGCTGGCAAGTCCGCTTTCATCGCCCAGTCTTCATCGAACGTCTTCGCGATCCGATCCACCGCGGACCTGTCGCGCACCATCACGCCAACCTCGCGGCGCGAGTCCAGCTCCAGCGCCCGCAGACTCTGGCTCCCCAAAAACACCTGGCTCCTGTCGCGCACAATTGTCCGCGCGTGCAGCCGGATTCGCGGCAGCGGGCGCGCATTCAGTTTTACGCCTTTCGCCCCCACTTTGCCGAAAATCCGGATTTCGACCCCGGCTTTGGCCCGCGCCTGCAGCAGCTCAATCATGCCCTTGTCGCTCACCTCCGGGTCGTAGATCAACAGCTCTTTCTTCGCCCCGCGAATGAAGGCGGACAATTCCTTCCGCGCATTGATTGGACTCACCAGGAATCCCGGATTTCCCGCCGTATAAGGCTGGCGCGCACAATCGGCCTCGAAGAGCCGGATGGCCTCCTGCACGAGCTTGCGGTTTGTGGTGATCACACCGAAACTGCGGCTGCGCTGAATATCGATCTGCGTGTAGTTAAAGGCAAGCACGTGCAGTTGCCGCCGGTCGATGATCATCATCTTGCCGTGATAGCGCAACAGATCGCCCGCCGTGCGATCCACCGTGGCGCCCGCATCGAGAAGCCGCAACTCGAGCGCTCGCAGGGTTTTTTCGCCGCCGCGGTTTGTGTAGGCGGTCAGTGCGTGCACCTTCACTCCCCTCACCACCGCCCGCCCCAGAGCCGCCTCGATATCGTGCCGGTCGAAACGAAAAATGAGAATCTCAACCGACTTCTTCGCTGCATCGATCGCTTCGATCAGAGCCGTGACGCCGTCGTCCGGCTGTACCAAACATTTCACTCCGCGCTGAATCACGCCGTGTCTTCCTGCAATTTGGCATCCGTATTGCCCCTGACAGTCCGACGTGACACGATTCCGGCTGATTGCCTTTGCATTAATTGCGGTGCCCGCTCTCGCAGCCGAACGGGCCGTGGATGTCCTGTGGAACAATCCCGCCAACATCCACTCGCGCAATCTTTTCTACGGTCCCGGGGGCCGTAAGGACGTTCCCACGGGCCCATATACGTTTCTCAAAGAAGACCTGGAAGGTACCAACCCCAAATTCACCGTCAAGGACAGGACCGGCGTCACCTGGAAGGTGAAGTTGGGAGAAGAGGCGCAGCCGGAGACGGTGGCGACAAGGCTGGTTTGGGCCGCCGGTTACTTCACCGATGAAGATTACTTCGTCCGGAGCATCGAGGTGAAGGGCCTGCCCGAACATCTCCACCGCGGGGAAAAATATGTGGGGCCGAATGGAATAGTCTATGGGGCGCGCCTCGAACGCCGCATCAAGGGCGAAAAGAAAATCAGCGACTGGAGCTGGGACCACGATATGTTCTCCGGAACGCGGGAACTCAACGGGCTCCGCGTGATGATGGCTCTCATCAACAACTGGGATCTGAAGGACGTGAACAATGCCGTCTACAGTTTCGGCGGCAACGAGCGTATCTATGCCGTGAGCGATCTGGGGGCCTGTTTCGGCTCCTCGCACCGCGGCCTGACGCGGGCAAGTTCGAAGGGAAATCTTAAGGCCTATCTCGACTCGCACTTCATACACAACGTGAAGGACAGCACGGTCGATTTCAGCACGCCGGGCATACCGAACCTGGTTCACGTCTTCGAATTGCCCGAGTTCGTGCAGCGCGTGGAAATGCGCTCGGTGGGAAGAAACATTCCTGTCGCGGACGCGCGCTGGATCGGCCATATTCTCAGCCGGCTCTCGGATGCGCAAATCAAATCCGCTTTTCGCGCCGCCGGCTATTCCCCGGCCGACACAGCAGCCTTCGCCGCCGTAGTGGAACAGCGAATCGGTGAATTGACCAGCCTCTAGATCGCGCCCCTACTGCGAAGCAAACTGAATATCGTGCAACTCGGCGTACACGCCGCCGGCCGCCGTGAGCTCTTCATGGGTTCCCCGCTCCACGATCGACCCGTCCTTCACCACAAAAATACAATCGGCCGACCGGATAGTCGCCAGGCGATGCGCGACCACGATCGAAGTCTTCCCCTTCATCAGCCTTTCCAGCGCATCGAAGACCAGCTTCTCCGCCTCCGCGTCCAGCCCTGAACTCGGCTCGTCGAGAATCAAAATCGGTGAGTTGCGGATAATCGCCCGTGCAATCGCGATGCGCTGGCGCTGCCCGCCCGATAAAGTGAGGCCGCGTTCGCCCACCAGCGTGTCATAGCCTTGCGGCATCTTTTCGATGAATTCGTGCGCATTGGCGGCCTGCGCGGCCTTCAGAATTTCTTCCCGCGTGGCGTCCGGCTTTCCGTAGGAAATGTTCTGCCATATCGGGCCGGTGAACAGGACCGTATCCTGCAGCACAAAACTGATCTGGTCACGAATCGAGCGCTGCTTAAACTTGCGCACATCCTGGCCGTCCAGCTTGACGACGCCTTCCGTTGGATCGTACAGGCGCGGAATCAAATTGATGATGGTGGATTTTCCCGAACCCGTGGGGCCGACGATGGCCGCCACCTGTCCGGCATCGATCCGGAAACTTATATCTTTGAGAACCGGAGACGCGGGGTCGTAGGCGAAACTGACGTGCTCGAACTCCACCAGGCCTCTAAGCCGCGGAGCCTGGCGGGCACGCGGCAAATCTTTCACTACGTTGTCGGTTTCCAGAACTTCCCGGATGCGTTCGTACCCGATCGTGGCCTTCGACCATGCGTCCGTCATCTTGGAAAGATCCTGCATAGGTTTGTACATCTTCCCCAGATACCAGATAAAGAGAACCAGCGATCCGGCGGAAAGCGTTCCCGCCAGCGCCATCTTTGCGCCGAACCACAGAACGAGCGCCGTCCCCACCGCCACAATTACCGATACGATCGGCGTGAGCCGCGCCTTCATATTGCGCGCGCGCAGCGCAATCTCCACGTTCTCGAGGCTCTCGCCTTCCAGACGATGAACCTCGTAATCCTCGCGCGAGAAAGCTTTGACCACCCGCATGGAACTGAGAACTTCCTGGATCACCGAGACGATTTCGCCTTCTTTTTTCCGTACCTCGCGCGCAGCCTTTTTGATACTGCGGGTGTACTTGAAAACCACCAGTCCCAGCACCGGCATGATCGACAACGCAATCAGAGTGAATCTCCAGTTGATATAGAACATGATGACGACCATGCCCGCCAGCGTCAGCACATTGACCACGGCGTCGAGGAGCCCCGACGAAACAAAACTTTGAATAGCGTCGATATCGCTGGTGAGCCGGCTGATCAGGTCGCCCGTTCGATTGCCGTCATGAAAAGCCACCGATAAACTCTGCAGGTGAAAGTAAACCCGCTGCCGGAGTTCATGCATCACCCACTGGCCCACGTTGGTGGTGTAATACTTCTCCGCGTACGAACAAAGGGCGCCGAATACGGCAATCGCCAGCACCGAGAGCGCGGCCAGTTTGAGCATGCCCAGCGGATCCCCGCCCGATGCGCGGTCAATGAAATGATTCAGCCAGCCGCCGCCCTTTTTCTGTTTGAGTACGTCATCCAGAACGATCTTCATCGGCCACGGCTGCAGAAGATTCGCCGCGCCGTCCCCGACAGCGGCCAGCCCTCCCAGGATCAGGGCGGTTTTGTGGGGTTTCAGAAGATCTTTGATATTAAAGGCTTGGGCCATCCCCAGGGTTTAGGCACTTTAACAGCCAGGCGCGAGCTGCGTTTCTTAAGTCCCGGACGCATTGCCGCGCCGGGAACCGTTTCGCGCGTTCTTCGACTCCCGAATAATGTGCTCGGAAGCACGAAACGCCAGCGCTTCGATCGTCATCGTCGGGTGATTCCGGCCGCCCGTTACAAAACTGCTGCCATCGACGATATACAAATTCGGCACATCGTGCGCTTTATGGAACTTGTCCACCACGGAAGTTTTGGGATCGTTACCCATCCGGCATGTTCCCCGATTGTGCGCCCCGCTGGCCGATTCCCGCACCGGTGGCGCCCAGACCTTCTTCGCGCCCGCCGCCTCCAGGATATCGATCGCTTTCTGCCGGAAGAACTCCATCACCTTCTTATCGTTCTCATGACCCGTAAACGTAATCCGCATGGCGGGCAAGCCCCACGCGTCTTTCACATCCGGATCCAGATCGACGCGGTTCGAATCCAGCGGCAACTGCGTGACGAACGACGTAATATTCATCCGGTGGTTGGCTTCTTCCCGCAGCGCCTTCTTGTAACCGGCGCCCCACGTCGGACTCCCCGGCGACAATCCGTTCAGCCCCAGATCGAACGGCGTCTGATAGCCGCGCGCCGTCATGCGGCCGCCGCCATAAAAACCGCGCTTCGGATCGGAAGGCACAAAGTCCACAATGCCCGCTCCCGAAATAACGCCCTTGTACTCATTCAGCGGATGCTCGAACAGCGCATTGACGCCCACCGTGTTTCCGAACATCACATGCCGCCCCACCATGCCGCTTGAATTCGCCAGCCCGTCCGGAAAACGCGCCGACTTCGACATCAACAGCAACCGCGCCGACTCCGAAGCATTCGCCGACAGAATCACCGCTTTGGCTTTTTGCCGCACTTCGCGTTTTTGCGCGTCGAAATAAATCACGCCGGTCACGCGTCCGCTGTTGTCCACCGAAATCTCACGCACATAGCTTCTAACGCGGATCTCGCAGCGCCCGGTCTTCTCGGCAATCGGCAGAACCGTCACCGCGGAGCTCGACCGCGCCTTCACCTGGCATCCAAACCCCGAGCAAATGCCGCAATTCACGCACGCTGCGCGTCCCATATAGGGCTTCGTAATGATGGCGAGAGGCCCGGGAATAACGGTCAGTCCCAGCTTCGCCGCCGCGGTATGAAACAGCGCACCGGAACTTTTGATCGGCACCGGCGGTACCGGATAATCCTTCGACATCGGCGCGAAATAAGGCGAATTCACCCGCTGCCCCGATATGCCCATTTCCCATTCGGCCTGCGTGTAGTAAGGTTCCAGCTCCTCGTACGTGATGGGCCAGTCCGCCATCGCGGTGCCGGAAGGGATCGTCGGATCGTAAGTGGCTTCACGGAACTCATACGGCAGATGACGCCACATACTCCCGCCGTAAGTGACCGTGCCGCCGCCCACCACACGGCCGTAACTGTGATTGCCGCGAACGGCTTTGACCTTATCGTTCGGACGAAAGGTATTGACCTGCAGTTTCGGATCGCTCATCAGGCGATCCTCGTCATTCTCGTTTCGCGCCAGCCACTCGTCCTTGTTGTATTCGTGCTCCTTGCCGTACTTGCCCCAGCCGCCCTGCTCAAGGACCACGACCGAGAAACCGGCCACCGACAACTGCTTGGCCATGATGCCGCCCGCCGCGCCCGACCCGATGATGACGTAATCGACTTCGCTGGATGTGGGATAGGTCTTCATCGTTTCATCTCCTGCGCATCGTAGTAGCCGAACGGAGGCTTGAAATTCAGCGAATCGTCATACCCGATGAGCTTCCAGCCAACCTTGTCGTAGTTGCCGCCATGCACTGGCCGCGAGAAGTATCCCAGCACCGTGTGAGTCCGTACCGTCCGGAAGAACGGCGTCTTTTCCATAGCGGTCAGCACCTGAATCTGCCTGCCGGCATCCAGTGTCGAGAAGTTCGTGGCTTCCGGGAAAAGCTCCTTCGTCTTCGCCTGCAGGTCCTGCAACCCCTGCATATAAACGGGCTGATCGTTTTTGGAAAACGTAGTCAGAGCCTTGTCGATGAAGTGGACGCAGCGGGCCTCGCGCGCGCCCGGAGTGTCGTCGGTGGGAATGATCTGCGCCGTCACAGCCTCAATCTCAGTGGCCTGCGCATCGTTGAAGAAGGTAAATCCGGTCGATTGCGCCGCGCTCAGAATGCCCGGATAATTAGCCGCAATCCATGCCGCGGGCAACCCCGTAGCGGAAGCCAGAAGAAACGACCGTCGCGAATTCCCCTTAATCCCCATACTCCCCCCAGACAGATCTCAACAGCGAAGTCATCGTATCAAATTCCGGCGTCAAAGCATACGGTGCACACTCCCATTCCCCCGTCCTGATACGATACAAACCAACACAGCCATGAAAACTCTGAAGCGCGTAGACGTAGCCATCGTAGGCGGGGGCTGGACCGGCCTCGCGATGGCGAAAGAAATTACCGGCCGCACATCCCTCTCCGTTCTGATTCTCGAACGCGGACACCCCCGCAAGACCGCTGACTACGCCGACGGAATGGATGAGCTCGACTATGCCATTCGCGCCCGTTTGATGCAGAACATCGCGGAAGAAACCATCACACACCGGCACTCGATCAAGGACCCTTCCGTCCCGGTTCGCCAGTACGGCGCGTTCATGCCCGGCTCCGGCGTGGGCGGCGCCGGCGAACACTGGAACGGCCACTCCTTCCGCTTCCTCGAAACGCAGTTCGTCCTCGCCACTCACCTGCGCGAAAAATTCGGAGCCGCGCATCTTCCCGAAAATCTCGCCGTGCAGGACTGGGGCGTCACTTACAACGATCTCGAACCTTTCTACTGGCGCGGCGAACAGATGATGGGAGTCAGCGGCAAAGCCGGCAACATCCGTGGACAAAAACTTCCCGGCGGCAACGTATTCGAAGGGCCCCGCATGAGCGAATATCCGCTCCCTGCGCTGAAGACAGCCTATGCCGGTCTGGTCTTCAAAGAAGCGGTCGAGGAACTCGGTTACAGTCCCTATCCGCATCCCGCCGCCAATGCCAGCGAGGCTTACAAGAATCCCGACGGTATCTCGCGTGCCGGTTGCGCCTACTGCGGATTCTGCGAACGCTTCGGCTGCATGATCGGCGCCAAAGCCCAGCCCACCAACACTCTTCTTCCGATCGTTTCGAAACGCAAGAACTTTGCCCTGCGCACCGGCTGCTGGGTGCGCCGCGTAGTTCACAAAGACGGCCACGCCACCGGCGTCCAGTACGTGGATGCAAACGGCGAAGAAGTCTTCCAGCCCGCCGACAACGTGGTGCTGGCGACCTTCACGCTCAACAACGTCAAGCTTCTGTCCCTCTCGAAAATTGGCACTCCATACGATCCGCTCACCGCGAAAGGAACGCTCGGCAAAAACCTGACCCACCAGGTGGGGGGCGCATCCACGCGCGTAATGTTCGACAAGCCTCTCAACGCTTTCATGGGAAGCGGGGCGATGGGCATGATGATCGCTGATTTCGACGGCGACCACGCGCTCAACGGGTCGGAGAGCATCGTGCGCGGAGGGACCATCTCCGTGGGAACTTCCGGCAACCGGCCCATCGCTTCGTTCGGCTCCTATCCCGCCGGCGCGTCGAAAAGCAACTGGGGCTCGGAATGGAAGGCCGCCTCGCTCGAATGGCGCGACAGAACCTCAGGCGTCGGCTTCACCGGCGAACACCTGGCCTACCGCCAGAATTTCATGGACCTCGATCCGCAATACACCGACAAGATGGGCGACCCGCTGCTTCGCTTCACCCTCGACTGGACCGAACATGAACATCAGCAGCGCCTGTACGCCACCGGAGTTCAGGTAAAGATCGCTAAAGCCATGGGACTCCGTTACGACAACCCGCGCGTCACCCGCGCCAAGTACAACGTGAGCCAGTATCAGACCACTCACATTCAGGGCGGCGCGGTGATGGGGACTTCGCCGGATACCAGCGTGGTCGATACGCATCTCCGGCACTGGGATGTGAAAAATCTCTGGGTGATCGGCGCCTCGGCGTTTCCTCAAAACGCTTCCGGCAATCCGACCCTGACCGCGCTGGCGCTGACATACCGCGCCGCCGACGCCTTCATCGCCCCGCATTCGAAAAAAGGAGCCGCATGAAACGCCGCGAATTCCTCACCATCCCGGCCACTGCACTTGGCGGAACGCTTCTCTACACGCTGGCCCGCGAGCCTCTGCGCCTGCAGGCCCAGGAAGGCAACGTAAACATCCCGCTGAAGTTTTTCTCCGCGGACGAAGCCCGCCTGATCGCCGCGGCGTGCGCGCGCATTTTCCCCACCGACGACAAAGGCCCGGGCGCGAACGAAGCCGGCGTCGTGATCTACATCGATCGCCAGCTGGCCGGCCCCTATGGACGCGATAAGTATCGCTACACCAAAGGGCCCTTCGTTCAGTCCATCCCCGAGCACGGATATCAGGGGAAGGAAACGCCGCGAGAAGTCTATCGCTCGGGCATCGCGATGCTCACGGGCTTTGCGGATGTGAAGCCCGAAGTGCAGGACGCAAAGCTGCATTCCATCGAACGAACGCCCTTCTTCCAGATGCTTCGGACCCACACGATCGAAGGCATGTTCTGCGATCCCATGCACGGCGGCAATGCCGGATTAATCGGCTGGCAACTGATCGGGTTCCCCGGCCCGCGCATGTCCTATCGCGAAGAGATCGACAAGTATCACGGGATGCCATACCGGCCCAAGCCGGTCAGCCTCCAGCAGGTAGTCGGACACCCGGTCCACGGCTGGGAAGAAGAAAAAGACAGCTGACCTTGCGCCCGCCGTTGCCTATCGCGAAGCGACGACGGCTTTAGCCGGACTCGCCAGCGAAAGCGCCACTGTCGCCCAGCTCGTACCGGCCGCCGAAATCCACTGATCGTATCCATGCGGAAAGCCCGCGTCGAAATAAGGCTGTATCGCCATCGCGCGCGTCTTCACAAACCATGACCCGTCTTCCTGCTGGGTCTTCAGCAGAAACTGAACTCCGCGCTGATAAGCCGGATCCGTCGCAGCCATTCCGGCAGTCTGCAACGCGACCAGAGACTTCCCGGTGGCATAAGCGCTGCTCTGCATCGTTTCCAGATCCGACCAGCCGCCGTCCGCCCGCTGCACTGCCAGCAACTCCTGCATCGCCTTTTGCGTGGCCGCCTTGTCGCGCCCCGACCATGCCAGGCCAATCAGCCGCCAGCTCCGGTCTTCATTGGTAGCGGCCTTTACATTTGCCAGCCAGGTCGAGGCGAGTTGGACCGACTGCTCATAGGCCGCCTTGTCCATTTTCGGCGCGTAAAGCTGCAGTCCACGCATGGAGATCGCCGTCTGCCCGGTATAGTCCGAACAAATCGGCGGCCTTCCGTCCGCGGCCGGATACGGCCAGTGACCGTCCACAGCCTGATGCGACTTCAGATACATCGCGGCGGCGTCGGTATTGAGATCCGCTTTGTAATGCTCCGCATCGAGCCCTACCAGCATGTAGCCCACGACAAACTGACCGAAGGTGTCTTCAACGGGTGTGAAAAAACCCTGGTGTAAATAATCGCGAAGCTTAACCAGCCCGAAAATATTCGCCTGAACCTGTTGCGCGGATGTCTTCTCGTCCACCGCAAACCCTCGCCCGCGCGCCGTTCCCACTGCGATCGCGGCAAAGCTGTTGTTGTGGCAGGACGCGCAGGCGGCTTTCGGAACGAAATTCGCATCCGCCTTCTGAATCAGCGGCAGACTCGACTGCACCGCGCTCTGAATGGTATTGGTTCGGCGCGATTTGAGGGCGGCTGTCTTCACGACTCCGACCTTCGCCCCGGATTTGTATAGCCACGCCACCACGGGCGTATCGCCATGAAGCTTCGCTATGTCGAGCACCGAGAGGCCGGAATCACCCTCGTTCTTGTCTTTATTGACGGCATTGACATTGGCGCCGCGTTCGATCAGGAGCTTGACCACATCGAGCGGAAGAAGGTCCGACGCGGCCGCGTACATCAACGGCGTGCGTCCCAGCGGGTCGAAGGCATTCACATCGGCGCCGTGATCGAGCGCGATTCGTACAGCACTCACGTCGCCCAGCACCGCGATGGTCGCCAGAGCATGCGTGTAAGCGTCACGATCTAAGTTCTTCGCAACCACAAGTGAAACGCATTTGGCGCACTGCAGGGTCACCGCCATTTCAAAAACTTCCTGCCCGGAAATTTTCGTTTCCGCGCCCTTACTGAGCAGCAGTTCCATGGTGGCGGGATCGCCCGCCGTCGCGGCCTCGAGCAAAGGCGAAGACTCCGCGTCCGGACGCGCATTGGGATTCACCTTCGCGCCCTTGTCGAGAAGCAGCTTCACTGCCGCGATATTGCCCTGCTTGCGCGCCGCGATCATCAGCGCCGTTCGCATGTCGCTCGATCGCGCATTCACGTCCGCGCCGTGCGCCAGCAGAACCCGCGTCTTCTCCGGATCGGTGGCCGCCCACATCAGCGCCGTTACATTGGCGTCATTTTTCCGGTTCGGATCAGCGCCCTGTTTCAGCAATTGTTCCAGCGTCGGCGCGCCGTTATAAAGCGCCGCATACATAAACGGAGTGGAACCTTCCGGCCCGCGCGCGTTCAGGAGCTTGGGATCGTCCGACGCAGTCTTCAGAAAGCCTTTCAGATCCCCGGCGTGCAGCATGTCGACCATCGCCACGGCCTTGGGATTGACCGGCGGAAGCTCAGCTTCGTTCGCCAGCGAATCCGGCCACTCGGCGCCCTGATCGATCCATGCTTTCATGGTCTTGATTTGTTCCGGCTTCAGCGCTCCGGTGGGCGGCATCTGCGCGCCATAATCGGTGCCCGTTATGCGGTGAAACAGTAAGCTGTTCTCGGCGCTCCCCGGCACAACGCCGCGGCGGCTGATCATCGAACTCTTGCGGTCGACCCGCATCCCGCTGTTCTGCTGCGTGGGCCCGTGACACGTGACGCAATTCTGCCGCAGGATCGGCAACACATCGCGGCTGAAATCGATTTTGGCCTGAGTTTGAGCCTGGGCCGTGAGCCCGCCCGCGAACGCCACTGCGCAGAAAAGAGTCTTTGTAAATCCGAATGGCCGCAACTGAATCCTCCAGAAGATATTCATTACACACTCCAAGTGACGGATCTTGTCCAGATCGTTTCAGAGATTATACCCGGAATGCCCGCGGCGTCTAGCCTGAACGGGGAACGGAGCGTGCCGCGGCTTACGCGCGCTTCAACTCTGTCTTCGACGGCGCTTTCTCCGCAAACCGCCGCCTGGCCAGCCCGGTGATTTGCCTCGATGCCGTCACATGATATTCATTCATGTACAACTCGTGGTTCCGCTCCACGTCGCCGGCATTGTAGACGTAGTTCACCATCATCCCCGCGGACCGTTGCAGTCCGGCGTCCGAGGTGTCTCCCATCCAGTTCACACGTTCCAGGCTCGCCCCGTTTCGCAGATGAAACCGCGCCACGGGATCGAGCGGCTCCTGTCCGTTCTTGGCCCTCAGAAGATAGTAGGCGCACAGCGGCTCCAGTTCCCGCCGCAGTTGCTCCGATACTTTCTCATCTTCTACCCAGAGCGGATCGGCAAGCTTTGCGCATACGCTTTCCAGTTCCTTTCGCACCGCGCCCTTTTCAGCGCGCGCCGCCGATTCGAGCCATTTGCGGAAACCCGGCACCGGCGATAAGGTGGCGAACGTGCGGATCTGCCGCAGTTCTTTTCCCAGATCCTCCGCCACCTGCTTAATCAGGAAATTTCCGAAAGCGATGCCGCGCAGCCCCTCCTGGCAATTTGTGATGGAGTAGAACATCGCGCAGTTGGCTGACGCAGTATCGAGCACCGGCGAATCGGCGTCCAGCAAAGGCTGCACTTTGCCGCTGATGCCCCGCGTTAACGCGACCTCCACGAAGATGATCGGATCGTCCCCGAGCGCCTGATGAAAAAATGCGTAGCAGCGGCGGTCCGATTCGAGCCGGCGGCGCAGATCTTTCCAGCCCTGTATCTGATGGACGGCTTCGTACTGGATCAGCTTTTCAAGCACGATCGCGGGCGTACTCCAGTCGATTCTTCGCAGCGAAAGAAATCCCCGGTTCAGCCACGATGTCAGAAGGTGTTCCAGATCGGCTGCGATGGCTTCCCATGCAGGGTGCGCATCGAGTTCGCCGAGGATGAAACGCCGCAGGGAAACCAGCGCCTTCGTGCCACCGGGCGCGGAGTTCAAACGCCGGAACAGTTCCTGGCGAAGCGGCTCGACAGTTGCGATCAGGCGCGCCAGGTTCGCCGGCGACGTGTTCTCCCGGTAGGCTTCGGCGGCAGCAGCCGCCTTCTCCGGATCCGGCGAAAATTCCTTTGCCAGCAGGTCGAAGAACCGTTCAAGTTCCGCTCCTTCGAGCGACTGCCACTGCGCCAGGCATTCTTTGGCCAGACGCAGTCCTGAAACTTCTCCGCGTTCGGAAACGAGTGCGCGGCACAAAGATATCGCTCCCGCGGCGTTGCTTTTCGGCCGGGATCCAAAGCCCCTGAATACTTGCAGGTTCAAGCCGTTTCTCCTCCAACTGTCTTGTTGTCCATTTTGCACTGCCCGGCAGCGCTACCGCACATACGGATCTGCGCCGATGGTACCGATTAGCTCATTCAGATAACGCGGCGCGGAAACCCGCGCCAGATGCTGCCGCACCGTTTCATTATCCGTGGCCTCCAGATGCCGCTTCCATAACGCGACGTCGGCGTGTTGTTTGGCACGCAGCCTGTCCTTGTACCACTCGCTCGCCACCAGAGAATCGCGCGTAAACATAGCGCCGATCGAGGCGCTGATCGAATGCTCGGCGGCTTCCCTGCCCTCGTATTGTCCGAATGCCATGATGTGCAGGAGCGCCTTGACCGGCGGACAGGCGGCTTCGACGCTTCCGTCCTCGAAATAGTCCAGCGCCACACGGCGCTGCGCTTCGCAAATCGCTTCCACACCTTCGACGAAGCTCTGCGGGTCCTGCTCCTCGGGGCGAAGTATTTCCGCCGGAAACACCGCCCCCGGCATTTCGAAAATACGCCCCAGAAAACGGTCCACAAACAGCGACGTAATCCGGTATCCAAGACGGCTCGAGAGAATCTTACGGCCCTCGTACTCGATGTCTTTCACTTTCTCGAGGAAGCCATTGGCGATGAGGAATTCGGGCTCCCTTTCGGATACGCGCATGCGGCACCACACCTCCGGCACCAGCATGCTGTTGTCGTGATCCACTCTGTAGCGCGGACCGATGTGGCCTGCCGCCGTGGTGAATCCGCCGTAGCCGGTGAGAATCGCCGAGACCAGCGCGTTATTGACATCGATCACCGGACGCAGCGCGTTGAAGGGGCCTTTGGTCAGCGCCCCTTCGCTGCCGAAGCCCGTGGTGGAAGGCGACTTGCCGGTCAGGCTGCAAATGAAATCCATGAACAGTTCCGGCAATTCCTGATAGTGGATGGGATTGTAAACGGCCAGCGGCGGGAGAGCCGCCTTTGGGTCCCGTGGATTGTTCCGTCGGCCCGCCAGCACCGCGCTCACCGGGAAATGAACTCTGTTCGACGGCGGGATTTCGCGCGCCATGCGTGTGCCGATTTCAGCCAGATGACGGTCCCTCGGGTGCGCCAGATCGGGGCGCTTCTGCAGATAGCGCGGATTTTTCGAAGGTGTGCCATTCACCAGCCGCGGATTGGCTGACGACACCACGTGCGAAATATGATCCCGATTCGGACTGGCCGCAAAATCGCCGATCAGCCCCTTCATGGGCTCGGTGAACTGGTCGAAGTCGACCACATGATCGACCATGGCCCGCGCATCCTCGACCGTCAGCGGTTCGAAATTCGACAGGAATGTGCCGGGCGAGGCAATGTCGGCCTCGGCATCTATATCGAAGCCGCGATAAATCGCGTCATCGGGACGCTGGAACAAAAGCGCCTCGCAGTTCTCCACCAGCTTCACGCTTTTGTTCGAGTACTCCGGATCCAGATTGTTCAGGCGTTCCACCGGCAGCACAACCGACGCCGTGATATCGTCTTCCACCTGCAGCTTGTCGGCGGGATTGAAATCGGGCCGCAGCTTGAAGATTCGCCACGACCCGTCCGGATCGTGACCGACGCGCATGTAATTGCCGAGCAGCAGATGATCGTTGAACTTCAGCTGATGGCCCAGTAGTCCGTTGATGCGGTCCACCGTGAAATACTTCTGCCATTCGTCGCCCCACTCGGGCCGGTAGTAGCGCTTCACCGTTACCAGCAACTGGCGAATGGTTTCCGGCAACTCGCGCAGCCAGGAATTGTGCTTTTCGGTGTATTCCACCGAGGGCGTGAGCAGCTTGATCACGGAGCCCAGAGAACGGTCTTTGCTCAGGATCGGCCGCCTGGCGCGCTCGCCGCTGTGCCTCTTTTTGTAAATGCCGGAGAAATCCATTTTGAGGATTTTTGCGGCCTGCTCGATGTCGCGGTGATAATCGGCGACGAAGATCGGACCCCGCAGCAGAATGCTGCCCAGCGATTTGGAAATTTCCGATTTACCGCCGCCCGAAACCGTGCAGGGTTTGTGGCAAAGGACGCCGTCGGCCCGCGAAGCAATCAGACGCCAGGAGGTTCCCCCGGGCTGTTTTTCCAGACGGATCTTCGTGCCCCACGGCAGCACCCACGTGTGGCCGGGACGCAGGACCAGGCTGTGAAATCCGGTGCCATAAGTCCACCGGACGCAGCCTTCCCGCACGAGGAAATCCGCATTCTCCGGGACATAGAAAATGTCGTTGTAGGCGCGATCGATGGCATAGCGCTGGGGCTTGATTTCGACGCGATCGCCCAGCCATTTCATGGCATCCTCGAAGCGGACCTTCTTCGTCAGCACGGTCCGGCCGGCGTAAAATTCCTGGCCCAGGACATAGGCCGGAAATGCGATGGCGCCGCCCGCGTGCTCCTCTTCGCACATGCCGAACAGGTTCGCCGCGAAACTGATCTGCGTCTTGATTTCTTTCTTGCAATAGCCGTAATAGTTGTCGGCGATGAGAGTCACGATCACGCCGCGGGCATCGCGGCAGGTGATTTTGAAGGCCTCGCCGCCGTTGTATTTCTCGTCTTTGGTCTGCCAGCACATCCCGTCGCGCCGCTGCCGCGGCGTAGCGTCTTTAAAGAATGGAAGACCTAGACTCTTCTTCCTGAGCTCCGTCAGATGCGGGGCCAGAATCACGCATCCGGTGTGCCCGCTCCAGTGCGTGTAGTCGAGCGCGGCGTCATTCTCCGGAAGTTCGGGATCGCCGCCGTTGCCGAAGATGCTCTCGACAAAGTCGAGATTGCTCACCAGGCTGGCCGGGGCAAAGAAGCGCGTCTCCATCGTTTTGGCAGGCTCATCGCCGGCCGCCGGACAGATCAGCGGACGCAGCAGCAGAGACACAAAGGTATGCGCCTGGCCGGACTGGTTCGCCGTAAACGGCAACGCCAGCACTGAAGAGGGCGGACGCAGGGCCGCGGCGAACAATGCGGCGAAAGCCGGCTTCGGCACCGCGATCTTGTCGGCTGGCACCGGAAGGCCGCCCTCCACGATGTGGAAGATACCTTTGGTGGTGCGGCGATCGCTCCTTGGATTGTGCAGAATTCCCTGCGGGACCCGATAGGAATTCAGATAGGGCGAAGTGAATGAGGGCGCGCCGGCCGGCAGCGACATGGCGCGAGCCAGACCGGGCCGGTCCAGCACGAACGTGCGTGAAGGTAGCCGCGGCAGATCGATACCCGCAAAATAGGAATCCAGAAACTCCTGAATGCGGGTATCCGCCGGGCAGTGGCGTCCGCTGAGAAACCGGTCTTTCTGCTGATAATTGCGGAGCAGCGGTCCGGCGAGTTCGAGGAAGTAAGACTCCGCAGTCGCCTGACTAACGGGATATCCGAGCGCGGCCAGCTTTAGATTGATGTAACGATACAGTTCTTCGTCATGGCTGGCGTTCACGGAATAGCAAGCTTAACAGAATTCAGGCAAAAGCCGGCAATTCGACCAGTTCGTCATCGGGCACCGGTTCCAGAGGCAGGCCGGCCTTTTTCCAGGCCGGAAATCCGCCGACGATGACCGCGGCTTCGATCCCGTGTGCGGCAAGGTTGCGCGCGACTTTTGTGCTGGTGGCTTCACGAAGGCAGGTGCAGTAGAGCACAATTTCTTTGCCGACGGACAAATTCAGCGGCTGCTGGTTCAGGGCATTGGGGTCGAGGCGCGTCGAACCCGGAATGCGGGTGGCTCCGCGTTCGTAGTAGCCATGGCTGCGGACGTCGTAAACGGCCATTGAATCGCGGCGGCGCACCACTTCTGCGACGCTCACCCGCTCCACCGGCGAAAGGTTTTGTGAGCGCGCCCAGAGAACCGCGTGATAGATGAGATAGCCCGCGAAGGCGGCGAGAAGCACCCAGCCCAGCGTGCTGCTGAAAACTGAATAGAGATGGACCATCCCGCCGAGGAAATCGGCGAACAAGAAACCGGCCAGCCAGTAGATGCCAGTATAGAGAGATGCGCCCAGGAAATCGAACGCAATGAACCGGGATGCCCGCATATGCATGCTCCCGGCGAGAGGCGGCGCCATCGTATTGATGCCGGGCACGAACTTGGCGAATACCAGAACCCAGCGGCCGCGCCTGTAGAAGGAGTCGGCGGCTTTCAGAATACAGCCCTCCGGGTTTATTGAGAGCCGGCAAAGCATTCCCAGCAGCCACCAGCCCGTATAGCGGCCGGCGAAAAACATGAGCGTATCGGCCACCAGAACGGTCGCGAGGGCAACCGGCAGCGAAAGAACCGGCAGGGTGGCCCCGGCAACCAGCAGCGCCAGCGCGGCAGGCACCGGCAAACCGATCGCTTCCAGGAAGACCGCAAAGCAAAGGATCGGGTAGCCGTGCCGGCTGACGATTGAGACGATATCCCCCATCATGTATGAGATAGAATTTCGGCTATGCGAGTTTCACATCTTCTCTTCATTGTTCCGATGGCGGCTTTCGGCCAGGCCAGTTATCCGGCGCCGAATGCGGCGGATGTGCCCAATCCGTACAAAACAATCACGGGATGGGCTCAGTTGCCCGACGGGCGAAAGTGGGGTTCTACGGCCGGGGTCGATATCGGTCCAGACGGCAATGTCTGGGCCTATGACCGTTGCGGAGCGAACAGCTGCGCTACTTCCGATCTGGATCCGATTCTCGAGTTCGACGTCAAGACGGGCGCCAATCTGAAACACTTCGGCAAAGGTCTGATGGTTCAGCCGCACGGCTTCTTTGTCGACAAGCAGGGCAATGTCTGGGTGACGGATGCGCAGGCGACAAAAGACGGCTCGAAGGGTTTACAGGTATTCAAGTTCAGTCCGGACGGCAAGGTCTTGATGACGCTGGGCCAGAAGGGAAAGTCGGGCACCGGTCCGGATATCTTCGGCGCGCCCACCGATGTGGTGGTGGCCCCCAACGGCGACATCCTGGTCTCCGACGGACATCAGGGCTGCAACTGCGAGAACGGCCGGATTGTGGTGTTCGATAAGAATGGCAAGTTCAAAATGGAATTCGGCAAGAAGGGTTCGGGGCCGGGTGAGTTCGACGGTCCGCACGCGTTGGCGTTCGATTCCAAAGGCCGCCTGTTTGTGGGCGACCGGACCAACAACCGCATCGAAATCTTCGACAAGAACTACAAGTTCATCACCGCATTGACGCAGTTCGGACGCCCAAGCGGGATCTATATAGACCGCAATGACATCCTGTATGTCACCGATTCCGAGTCGCAGTCAGAGCGCAAAGGCGCCTACGGGTACAACCCAGGCGTGCATCGCGGAATTCGCGTCGGCAGCCTCAAAGACGGCAAAGTGACTGCGTTCATTCCGGACCCGGATCCAAAGGGCGGCACGAGCATCTCGGAGGGCGTCGCGGCGGATCATATGGGGAACATTTACGGCGCCGAAGTGGGGCCGAAAGACCTGAAGAAGTACGTCAAAAACTGAAGGCGTTGAGGGCCGCCAGCTGCGGCTGGATACCGTGAGGATCGGGCGTTTTCATGGCGGCGTAAAAAGCAAGGATGTTCTGGCGCAGCTCAGGAGCTACGTCCATGAACTTTTTCGCCGCCAGTTTGGCGAGAAGCTTGTCGTAGGTTCTGTCCGTAAGGGCGTACTCGCCGGGCGATACTTTCGCGCCCGTATCGAGATCGCGATTGATTAGCTTGAGGCCGCCGGCTTTGGCTTCGGAAAACGAGGTGCGATCGCGGTTTACGGCGGCATCGAAACTGTCTTCAAACATCTTTTCGGTCTGAGGCGTCGGGACCTTGAAACCAAAGCTCCTGAAGGGGCCGATGCGGGGCAGCAAACGGGAAATGAACACAATGATGCGCACGCCAAAGCCGGGGTGCGCATAGTCGGTGCCCCACTCTTTGGTGTAGTTCACCTTGGTGATGTTGTAGACGAACTGCCTGCGGTCGGCTTGGGGTTCCTGCTCCAGGATTTCTTTCCGCTTGAGTTTCCACGCCGCTTGCGTGACGTTGGGGATCATGGTGCTCACGGTGAACCGGTAGGTTCCCAGCGCCAGATCGAGCGAGGAAAATATATCCTTCAGTTTGAGGCCATAGGTCTTCTCGAACGTGCGTTCGAGCAGTTCTTTGGAGACTTTGAACCCTATGAAATCGTGGTAGGCCTTGGGCGGATAGTGGCCGCGCGCCACCTGCAGCACATCGAAGCCGAACTCCGTTTTCAGGTGCGAAGAAGGATCGTCTCCATAGGTCACTTCGTTGCCGAACTTCCGCTGCAGTTTGGGGTAGAGGATCGGTACAGCTTTGTTCACCGCGAGCTTGTGGCCTTCGGTATCGCCACCGTAGTGGGCAACAGCGCCGAGGGCAAAGGCATATTCATCGAGCGTGCCGGATTCGTCGAGCAGCGCCTGCAGAAAATCGGCGCTGCGGATGTAATGAACGAGATCGCTGAATAAGTGGCTGCCGAAGGGATAGTAGCCAAGGTCCTGAATGATACATCCGCCGTACGCGTAGGCGTGCGCTTCGAGTAACTGGTCCGGCCCGGCATCGGGAAAGCGCTGATGGAGCGCGGGAACGATGGAATCGTTCCAAAGCGAATCAACGATGGCTTCGTGGGTCAGGACCGAGTATGCCCGGGCGCTGCCTGGTATGAAAAAAATGAATAGCAGCAGCGCCCGGCGCATTGTGTCGAAACTTCCAAGGCACGCGTGGGGCCACTTTATTTTTCTAAACGGAGGCGGCGAAGTTTTTGTGGTTGGGTGGGGAGTTCGGTCTTGCCCGCGGGGAAGCGGTTTTCACGCAGGAGGAAGGCCAGCAGGTCGGCGGTTTGCTGGTTCGTCAGTTTGCCGGGATGATCGCCAGGCATGGCGTAGCGAATGCGGTTGAAAAGATCGGAAAGCGGGTGGCCTTTCCAGTCAGCCAGAAATTCCGGGCTGGCAAGGGCGGGGCCTTCGTCGCCTTCAAGATCCATGCCGTGGCAGCGGTCGCATTCATCGGGGTAAAGATCGGCGCCGCGATCGGCCTGCGCATCGGTGTAGATTCCGTCGAATGCCGATTGCGCCGGAAGAAACAATGCAAAGTAAAACAGCGCAAAACACAGCAGGGCGGCGAGCTTAGGCATTTGGTTCTTCAGCTAGTTTCTCAAAGAAGCGCTTGATCAGCATGCGGGCGGTTACGTCGATCAGGCGCTGCCCTACCGCCGCCATGGTTCCGCCGATGTTGGCTTCGCCATCGTAGGCGACTTCGGTGCCGCCGTCTTTCGGGGACAGGCGCAGCAGGCCGTCGCCTTTCATGAAGCCGATCTTGCCCGAGCCTTCGACGATCATGCGAAAGCTCGTGGGAGGTTGCGGATCGGCGAGGGTGACCTTGCCGTCGAACGCGCCCGACAGGCTGGCCAGTGCCATCTTCATCTTGAGGCGGTATTCGTTCTCACCGGATTTTTCCAGACCCTGGCAGCCGGGAATGGCTTTAGCGAGGATAACCGGGTCCTGCATCAGGTCCCAGGCGCGGGCGGGCGCGAAAGGCAGTTGCGCGGTTCCGGCTATCTTCAAGCGGACCTCGAGAGCGCGGCGGCAATGGCCCGGGCGCCGTAGTTACTCGCCATGTGGCGGCGGTAATCGGCGGAGGCGTGCAGGTCGGAGTTGGCTTCCGCGCCGTCGGGAATCGAGGCGGCGGCGGAAGCTGCGTCCTTCCCGGCTTCAAGTGCTTTCTCGGCATTCGATGCCCGGTAGGAGTGGCCTGCCAGTCCAGTTACGCCGATGCGGGCCATCGTCACTTTGCCGCCCTTGCGACGGATGCGGGCGGCTACGCCTACGATGGCGAAGCCACTGGCGGGCTGCACGAATTTCTGATAACTGCTGCCGGTTGAGGCATCATCGACGGGGACGATGATTTCCGACACAATTTCGCCGGATTCAAGGGCTGTAGTGAAGGTGTCGAGGAAGAAGTCGGCTACAGCAAGGGTCCGTTCTCCGCTCGCGCTCTTCAGAACGATTTTGGCTTCGAGGGCCTGCAGGGCGGCGGGATAGTCGGCGGCGGGATCTGCGTGGGCTACGCTGCCTCCGATGGTTCCCATGTTGCGAACCTGAATGTCGCCGATGTGGCCGGCGGTTTCAGCGAGGAGCGGGCACTTGGCGCGAAGCAGCGGGGCGGTTTCGATGTCGTAGTGGGTTGCGCCCGCACCGACGTGGATCTGCTCTTTGTCTTCGCGGATGTAATTGAGCTCGGTTAGGCGGCCGATGTCGATGAGGCGCTCAGGATTCGCCAGACGCAGCTTCATCATCGGGATCAGACTCATGCCGCCGGACAGGGGCTTGGCGCTTCCGTCGGCAAGCAGGCCGAGCGCTTCGGCGAGAGTGGCTGGTGCTGCGTAGTCGAACTGGTTGGCGATCATGACTTGCTCCCGGCGTTGATGAGGTTCCAGATTTTTTCAGGGGTCATGGGCATATCGATATGCCGGACACCGAACTGCGAAAGCGCGTCCACCACGGAGTTGACCATGGCGGGAGCCGAGCCGATGGTGCCGGCTTCGCCCACTCCTTTGACGCCGAGAGGATTGACAGGCGAAGGGGTGACGGTGTTGGAGGATTCGATCCACGGCATCATGCGGGCGCGGGGCATGGCATAGTCCATGAACTCGCCGCTGACAAGCTGGCCGTTATCGTCGTAAACGGCTTCTTCCCACAGCGCCTGACCGAGGCCCTGCGCGATTCCGCCGTGCAGCTGTCCATCCACGAGGAGCGGATTGAGAATGTTGCCGATGTCATCGACAGCCACGTAACGTTTGATGTCGATTTCGCCCGTCTCCTTGTTCACTTCGCTGACGATGATGTGAGCGCCGAAGGGGAAGGCGAAGTTGGATGGCTCCCAGAATTTGGTGGCGACCAGTCCGGGGTCGGTGTCGGGCGGCAGCTTCATGGCGCGGTAGGCGGCCGCGGCGATTTCCGCCACGGTTACGCTCTTGTCGGATTTGTTATCGATGCACTTGCCGCCGGAGAGCGAAACATCATCGGATTCGAGAAGCATCGCGCCGAACTTCTTGAGTTTGGTCTGGAGTTCCTGGCAGGCGTAATAGACCGCGGGGCCTCCGACGGAAGTGGCGCGACTGCCGAAAGTGCCGATGCCGTACTGCACGAGCGTAGTGTCGCCGTGGAGAACGAAGACGTCGTCAACTTTGACGCCGAGTTCATCGGCGACGATTTGGGCGAAGGTGGTTTCTTCACCCTGCCCGTGGGGGGAAACGCCGGTAAGGACGGTCACTTTGCCGCTGGGCTCGATCTTGACCGTCGCGCTTTCCCAGCCACCGGCGGGCGTAGCGGGAGAGGGACCGAAGGCGCAAATTTCGCCGTAGGTGGAGATGCCGATGCCCATGAGGCGGCCATCGGCGCGGGCTTCGGTTTGTTGCTTGCGCAGTCCTTTGTAGTCGGACATTTCGAGCGCTTTATTCAGTGTCGCGGAATAATCGCCGGAATCGTAGTTGAGGCCGGTGGCCGTCGGGAAGGGGAACTGATCTTTGCCGACGAAGTTTTTCAGGCGGAGCTCGGCCGGGTCCATCTTGAGTTCGGCGGCAAGGATATCGACCATACGTTCGATCCCGTGAGTGGCTTCGGGACGTCCCGCGCCGCGATAGGCGTCGGTGGGAACGCAGTTGGTGAATGCGCCGACGATTTCAGCATCGATGTTACGGAAGTTATAGAGGCCCGGCATCATCAGAACGCTCAGGGTCGGCATGGCGGGAGTTAGTAACTGGAAGTAAGCGCCGAGATCCTGAATGATTTTGAGTTTGACGCCGAGGATAGTGCCGTCGCGTTTGGCCGCAATCTCGTAGTAATCGACGTGACCGCGTCCGTGGATGGTGGTGAGGAAGTGCTCACGGCGGGATTCGATCCACTTGACCGGGCGGTTGATCTTTCGCGAGATGAAAGACACCAGCGCTTCTTCGCCATAGACGTTGAGCTTGCAGCCGAAGCCACCGCCCACTTCCGGGGCAACGAGGCGCAGGCGATTTTCTTCAATGCCCAGCATGCCGGCCAGAATGCTGCGGGCGAGATGCGGGATCTGCGTGGAGGTGAAGATGGTCAGCGAGCGGTCGCCGGCGTGCCAGTCCGCGAGTGCGCCGCGGGTCTCCATGGAGTTGGGGACGAGGCGCTGACTGGTGATGCGCTGTTTCAGCACGACATCGGCTTCGGCATAGGCCTTGTCGATATCGCCGCCTTTCTGATGAAAGGTGAACGCCACGTTGTCGGTCCATTGCGGATGTACAGGAGGGGCGCCAGGCGTGATGGCCTTTTCGGGATCGGCAACGGCAGGGAGCACGTCCCAGTCGACTTCGACGAGATCGGCGGCATCGGCGGCGATATAGCGGTCGGTGGCGACCACGACGGCGACGGCGTGTCCGGTGTAATAGACGCGATCGAGCGCGAGGATGTTGTGGGGCGGAGTGCGCAGGCCGGGAAGAGCGACGGCGCAGACAACGTTGCCGACATCCGTTGTATCTTTGCCGGTGAAGACGGCGACGACTCCGGGGAGCGCGGCGGCCTTCGAAGTATCGATGGACCGGATGTTGGCGGCGGCGTGCGGGCTGCGCACGATGGCGGCCCAGTGCATGCCGGGGAGCACCATGTCCTCCACATAAGTGGCGGTGCCGGTGAGCAGGCGGGGATCTTCGCGGCGGCGGATGCGCTGTCCGACGAGCTTGTCAACCTTAGTAACTGTGGTGGCCATAGTTATGCTGTCGCCTTTGCCGCGGCGCGAACCGCATTTACGATGTGCTGATAGCCGGTGCAGCGGCAGATATTCCCGTCGAGTCCGTGGCGGATTTCCGCGTCGGAGGGATCGGGGTTCCGTTCGATGATTTGTTTCGAAACTATAAGCATGCCGGGGGTGCAGAAGCCGCACTGAAGACCGTGTTCGTTCCAATACGCTTCCTGGACGGGATGCATTTTGCCGTCGGCGGCGGCGAGGCCTTCGACGGTCAGAATGGATGCGCCGTTGGCCTGGACGGCGAACATGGTGCAGCTCTTGACGGCCTTGCCGTTGAGTTCGACGGTGCAGGCTCCGCAAATGGACGTTTCGCAGCCGACGTGAGTGCCGGTGAGTCCGAGGACTTCGCGCAGATAGTGGACCAGCAGCAGGCGCGGTTCGACCTGCGAGGTGTAGCTCTTGCCGTTAATGGAAAGTGCGATGGTTTGATTCATCCGGGATCCCCGATTAGTGGAGGTTGATGGGCCCTCCGCCCTTCGAGAGTATACATCTTCGGCGTCGGGATTTTCCGCGCGGGCGTGTTGGCCTTATTTAGCGGGACATTCGGGGTCAGGCGGCTATTGCGAGGTCTTGTTTTTTGGGTTTTGGGGTGGGGAGATTGAGGTGGCGGGCTTCGTTCAGGCGGTTGTTTCGATCGATGGCGCTGTTGATTTCGGCGCTCGACAAAACGAACCCACTGACCAGGAGTTCGCGTCGTTGACTCTGCATTTCAGGGGATAAGGCCCCGACCAGGGGTTGGCTTCGTTGACTGTGCGTTTCTGGGGATAAGGCCTGACCATTCGGCGAATGAAGCGGTTGTGCGGGAAAATCCAGGGTCGGGTCATAGGGGATGCCCTTACTCAGGCTCAGCTGAGCGAGGAGCATGGCCTCTTCCATTTGCTGCTTTTGCCCGGCCCTGCGGTCGGCTTGGAGGCGGCGGAGCTGGTCCATGTTCTTCTGAATGGCGCGATTGATGCGCTGTTCGTACAGGCTCAGGAGCTGGAGCTGTTTGGATTCGCGCAGGAAGGCGTCGGCGGTGTCGAGGGCGGTCTGGGTTTCGCTCTGCGATCCGGCGCTGGCTTTGGCGAGGATGTTGTTCTCGGCCGCGCGCAGGCGATTGCTCCGCCAGAAATCTTCTGAAATGGATTGGGCGAGTTGATGCTCGACGGCCGTTTCGGGTTTGAGATCGGAGATTATGGCGGCGCAAAATTCGTCATGGGCGGCACGGTCGTCGGGAGTCAGGATGACGACCTGGCCGGTGAAGCCGTGACGGACCGCGTTATGACTGGATTTCGCTTTGCCGCTGGCCGAGACGGGACCGGCGGAGAAGCGGGCGTTTTGGCGATTGGCTTCGCGGCGTTTGTCGGAGATTTGCGCTGGATGCATGGTGGCAGTAGAACATGCGGATTCAGGGGCGGCGGCCGGGGCAGGCAGTAAGTTATTGAATCGGTTGTGGCGATATTGTTTGTCGGCCGGTGACAACATAGATTAAGGTTGCGTTACCGGTTTCGGGCCCGATATCCGCCTGTACTGTTAGACCGGTGTTTCTCCGCCAGTCGCCGGAGGACACCTATGAAAATATCGACCGTACTGCGCCGCCGGATTCCTGTGGCCGCCATCCTGATCTGCGCCGCGGCAAACGTGCGCGCCGACCTGATCGCGGTTCAGAACTACAGCTTCGAAATCGACAAAATTACAGCCGGCAACTATATCGGTCAGCGCGCTATCGACTGGAATTTCACCGGCTTTGTTTCCACTTACGATCCGGCAAACTCTGAAATCACCGGGGGCGCCGCGGACGGCCTGAACGTTGCGGCGGTGCAGGGCACCGCCACGATGTCTCAGGTTCTCACGGCCGTGCTGCAGCCCTATACGACCTACACGCTGACCACAGAGGTTGGAGAGCGATTCGATATTGGCTCCGGAGGCTACAGGATTGCCATCGACGCCGGCGCCTACGAACTTGCTTTCGATTCGTCGACCGCGATGGTACCGGGCGCCTTTCTCACTTCCACCGTTACTTTCGTTACCGGCGGGAGCGATCCGGGGCTCGGACAGGCGCTCTCCATCAACGTGATGGCCTTGGGATAGACGGTGTCGCAACGGGTCAAACCGAATTCGACGATTTTCAACTGGACGCGACATCGACAGGCGCTCCCGAGCCCGCGTCTTTTCTGCTTTTCGGCACGGGTCTCGCCTCGCTGGCATTTTTCAGAAGGATGAACTTTCTATCGAGGGCACGGGATAGAATGCTAGCTATTCATGGCTCGGAGAGTTATTTCCGCGTTTGGCGTGCTCCTGCTGGCTCAGGCACTGCACGCGCAGTCATCCGGCGCTGAGGTTTTTGAGAAGAAGATCCGGCCTGTTCTCGCGGCCAGCTGCTATGGGTGCCATTCCGACAAGCTGAAATCGCCTATGGGCGGGCTGCGGCTCGATACCAGGGCCGGATTGCACGGAGTCACCGGCAAGATCGTTTCCGCCCTCCGATATAAGGACCCGAATTTGCAGATGCCCCCCGCGGGCAAGCTGCCCGATTCCGTGATCGCGGACTTTGAGGCCTGGATCGCGGCAGGGGCGGTGGATCCTCGTCAGGATGCGGTTTCAAGTAACGCCCCGGCTCCTCTTAAAGGGATGAGTGTCGAGGAGGGGCGGAAGTGGTGGGCGTTTCAGCCGCTTCGTCCGGGTCCTGCGACGAAGGGGATCGATGCATTCATCCTCGCGAAGCTCAAGGAACGCGGAATTGCGCCTTCGCCCCGGGCCAGCGCCCGCGATCTGATTACCCGCGCTTCGATCGATCTGACGGGACTGCGCCCCACCTATGAAGAGGTCGAGGTTTTCGCCAACGACAAGTCGCCCGACGCCTGGGAGAAACTGATCGACCGGCTGCTCGCCTCTCCTCATTACGGCGAACAGTGGGGACGGCACTGGATGGATGTGGCGCGGTTCGGGGAAGACAATCCAACGTCCGAGGCGACGAATCCGCCGTATCCCTATGCGTGGCGGTACCGCGACTGGATTATTGAAGCGCTCAATAACGATGTCCCGTACGATCGTTTCGTGAAGCTGCAACTGGCAGCCGATCAGATGAAAGACGCGCCGCAATCCGATCTGCGGGCGCTTGGCTATCTGGGCGCCGCGCCGGTTTATCACAAAGACCAGCGGCTGTCGGCGGAGGTGATCGGCGGCTTCATGACGGATGACTGGGACGAGCGCGTGGATGCGGTGTCACGCGGCGTGCTGGCGATGACGGTGGCGTGCGCGCGCTGCCACGATCATAAGTTCGATCCGATTCCGACGAAGGATTACTACGGGCTGGTGGGCGTTTTCGCTTCCACGAGACGCGCGGAAAGGCCGCTGTTCGATATCGACCCGGCGGTGGAGCAGCGATATCTGTGGATTGAGAATCGCCTGTTCGATCTGCACTATGCGGCGAATCTGTTGACGGTTGAGGCTTCGACGGTGGAAGGGGCCGCGCCGCGCGTCGCGAAATGGACGGCGGAGATCGAGAGTTTGAAAGCGGAGGTGGACAGCCTCGCGGAACGTTATCCCGCGCTGGCGGAAAACGTTCAGAAATACTATGCGATTCCGCCGGCGAAATCGCTGCCCGCGGCTGGTCCGCTGACGCCGTTTGCGAATGCGGTTTTCGATGCGGCGCAGTTTGTGGACGGGGCGGACGCTCACTTTACCTGGATCGATTACCGGCCTGGAGTGACGCGCGATTTCCCGGTGCTGCTGCATGGCAATATCGCGACGCCGGGAGAGGTGACGCCACGGCATTTTCTGAGCGTGCTCTCGCGGGGCGGGGGCGCTTTCGGTCCGGGGTCGGGCCGTGTGGACCTGGCGAACCGGATTTTCAGCGATGGCGCGCCGCTGGCCGCGCGCGTGATCGTGAACCGGGTTTGGGGCTGGCATTTCGGCAGAGCCCTGACGCCGACCACGAGCGACTTCGGGGTGCAGGGCGAGAAGCCCTCTCATCCCGAATTGCTGGACGATCTGGCGGCGCGTTTCATCGCGCACGGGTGGTCGTTGAAGTGGCTGAATCGCGAGATCATGCTGTCGGAGACTTATCGGCAGTCGAGCCATCCGCGCCCGGAAGCCGCCGCGATCGATCAGCAGAACGCGCTGCTGTGGCGTATGACGCCGCGGCGGCTGGACATCGAAGCGTATCGCGACTCGATGCTGCAGGCGGCGGGCACGCTGAGCGGCGAAATGTTCGGTCCGTCGCAGGATGTGGACGCGCGCGACAACGTGCGGCGCACTGTGTACGCGCGGGTGAGCCGGGGACGGTTGAGCGATCTGCTGCGGATTTACGACTTCCCCGATCCGGTGCAGACCAGTTCGGACCGGGACGTCACCACCACTTCCCTGCAGCAGCTCTTCGTGATGAACAGCGCGTTTATCCATACGCAGGCCGCGGCGCTGGCGGACAGGCTGAACGGCGAGCCGGATAATGCCGGGAAGATCCGCGGATTGTACCGGAAGATTCTTTCGCGAGACCCGGATGCCGCGGAGCTGGAGCGCGGGGTGGGTTATCTGACGCGGCGTCCGGATGCGGTTGCGGAATATGCGCAGATTCTTTTTTCCGTCAACGAGGAGATATTCTGGCCATGATGGAACGGATTTCGCGCCGGCATCTTTTGCGCACGCTGGGCGGCGGCTTTGGCGCGGTGGGACTGAGCGGGATTCTGGCGAGTGAGCAGGCGCGGGCGGCGGGTATTGGAAAGGCCGGGCATTATCCCGGTCCCATGACGCCGGGCAAAGCCAAACATGTGATCTGTTTATTCATGCCGGGCGGGCCTTCGCACGTGGATATGTTCGATCCGAAGCCGGCGCTGCTGAAGTATCAGGGCCAGCGGCCGGATTCGGTGGACCTGCGGACGGAGCGGCAGACGGCGGGACTGTTGCCTTCGCCTTTTCAGTTTCAGAAATACGGGGCGTCGGGAATCGAAGTCAGCGAACTGTGTCCGAAGATCGGGGCGGCGATTGACGACCTGTGCGTGATTCGTTCGATGTACACATTCAATCCCACGCATACGCCGGCGCGGAGTTTGTTCCATACGGGGAGCATTCTGGCGACGCGGCCGTCCACCGGGGCGTGGCTTTCCTATGGACTGGGGACGGAGAACCAGAACCTTCCGGCATTTGTGGTTTTGACGCCGGGCGGCGGGGGCGCGGGAGGATCGCTGTCGCGTTCGGGATTTCTGCCGGCGGAACATCAGGGGATCAGCTTCAGCGATACCGAAGTGGAGCCGGAGAAGATGATTCCGAATTTGCGGAATCCTTGGGCCGATGCGGATCTGCAGCGCGGCGAGTTGGATGAGATTCAGGCTTTGAACCGGGGTTTCAGCGCGTCTTTCGGTGCGGACGATTATCTGGAAGGGCGCATCAAGTCGATGGAAGCGGCTTACCGGATGCAGTTCGAGGCGCTGGACATTTTCGATATCCGGAACGAGTCCCAGGCGGTGCGCGATGAGTACGGCGATACGCCGTTTGCGCACGGGTGTCTTCTCGCGCGGCGGCTGGTCGAGCACGGAGTTCGGTACGTCCACATCAATTACGGAGTCGGCCAGGTTTGGGACGATCACAAGGACATCAATACGGGGTTGAAGGCACGCTGTCCGGATATGGATCGGGCGGCGGCGGCGCTGATTGCGGACCTGAAGCGGCGCGGACTGCTGGACGAAACGATCGTGGTGTGGGGCGGCGAGTTCGGGCGCACGCCGGTATCGGAGAGCGGCACGGGGCGCGATCACGATCCCTACGGGTTCACGATGTGGGTGGCGGGCGGCGGTTTCAAACGCGGGCTGGCCTACGGGGCGACCGATGAGTTTGGCTTCAAGGCGGTGGAGAACCGGGTTTCGATCCACGATCTGCACGCCACGATGCTCTACGGCCTGGGGATCGACCACACGCGGCTGACCTACCGGTATGCGGGCCGGGATTTCCGCTTGACCGATGTTTATGGCGAGGTTGTGAAGGATCTGCTGGCTATTTAAAAAAGGAATTCTCAGGCAGTTTTCTGCCGCCGGATCGCGAGGCTCGCAACGAACGCGCCCACGCCGAACAAGATAATGGAGGGTCCGGGCAGAAGCCGGAGCGAATCGGCCATCCACATCCCGCCCACCGCGACAACCCCGCCGAGCAGGGCCGAAATAATCAGGTAAGCGCGCATGCTGCGGGAAACATTCCGGGCTATGGCTGCCGGGATGATCGTCAGGGCGCCCATGAGCAGCGTTCCCACCAGCTTGATTCCCAGCGCGACAATCAGGGAGAAAATCAGCAGCAGCACCAGGTCATATTTGCGGCCGATTCCATTCACTTTGGCGAGATCGGGAGAAACGATCAGGAATACAAAGCGCCTTGCCAGCACGAAGCAGAGCGTGGCGAGCACAGCCGAGCTCACCAGGATGACGAGCAGAAACGGCAGCGAGAGCACTGGAAAGGCTCCGAAGAGGGACTCGATTACCTCTCCGTTCGGAATCATCAGAATCCCCACTGCGAGGCTGGCGGTGAACAACAGGCCCACGATGGCATCCGGCGGAATGCGGCTTCTGCCCTCCAGCCAGAAAATCAAGAAGGCCGCGGCGATGAGAAACGCGACTACGCCATAGAACGGGTCCAGACCGTAAAGGATTGCCAGCGCGATGCCGGGCAACGCAACGTGCGAGAGCGCATCGCCCACCAGCGCCATTCTCCGGAGCAGAATGAAGGGCCCGACGCTGCCGGAGGCGATACCTACCAGCAGGGCGATCCAGTATGAGGCCAGTCGAGCGGAAGGCATGCCTTAGTGGTCGTGCCGGTAATAGCCGGTGGGGCCGTACAGACCCGCGAGCGCCTCGGTATTCAGAATCTCGACCGGTGAGCCATGGCAAACCATGGTCTTGTTGAGGCAGAGGACGCTCTGCGCATACTGATAGACCACGCTGAGGTCGTGCGAGATGAGCAGGATCGCGGTGCCGCGCTCGGTCTGCACGCGGTGGATGAGCGCATGGATGGTGTCCTCAAAGCCCATATCGACGGCCGCGGTGGGCTCGTCGAGAAGGAGCACTTCGGGGTGCTGCAGCATGGCCCATGCGATCAGCAGGCGCTGCGTCTGACCGCCTGAGAGTTCACCGACATTTTTCCGCAGGATGCTCCGGTCGAGACCGACCAGCGTGAGCTCGTGGTCCAGATGATTGTCGAACGCGGCGCCGGGTCGCCAGAAATGCGGCGACTGCAGCAGGAAAAATTCCATGACCGTGATGGGGGCGGAAGGATCGACGGCAAACCTTTGCGGGACGTAGCCGATTCTGGTGTCCGGCCTCCAGGTGACTGTTCCGGTGTGAGGAAGCAATCCAAGCAGGGCGCGGAAGAGCACCGTTTTCCCGGCGCCGTTGGGGCCGATCACCGCGAGGGCTTCGCCCTGCTTCAGGGTGAAGGAGATATCGCGCAGGATCTCGATGCCGTCCAGTTCCACGGACAGATTTGTAACCGTAAGTGCGATTTCGCCGGGCATTGGAGCTATACGCAGAGAGTAGCGCGGGCCTCAGGCAGCATGGGCGCCGGGCTTGTCTATATCCGCGGTGATGTTTTCGTTGTGTCGAGACTCGACATCGCATGAGCCCGACATTCAAGTTGGAACGCCGAGACGCGGGAGAACCCACCGCATCACGGCAAAATAGCCCCCAACGAGAAGAGTAAACCATAACCACTCCGGCATGTTGTCTTTATTGTCCCTCATGGGGCCAATTGGGGTGGTTTCGGGGCGGGCGGCGCACGCCGGGAGGGGGTGACGGAAGCGTAAGTGGAGCGTTGCAGGGGATTTACACCGGTATCCGGATGTGATACATAATCTGTCAACTATGCGCCTCTTCGCTCTTACTCTCGCCGTGGCTTTCTCGGCGGCAGCGGCATCCACCACCGGTACCGCCCCGACCGTCACTTTCAACAAAGACGTGCTTCCGATTCTCGAAAAGAGGTGCCAGGACTGCCACCGGCCAGGCGAAGCGGTGCCGATGGCCCTGATCGGCTATCAGGAATCGAGGCCGTGGGCCAAGGCGATCAAGCAGGCCGTGCTTTCGAAGAAGATGCCGCCGTGGTTTGCGGATCCGAGCGTCGGCCATTTCGCGAATGACCGGACGCTGGCTCAGTCGGAGATCGATACGTTAGTCGCATGGGCGGACGCAGGCGCCCCCGAAGGCAATCCGAAAGACGCACCGGCGCCGCGGCAGTTCGTGGAAGGCTGGACCATCGGCAAGCCGGACCTCGTCCTGCAAATGCCGAACGCATTCGCTGTGCCCGCGACGGGTGTGGTGGAGTACCAATATGTCATCATTCCGACGGGCCTGAAGGAAGACAGATGGATCATGGCTTCGGAGATTCGCCCCGGCGACAAGTCGGTGATGCATCACGTGATCACCTCGATCCGTGAACCCGGCTCCACCTGGATGGCGGACAAGCAACCTGGCGTAGTGTTCGTACCGCCCAAGGGGCTCAAGGGCGGCGGCGATCAGTTGTCCTCCGGGCTGAGCGGGTATGTTCCCGGACAGGCGCTGCCTCCGGCGGATTTCCCGCGCCGCGGGACGCTGCTGAAGGCGGGTTCCGATATCGTGCTGCAGCTGCACTACACGCCCAACGGCAAGGCGACCCAGGATCAGACCAGGATCGGAATCATCTTTGCCAAGGAGAAGCCCGAATCGCGCCTGATGGGCGGCAACTCGGCGGCTTACAATTTCAAGATTCCGGCCGGCGACGGGAATTACAAAGTGGAAGCCACCTCGACGGTAAATTACGACTGCGATCTGGTGAGCATGATGCCGCATGCGCATCTGCGCGGCAAATCGTTCGAATACCGCGTGGTGCATCCCAACGGGGAGACGGAAACCGTGCTGCGGGTGCCGAAATACGATTTCAACTGGCAGCTCACTTACTATCCGGCGAAGCCGATCCACCTCGAGAAGGGTTCGAAGGTAGAGGTCACCGCGCTTTTCGACAACTCGACGAACAACAAGTTCAATCCCGATGCCACCAAAGAAGTGCATTGGGGCGAGCAGACGTTTGAAGAGATGATGATGGGCTATTTCAGCGTGGTGGTGGCTCCTGGCGAAATGCCGCAGGGACCGGTACGGCGTCGCGGCGCCTCGACGGCAACCGGCACGGGCGCGGGCACCGAATAGTCAAAGACTGCTGTTTTCCGCTTACAACGCGGCGGCTGGAGATTCTTCCGGCCGCCGCGTTTTTGTTTGTCAGATCGAAGTTCAGGTGGAGTATGCTACTCGTTACCTGATCCCATGATCGACAGACGGTCCTTCCTTGCCTTCGTAGGCGGCACTCTGGCTGCCGCGACTTCCCGCCCCCCGAATATTGTTTTCATTCTTTGCGACGATCTGGGCTACGGCGATCTCGGTTGCTACGGATCGAAGATCCGGACACCCAATCTGGATCGCATGGCGTCCGATGGCGTTCGATTCACCAACTTCTGCGCGGCCGATCCGGTTTGCTCTCCTTCGCGGGCGGCTTTGCTGACGGGCCGGTATCCGACGCGGGTGGGCGTGCCGAAGGTTTTTTTCCCGGACGACACCAACGGATTGAATCTCGACGAGACTACGCTGGCCGATTTGCTGAAAGCGCGGAATTACAAGACCATGTGCATCGGCAAGTGGCATCTGGGGCGGCCGGCTGAATACCTTCCGACGCGGCGCGGCTTCGATGAATACTTCGGCATTCCTTACAGCAACGACATGAAGCCGCGCGTGCTGATGCACAACGCCGAAGTCATCGAGCAATCGGCCGATCTCGATTCGCTTACCGGGCGCTACACCGAACAGGCGCTGCGGTTTATTCATGAAAACCGCGCGTCGCCGTTTTTCCTGTACATGCCGCACACCTTTCCACATATTCCGCTGGGCGCTTCGGCGCGCTTTCGCGGCAAATCCCCGGAAGGATTGTACGGCGATGTGGTGGAGGAGCTCGACTGGAGCGTGGGGCAGATCCGGCAGGCGCTGAAGGAGAACGGCCTGGAACAGAATACGCTGATCGCTTTCACGAGCGACAACGGACCCTGGTATCAGGGGAGCCCGGGGAAGCTCCGGGGGCGCAAGAATACGACCTATGAAGGCGGCGTGCGCGAGCCGTTTCTCGCCGCGTGGCCGGGGAAAATTCCGAAAGGCCATGTCTGCAACGGGCTGGCATCGATGCTGGATATTTTGCCGACTGTCACGGCATTGTGCGGCGCAGGGAAACCTTCCAAGCCGCTGGACGGCATCGACATTCTGGCAATGTTGGAGGGACGGAAGGATTCGATCGATCGCGAAATCCTGCTTTATTTCGACGCCTGGGATCTGCAGTGCGCGCGCTGGATGAGCTGGAAGCTGCACATCGCGCGTCACAACACCGCGGCCTATGCGCCCCCTCCGGCAGGCGGACGGTTGAGTTTCACGCTGGCCCGTCCGGAGCTTTACAATTTGGCCACGGACGCGGACGAGAGCTACGATGTGGCACCGGAAAATCCGCAGATCGTGACCGAGATGCTGCGGCGGATCGATGCGCTGCTGCCGGGGTTTCCGGAGCCGGTGCAGAAAGCGTGGGCCGAGGCGAAGGCTCGCAAGTCGGCCCCTGAGGTTCCGGCCGGCGGTTACGCACGGCCGGCGCAGTAGAGGTTAGCGGGGGCGGATTCCGGTCACCGCGGTTTCCGGCCCCAGCGGATGCGCCGCCACGGACTCCAGACCCGCGGCCTTGTACATCGCTTCCAGTTCGCTGAACGTCCAGGCATCCCCTGAGACCGTGCTGACCAGCATAATCATGCTGAAGCCTGCCGCGGTCGGAGGAGAGACGCGGTCGGGGTTCGGCACGAACTCGAGGGTGACGACGCGTCCCCCTGGCTTCAGCGCCGCGTGGACCTTCTTCAGCAGCGTGGTGCAGGTGGGCACATCGAAGTGGTGCAGGAAGTTCGTCAGGAGCACCACGTCATAGGGGCCGCCGTAATCCACGTCGAAAGCGCTGCCCGGGAGTTTTGAAAAACGCTCCCGCACCCCGGCTTTGACAGCATTCTCTTCCGCCACAGCCAGCACAGGCCCCCAATCCAGCGCGACGATCTGCGCCGCGGGATTTTGCTGCGCGATTGCAATCCCGAAGAGCCCGTGCCCGGCGGCTACATCGAGCACTTTCACCGCGCCCTGCGAACCTTCCAGCGCCACCTTTGCAAGTCCCGGCGCGACCGGGGCCATCATCGGCGCCATGCTGCGGGCAAACTCCACCCAAACCGGATTTTCCGGTTCGACGGTTCCGTCGCCAGGAAGCATGGTGCGGCCGGTGCGCACGATTTCCGCCAGGTTGTCGAATGACTCCCGAATCTCCGCCGTACCGAGGAACTTTGAAATGGATGCCAGACAGGCAGGGGACCGGGGGTCGAGAAAAAGCCCGCTGGTGGGCGTATGCGAATAACGATCGCCGTCCTTTGCGAGCAGTCCGTTGATCACGAGGAAATCGCACAGAATGCGAATACCCCGGGGCGACGCCGAACACTGCCGGGCCAGAGAGGCCACGTTACCGGGTCCGTCGCCGATAGCGCGGAAGAGATCCAGTTCGATTGCGGCACGCAAGGCGGCGGTGCGCTCGTAGGCGGAAAGCGTTTCAAGAACCAGTTCCGGGGAAGGTTGCGCCTGGGATTGAAGGGGAGAGCTCATGATAAACCTCGTTGGCAGTATACACGTCTGGCCGGTTTATTTATGTGCGTACCTATCTAATCTTTCTGGATCATGACCTCGGTCGACTTGACTACCACGCGAACCGAATCGCCTTTCTTCAACTGCAGTTCCTCGGCGCTGTTGCGGGTGATGACGCTTTCAATCAGATTGCTCCCCACCTTCACGACCACGTGGGCCATAATGTCGCCGATCTGAATTTCTTTAATTTTGCCGGAAAGCTGATTTCTTGCTGAGAGTGCCATAGCCCAAACGTATCAGAATTGTAGACAGGCCGAAAGTCCATTTATGCGAACAGACGACGGCACGCTGGGAGTTCTGGTGCATGGGGACAATCACTTCATCGTGCGCGGTCCCCTGCCCTGCCGCGAGACGGCGCTGGCGCTGGTCCGGCACTGGTCGATTATCCGCATTGAAGCTGTGACGCCGGCGGAACTCGAAGCGTGGCGGATTGTTTCCCGCGCGTTCCGGGAAGATCTGCAATGGGCGGCCGTGGTGCCCGGCCACGCGGGTGTAAATCCGGCGGTAACAACACTTCTACAGGAACTTTCCGCGCGCGGGATCGTTATTCATAATTCAGCGAATCAGGTTTGGTAAAACATCCTATACGAGAAGAAGGGGATCAACAATGAGTCAGGTTCGGGTACTGGTCGGCACGCGCAAGGGCGCTTTTATTCTCACGTCGGACGGGAAGCGGGAGAAGTGGGATGTGGCCGGTCCGCATTTCGGCGGCTGGGAGATTTATCACGTTAAAGGATCGCCCGTGGATCCGAACCGGATCTATCTTTCGCAGACTTCCGGGTGGTTCGGGCAGTTGATCCAGCGCTCCAGCGACGGCGGGAAGACGTGGGAGCCGGTCGGCAACGAATTCAAGTATGAAGGCGTACCGGGCACACATCAGTGGTATGACGGCAAACCCCATCCATGGGAGTTCAAGCGCGTGTGGCATCTGGAGCCGTCGCTGACGGAGGCGGATACTGTCTGGGCCGGTGTCGAAGACGCCGCCATTTTCCGTTCGACGGATGCGGGGAAATCCTGGAATGAACTGCCCGGGCTGCGCGAACACGGCTCAGGTCCGCGCTGGCAGCCTGGCGCGGGCGGGATGTGTTTGCACACCATCATTCTCGATCCGGCGAATCCGGACCGTATGTACATCGCGATTTCAGCGGCGGGCGCGTTCCGAACCGACGATGGCGGCAAGACCTGGCGCGCCATCAACCAGGGTCTGCGTTCCGAATTCATCCCGGACCCCACAGCCGAGGTCGGTCACTGCGTGCATCACGTGGCCATGCACCCGGCGCGTCCGGATGTGCTTTTCATGCAGAAGCACTGGGACGTGATGCGCAGCGATAATGCGGGCGAATTATGGAGGGAGGTCAGCGGAAACCTGCCCACAGACTTCGGGTTTGTGATCGATGTCCACGCGCATGAGCCGGAGACCGTGTATGTGGTGCCGATCAAGAGCGATTCCGAACATTATCCGCCGGACGGGAAGCTGCGGGTTTACCGGAGCCGGTCGGGCGGAGAGGAATGGGAGCCGCTCACCAAAGGGCTGCCGCAGGAGAACTGCTACGTCAACGTGCTGCGCGATGCGATGGCGGTGGATTCGCTCGATTCGTGCGGCATTTATTTCGGCACCACCGGCGGACAGGTCTACGCTTCATCCGACGCGGGAGACAGCTGGAAGCCGATCGTGCATGATCTGCCGGCTGTGCTGTCGGTGGAAGTCCAGACCTTGAAATGAGTGTGCGGGTGGTTTTGCCGGCGCATTTGCGGACGCTTGCGAAGGCCGGCAGTGAAGTCGTGCTGGAAGTCGAAGGGCCGGTGACGCAGCGGTCGATTCTGGATGCGCTGGAGGCGCGGTATCCCATGCTGCGCGGCACGCTGCGTGACCACACCACGAAGGAGCGGCGGGCGTTCATCCGATTCTTTGCGTGCAGCGAAGATTATTCACATGAGCCCCCGGACGCGCCGCTGCCGGAGGCGATTGCGAATGGGACGGAACCGTTCCTGGTGGTCGGGGCGATCGCCGGGGGCGCAGACAGCTAATTCGTGAGCGTGAGGGCGTTGAACTGATACGAATATTGCCAGTTCATCTGCACGGGAAATGTTATGCCGGGCAGGGTCGCGGTGATGGCCGAGGCCGGGGAAACCGTTATCCCGATGTTGACGGACGAAGGGATCGTGCTGAAGCTGCAAACACCGGCGGCGCTACAGGGCGGCTGAACCGTTACCGAGCCCGCGGTCGCAGATGCGGAAGAAGTGTATGTTCCCTGCACTGTGCTCAGGGCCACGCTGACTTTGGAGCTTGCATCTCCGCCCGTCCATTGGATCGTCAGAGGCTGCGATGTTGATATGGCGGTCCCGGACGCAAGGCTTGTCTGGACCGTAATCGGCGATCCAAGCTGCAGCGCGGTATTCAGGGTGAATTGATTGCCGGGTGTTCCTGAGAGCGTGTAAGTCCCCGCGCCGAGAAAGCCGGTCGGAAGCTGCATTGAATAAAAAGCGCCGTCAGTTGCCGCGGATTGTGGCGGAACTGTTACCGGACTTCCGGATGGCGGCTGTACCGTGATCGGGCCAGCCGAAAGATCCGAATAACCCGCCACCGGGCAGGATCGCAGATTCAGCGGGACCGGAGTGAGAATTGCACCTACCTGAGGCACGCCGGTTCCGGAGGGAGGGGTCAGCGCGGGACCGGCCGGGAAAGTCGCGCTGAAAAATTCACTCTCCTGGACGGGCGATTCGGAAGCTGACCTGTAAAACGAAATTGATCCGTAGGACTGTGTGGGGGGATCGGCGCACTGGCCGCGTCCCGCCTGAACACTGATGGTCAGCGGAGGAGAGTTGAGAAGGCCCGACGTGCCTACTGGAACCGCACATCCGTTGCGGATGCCGGCGGGCAACTGGAAATTGATCTGGTCGAGGCCGGGGAATGACGGCGCCAGGCCGGCGTAGGTCGGCTTCAGAGGGGTATCCATATTCAAAAACAACCCCGGCTGGGAAATGAGCGGAGCTGCGTCGGGTGGAGCTGCGCCGTCGGGAGGCTGGGCGAACGCGAGTCCAAAGCCAGTGCCGAACAGGGCGATGTAGTCGCCGGGCGCTGCGCTGTTCGATGGGGAGTTGATCGAGACCACCCCGTCGGGTGTGATGTTGAGCGCCGCCGCGCTTCCGCATCCGCTGCCGTCGATCGAAAAGAACCCCGGATATGCGTTTGTGACCCCGATGGTCACGGCCGGACTTGTTCCGGCAGCTGTGGTGACAACCAGGAAAATGCCATTGATCGAAAGGGTCCCCGGCGTCAAAGTCGAACCCGCGCCGAGCGCCGCCGGAACTTGCACATTCACCTGCCCCGGCGACACGAAGAGTACCGGAGCGGGATACCCTCCGATGCTTACGGAGGTCCCTCTCAGCGACGGCGGAAACGGCGCGGTTGCTGACCCGGCGCCGGAAGCCAGGTTGCTTCCGAAGATCGAAACAATGGAGCCGGGCGCGACAGGGGAACCGAAGGACGCGGCATTCACCACTCCGTTCGCGAAGATCTGCGGAACCTGGCAAAAAGCCGGCATCGAAAGCAGGCAGAACGCAAGCGTGAAGAATTTCGCAAATTTCATGGCACCGGGACGAGCAGCGTTTTTCCGATCACGGTAGTCAGGCCATCCAGCATATCCATAAAACTATCCGCGAGTTGCGGTACGCGGCGGAGTTCGGCGAGATGCCCGGCGTTTTGCCAGGCGGCTTCACGGGCCGCGCTTACGTTCCACGCGGCGATCGTGTTTTCCAGATTGTTGAGCGGGGGCAAAGCGTCGCCCGGCAGCCGCACGTTCAGGGTGGCTTTGGCGGAGTCGATCAGGCTGTCGAGAGTGGTGTTGAGCGCGGAGTAGTCGTCGTAGTTCGGTCCGCCATGGTCGAGGATGACGCCTCTGGCCAGACAGGTGGCGACGATCGCCTCCGGCAGATCGTGATTGATGTGGGCATTGATTCCGCACAGCGCAAACTGAATACGCGCCACCAGATCATGATTGCGGCTATTGAACAAAACCTGCCAGCAACCGGGCGTGGATTCCCCCGAAAGCCAGGACTTCAATGCGGAGAAATAGAGGCGGGCGAATTGCACGTCCAGCTCGGCGAGCCATGCGGGATCGTTGAACTGGCCTGCCGCGACGCGCGTTTCCACTGCCTGCGTCACCTGTGTGTACAGCCAGTTGAACCACTTCAGGCCGTCGTTATCGGCGCAGGTGTTTTCAATCGCATCGAGAATGCGGAGAACGTCCGGGATAGTTTGCGGGGTGGGTTGAACGATGGCGAGCAGCGCCCCGTCATAGGGAAACATAGTTCAGTACACCGGCCAGACGCCAGGGGTGGCAATCTCGAGAAGGTGCCGGTCGGGATCTCTGAAATAGAGGCTGACGCCGCCGCGTGCCCAAGTCGTCTTTTCTTCCACAGGGATTTCATTATCCCGCAGCCAGGCTTCCCACGTCGCGAGTTCCGCCGCGGGGATCGCGAAGGCTATGTGCAACTCGCCGTTGCCATCGTGCGGAGACGTAATCGTCAGCGAGCCGCCTTTCTTGAACAGCAACAGCACCTGGCGCTCGCCTGCTTTGAGAGCGCAGCCGCGTCCGCCGAAGTCGACCATCACGGGGAAGCCGAAAATCTTTTCGTAGAAGCGGGCGGATGCATCGACGTCGTCGACATAGAGCGAAGATTCGAGGATTCCATCGGTCGGGGGCGGCATGTTACAGGACCTGCAAGATTACACACTTCAAATACAAAGTCTCCGGCACTGTCAGCAGAATCGGGTGATCCTGACCCTGTGTACGCCGTTCCAGCACCCGCAGCGTACGCCCCGCGTCGAGCGATGCTTCTGCCACGATCTCCAGCAGCATGGCTTCACTGATGTGGTGCGAGCAGGAGCAGGTGATCAGAATGCCGCCGGGGCCGAGGAGACGCAGCGCGCGCAGATTGATGTCCTTGTACCCGCGAACCGCGCCGTCGATCTGCTTGCGCGATTTTGCGAAGGCCGGCGGGTCGAGAACCACGGTGTCGAAGGTCCGGCGGGCCGAAGCGTAGGTTGAAAGAATTTCGAAAGCATCGGCTTCCCGGAAGTTCACGTTGGAGATGGCATTCGCATCCGCATTGGATTGGGCGGTGGCCAGCGCCGCCGCGCTGGAATCGATGGCCTCGACACGGTCGCAGGCACGAGCCAGATGCAGAGCGAAGCCGCCGGTGGACGTGAAACAATCGAGCGCGTTCCCCGTCGCATAGCGGGCAGCCGCCAGGTAGTTTTCGCGCTGATCGAGAAACACGCCCGTCTTTTGCCCGCGCAGAAGATCGGCCTGCATGCGGAGTCCGTTCATCCGGATCGCCACCGGGGCATCGAGTTCTCCGGCAAGGAGCCGGACTTCCCTCGGCAGCTGCTCCAGCGAGCGCACGCCGGAATCGTTCCGGGCCACGATGGCGCGCGGTGAAAACTGACTTTCGAGAGCGGCCACAATTTCCGGCAGCGCCCGGTCCATTCCCTGATTCAGCGTCTGTACGGTAAACGCGTCGTCATAGCGGTCGATGATCAGGGCGGGCAAGAAATCAGCCTCGGCGTGAACCAGACGGTAGGCAGTCGAGTCTTTGACAACCAGTTCGCGAAAACGTTGCGCGGCTGCGATGCCCGCGCCAATGTCGAAGGGCTCCTGCGTTCGCGACAGCAGCCGCAAAGCGATCTGCGAAGCTGCGCTGTAATGGGCCTGTCCGATGAACTGGCCGCGCGCATCGAGCACGCGCACCACGTCGCCCGGCTGAGCCCCGGCCAGGTCGGTGATATCGGAGCGAAAGATCCAGGGATGCCCGGCCTTGAATCGCTCGGCGCCCTTTCGGGAAACGCGAATTTGTTCCAACCCACAATGGTCGCAAACCGGGGTCGCAAACTGTAATTTATAGTGGTCACGTGGTTAATCGTCTGGCGGAGTTTAGAAAAGCGCGGGGCCTGTCGGCAGTCGACCTCGCCGCACATGCCGGAGTGACCCGCCAGGCCATTTACGCGATCGAAGCCGGCACCTATATGCCGAACACCGCGGTGGCATTGCGCCTTGCGCGCCTGCTGGAAACTTCGGTCGAGGGGCTCTTTGAGCTGGAGGAGGAGCCCGGTCCCGGCGCCGATCTGCGCAGTTTCGATTTGCTCGACAGCGAACTAGCCATCGCGCCCGGGGAACCGATTCAGATCTGCCGCGTGGGCAAGCACACGATCGGGGTGCCGCCCGCGATGTTCCCGGCTTATTTGCCGGTGGCGGACGGAGTCGTCTTCGAGACTGGCCGCGCTTCGGTGGCCGGTGAACCGGAGAATGAGAATCGGCTGCTCATCGCCGGGTGCGATCCGGCGCTGTCGTTGCTGGCGGATTACGCGCGCGGCGCGGGGATCGAAGTGGTGTTGGCCAACGGCAACAGCGCGCGATCGCTCGGTTGGCTGCGGGAAGGAAAGATCGACATCGCGGGCACTCACCTCAACGATCCGGCCGGGGCGGAGCGACGCTTTTCGTCAGTCAATTTTGCCCTTTGGGAGGAAGGCCTGGTGGTGGCGCGCGGCAATCCAATGGGCATCCGCAGCGTCGCCGACCTGGCGCGGCCCGGCCTTCGATTCATGAATCGCGATGTGGGTTCGGCCAGCCGACGTCTGTTCGAATCGCAGATTCAGGCGGCGGGAGTTCCGGCTGCGCAAATCATCGGCAGCCAGAGCGGCGCGACGGGCCACATGGCGGCGGCCTGGGCGGTCGCGTCGGGAAACGCCGACTGCTGCATTGCGGTCGGTTCAGCGGCGCGGCGCTTCGGGCTCGACTTTATTCCACTGGCGGCCGAGCGTTTCGATTTCGTGCTGCACAAGCGCGACCTGAACCGGAAGGCGGTGGAGAACCTCTTCGACGTCCTCAGCCGTTCGCGTTTCCGGAGGCAGTTGGAAATGGTCGCCGGATATGATGTTTCGCACGCCGGGGAGTCCGTTGGTTAGGGACAGGACAACCCGACGTGCAAAACTGAAAACGCATGAGCCGATTCCTGATTACCGGCGGAGCAGGTTTTATCGGTTCCGCATTGACGCGTGGCCTGCTCGCCAAAGGGGCGGACAGGGTTGTGATCGTGGACAACCTGCTGACCGGGCACGAGCGCAATCTGACCGAAGTGGCCGGGCAAATCGATTTCCATCGCTCGGACATTTGCGATTACGACGCGTTGCTGGCCGCCATGGAAGGCGTCGATGTGGTGTTTCACGAAGCCGCGATTCCCTCGGTGCCACGGTCGATCCATGAGCCGGTCCCTTCGCACGAAGTCAATGTCAACGGCACGTTTAACGTGCTGCGGGCGGCGAAAGAATCGGGGGTCCGGCGCGTGATCTATGCGGCGTCGTCCTCGGCTTATGGGGATTCGCTGACGCTGCCGAAGATCGAGACCATGCAGGCGAATCCGAAATCTCCCTATGCCGCGCAAAAGCTGCTGGGGGAGTATTACATGTCGGTTTGGGCTTCGTGTTTCGGGCTCGAAACCATCAGTTTGCGCTACTTCAATGTGTTCGGACCGAGGCAGGATCCGGCCAGTCCTTATTCGGGCGTTTTGTCGCTGTTCATGACGGCGATCCTCGAGCGGCGCGCGCCGACGATCTTTGGCGACGGAGAACAATCACGCGATTTCACCTTCGTGGAGGATGTGGTGGCCCTGAATATCAAGGCCGCCGAGGCCCCCGCCAATGTCTGTGGACGGATGTACAACGCGGGCAATGGCGGACGGGTGACGCTGAATCAGGCCTGGGCGATGCTTCAGAAGATCGAAGGTGTCGCGATCGAGCCCAATTATGGGCCGTCCCGCGCCGGCGACGTCCACGACTCACAGGCCGACACCACCGATGCCCGGCAGTTCCTTGGGCACGAACCGCAGTTTACTTTCGAGCAGGGTATGCGCACAACGCTCGACTGGTATCGTCAGCACGCTTTTTCGCCACAAACCGTTTCAATTTCGTGACGTTTTTATCTATACTGAAGCCGTTGCTTCTTTCCCTGGGGGTGTTTTTTGACGGCTTCGATAAGAAATTCAGGATACGTGTGTCTGCTCGGCGCTATATTCGCGGGCAGTCTTTTGGCGCAGGACATTTCCGGCACCATTGAAGGCACGGTGCTGGATCCGAGCGGCGCCTCGGTTCCCAACGCCAAAGTTACGATCACCAATACCGACCGCAATCAGACAATTCGGACGATCACGACGGACGCGGGCGGCAACTACGCCGCGCCCCTGATTCCGGTTGGTCACTACGGGCTCAAAGTGGATGCGAATGGCTTCAAGGAAGCCAACCGGACCGGCATCGTCCTCAACGTTAATGACGATCTGAAGATCAATGTTCCGCTCGAAGTGGGAGCGATGAGCGAAGTTGTCGACGTATCCGGGCAGTCCGGCGGAGTGGAACTGGCTTCGGTGGCCAATGCGACAACGATCGAAGGAATTCAGGTGCGCGGTCTGCCGCTGGCGACCCGCAATTACGAACAACTGGTGTCGCTGATGCCTGGCGTAACGGCGAATACCACCGACGAGCTTTTCATCGGCAACTCTTCGCCATCGGGCACGGTTGCCACGATGCCCTACTCGGTGAACGGCAACCGCAATTCGGCCAACAACTGGACCATCGATGGCGCGGACAACGTGGACCGCGGCAGCAATTTGACGCTGATGACGTTTCCCAGCATCGACTCGATCGAGGAATTCAAGGTCGAGCGCAGCATGTACACGGCGGATACCGGACGAGCGGGCGGCGCGCAGATCAATGTCGTCACGCGCGCCGGCACAAGCCAGTTCCACGGCGGCGTTTATGAGTTCGTGCGCAATGACGCGTTCAATGCCAACAACTGGATCAACAACGCCAACAAGGTGAACGTGGTGAACGGCCAGGCGAAAGTGCCCGCGCTGCGCTGGAACGATTTCGGCGGCACCATCGGAGGCCCGGTATACATTCCCGGGCACTACAACAAAGACCGGAACAAGACGTTTTTCTTTTTCTCCGAAGAAGCGCGCCGCATCATCACCTATACGACCTTCCAGCCCATCATGCCCACCACGGCGATGCTGGGCGGCACGTTCCCGACACCGGTTTGCATTTCGGGGGGCGCTACCTGCACTGCCACCTCCGCGCAAATCACACCGGCGCAGATCAATCCCATCTCGGCCCAGTACATCAAAGACATTTTCAGCAAACTACCGCTTAACGCCACCAGCACCACCGCCGGCTTCTTTCCGGAACGAAACCTGTATAACAGCCGGCAGGAGATCGTCCGGATCGACCATACGGTTAATGACAGGTTCTCGCTCTGGGGCAAGTTTGAAAACGATACGATTCCGACTACGGAACCGGGCGGCTTCGGACTGGGCGCTGTGATCCCCGGGCTGGCGGTCACGAACACCAACTCACCTGGCCAGGCTTACGTGCTGCACATCCAGAACACTTTGCGGAGCAATCTGCTGAACGACGCTGGTTTCAATTACACGCACAGCGGGATCAATTACACCAACGTCGGCCTCATCAGCCGCGCCAACAGCCCCGACATCAACGTCCCGATGCCGTTCACACCCACCCAGACGGTAGTGCCGACCCTGACCTTTACCAGCGGTTCCAGCATCGCCGGGTACGGGCCTTACAACGAGGCCAACAAGAACTACACGTTCTTCGATAATCTGAGCTGGATCCGCGGACGGCACACCTTCCGATTCGGCTTTGTTGTAAATCGCTACAACAAGACTGAAAACGCCGCCAACTCGGGCATCAATCAGGGGACCTTTGCTTTCTCCAGCACGGGCGCTCCGTCGGGCACTTCCGCATTCAATCAGGCATTCGCCAATTTCCTGCTGGGGAACGTGGCGACCTTTACGCAGAGCTCGCAGGACCTCACGCCGGACCTGTGGGCGTGGCAGACCGAAGCTTATGCGCAGGACGATTTCAAGTTCACGCCGCGCATCACGGTTTCCCTGGGAGTGCGCTGGTCTTATTTCGGACAGCCCACCGATTCCAAGGGTGAACTCACCAATTTCGATCCTCTCACGTATTCCGCCGCGAGCGCGGCGAAGATCGACCCGGCTTCCGGCAATATCGTGGCGGGTTCCGTTACGCTGCCCTATACCGACGGCATTATCATCGGCGGGAAAGGATCTCCGTTCGGCTCCAAAGTCGCTCCCGATCAGTGGCGGAATTTTGCTCCGCGCGTGGGCGTCGCCTGGGATCCTTATGGCAACGGGAAAACTTCCATCCGGGCCGGCTACGGCGTGTTCTACGATGCCAGCCTGTTCGGCGACTATGAACAGTCGATATTCCAGAATCCTCCGTTCGTTCAGAACGTGACGTATTCCAACGCGCCGTTCAACAACGTGACCGCGGGCGCGCCTCCCGGAACCATCTCGACGGTGTTCGGGCGGGCCACGCCGCTGCCCAATAATGTTCCTTACGTGCAGCAGTGGAGTCTGAGCCTGGAACACCAGTTCTTCGCCAACACCCTGCTGAACGTCACCTATGCCGGGTCGAAGGGCACGCATCTGATCGGTGTCGTCGATATCAATCAGGCCGCTCCCGGGGTTGCTCTCGCGGCGGGCCTGCATACGGGAACGGGGACGATCTTCACCACGGCTGACGATCCGCGGATCAACGCTGCTCGCCCTTACCTTGGATATAACGCGATCAATGCGATCGAATCCGCTTTCGATTCCAACTACAATGCGCTGCAGACGCAGTTGAGCAAGCGTTTCGGCGCGGCCGGGGTGGGCAGCATCGCCTACACATGGTCGAAGAACCTGACCGACAATGCCTCCGACCGTTCGAACGCGCCGCAGAACAGCTATGACTGGCATGAAGGCGAGTACGGCCCGGCGACGCTGGACCGGACGCAGGTTTTCAGCGCCAATTACGAATACATGCTGCCGTTCTTCAGCAAGACGCACGGGTTTGCGGGTGAAGTTCTGAAGGGCTGGGAGGTTTCTGGCATTCTGAGCTTTTACACCGGCTCGCCGTTCACGGTCACGACATCGAGCGTGGACCCGGCCGGCCTTGGCCTGCTGGGAAACAGCGCGGCCAGTTCGCGGCCCGACATGGTCTGCGATCCGATGGCCAATGCGCCGCGCACGATTGTGCAGTGGTTCAATACGGCGTGTTTCCAGCCCGTGCCTCAGAACGCGGTGCGTCCCGGGAATGCGGGGCGTGGCGTGATCCGGGGACCGGGGTTCGAGAACTGGGACGCGGCGGCTATGAAGTCGTTCAGCCTTGGGGAGAAGCTCAGGCTTCAGTTGCGTGGGGAAGCGCTGAATGCAACGAACCATCCGAATCCGAATGGCTTCGCGAGTACTAATATCACCAGCACGCTGTTCGGACAGATCAACAGCTTCCGGGCGCCGCGCCGGATTCAGCTGTCGATGAAATTGACGTTCTGATGGGCTGAAGGAATTTTAGGCTGCTTTAAATTTCGGGCGGATTGCTGAAGGGGGTTTAGGAGGCAATTCGCCCGTTTTTATTTCTGTCTTAGTGGGTTTCAATGGGATTGGACAGCGGCAAGCTTTCCGAGCCACCGTCAAATCCACGTTCACGATAACCTGAAGGAAGGAGCGCAGATCATGGCAAACCTGGATTGGTCACAATGTCCCGCCGTGGAGAGCGTGCCGGGACGCCGCAGCGGCGCCTGGGTTTTCAAAAATACCAGGATGCCCGTTTCGGTGGTATTCGAAAACCTTCAGGATATGAGCGTCGACGAACTCGTGGAAGAATTCGGTGTGACTCGCGAACAGGTTCAAGCTGTTCTCCAGTTTGCGGCGCACAGCACCGAAGCACCAGCAGCGCGCCCCTGATGCTTGTACTGTTTGACCACGGCACGCCGCGAACACTGCCCGCTATCTGATCGATCACCACACTGTGACGGAAGCTCGCTCACGCGGGTGGGAGCGCGTGGAAAACGGCGAACTCCTGACGCTGGCACAGGCGGCGGGGTTCGACGTGCTGGTGACAACGGACCAGAATCTCAGTTATCAACAGAATCTTGAGAGCCGCAGGATTGCGATTGTCGTATTGGGAAAGGGCCAATGGGGATTGATCCGACGGCACATTCCGCAGATTGTCGCGGCAGTGAACGCGGCTTTGCCCGGCAGCTTCACCGCCGTGGATATTCCCTTCGCTGACGCGTAGAGAGCTGGGGGGAAATTTGCAGTGCCCAACGGACCCGATGCGGGCGAAGGTGTGACGGTGAAGAACTCGCCGAAACGCCGCGCGGCTGGCTTACCCGCCCCGGCGATCCGTGCCGGAAGGCACATGCGAGAATATCACGCTGTGGGAACGACAGCGCCAGTGTTCATAAGGCCCGCCCGGCGAGAACAGTTTCAAAGCCGCGCTTGCCGAGCAGGACGGCGATGACCTGAAGTGGGACAGTCTCAGGCCGATAGACAAACACGTAATTCGGGAACTTCGTGACGACCCAAAACTGCACCGGCAGGTATGTTATATTCAGGCGCTTCGTTCCCATCAGGGGATGGTCTTCGGTCGCTTGCGGCGTGAACTGGAACGGCCCATTCATCCCTGCGGTTTCAGCCGTTCGGCACGGCGTTTCCGCAACATTTCAATCGCTGCGTCGCCGTCGATCGATTCGCCGCGCTTGGGACTGAGAAAACCCCATTTCGGTGTGGGCCGCGATGGCTTCGCGCTGCTCAAACATCCAGTCGTCGAGGTCAAGTTGCTCCCGGATGATCTCGAAGGCCTGATCGAGAACCTCATCGGGACTCTGGTATGCACCGGAGCCAGTGGCCAGATCGATCACGCGCTGCTGTTCGGGCTTCAAGTCAATCATCATGGCACCCTCCCGGTTTTGTTTCCCTATTACACCTCCAGCCTACCCCTGCCCCTTCCAAGCATCAACAGCATCTTTCCGGTGTTTTTTTCAGGAGGACATCGAGTAGTGCTCCCGACCTTTGAAAATCCGTCCTCTTTAGCGCTTCAATAGCCCTGGAGTCGGACTCCGGTCATGGTCTCCGCGTCCCTGAGTGTTTGGCAAGAAGATCAGCGAGCAAGTCCTCACGATAATGGAAATTCGTTTGTTTGAGACGCTCAAGGGCAGAAGGAAAATCGACAATCGCCTGGCGTGAGGCACGTATCAGAACACCCAACGTTCCAGTGACTTCAAATCCCTTTTGCATGGCGACAGCCACCGCCTTGCGGTCGTCAATCAGAATGAGATCGGCGTGCAACGATAGCCCGAGAGTCAGCGCAGCCGTTTCGCCGGGATCAAGGAGCTGAAGCGCTGGATCGTCGGTCGGCGTCACTGGCAGCACTTCCAGCCACTGCGGCGGCGTTGTCGCCCAGTCACGCACGAGAGCGGGAGCCGAGGGATGCCGCAGTTCGTTGTAGACAGCCGTTGGGATAGATAGCTTCTCAAAGAGCCGCGGAAGAATATCAATGTGGCCGATGGCCAGCAGGTATCGCAGCGGACCTGTATCCGCAACGACAACGCGCATCAAATGCCCAGGCGTTCCAGCGCTGCCACCTGCTGGTTGATTTCTTCCAGCGTGAAGTCGTCATAGACATTGTGTGCCTTGAGGAAGCCGTCAATCTCGTAGCTGGTTTCGAAGCCGAACAAGCGTCGCAGGTCTGGCTTGTGGATCTTCCCTTGCCTGTATTCCTCGGCGGCCAGCGCCTCCAGCGCATGGCGCGAGAGACCGGACTCGCCGGCTGTCATGCGGCAGGCGATGTCGTCGGGGATGGTAAAGCTGACTTCCACAGATTTACCGTACTCCGAGACCTCCGTGTAGTCAAGTAGAGCAGGCAGACACACCTCCTTGAGAATCGGACATCAGAGCTGCCCTGCCCGCGTAAGTTTTTTCTCGGCTTGCGGAATCCCCCGCGATCCGGGCGGTGCGGGGGCGCGTCCTGATCCAAGACGCCGGGTCCTGCGCCCGGGACAAATCCCGGGACAGGTCTAATGGTTACACTGGGTTCATGTTGGTGATCGGGTCCCGGGGTTCGCAACTTGCGCTCTGGCAGGCGAATTACATCAGGGAACGCCTTGAGGCGCGCGGTGTGGAGTGCCGCATCGAAATTATCAAGACAACGGGCGATCGCATCCTCGATTCGCCGCTGCACAATATTCCCGGCAAAGGCCTCTTCACACGCGAGATCGAAGAAGCGTTGCTCGATAAACGGATCGACCTCGCTGTCCACAGTCTGAAAGACCTGCCCACCGAACTTCCGAAGGGCCTCACCGTGTCCGCTCTGCCGCAGCGGGCCGATCCGCGCGACGCCATTATCGGCGGCAAACTGCGCGACATCAAATTCGGCGCAACAGTGGGAACCAGTTCCCTACGGCGCATCGCCCAGCTTCGGCGCATCCGGCCGGATCTCAATATTCAGGACATCCGCGGCAATGTGGATACACGCATCGCCAAAGTGGAACGCGGCGAGTATGACGCGATCGTGCTGGCGGCGGCGGGTCTTCGCCGGCTCGGCTGGGGCGACATCATCAGCGAAGTTTTCCGGCCCGACATCATCTGCCCGGCGGTTGGCCAGGGCGCGCTGGCCATTGAAACTCTGGAAGAGGGCCCCGGACTGGAAGCGTCGCTGCCGCTCGACGATCCCTGGACGCGCCTGCCGGTTACCGCCGAGCGCACCATGCTGGCTGAGCTGGGCGGAGGATGCCAGGTTCCCATCGGCGCGTATGGAACGCTCGAGAACACGGAACTGTTTCTGACCGGCGCGGTATTCTCCCCCGACGGCAGCGAGATGATTCGCTACACCGCGACGGGCGAATGCACGAGGCCCGCGGAACTCGGCCGTAATGTGGCCGAGGTGCTCTTGAAACGCGGGGCGCGAGCATTGCTGGGCTCCGACCATGCCGCCGGATGAAAGTCAGTGACTGTGGCGGGTGCTAAGGTCTACCTGATCGGCGCCGGCCCGGGCGATCCCGAGCTCATCACCCTCAGAGCCAAACGCCTGCTGGAACAGGCCGACTCCGTCCTCTACGATCACCTCGCCAGCACTGAGCTGCTGAATCTTGCACCCGCCGGCGCGGAGCGGATCTATGTCGGCAAGAAGAAAGCAGATCACGCGCTGTCGCAGGAGGAAATCTGCGCGCTGCTTGTTGAACGCGGCAAACGCGGGCTGAATGTCGTGCGCCTCAAAGGGGGCGATCCGTTTCTCTTCGGGCGCGGCGGCGAAGAAGCCGAAGCGCTCGCGGACGCGGGCATTCCGTTTGAAATCGTGCCAGGGATCACTGCCCCTCTCGGCATCGCGGCCTACACAGGCGTTCCTCTTACGCATCGCGACCACACGTCCGCCGTGACATTCGTAACGGGCCACGATGTCGCCCGCATCGATTGGGCGAAAGTCGGGACCTCCGAGACTCTGGTGGTGTTTATGGGGCTTTCGCATTTTGCGGAGATCGCCGCGCGGCTGATTGCGGAAGGGCGCGACCGCGATACTCCGGCGATGGCTGTGCGATGGGCGACCCGGCCGGATCAGGAAGTGCTCACCGGAACCCTCGAAACGCTGCCGGGACTGATGGCGGCAAGCAACATGAAGCCGCCGGCCACGATTGTGATCGGCGAGGTGGTGCGGCTGCGCGAGAAGCTGAGCTGGTTCGAAAAGCTTCCTCTGTTCGGGCAGCGCATCGTTGTCACGCGGGCGCGGGAACAGGCGGGTACGCTGAGCGCGCTGCTGCGGGAACAGGGCGCCGAAGTGATCGAACTGCCGACTATCCGGATCGATCCGGCACCCGACTATGCGGCTCTGGACCGGGCGATCGCCAACATCGGCCGTTACGACTGGTTGATTTTTACCAGCGTCAACGGCGTGAAGTACTTCCTCGAAAGGCTGGACAAGAGTCCGGTCGATACGCGGGCCATTCGCGGGCGGATCTGCGCGATCGGTCCGGCGACACGCGCAGCGCTGGAGCGCCTGCATTTGAAAGTCGATGTAATGGCGGAAGAGTACGTTGCCGAAGGACTGCTGGCGGCATTGGGCAGTTTCACGCTTGCCGGTAGCCGTGTGCTGATCGCCAGGGCTGCGGTGGCGCGCGACATACTGCCTCGTGAACTCGCAAAAAGGGGAGCCGAGGTGGATGTGGTGGAGGCCTACCGAACCATCGTGCCGGAGGATCTTGCGGACCGTTTTGCCGCCATCGCGGCGTCGGGAAAGCCGGACTGGATCACGTTCACCAGTTCCTCCACCGCGCAGAACCTGATTTCGGCCACCGGAGCGGCTGCCCTGAGGGGTATCCGAACGGCCAGTATCGGGCCCGTTACCAGCGCGACTCTGCGGCACAACGGCATTGAGGTCACAGTCGAAGCCAGTGTTTTCACCGTGCCTGGACTGGTCACCGCTATAATGAACTCGTGAAGTTTACCCTCTCAGCCGCCACAGTTCTTGCCATAGCACTGCTCGCGGGATGCACGAAAAACATCGATACGCCCGAAGCCGTCAAGCAGGGTGTGATCAAAGACATCTCGAAAAAAGTCGACGTGCAGAACATGGACGTGACTGTCGAGTCGGTTTCGTTCCGGGGTAAAGAAGCCACAGCGAATATCAGTTTCAAGCCGCATGGGGGCGATCCGAAGCAATCCATCACGATGAGTTACGCGATGGAGAAGCAGGGCGACGAGTGGCATGTGAAGGGTCGCGACATGCAGCGGCACGAGGAAAGCAAGGGCGCGCAGATGCCATCCGGAGCGGGCGCAATGTCCGGCGGCGAACTGCCTCCGGGCCATCCTTCCACCACAAGCGGCGCAGCCCCAGGTCAATTGCCGCCCGGGCATCCGTCCACGACCACCGGACAGCAGCTGCCGCCCGGACATATTCCCACAAAATGAAAGTAGCGGTACTCGGTGGAGGACCGTCCGGTGCATTCGCAGCGGAACGGCTCGCCGCGGCGGGCGTCGATACGCTGCTCTTCGACGAGAAGCTGGCTTGGGAAAAGCCCTGCGGCGGCGGCCTGACGTGGAAGGCGTATTCGCAGTATCCGTTTCTGCTGGAGAACGGAACCTCGAAGAAGCTGGTCACCGAGACGATTCTGGCAGCGCCGAACAGTAAGCCGGTCACTTTGAAACTCGATCGTCCGCTGCTCATATATTCGCGGCTGGATCTGAACGGGATGCTGCTTGAGCGTGCGGAAAAGGCCGGGGCACAGATCGAGAAGACGCGGGTCCTGCACATGGAGCGGGAGGGAAAAGGCTGGTCGCTGCGCACCAAGAGCGGCACGGCAAATGTGGATTACTGCGTGCTTGCAACAGGTGCGCGGAACCCCCTGCGGGATTTCGGGACAGAGCTCACTCCCGCCGACACCATGAGTACGCTCGGCTATTACGTGCCGGGCCAGCGGGACCAGATCGACATTCAGTTTCTCCCAAAACTCGACGGATACATCTGGGTCTTCCCGCGCTGCGGACACCTTTCGGTGGGCATCTGCGGCAAGGGCGAGACGGCGTCGGCACTGCGCGCGAGGCTGGAACGCTACATGTCCGATCAGGGGCTTTCGAAGGACGGCGCAACTTTCTACAGCCATCTGCTGCCGGCTCTGGAAACTCCGGCGTGGAAGCGCAATCGCGTGGCAGGGGATGGATGGCTGGCGGTCGGAGATGCGGCAGGGCTGGTGGACCCGATCACGGGCGAGGGCCTGTACTATGCGCTGCGCTCGGCCGATCTCGCGGTAAAATCGATCCTCGCCCGCGCAGATTACAAGACCACGCTGCGGCGCGATTTCATGGGCGATCTGGAATTCGGTTCGCGGCTGGCGGACCGGATGTTCCACGGGTCGTTCTTATGGGGCTCGGTGCCCAGCCGCATGGTGCAGTTCACCCGACTGAGTCCGAAATTCCGTGAAGTGATGCAGGACCTGTTTGCCGGCACGCAGCCTTATATTGGGCTGAAGCGCCGTTTGTTCCTGAACCTGAATCGCAGTTTGTTTGAAGTGGTCAGGAACGGGATCGCAGCCTGAGGCTGTTCGACACCACCGAGACGCTGGACAGGGCCATTGCCGCCGAGGCGATCATGGGCGAGAGAAATCCCAGGGCGGCGAGCGGAATGCCGATCGCGTTGTAGGCGAACGCCCAGAAGAGATTTTGCCGGATGACGCGCAGTGTGCGGCGGGCGAGAAGCAGCGCATCGGGAACTCCCCGCAGATCGCCGCGCATCAGAATTATGCCAGCGGCATCGATCGCCACATCGGTCCCGGTGCCGATGGCGATGCCGACGTCGGCGCGCGCCAGAGCGGGGGCATCGTTGATCCCGTCGCCCACCATTGCGACGCGGTTGCCCTGCGTCTTGAGACGGGCCACTTCACGTTCTTTCTGTTCCGGCAGGACTCCGGCCAGCACGTGCGGCTCGTCGATGCCCACTTCTTTGGCCACCCGAAGAGCGATGTGCTCGTTATCGCCGGTGATCATCCAGACGGCGATCTTCATGTCGTGCAGCTTCTTGATGGCGGCCGCGGCTTCCGGTCGCGCCTGATCGACGATGTCGAACTCGCCCGCCGGGACGCCGTCGATTTCGACGCTGCGGCCAACGAAGACGCGTTTGCCTTCCACGATGGCTTCGGCGCCTTTGCCGGGAATGGCGCGGAAATTGGTGGCAGCGTCAGTCGTTAAGCCGTCGGCGTTTGATTCGGCCCGGGCGATGATGGCTTTGGCAACCGGGTGCTCGCTCCAGCGCTCGACCGCGGCGGCCAAACGCACGACCTCGGCCTCGGAAAATCCGTTCATGGTGCGGACTGCACTGACGGTCGGTTTGCCTGTAGTGATGGTGCCGGTCTTGTCCAGAATCACGGTATCCACGCGGGCGGCGGTTTCGAGCGATTCCCCGCCCTTGATGAGGATGCCGCTTTCCGCGCCTTTGCCTGTGCCCGCCATGATCGCGGTGGGAGTCGCGAGGCCCATGGCGCAGGGACAGGCGATGATCAGCACCGCGACCGCGTTTACCAGGGCCGTACTCAACGGGGCGAAAATGAGCCAGACGCCGAACGTGACCAGCGCGATCGCGAGCACCGCCACAGTGAAATAGCCGCTCACCACATCGGCGATGCGCGCTACGGGCGCTTTGGAGCCCTGTGCTTTTTTGATGAGTTCGATGATGCGGGCCAAAGCTGTGGCGCGGCCGATCCTGCGGGCTTCGAACCGAAAAGCGCCGGTGCCGTTTACGGTGCCGCCGAACACCTCGGCGCCGGTTTCTTTCGGAACCGGCAGGCTCTCGCCCGTCAGCATCGATTCGTCGATCTCGCTAACACCGTCGCGCACCACGCCATCCACCGGAACCCGCTCGCCTGGGCGGACGACGATCAGGTCGCGAAGCTGCACTTCACCGAGCGGGACTTCCTGCTCAACGCCATCGCGGACGACGCGCGCGGTGGATGGCTGGAGATTCATCAGGCGGCGGATCGCTTCCGAGGTCTTGCCGGTGGCGCGGGCTTCCAGCATGCGGCCCAGCAGGACCAGAACGATGATGACCGCCGCGGCTTCGAAGTACACAGGTTGCCTGAGGGCCGCGGCGTATATCGAATAGAGAAAGGCCGCCCCGGTACCCAGCGCGATGAGCGTGTTCATGTTGGCCGAGCGGTGGCGGAGGCCAGTCCACGCATCCCGGAAGAAACCCTGGCCCGCGTAAAACAGGACGGGCAGGGTGAGGGCAAACTGCACCCAGGCGTACTTCTCCAGCATGCCCAGAATGAAAACCGGCATCGCGAAAATGGCGCCGGCGATCAGCCGTTTGCGAAGCCGGATGGCTTCCTTTTGATCTTCGGGATCCTGCGGAACTTCGTAGCCGACGGCTTCCACGGCCGAGACCAGATTTCCGACGTTCGTGACCGCGTCGTTATAGCGGACTGAGGCCACGTGCGTAGCGAAATTGACGCTCGCCGATTCGACGCCTTCGGTGCCCGCCAGCTGCCGTTCGACAGTACGGGCACAGGCCGCGCAGGTCATGCCGCCGATCGGCAGTTCGACCTCGGCCGCGTGTTTCATGCCTGTGCGGCCTGAAATCCTATCTGCTGTACGGCGGCGATCAGCTTCGGGACATCGGCCTTGGCATCGTCGTATTCCACGGTGGCGACGCCGGCTCCGAGATTGACATGCGCATAATCCACGCCGGAAAGTCCCGAGAGTTTCATCTCAATGCTGCGGACGCAGCCCTGGCACGTCATCCCCGTAATTTTGAGTTCTGCTTTCGACTTGGCCATAAGTTAATAATCGCGCAACTTGAACCGCAGGAACATGAGCACAGCTACAGGACGTCCATACGGCGTATGCAGAGTTTCCGGCAGGCTGTAGGTCGTGAAGTTCGCGCCTACACCGGTTAAGATGCGGGGGAACAGGGAAAAGTCTCGGGTATAGCCGGCGGTATAGGCGCCGATGCGGTAATTGCCGGGTACCGGGAGTTCATCCTTATCAACGAGTTCGATGCGTCCGGTGACATAGTTTCGGGTGAGAAAACGGTAGACCGATTCGGCCAGGTAGCTGTTGAGATTTTCACCATTCAGCTCTTTGTGAACCCGTCCCCAGATCAGACTGCTGGCCCAATGGCTGCGGGTACCGGTGCGGTTGTAAGTGACGGACGCGGTGGTGCGGATCTGATTGCCGATTTCGAGGGCTTCGGGCCTGGTGATATATCCACCGGAGAACTGGCCGCTCCAGTTCCGGGTGGGCGATACGGTCAGACGGGCCGAATAGGAATCGATGCCGCCGTAGCCGACGGTCCAGCGGTTTTCGCCGGGCTCGGTACCGTGGAAGCCGCTGGCTTCCACGAGGAACATGCCGCGCCGGATCCCGCCGGTGATCACTTCATAAGAGATGTGGGTGGAATCCTGCAGATGGTGACCCAGCGTAGCCTGGGGAAGTTCCTCGGCCGAGACGCGATGCGGATAGGCAACCGGCCCCAGTGCGGGTTCACCGACAGGCGCCAGGTAAAGTGACCAGCTGGATTTGTCGGTCAGCGGGTGGGAGTAGCGGAGGGCCAGTTCCATGAAGAAATTGTGGGGATGCTGGCCGCCGTCGATCGGTTTGCCGAAGGCGGTTTCGCCGGTTTGAAAGAGCTCGGGATACTGGCGGTTTGTGATGGTGGCCGGCTCCAGGCTGAACATGGTCTTGACGGTGAAAGTGCCGCCCCCGAGCGGGTGGGCAGCGTCGGCCATGAACCAGTTTGTGGAATAGAATTTGTCGCCGCCGAGCGGCCCGGACTGCTGGCTGTCGGTTATGAAGGCGAGGCCGTGGAACATGAGATTCCAGCGCCCGACGTGGCGCTCGAGCATGGTCATGGAAGACATGTCGTCGTCCATGGCCATGGATTTCGCGTCCCCCATTTTCATACCGGGCATGTCTTTCATGTCCTTCATGTCTTTCATATTGCTCATGTCGTGCTGCGCCATGAGCGGCATGGCGGCGACGAGCAGAATCGGAAAAAACGAAGCCATCGGCTTCCTCCTATTGATCATGTAACGGCTTGTAATCAGCGAATTAGGAGGACTTACTAAAGGCGGAGGATGAGAGGCGGCAAAGAGGGCGAGAAGGCATTATAGCGGCTTGGCGCGACCTCAACAGACGAGGCGACTGGTGCGTTGTACAAAACAAAGCCAATCGCGGGGAGAGCCGGGAAAACCTGAATCGATGAGACGGGGGGATGCGATTGCAGCGACGAAACGGTCGGGGTCTGGTGGCAACACTGATGCTCGACGTTGGCGAAACAGGTGTAGTTGCAGAGGCCTCCCAGCAGGAGGATCAGACACAAAAGAAGGGGAACGCCGCGCCGCATCGGGACTGGCCTCAGGCTACCACGTCAAGCTACCACGTCAGGCTACCATGGCCGGCTCGGGGTTGCCGCGAAGGGTTTCGATAATCCCACGCCACTTTCGCAATGCGAGCTCGATCAGATTCAGCCCGATCGCCAGGCCAAGCAACCCGGGCCACAGGCGCATCGTGGTGTCGGTGTACTTGCCACCCGAATCGAGCAGTTGCTTCGCGGTGGGATTGAACTTGCCGCCGGTGGACTCGGCGATCGATTTCAGCAGAGCCTCGTTCGAACCGTAGTCGGAGAGCTCGGATTCCTGGCGGTAGAGACCCACTTCGGGGAAGGCCCGGCTGTCATTCAGGGGGCGAATGCGGAACAGGCCGGAGAGCGCGCCGATCTTGAGCCGGCCGCGCCATGTGCCCGGGGACAAGCGGGTCAGATCGAGAGGCTTGTGAAAGTTGCCGGGTCCCAGGACGAAAATGTCGGGCGCGGTCACCGAATCCGGACTCTGGCTGGAAAGATGATAATCGACCACCAGTTCCTCATTGGCGCCATCGTAGCGGGCGGCGGCTTCGCTTTCGTTACCGTGGGGCAGCAGGTCGCGGAATACGTTGGTCCAAAGGCGATCGAAGCCGGGCCATGAAACCCATTTGGCGGCCCAGCGGCTCTTGGCGTCGGACGTAAATACGGTCGCGCGCCCGAGTCCGTATTGCCAGCGGGCCAGCAGCGGATCGGTCGCGTCGACGGCCAGAATCTGATCGGCTGTTGGGCGGGTCTCGAACCGGATGTAGCCGGAGAGATCGGGGGCGTGCTCCATATCGACCTTATCGAGGAGATCGGAGGGATGTTTGATTTCGGCCTTGATGGGCTTTTCGACCGCGGTGGTGCCGGTGTGCTCCTGCACGTCTTTCAGGAGAATCTGTTCGAGGCCCGTGGGCTCGTTCAGAAGATATGACTTTCCTTTGGCATTCGTCGCGATTTTTTCGAGGTAGACGCGGTTAACATCCTGGCCCAGTCCGACGGTTGAAATCGTGACGCGGTTATTGGCGGCCTGTTTGGCGAGTCCGACGCTGTCGCCTTCTTCGGAAATACCATCCGTCAGCAGGACGATGTGCCGGAAGGCGGCATTGACGGCGATAATCCGCTGGTAAGCCTCGGTGAGGGCGGGAGCGATCTGCGTGCCGCCATCGGGCATGATGCCGCTGATTTCGCGCTTGATCAGGGTCTTGTTATCGGCGGTCCGGATCGGTACATCCCACATGAACGAGTTATCGAAAATCAGAACGCCGACGTGATCGTCCGGCTTCAGATTGTCCACCACGCCTTCGGCGGCGGCGCGCGCCAGTTCGATTTTCTTGCCTTCCATCGAGGAAGATTTGTCGATGATGAGCACCACGGCGGTTCCCTGCGGGGAACGGGGCGGCACCAGCTTGGCCGGGAGAGCGAGGGCGAGAGGATCTTCCGGCTGGTCTTTGTGATCGACGTAAACGTTGTGCTCGCCGGCAATCCAAAGGGCGCCGCCGCCGCTTTGCACAAATGCCGCGGCGCGCTGTTTGTCGGCGGGCCGCATGGTTTCCATATTCACGTTGTTGAAGACCACCAGCTGGGTGTCGTCGAGACTGGCGGGCAGGGTTTTCGATTCGACGACGTCGAACCGGTTGGCCGCCAGCACGTCGAGTATGTGGCTCTCGGTGCCGGGCGGATCTTCCGAAACCCACTGCACTTTGGGGCGGCGGACGGAGAGGGCATTTTCGAAATGCGATTCGCCGAGACCGGGCGCTTCGATTTTTCCGCTCAGATCGATGGCGCCGGCCGCATTGAGGCTGGTGCGAATGCGAACGCGGTTCTCTCCGGCGGCGAGGGCGATTTTGTGCTGTCCGATTTGTTTGCCTTCGGCGGAAAGCTCGACCGTGGCTTCAGTGGCGCTGGGCGAACTGATGGTGAGATCCACGGGGAAATGTTCGCCGGTGAAAACAGAGCCGGGAATCCCGACGGCTTCGGTTTTCAGTTTGGGCTGCGGCCTGCCCTGCAGCGCGATGGTATCGACGGGAATGCCGAGCTGCTGCGCTTGCCAGACGCCGCGCGTTGCGGAGCCCTCGTTTTCATTGCCGTCGGTGATGAGGACGATGCGATGGATTTTATCCGCGGGCAACGAAGCCAGAGCCTGGCGAATGGGGGCCTCGATGTTGGTGGCCCGGCCGGTCTCCCCTTTGGTGCGCTGCAGTTTGCCGCCGGTTTCGCCGGGGTCGAGCGAGCGGGGCTCGCGGGCGAACGGAATCACGTCAAGCTCGTTGCTGCCGCGCGCGTTGTCAAGCTGGTTGAGGACTTTGTTCTCGCGATCGAGATCGGCGTCGGAGATGCTGGCTGAGGTGTCTGCGAGCACTGCCAGCGCTACCTTGCGGTCCCGGATGGAAAGCGAGGGTTCGGAAAGCGCCAGGATCACCGCGGCGGCCATGCCTGCTTTGAGGAGCAGGGCTGTGCGGTGGGACTGGCGGGTCCACTCCCAGGCCAGCCACGCGGCGGGGAGAATAAGAAGGAGCAGGGCCCAGGCGCGTTCGAAGGTCATGCGGCTCGCTCCAGAGTTGATTTCACCAGATGCAGACGGCGTTTGGCGTACTGGCCGTAGACGATCCACTCAAACAACAAAAGGCCCGCGCCGAGAACTGCGAGGAAAGGCCAGAGGTCGCGGTTGCTTCGAATGGAATCGGTCCATGAGGGAATGCCGCGCCGGATGGCGCCGGGCGGAGTCCATTTCAGGTCCCAGAGTTCGGGCAGGGTGAGGGAATAGACGCGTTCGGAATTCCCGGAGATCACGCGCACGCGCTCGGACTGACCGGCGAAGAACTCGACCGAGCGGTCGCGCACGTCGAAGGGCAGGCTGACGCCGTTATCGGTGAGCACCTTAACCGCCGTGTCTTTCGACGCGCCGATGGGCATGGCGACGGGTCCGGCGCTTTGCGCCCCTACGTCCACTTCCCGGAAGACGTCGGGAGCGACCCAGCGGAGTACATTGGCCAGCAGAAGCGGCGTCGCCAGCTCGTAGCGCATGGCGCCGGCGAAGGGATCGAAGCCCATGACGACCATTCTGGTCTTCCCGCCGTCCGACTCACGCGCAACCATGACGGGACCTTTTTCAATCTCGGCCATCTTGATTTCGCCCGGTCCCGGTTCGAAGACCGAGGTGGATTCGATCTGCACATCGCGGGCGCGCAGACCGGCGGTGAGCGGCTGATCGGGACTCCACTGCAGGCCCTCGGGGTGGTCGATGCGTTCACGAATGGGGACGGGCGGCCGGTCGGACGGAGGGTCGATCCAGAGGACGCTGCCTTCGGGACGGGTGTCGGGATGGAATTTATGGAGGATCACCAGACCGTCATTTTGCGGCGTGTAGTCGGCGGGTTTCTTGAACTGGGCGACGACACGGGAATCGGAAAGGAGCGCCGGTTTGATGAGATCGGGCTGGTCGGAATAAACGGTAACGTGCAGAGAGCGCACTTCGGGAAGTTCGAGGGCGACGTAATTATCCCCGGCAAAGCCGTCTTTGGGATAGAGCCTGGCTTCGAGGATGCCGGCGGCCACGGTGTGGATGGGGAAGGTCAGTTCGCGTTCCGATTCCGGGGGAAGCTCGATTGCGCGGCCACCCTGCGGCGCATGGCCCAGATTCAGGGTGACGCTGACAGTCTTGGGTTTCTTGCTGTAATTGCGGGCACGCACGACAACATCCCAGGAATTGGAGTCCGTGGCGGAGCGGCGGGCGCCGACGCTGCGCAGGCCGGAGTTATCGATGGTGCTGTCATCCACGTTCATGACGCGGAAAGAGGGGATGTTGGGCAACTGCAGATTGTTCGCTTCGCGGGTGGAGATACGGCCCGGCCCGGCATAGGCGATCTCGCCGGGAAGCGATCCGCTGCCGCGCTGGAGCTCGCGGGCGAAAGTCAGGCTTTGCGAAAGATTGAGGGCGGTAGCGCCGGGCTGAGATTCAAGAATGGCGCGAGCGAGCTTACGGCGATCCAGCTCCCATGCGGTCACCGGAGACGCGAGCGCATCGGCGCGTACCAGCAATACACGATCGGCGGCGGGTACGGCGCGCAGCCATCCCAACGCACTGGCTTTGGCGAGATCCATCAAGGCAGCGCCATCATGATTCGGTACGATGGCGCCCATCCAGGCGGATGTATCGAGCACCAGCACATGGTCGTGCCGGATATTGCGGCGGCTTCCCAACTGGAACTGCGCGATGGCGAGAAGGATCAGGGCCATGCCGAGCAGTTGCAGAAAAAGGGACATCGGCTGCTGGATTTTGCGGCGGCGCGTGACCGGCGCGGCCTGTCCGGCGGCGACCCAAAACCGAAGCGTCGCGACCACCTGCCTGCGGCGCGCACGGTCCAGCAGGTAAAGCGCTACCGAGACAGCGGCAATGGCTCCGAAGGTGGCCAGGAACTGGGCGAGGCTGAGGTTCAGGAAAACCATCAGGCGATACTCCTCGCTTTCACCATACTCCCGAAAATAGCTTCGTCGAGCGGCATGGATGTGGGGATTCCCGCATACTTGCCGTTGTTGCGCAGGGCTACCTCTTTGAGACCGGCGGCGAACTGGTCGAAGGCTTCGGTGTATTTCCGGCGCGCTTCGTCGTCGATTTCGATCCGGAGGCGAGCGCCGCTTTCGGCTTCCACCATATCGACTTCGCCGTGCCAGGGCGGAGTGCGGTCCTCATCGGCCCAGATTTGCACGAGCATGAGCTCGTTGCCGTAATCGGCGAGGTACTGCAGAGCCCTTTCGCAGCCGGAATCGTCCAGAAAATCCGAGATGACGATCACCAGTCCGCGCTGTGAGTATTCGTTCAGAAAGGCACGAACGACGGCGTGGAAATCGGTGACGCCGTCCGGTTCGAGAGCCTGGAGAAATTCCGAAACCGGGCGGTAGCGGTGCCTGCCGCCGCCGGCGGATTTGCCTTCCCGCAGGCGCGATTCAAAGGGGAGAACCTGAATGGTATCGAGCCTCACCAGACCGACATAGCAGAGGGCGGCGGCGAGACGGCGGGCATAGAGAAACTTCTGGGCATTACCGGCAGCCATCGACATGGAGGTGTCCAGCAGCAGCCGCACGGGAACGCGGGGCTCGATCTGGAACATCTTCATAAACATCTTGTCGAGGCGCATGTAGGCGCGCCAGTTCACGGAGCGCAGATCGTCGCCGTAATGAAAATTGCGATGGTCGAGGAACTCCTGGCCGCCGCCCGCAAAACGGGAACGGTTGTGGCCGCCCACGAGGCCCTGGAAGGAACGCTGCCAGTGGATGGTGAGGCGTTCAAGGCGTTCGAGAAAATCGCGATCCAGGAGAGGTTCTGGCACGGATCACCTAATTAGTGGAGGACTCCCGGGGGCGATTATGCAACCGACGCCTGCACGCGTACCCCTGACAGTATATCCACGAGAATGGCATCGGGCGTTTTGCCGTCGGCGTGGGCATCGAAGTTGAGGATGATACGGTGACGCAGCACTGACGGCGCGAGTTCCTTAATATCGTCAACGCTCAGGTGGAAGCGGCCGCGCAGAAGGGCCAGCACCCGGCCGCATTCGACCAGAGCCTGGGCGCCGCGGGGCGAAGCGCCATAGCGGATGTACTTTCGGGCGGATTCGTGCGCTTCCTTATTATCGGGCTGGGTGGCCATCACCAACTGAACGGCGTAATCCTGCACGTGGGGGGCAACGAGAACTTCGCGGCAAACGCTGCGGATCTGCAGGACGTCCTGGCGATCGAGCACGGAATGCACCGCGGCTTCTTCTCTTGCGATGGTGCGCTCCACGATGCGGGCCAGTTCGGCATGCGACGGATAGGTGACCAGAATCTTCATCAGAAACCGGTCGAGTTGGGCTTCGGGCAGCGGATAGGTGCCTTCCATCTCGATGGGGTTCTGGGTGGCCATGACCAGGAACGGCGCTTCGAGCTCATGGGTGGTGGTGCCGCTGGTGACGGTACGTTCCTGCATGGCTTCGAGAAGTGCGGACTGGGTCTTGGGGGTAGCGCGATTGATTTCGTCGGCAAGGACCAGGTTGGCGAAGATGGGGCCGTGCTGGAAACGCAGCATTTTGTGGCCGTGATCGTCGGTTTCCATGATGAGGCTGCCGACGATATCGGCAGGCATCAGATCGGGCGTGAACTGGATGCGGGAGTAGCGCAGGCTGAGGGCGCGGGACAGAGTCCGAAGGAGCGTGGTCTTGCCAAGCCCGGGAACGCCTTCGAGCAACACATGGCCACCGGCGAGCAAACAGATCAAGACGCCGTCGACGACGTTTTGCTGGCCAACAATGATTTTAGCGATTTCGTCGCGGACCTGGTTGAGTTTGGCTACCGCCGGACTCGCGACGGTTTCGATAGGCATGAATTTGATTCTAGTGGATCGTCCGTCGCCTTTGCACCGGTCTTTACATCTACGGATGTTATCGCCCGCATAAATAATGAAGATGTCCTGCCGCCGTCCTTTGGATTTTCCCCAGGGTGTTACGCTTTCGAGGGGTGAAAGCGATGAGTGGACGGGCATTGGTTTTGGGCGGGGGCGGTCCGGTGGGAATCGCCTGGGAATCAGGACTGATCGCGGGACTGGCCGAGACGGGGGTCGATCTTTCGGCTGCCGATTTCATTCTGGGTACGTCGGCCGGCTCGGTTGTGGGAGCGCAACTGGCGATGGGACGTACGGCGGCCTCGCTGGCCGGGTCGTTCATCGACAAGGGCGAAGCGCCCGCATCGCCCAGCGAATCGCTGGCGACGCCGCCGGATCTCTCGGTGTTGGCGGCTAAGCTGGTGGAATCGTACGCGGGCGTGCGTCCGGTGGAGGAAGTCTGCGCCGAGATCGGGGCGTGGGCTCTGACGGCGCCGACGATGAGCGAGGAGGCCTTCCTTGCCACCTTCGGACGAACGCTGGCCAATATGCCGGAGAACTATTGGCCCGAGCGCAGGTATTCCTGCACGGCGGTGGACGCGGAAAGCGGAGTGTTTACGGAGTGGAACAACGAATCGGGCGTATCGCTGGTGCGGGCGGTGGCTTCGAGTTGCGCGGTGCCGGGTATTTACCCGCCGGTGACCATCAATGGCCGCAGATACATGGATGGCGGGATGCGGTCCGGGACGAATGCGGATCTGGCGCGCGGGTATGAGGTGGTCGTGGTGGTTTCGGTGAGCAGCGCGGCGTTGCCGGAGGTTTTCCGGCGGCCTCTTGAGCGGGAACTGCAGACGCTGCGGGATTCGGGGAGCCGGGTGGAACTGATCCGGCCGGATGCAGGAAGCGCGGAATCGTTCGGTCCGAATCTGATGGATTACCGGCGGAGGCCGGCGGCGGCGGAGGCCGGGATCCGGCAGGGGAAGGGCGGGATTGAGGGATTGCGGGAGTTGTGGGGCTGATTTCCCGGATTAGCGCCGCGCTGCGAGTCGAGTCATCCAGATGCTGAACGGTCGAATCCGGGCATTTTGAAACGCCCGGATTCTCCATCCCTGATCCTGCATTGAGGCGACGAGCGTTTGCAGGGATTTCCGGCGCGGCGAACTGTCGCGTGCGCGCCGCGGTCCTGCCCCGCTGGTGTGGATCAGGGCTACGCCGGGAGAGAGAAAGGCGATCGAGTCTATTCGGAGTGATAACCGGGTGCCCTTGAGGACGCCGCGAAAGAGCGCGCCGTGCAGTTCCGCATTCTCTTTTTGTCCACGCAGGTGAACTCCGTTGTAAGTGATGTAGTCCGAGTCCTCTGAAAAACAGCCGGCGTAACCGGCCGCATCGCCAGCGGCCCAGGCGTCGCACATGCGATCGATCAGTGAGCGAATGGCGATTGCATCCGGGGACTCGGCGGCCGGCGATTGGTACTGCATGAAAGCAGTATGGATTCGAGAACGGCGGGCGTCAGGAGAAAATCGGCAGACCACCTGAGAATACCGGCGAGATGCGCCTTCAGGCAATCGCTGGAAGGGCACTACCGGGTAATCTGTAGGGAATGCGCCGACTCATTCCTTTGCTGTTTATTGCGCCTCTGGTACTGGCTCCGCTGCTTTTGGCCCAAAGCGCCGACAGCGGCGTGCGGCACGAATTCGCAATCGCCAACTTCCACACGGAGAGCGGCGCGATTCTGCCGCAGGCGAAGGTCGTTTACGGAACCTGGGGCCATCTGAATGCCGCCAAAGACAACGTGGTGCTGCTCCCGTCGCATTACATGGCTAACTATCACGGATATGAATGGCTGATCGGGCCGGACCGCGCGCTCGATCCGTCGAAGCTTTTTCTGGTGGCGACGGAGCTTTTCGGAAGCGGCAATTCATCGTCGCCCAGCAATACACCGGAGCCTTTTCACGGGCTCCGCTTCCCCGTCATGACGATCCGGGACAACGTCGACGCGGTGCATCGTCTGTTGACGGAGGAATTGAAAGTAACGCACCTGCGGGCGCTGATCGGATTCTCCATGGGGGCGCAGCAGGCGTTTCAGTGGGCGGTGAGCTATCCGGATTTCGCCGACCGGTTCGTGGCGACTTCCGGGACCGCGAAAACATATCCTCACGGAGTGATCCGTCTCGAGGGACAGATCGCGGCGCTGACGACCGATCCGGCGTTTAAGGGCGGCGATTACACGGAAGAACCGAAGGCCGGGCTGGCGGCATTCGGGATGGTGTGGGGCGGCTGGCTGTACTCGCAGGAGTGGTGGCGCAAGGAACTGTGGCGCGCGAATGCGAAGCCTGGCACGACCTTCGAGAGCACGATGAACAGCTTCCGCACGCGTTTTTCAGCGGACGCCAATAATTACATCCTGCAGGCGCGGACCTGGCAGAAACACGATGTGGGGACGACGCCCGGCTTCGGCGGGGATGTGGAGAAAGCGCTGCGGTCTATTAAGGCTCCGTTTTTATATATGCCTTCGGAGACGGACCTTTATTTTCCGATTGGCGATGCGCGATATGAGGAGCAGTTCATTCCGCGGGTTACTTTCATGCCGATCCCTTCGCTTTGGGGCCATACTGCGGGGGCGGCGAGTAATCCGGCGGATGCTAAGTTTTTGAATGAGAATATTGGGAAGTTTTTGAGGTAATTATGCCCTCAGCGATA
>DASZLO010000143.1:0-8324 GCA_035552315.1 Bryobacteraceae bacterium
CCCTCCAGAATGCGCAGGCGGTTGTAGGTCCCCGCTGCTTTCCAATCGGCAACCTGCTCTCCCAAAAACGCCAGCGGGTCCGCCCGCCCAACCTGTTGATTGTCCATCATCAACATTGTCCACCCAAAGCGACTACGATCACGCCAAATATCGTCCGGCAAGGTCGGCGTATTCGGTGGGAGTAATCAGGTGGAACCGGACCTCCAGCGACGTGAAGGTCATGATCTCGCGGTGCATCTCATCGTGGGGCACTTCCGTTCCCGCCAGATGGAGTTCACCGGCTGCGATCCGGAAGGGCAGCACGCGCCATTTTCTCGAAACGGCCGAGGGCAGGGCACGGGTGACGGGAAGCGACACCGTTTCAGCGTTCAGGATTCCCAGCGGCAGGTTGTTCTGTAAACTCAATGCCTCATAGAGATCCGCTTCTGTGATCAGGCCCTGCGAGAGCAGATAATCGCCCAGCCGCTGGCCGGGAGGCCTTGATGCCAGGGCGGATTCCAGTTGCGCGGCTGTGATCCATCCGGACCCCGTCAGGATCTCCCGCAGTCTCCTGCGCCCGCCATTCATGGAGGCACGGCTTGGATAGGCGTGCTCCGTCTTCACCCAGCGCAACGGTTCACCGCGCAGCTTGGCTTTCGTGTAACCCCAAATCGCTCGCGCCGTCGCGAAGCAATTGATCCAGTTGCCGACAAGCGCCCTTAACGGCACGAAGAAAGCGAACCGGCATCCGTAGATGCGCGCGGAACACCCGGCCCGTATCGCCATCTGGACGGCCTGCATTCCCAGTCCCGCGGCATAGACGGGGGCAAAGCGCCGCGTTTCAGCCGCCAACGCCCACGCCTCATGCCCCATGGTGGCTCGAACCCACGAGCTCACGCCATAGAGAAACAACAAATTGGTCAACGGACTCGCCAGGTTGCCGATGACGCTCTTGCGGTCCCGCCAGAACCAGTAACCCTGGCGAACCGTCTCGCGGGCCGAATGAAATTCCCACGACTGCAGTCCGATGCCTGTGACCCAGCGCGATCGCTGCCGTACCGCCGTCCCGAAGGTGAGCGGGAAATATTCGCGGGTGGCGATGGCGCGGCCGTACCGGATCTGTACCGGAATAAATTTCTGGCGCATCCCCATGTTGTGAATGCGCCAGCCATTTTCGTAGTCTTCCGTCAGACAGGCGGGTTCGAAAATGCGGTTCGAATGGGTTTGCGCGAGGCCCTCCAGGGCTTCGCGTGAAAATCCCGTGCCCACGCCATTCGACGGAATAAAGCCGCCCAAAAACTGGCGGGCCATCATGTCCTTCATCTGGTACTCGGCGAATTCATCGCAATAGACGCCGTGCGAGAGCGCGCTCAAAGGTGTCGGCAACGCCAGCACGGGGATCTGCACCATATCGTTCCACTGCGCGTAATAGTTGATCCAGCGCAGGGCGTCGGGGTCCATCAGGTCCTCGGCGTCGTGCGTGAGAATCATGTCGAACCGGACGCCGCGCTCTTCCTCGAACAACAGCATGCGCTGATAGATCCAGTTGAGACAGTCAGCCTTGGATGTCGGCCCGTCATGCGGGCAAATCGAGATGTGGACGTTGGGGAAGCGTGCCATGGCCTCGCGGATCGCGGCGATGGTGGGTCCGTCGTTGGGGTAGGCGCCGACGAAGAACTCGAATCGCTGGTACCGCAGCTTGGTGACATTGTTCTCGATCATCTTCTGGATGACCCGGTGCTCCTTCCAGAGCGCCACGAATATCGCCATCAGGCGGGGCGGGACATTGTCGAGTTCCTCTTCCGTTGGCGCGCGCAGCGCGGAGCCGGTGGAGAATTTCCGTTGTATATAACTGGCGAGGCTGGCGAAATCGACGATGAGATCGTCCAGTCCGTTGATCAATACCCAGATTGCAAGAGGGGCCAGAAGGCTCGCTACCCAGTGGTCGAGAATCATTGCATAAATCGTAAGTGGGCTGAACCCGGAAACTTCTCGCAATTCGCCGGTGAGCGCCGCTCGTTCGCCGATTCGACATTGAGCCATAACGCCGTCCGGGCCATCATCGGGGCATGGAAGCAATCACAAAACCGTACAAAGGCATGGGAATGAATGGCGCGACGGCCCGCTGGTACGCGGGGTTGACGCGAAAATCAATGGGCGATTTTCGGATCCTGGCCCGCCGTATCGCCGCTGAAATCCCGCCGGGAGCGAGCGTGCTTGAAGTGGCCCCCGGCCCCGGATATTTCGCGGTCGAACTGGCGAAGCTCGGTGACTACCGGGTGACCGGGCTCGACATCAGCCCGACCTTCGTTGAGATCGCGCGCAGGAACGCCGCCGAGGCTAAGGTGAAGGTCGATTTCCAGAAGGGTAACGCCTCGCGGATGCCCTTTGCCGACGCAAAATTCGACTACGTCGTTTGCCGCGCCGCCTTCAAGAACTTCACCGAACCGGTAGCCGCCATGCATGAGATGTACCGGGTTCTGAAGCCGGGCGGAAGTGCCCTGATCATCGACCTTCGACGCGATGCAAGCCCCCAGGACATCAACAAAGCCTCCTGTGCCATGAAGAGCGGGTTCGTAAACCGGATGATCACGAACCTGACCTTCCGGTTCATGCTGCTGAAGCGGGCATATACCAAACCTGAGTTTGAGCAGATGGCCGGGCAGACGAAATTCCGGTCCGCGGAAATCCGGCAAGACGCCATCGGGCTCGAAGTTCTGTTGAAACGCCCGCTCCCTGAGACTTAATTCCCGGATAAGGGAATTTCGAAATAGAACAGTTCCTTGCGGGTCACCGGGTCGGTCAATCCCGAAATGTAAATGGAGGCCGCAGCGCTGGTGATCTGCGTCTGGAAGTACACGAACCCGCTTGCCGACTGCCCCGCCGGAATCATCTTCGCCGCGAACGATCTCCCCTCGATCTCCCACTCAGCGAGTGGATTTTTTGGCGCCTTCCGGATTGCCGAGCCGCCCAAAGGCTTGGCTATGGTCTTTGGTGACGACGCGCCATGAATATACTTCACGTCCGCGGCGGGCGTCGCTTCCACACGCGTGCGATCGGGCAGAACGTAGACGAACTGAGCCGCGTCCACTTTAATGGCGTCCACCGAATCGTTCTGGATCACAATGAGGACCGGTAGAATCCCAAAGCGATAGGGATTTACCTTCCCGAAAGCATCCTGCGTTTCCGCATCGGTTTCGGAAACCTGCGCCGCGATGGTGACCTTCTCGCTGGTCTGACGGTGCGGATATTCGTTTATGGGGCGCACCATAAACTTACCCTTGTCGGTGTCGGCTCCCCAAGCCGCCGCTATACTCACAAAGAGCACAAGAAGCCACCTTAAGCAATTGAAACGCAAAGCGATTTTCCTCCTTTACCGTCTTTTGCAGACACTGGCTTCCCCGGTCATCTTATTTTATTTGTTTTTTCGCGTCCTGCGGAATCGTCAGTATCTTCCCTCACTGCGCGAGCGCTTCGGCGAACTTTCCTCTTCGTGGCAACAGACTGTCTCTGGGGCGATCTGGTTGCATGCCGTTTCCGTGGGAGAAGTGCTGGCGGCCATTCCTCTCATTCAGGAATTGAAGACACGCAATCCGCTGATTCCGATTTTCGTCAGTACTTCGACACTGGCGGGCCGGCGGACGGCGGCGATGCGTCTCGAAACGCTGGCGGACGGCGTTTTCTTCGCGCCCATCGATTTCGTCTGGATGGTCCGGCGGGTGCTGCGGCGGCTCCGTCCTTCCGTCGTGGTGGTGCTGGAAACCGAGATCTGGCCAAACCTGTTCAACGAGGCCCGGCGTGTGGGCTGCGGCCTGATTATCGTGAACGGGCGCATTTCAGATCGCGCGCTGCCGCGCTACCGCAATCTCGCGCCGCTGTTTTCGCCGGTGCTGGAACTCTGCGATCGCATCCTGACGCAGTCGGATGAAATGCGGCACCGGTTTATCGAAGCCGGAGCGCCGCGCTGGAGCGTGGAAACAGCCGGGAATCTCAAGTACGATTTCGCCGCGCCCGCCATGATTCCCAATCCATTCGTCGAGGCGCGGCCAGAAAATCCCATTTGGATTGCGGCCAGCACTTCAGCGGACTCTTCCATTGTGGAAGAGGACTTCGTCATCGCCGCGCAGCGCGAAATGCCGGGATGGCGGTTGATTATCGCGCCCCGCAAGCCCGAGCGCTTCGAAGACGTGGCCGCGCGTCTGGCGAAGTCCGGGCTTCATTGGACCCGGCGCTCCGCGCTCAACGACCCCGACGCCGACGTCCTCCTGCTCGATTCCATCGGAGAACTGAGCGGCCTGTTCGGTGCAGCGAAGGCAGTGTTCATGGGCGGAACGCTGGCGGCTTTTGGCGGACACAATATCCTCGAACCGGCGATCTTCGGCAAGCCGATCGTGGCGGGCCCGCACATGGAAAATTTTCGCGACATCGACGAGGACTTCACCCGCCATCGGGCCTTTGCGAGGATTGCTTCGGGCGATCAACTCCGTGACGCGGTTCTGACCGCCGATCCTTCCATGGGCGAACGGGCACTGCTGGCCGCGGCAGAGAAACGCGGCGCAACTTCCCGCACCGCCGACGCCGTGATGGGCTTGTACGACACCTGCTATCCGTGCGAGCGGTTGCCGCAGCCCGTATACGTTCTGCTGTGGTTCCTGTCGCAACTCTGGAAAGCGGGCAGCGCGATCGATCGCAACCGAAAGCAGGAACGGATGCAGCAACTGCCTGTGCCGGTCGTGAGCATAGGAAATATTACGGCCGGGGGAACGGGAAAAACTCCAGTCGTGATTGAGCTGTCGCGCGATCTCAGTGCCGCCAGGCCGGGGATTCTCACGCGTGGTTACCGCCGCGGCACCAAAGATACGGTGCTGCTGCTGAGCGACGCCAAACCCGTACTGTTTACCGGCGATGAAGCCCAGCTCTGCAATCAGTCCGGGCGCGTCCCGGTGGGGATTGACGGGGACCGCTATCGGGCCGGGATCCAATTGCTCGCAGCCGCGGACGTGGGCCTGCTCCTGCTCGACGACGGCTTCCAGCATTTGCAACTGAATCGGGATTTCGACCTCGTTGTGATCGACGCACTGCAGCCCTTCGGGCGTGGCCATCTGCTGCCCTTGGGCAGACTGCGGGAACCGCTCGAAGGTCTGGCCAGGGCCAATGCCTTCGTTCTCACGCGCACCAAGGAAGCCCCCAATGTGCGCGCCATCGAGAGCGTCCTGCGGCGCTACAATCCCGGCGCGCCGGTCTTCCATTCGCGCATCGGCATTCGACAGTGGGTGAATTCCGAGGGAGTCTGCTTGCGTCGGAACGAGCTCGCGGGCACACCGGCGGTCGCGTTTTGCGGCTTGGGGAATCCGGAGTCTTTCTGGCGATCGCTCCACCGTGTCGGTGTGGAACCGCTCGATAAACACGGATACGAGGATCACCATCGTTATTCGCCGGTAGAGATCCGCCGCCTGGCGCGGCATGCGCTCGATGTCGGCGCTTCAATCCTTGTGACTACGGCCAAGGACGCGGTGAATCTGCCCCCCGACTATCAGTCCATCATCGAGCCGCTGAAACTTTACTGGCTGGAAATCGGCGTGGAGATCGAAGGCCGCGACCAGTTGATGGCGCTTATCTCGCGAACGGTTCTTCCAGCGAAGGACTCTGCGGAGTAAACCATTCCGCGCCGGACGGAGTGATGTGCATATCGTCTTCGAGACGGATGCCGAACTCGCCAGCCAGATAAATCCCGGGCTCGTCGGAAGTTGTCATACCCGCTGCGAGCGGCTGCCGGTTGCCCTTCACGAGGTAAGGCCATTCGTGCATGTCCATCCCGATTCCGTGGCCCACTCGATGCGTGAAGTGCGCATACCCGGGACCAAACCCGGCATCGTCGACCACTTTCCTCGCGGCGGCATCGACGGCTTCACACGGAACGCCGGGCTTCGCGGCTGCTCTGGCTGCGGTCTGCGCGCGATGAACCACATCGAAAACCCGTTTCATTTTCTCGGTGGGCTTGCCAAGCACGAAGGTCCGGCTCAGATCGGACTGATAGCCTTCGACGATGCAACCGTCGTCGATCAGAACAATGCTGCCTTCTTTGATGACCTGAGGTTGCGCTGAGCCGTGGGGCAGGGCAGACCACGTATCCACCTGGCAACCGGCTTCGCCCGGGAAGCCTGCCTGCTTATATCCGGTGTTGATCAGGTCAGTGAATTCGCGGTTTGTCATGCCCGGCTGGAGGGCTTTCCAGGCCGCTTCATAAACCTGCAGCGTGATGTCGTTCGCCAGTTGCATCAGCTTCAGTTCCGCGGCGCTCTTGGCCGCACGGCATCCGGCCGTGACAGGCGTGGCGCTGACCATCGACATCGCGGGCGCAGCTTTGCCTATGCTGTCGGCGAAAACGAACGGCACCTTTTCTTCGATCCCGATCCGGCCGGTGGAAACTCCGGCGTCGCGCAATCCCTGCGCGAGGCGGGCATACGGATTGTCGTCCTCCTGCCAGGTATAGATCCGGGCAGACTGGCTCATGCGCTCTTTGACGCGGTCTTCCTCGAACGCCGGCGCAATGTAAAAAGGCTTTCCGGACTGCGGCAGCACGAACGCAAACAGACGCTCACTGTTGCCCCAGCGCAGAGCCGTGAAATAGTCGAGAGAGGTTCCTCCCGCCAGCACGATCGCGCTGATTTTCTGTTCCCCCATCAGTTTGCGGGCGCGTTCCAGACGCCCTTCGCGCTCGGCGGCGGAAATGGGGACGGCTTCGGCCCGGCGGTTCTTCACAGTCAGCGCCGCGGCGGACGCCAGCAGGAAACCACGCCGGGTCGGCATCAGATCTTCGTTCCTTTGAGTGCGCCGCGAACAGCCGTGTTCATCATGTTTTCCGCCAGATGGTGAGTGACCTCGTTGAGATGGTCCAGTTTCTCACGGATCAGATGATGATCGTCGGTGTTGTACGCCGTCTGCAACTGCCGAATGGCGTCTTCGATCTGCGCTTTTTCCGCTGCATCGAGGTCCTCGTAGGCGTCGTCCTTTTTGGCTTTACCGATTGCCGCGAAGATCGCGTCCGCATCCACGCGCGCCTGCGCCACCTGAACCGTTTTCAGATCCTCCTCGGCGTGTTCGATCGATTCCTGAATGGCCGCCTCCAACTGATCGTCGGTCAGCCCGTACGTCGGCTTAACGTCCATGGATTGCTCTTTACCGGTACGCCCATCGCGGGCGGTCACGTTGAGGATTCCGTTGGCATCGATCAGGAAACGCACTTCGATACGCGCCATTCCGGCGGGCATCGGCGCAATGTTCTTCAGGTCGAACCGCGCGAGGCTGCGGCAGTCCTTCGCCATCTCGCGTTCTCCCTGGACAACGTGAATCAGCACATTGGTCTGGCCATCCACGCCCGTGGTGAACGTTTCGCCCGCGCTGGCCGGGATGGTCGAGTTGCGATGAATGATCTTCGAAGCGATTCCGCCGTATATTTCGATGCCGAGCGAGAGCGGCGTCACGTCGAGGAGCAGTTGGTTTTCGACAGTGCCCGCAAGGATCCCGGCCTGCACAGCGGCGCCCAGTGCGACAACTTCGTCCGGATTCAATTCCGTGTGCGGACGCGCCCGGAAAAGCACTTCGACCGCGCTGCGCACCAGCGGGATGCGCGTTGAGCCGCCCACCATCACGACTTCGTCGATCTGTTCCGGAGCCACGCCCGCATCCTGCATGCAGCTTCGGCACGGATGAAGAGTGCGGTCGACAATATCGCGGATCAGTCCTTCGAAAAGCTCGCGCGTGATTTCGCGGGCATAGGACTTCCCGTGCCACTCAAAAGCGATGGTCGCCACCGGCACAAACGAGAGGGCCTCTTTGGCGGCGATGACTGCTTTCCGCAGCGTCTGGACGGCCTCGCCTGAATGCGAGAGATCCTCGCCCCATTCCGATTGCAGGTCCTCCAGCGCGATCCGGAGCAGCAGGTTGTCGATGTCGTCGCCGCCCAGATGCGTGTCCCCGTTGGTTGCGAGAACTTCGAAGATTCCGTCGTGCAGTTTCAGAATCGAGATGTCGAAGGTGCCACCGCCGAGATCGTATACCGCGATGATGCCTTCCTTGCGTTTGTCGAGTCCATAGGCAAGGGCCGCTGCTGTGGGCTCATTGACCAGGCGCAGGACGTCGAGGCCGGCGATCTTTCCGGCGTCGCGCGTGGCTTGCCTTTGCGCATCGTTGAAATAGGCCGGGACCGTAATGACCGCCCTGGTGACGGGCTCGCCCAGCGCCGCTTCAGCGTTCTTCTTGAGTTGCCGCAGAATGAAGGCCGAGACTTCCGGCGGCGTAAACGTGCGTTCGCCCAGCTTGACGCGAATGACGGACTCGCTGTC
>DASZLO010000144.1:0-42064 GCA_035552315.1 Bryobacteraceae bacterium
AATGAAACCGCCACAACCGAGAAATAAAATTAAATAAAAACTCTATCCCAAAACCAACCAATTCCAATAACTCACATAGTTCCGCTATCGCGATCCGATCATTTCGCCGGATGTATTGACGGTGGTGATTTCACAGTCCGGCGAGACAGCCGACACACTGGCGGCGCAGCGCGAGGCCAAGCAGAAGGGCTCAAAGACGCTGGCGATCTGCAATGTCGTCGGATCGATGATTACGCGCGAAGCGTCCGGCGCCATCTATACGCACGCAGGGCCGGAGATCGGCGTGGCTTCGACAAAGGCCTTCACCTGTCAGCTGACCGCACTGGCGATTCTGGGACTCTATCTGGGTCAGGTGCGCGGGGTTCTCAGCGAAGAGGAATCGCGAACCTTTGTGCACGAACTGGTGACGATTCCGGGCAAGCTGGAAACGATCCTTGCCAATGACGGAATCTATGAGGATCTGGCGCGCAAGCTTTTCAAGGCTACCGATTTTCTCTATCTGGGACGCGGGATTCACTTCCCGATCGCGCTCGAGGGTGCTTTGAAGCTGAAGGAAATTTCGTACATTCACGCGGAGGGTTACCCGGCGGGCGAGATGAAGCACGGTCCCAATGCGTTGATTGATGAGAGCCTGCCTGTGGTGGTGCTGGCTACGCACGATCCATCCAGCAAGGAAAGCACGCTGCTTTACGAGAAGACGCTTTCCAATATCCAGGAAGTGAAAGCGCGCGAAGGCAAGGTGGTCGCGATCGTCACCGAGGGCGACAACGAGGTCAGGAAGGTAGCGGATCACGTCATTGAAATTCCTGCCGCGCCGGATCTGCTGACTCCGCTGCTGGAGATTGTTCCGCTGCAGTTGCTGGCGTACCATATTGCGGTTCGGCGCGGATGCGATGTGGATCAACCGCGCAACCTCGCCAAGAGCGTTACCGTCGAGTGACGGTACGCAGTCTGTTCAGATTCATATTGGCTTCCTCGCTCGTGGCAATATCAGGCACCAGCGGGATTTATGCGCAGTCGCTTTCGGTTGGCCTCTTGGGCGGGGGTTTCCTTACGGAGGCGATTTCGTCTTTTCCCAATACCAGAAATTTTACCGTCGGGCCGGCATTACAGGTGAATTTGCCGGCGCTTTTTCGAATCGAAGTGGACGCGCTTTACAGGCCTGCGTACTACGCGGTAGAGCTATTTAATCCACTGGATGGTTCACCCATACCGCTGAATAAGTCGACGAATCAGTGGCAATTCCCTTTCTTGCTGCAGTACCGGTTCAAGACCCCTGTACTAAAGCCTTTCCTTGAAGCAGGTGTGTCTTTCGACCATACTTCTGGTGTTTCGTCGGTGCTTGGCTCCCGCTCCCACGCCAGCGTCGTGCTGGGAGCGGGCGTGGACGTGAAGATTCCTTTCGTCCGGCTCAGCGGCGAGCTACGTTACAGCCACGCGGGTTCGGCAGACTTCGCGGCGCTTTCGAACTTGAATCAGGCGGAAGTCCTGGTCGGAGTTCACTTCTAACTGCGCGGGTGCGATGTGGATCAACCGCGCAACCTGGCCAGGAGCGTTACCGTCGAATGACGGTATGCGGAAAATAATCGGCTTCATATTTATTTCAGTTTTGGGTTCGGGCGCAGCCTGTGCACAGGCTCTTTCGGTTGGTGTTTTGGGCGGTGCGCCATTTACGGATGTGACGAATGCCGTCTCGACCAGCACGCTCGCGTCGCTTCCCAGGAGCACTAATTTTGTTATCGGTCCGGCATTGCAGGTGAATCTGCCAGCCAGTTTTCGGATTGAAGTGGATGCTCTCTACCGGCCTTATAGTTTTCAAATCACCAGCATTTCGCCCGTAGGTCCGACGGTCTCGGCGAATCAGTGGCAGTTTCCCTTCCTGCTGCAGTACCGGTTCAAGACGCCTGTGCTGAAGCCCTTCGTCGAAGCGGGAGTTTCTTTCGATCACCTTTCCAATATTTCGGCGGCGGCGCAGACGATTCCCTCGGGGCAGCCGGGATCGTTCGTGCATGCTTCGCACGCGAGCGTTGTGCTGGGAGCGGGCGTGGACGTGAAGATTCCTTTCGTCCGGCTCAGCGGCGAGCTACGTTACAGTCACGCGGGGTCGGCGGACTTCGCCGCCTTATCGAAATTGAACCAGGCGGAAGTGCTGGTCGGAATCCACTTCTAACGGTAGACGCCGGTATGGCCCAGCGAATAGCGGCCGGGCTGCGGGTAGACACAGAGCCCGTGCGGCCCTTTGCCAACCTTGATCTTCTTGATCAAGTGCCCATCCGCCGTATCGAACGCGTAGACTTCGGCGTTGTAGCGGCCGGAGAGCCAGAGAACTTTTCCATCCGCCGAAACGCCTCCCATGTCAGGGCTGCCGCCGCCCGGAATTTTCCACTTCGCGGTCTCTTTGCGACTGGCGAGATCGATGATCGAAATACTGCCTTCGAGCCGATTGGAAACGTAGAGAACCTTCGAGTCGCGGCTCACGTAGAGTCCGTGCGTGCCTTTGCCGGTGGGCAGGAAACCGATGCGCGTGAAGGAGTCCGGTTCGATCATGTAAATGCCATTGGCATGCATGTCGGCCACATAGAATACCCTGCCGTCGGGCGACGTCTTCACGTCCTGCGGCATCCCGCCTTCCTCCAGCTTCAGCGTGCCGACCAGCTCGTGCGTCGCGACATCGACCTTGATTAGAAGCGCGGAAAACTCGCAGCTGGCGATGAGAAAACGGCCGTCGGAGGTGAAGTCCATGTGATCGACGCCCTTGCAGGGAACGTGCAAGGAATCGATCAGCTTCATCGTGTCGGGGTCGCTGAAATTGAGGCGGGCTTGCGCTTCCGCCACCACGATGGAGTATTTTCCGTCGGGCGTGAAGTACATGTTGTAAGGATCTTTCACCGGAATGGTCTTGCCCTTCTTGCCCGTCGCGGGGTCGATTTCAGTGACGCTGTCGCCCAGATCGTTGAGAATCCAGAGGTGCTTGAGATCCCACGAAGGCACGACATGCTGGGGCTGATGGCCGACCGCGAAATGATCGATGATCTCGTAAGTTGACGGGTCAATGACATCGACGGTGTTGCTGTCGCTGTTGGGAACATAGACCAGCGAGCGGGCGTTCTGGACGGCGGGGCTCAGCATGCCGGCGTGGTCGGCTGCGTAAATATCGTTGGGATCGGTAACGGGCGGCATGCCGGGCAGGCCGGCGGGAATTTGTTTGGCGTCCGCTTTCGGGGCGGTCTTCGGAGCGGCTTCGGCGGCTTGCGGAGCCGGGGCTGGAGTGCTTGAACAGGCTGTCAGGGCCAGACAAAAAAATGCGACAGAATGAATACGGATCATGCGCTTCGATTCTAGCGCGCGATTGCTTTTCCGGGACCGGACCTCGCCGTCTTTTAACGGTTGGCAGCGGCCGAGCGGGCCATCGGCCGCAAGCTGGCAAGCTGCCCCGCGTCGAACGCATGACCCTCAAGCCAGGGCTCGTTAAACATAGTGGCCGGGGCGCCGTTCTTTACAAGAAGGATCTGGGCATCGCCGACGTGCCGTTCGAGAAAGGCGCCTTCGCAATAGGCCAGGTAATAATCCCACATGCGGATGAAGCGAGCGTCGAAGCCGAGTCCGCGCACTTCGGTAAGTGCGCTGTTGAAGCGCTCGCGCCAGGAGGCCAGGGTGCGGGCGTAGTGAGTGCCGATGTCTTCAAGATCGTGCAGCGAGAGCGATGTGGCCCGCGCGAGCGAATGCAGAATTTCGCTGATGGAAGCAAGCTCAGAGCCTGGGAATATATATTTCTGGATCCAGTCGCTGCGCCGTTGATAGACCGGGAATTTCTTCTCGTTCATCGTAATGGTCTGGATCAGGATGCTTCCGCCAGGTTTGAGCAGGCGGTCGCACGCGCCGAAAAATTCATCGTAAAATTCGAGGCCCACGGCTTCGAACATTTCAATGCTGACGATTTTGTCGTACTGGCCGCGCAGCAGCCGATAGTCCTGCTTCAGAAGCTCGGCGCGGTCTCCCAGCCGGTTGCAGGCATATGCGTACTGCTCGTCGCTGATGGTTGTCGAGGTGACGCGGCAGCCGTAATGGCGGATAGCGTGTTCGGCAAAACCTCCCCAGCCGGTACCGATTTCGAGAACATGATCCTGAGGGCCGAGGCGCAGCTTGCGGCAGATGCGATCGAGTTTATTGAATTGCGCGGTCTCGAGGGAATCCCCGGCGCTTTCGTAATAACCGCAGGAATACATCATGCTGGGGTCGAGAAAGAGCTGGAAGAAATCGTTGCTGAGGTCGTAATGGGCCTGGATGTTTTTGCGGCTGCCGGTGATCGAATTTTTGCGCAGGCGGTGACGGATCACGTCAAACGCACGGGTTAAAGCGCTTACGGCCCAGTTCTGCTTTTCGACCGCGTTCATATTGCGGACCGCGAGCCGGACCACGGAAAGCAGATCGGGCGAAGACCAGTCGCCGTCCATCCAGGATTCACCGATGGCAACGTCGCTGCCGAAGAGGGCGCGTTTAAAAAAGCGTTCGTCGTTGACGGCGATGGTCGCGCGCAGAGAAGAACCGGGATCGCCGAATTCCCACCGTTCGGTACGCGTGACAAGCTCAAGCGAACCGATGCGCAGGCCGCGGAGTCCGCGCAGGAAGAGGGTTTTAGCGATTTGCGACATAAGAGTATACCGGTGCTTTCTTGAGATAAAGACGCAGAGCTTGCCAGTGTATCGCGTAAATTACTTTGGCTGTCATCCAGGGATGGGCGATCAGGGCGCCGTGCAGCGCGGAGGCGCTCCACGGGTAGCGGCGCAGGCTGAGGGTGGCATCGAAGAAGCTGTGTCCGCCCGCGTTGTTCTCAACGTGTTCCACGGTTTCCATATGGGCGACAAGGGTTTCGCCCGGCTGCGTGAGCGCGAAGGTGTAATCCAGGTTCATGCCCATGAACGGGGAGACATGCATCTCCTTTTGACATCGATACGAGTGGCGCTGATCACCGGATGTCCGGTTGGCCTCGGTCAGCCAGTAGTTATGGCTTTCGCCAAAGGTGCTGTTCACTTCGGCGAGGACAGTCTGGAGCCGGCCATCGCGGCCATAGCAATAAAAGAGCGAGATCGGATTGAAGTTGTAGCCCAGATAGCGCAGATGGGTGAGGAGAAAAACCGGTCCGCCGTCCAGCGCGATCCCCTGCTCGGCGGCGTCGGAGGTCAATCGCTGGCGGAGGATTTGCGAGGCATCGCCGAAATGATCGCGTTCGGCGAAGGTGGCCCAGTTGAAGCGGTTGTAGCTGGCGAAAGGCGATATCTTCATCAGCTCCGGAATTCTGTCGATGTCCATGAAGGCCATGAAAATTCCATAGCTGAACTCGTGTCCCACGGGCTCAAAACGGCGATGGCGGAGGGTTCCGCGGTATATGGCCGACTCCGCTTTGATGTGATGCTGGGGCAAGCTCAACAGTTTACCCCCAGGTGGCGGGCTACGCGCAAGCCCGAATTCAGTCCGTCCTCGTGAAATCCATAGAACCAGTAGGCGCCGGCGAAGTGGGTCCTGTTCTGTCCGCTGATTTCCGCCCAGCGGCTCTGCGCGTCAATGGCTTGGCGGGTGTAGAGCGGGTGATGATAGATCAACCGCATCAGGACGCGGCTGGTGTCGATTTCCCCGTTGGCATTGAGCGTAACGCAGTAATCGGTCTTCGCCTTCAGGGATTGCAGGCGATTCATATAGTAGGTGACGGTTGCGCTCTTGGTGCGCTTGTCGGGACGCAAATTGTAGTTCCACGCGGCGCGTGCGCTTTGCCGGGCGGGCAGCATCGCGGAGTCGGTGTGGAGGCAGACCTCGTTGCGGCTGGTTTGGAAGCATCCCAGAACGTCGCGTTCGGTATCGCTGGGCGCGGCAAGCATGGGCAGAATCTGGTTGCCATGGCAGGCGAAGACCACATCGTCGAAATCCATGCCGGGCCGATCGGTAAACTGCAGCGTCACACCCGTTTCCCCGCGCACGACGCCGCTGATGTTCGAATTCAGGTAAATGCGGGAGACGTAAGGGGCGATCAGGGGCTCGACGTATTGCTTGCTGCCGCCACGCACGACGCGCCATTTGGGATGCGTGTTGATCCCGAGCATCCCGTGATTCTGGAAGAAGCGAATCAGCGTCAGGGCCGGGAATGCGGCGATGCTTTCCGGGGACATCGACCAGACGGCGCCTGCCATCGGATAGAGGTAGCGTTCGAGAAAGACCTCGTCGAAGTTTTCGCGGGCCAGATACTGGCCCAGCGGAATGGGCTCTTCCAGAGTCGGGGCGAGGCGGTTGAACCGCATGATTTCCCGCAGGAGCCTGTAGTGCTCTCTGGCGAAGAGATTTTTCTTCTGCGCGAAAAATCCGCGCAGGCCGCGGCTGGAATACTCGAATCCGGTTTCGCTGCTCGACACCGAGAACGACATGTCGGACGGAGCGGTTGCGACGCCCAGTTCGGCGAAGAGTTTTATCAGATTGGGATAGGTGCGGTCGTTGTGAACGATGAACCCGGTATCGATATTAAGGCCGTCGACGGTGACGGTGTGGGTGTGGCCGCCCAGCCTTTCGTCCTTTTCAAACAACGATACTTCATGTTTACGGCTCAGGTAATAAGCCGCTGCCATGCCGGATATGCCCGCGCCAATGACGGCGATGCGCTTCACCGCAGCCTCGTCAGGCGGCCCGCCTCGCGCTGTTACCGGGCCGGGGCACACGGAACGGGCGCAGATCGCGGGCAATGCCAAACCAGCTGAACACCTTCAAAACGTAGAATGTGATGTCGATTTCCCACCACCGGTATCCCTGACGGCAACTGGAAATGGAAAAGTGGTGATTGTTGTGCCAGCCTTCGCCGAAAGTGATCAGGGCCAGCCACCAGTTGTTGCGGCTGTCGTCCGCGGTATCGAATCGCTGGCTGCCGAAGATGTGGGCGAAGGAATTGATGGCGAACGTGCAGTGATAAACGAGCACGGTGGAGAGGACATAGCCCCACAGGAAGATACCGGCATCGTGCCGGAACAGGCTGATCAGTCCCATCACGATGGAGAGACTCAGACCGGGAACCCAGTGGTTGCGGTCGAGCCAGCGAAGCTCCGGGAATTTTCCGAAATCGGCCACAGAGCGGGAATCGCAGGCGTCGAACTCGTTCGAGAGCACCCATCCCGCATGGGACCACCAGAATCCGCGCTGCACCGGGGAATGGACATCGTTTTCCCTGTCGGAGTGGCGATGGTGAATGCGATGCTGGGCCGCCCACCAAAGGATGCCTTTCTGGCCTGAGGTCTGGGCGAGGACCGCCATCAGAAACTGAGCCGCGCGCCCTAATTTATAACTGCGATGGCTGAAGTAGCGATGGTAACCCGCCGTGACTCCGAACATGCGCAAAGAATAGGTGGCCAGAAGCCACCAAAGAAGGCCAACCCTGAAAGGAACCAGAAAGACCCCGAGAGCAACAATGTGGATCAGCAGGAAAACGCCGACCACGCCTGGCCGGTATTTTCCCTTTGATGGATTTCCCATATCGATCTACTATACGAAGGAGGCGCCCGATCCGATGATATTTTTGGGTAATAAATTTGTCGCCGTGACAATCCGGCGCGGAAGGCGGTTCGTAGCAGTTGAGATGAGACGCTTACCCGGCGAAGCGAGAGGGGCGCGGAGATGAGAGCCTTCCTGATGGCCCTGTTCGGGGCGATATTCGTCTGGATGATCGTTATGACCACCCGCACCAGCATGGTGCAAAGCATTCTGGATTCCGGGCCGGGTTTTTCGGCGAATCCCTGGGCCGTGGCTACGCTGTGGGATGCTTATTTCGGCTTTACGACCTTTTTTGTTTGGGTGGCGTGGCGGGAGCGGTCGATGGGCTCGCGGGTTTTGTGGTTCATTCTGATCATGACTCTGGGAAATATCGCGATGTCCGGCTATATGCTGATCCAGCTGGCGCGGATGAAACCCGGCGATTCCTTCCAGACACTACTTCTCGGGAGACACGCGGTCTGACTGCTCTGTGGTCTGAAAACGGCTTTCTACGAAGGCGGATCGTCACGCCTCTGCTGGATCTTCTGCGCCAGGGCGTGACCCCGGAGAAGATCGCCGCGGCTATTGCGATCGGATGCGTGCTGGGAGTCTTCCCGATGCTGGGGACGACGACCGCGCTCTGTGCGGCCGCGGCCGCTTTGCTGGGACTGAACCTGCCGCTGATTCAGATCGTGAATGCGGTGGTTTATCCCCTGCAGCTGATTCTTTTGATTCCGCAATTGCAGCTGGCCCAGCGGGTTTTCGGGGCTCCTCCTTTGCCTCTCACGCTGCCGCGTTTATTCGACATGATCAAGGCCAGCGTCTGGAATACGATTGCGACGCTGGGGGTGGCTACTGCGCGGGCGGTTGTGGTGTGGTTGGTGTTAGGTTCGATCGCGGCAATGGTCATTTATTTTTCGGCAGTGTTCCCCCTGCGCTACCTGCGGAGGGCCCGCGAATGACGTTGGTGCAGTTGGTTGAGACCGGGACCGCGGCCGTCGTGGCGCTGATGTTTGTGTTGTGGCTGATCCATTTCCCGATGAAGAATGCGGCCATCGTCGATGGCGGCTGGGCTGGCGGACTGGCTCTGCTGGCGATTCTTTACGGAGTGATGGGGCCGGGATATGGTCCGCGCCGTTTGATGATCGGCGCGATGGGCGCTGTCTGGGGATTGCGGCTTTCCCTGTATCTGATATTTACGCGCGTCATGGGGCATCCGGAGGAAGGGCGGTACGTTGAACTCCGGCGGAAATGGGTGACGAATATCGGGCTGAAGTTTCTGGCGTTCTTTGAATTTCAGGCCGTGCTTTGCGTGGTGTTGTCGATTCCGTTTTTGGTGGCGGTGTTGAATCCGGAGCCACGTTTGTCGATGCTGGAGTTCGGCGCGGCACTGTTGTGGGTGCTGGCGACGGCGGGCGAATCGATGTCAGACCGGCAGTTGCATCGCTTCAAGCTGAATCCGGCGAACAAAGGAAAGACCTGCCGGGCCGGGATATGGAATTATTCACGGCATCCGAATTATTTCTTTGAGTGGCTGATCTGGGTCAGTTATGCGGTGTTTGGACTGGCATCGCCTTATGGGTGGTGGGGGCTGACGGCTCCGGTCCTGATGTTGTACTTCCTGTTCCGGGTTACGGGAATTCCGGCTACGGAGGCCCAGGCGCTGCGCACCAAAGGCGACGACTACCGGCAATATCAGGCGACGACCAGTGCGTTTGTGCCGTGGTTTCACAAAGTGGTTCCACAAGGCATAAGAGGGTGATCATCAGATGACTGCAACGGAAGCGAGACCTGTCGAAGACGCCGGCTATCAGCGATGGCTGGAGAAGGATCTGGTTCCGGACTGGGCGATTCGTTTTGGGATCCGGCGGCTGCTGAAGGAACGATTGCGTGAAGAAGGCGCGGGCGGGCCCGAGGCTGTGGCAAAGCGGAAGGCGGAGTTTATCGCGCAGTTGCGGCGGAGTCCGATTGCGATTCATACGGCGGCGGCGAATGAACAGCACTACGAGGTCCCGGCGGAGTTTTACGGTTTAACCCTGGGTCCGCATCGCAAGTACAGCTGCGCGCTATTTGCGGATGGGGAGGGTTCTGACGATCTGGAAACTGCCGAAGCCCGCATGCTGGATCTGACCTGTCAGCGGGCTGGACTGGCGGATGGTCAGGACGTGCTGGAGCTGGGGTGCGGCTGGGGATCGCTTTCGTTGTTCATGGCGGCGCGTTTTCCGAACAGCCGGATTGTCGCGCTCTCGAATTCGGCATCGCAAAAGGCGTTTATCGATGGCGAGGCGGTCCGACGGGGGTTGCGGAATCTGGAAATCCGGACTTCGGATATTAACAACTTCGATGCGGGGGAGCGTTTCGACCGGGTGGTTTCGGTTGAGATGTTTGAGCACATGCGGAACTATCAGGAGCTGATGCGGCGCATCGCGGGCTGGTGCAAGCCGGAGGCGACGTTGTTCGTGCATGTGTTCGCGCATAAGGATTACGCGTATCCGTTTGAATCGCGCGATGCTTCGGACTGGATGGCGCGGCATTTCTTCACGGGCGGGCTGATGCCTTCGGATGATTTGCTGCCGGCGTTTCAAGACGATTTCACGCTGGCGGATCGGTGGCGGGTGAATGGCACGCATTACGGGAGGACGTCGAACGCGTGGCTGGCCAACACGGACCGGAACCGACAGGGAGTGCTGGATATTTTTTCGAGAGTTTATGGTAAGGACGAGGCGCTGCGGTGGCTGGTGCGCTGGCGGATATTTTTTATGGCCTGCGCGGAACTATGGAATTATCGCGGCGGCGAACAATGGATTGTTTCGCATTATTTGTTTCGGAAACGGATATGAGCAAGGTCAGTTTGAATTTTAATGAGCCCTTGCCCCTGAAGGCGGAAGAAGACCACGAGAGGCTTGCCGCCATTGATCGGGGCATTCAATGCGCCGATGAGAACCGAACTGTCTCCTTCGAGGAAGCGAGAAAGCTGATCCCCGAGTGGACTTCACAGTTCGAATTACGGACGAAGCGCTTCTTCACGCCATCCGGATCTACTACCGACTCGATGACGATCGGAAACTAATAGAGATTATCCACCGCTGGCATGGCGCCAGGCAATCGCCAAAATAGTTAGGGTTGACCGGCACGGTCGATGCCGAATTTGCCGTTTGTTGCCGGAAGCGCTGAGTTTTTAAGCCCCCGTAGGCCCCCGGCCTTACGCAGCTTCGCGCATCTCCTCAACGTCGGCGACGTCTCGCCGTAAGCGTGGAAGGCGGACACAGGTCCTTGAAGTCGTTGTACATCCGGGGCTATGCCTCTCAACGCGTACGCAGCGGCAGTGAGTTCGGAAACCGCGGCCATCCGTTCATGCACAGGACGGCTCTGCCAGTACCGATACTCGTCGGCTTTCATTCCTTATGGCTGGCGTATTTGCGGACGATTCTATCCATGCGGTTTGTTGCTCTGGGCTCCCTCGATTCGGCAATCCAGGAGCGGCGAGAGACGCTTTCGAGCTGATGAAATCCGACCCACGGCATCCCGGCCATCAGACTAAAGAAAGTCGGCCGCTATTGGTCCGCGAGATTGGGACGAAACCACCTTGCCGTCGCTTTCAATCCTGAGGACGATTTGTGGATCTGGATCGGGCCGCATGATCCATCCGAGCGTATGCTCGACTAACGCTGGGTGACGAGATCATAAACCGGGTGTGAGCTTCGCTCAATTTTTCAGGTTCGTCCCTTGTCTGCATTTTTTATTCGCCTTCCATTCGCCATATTTACTACTAATGGTGGTGATAACCCATGGCTATGCAGGTTGTAGTACTCGCCTAACCAACACAAATGGCACAACTTGTTCTAAATAAAGGCTTGCAACCCGATTCATGTCGTGCCACAATCCCTAGTAGGCCCGAAGTGGCCAAATTAGGACAAAAGTGGAGAGCCAGCCTCAAGTACCGGTCACCAGCGTCGAAAAGCCCAACGGGAGATTCCCGGCCAAGCTTGACGACAAGGGCCGTCTCAAGCTGCCGGTTGATCTCCAGCTGTATTTAAAGAGTTTCGGGGAACAGAAGTTCTTCATTACCAGCCTCGACCGGCACCTGGCTCAAATATACTCGATGCCGACCTGGCGTCAAAATGAAAAGTTTTTCGCCGACTTCAAGGAAGACCCGGAAGTGGCGGAAAACGTCAAATTCAACGCCGACGACCTGGGCGCCGATGCCGAAATGGACTCGCAAGGCCGTATCACTTTTAACACAGACCTGAGACGCGAGCTCGGGCTTGAAGGGCAGGATCTGCACCTGTTCGCGCAGGATGGCCGCGTCGAAGTTTATTCCGAAGCCGCCTATCAGGCGCGTAAGCTCCGGGCCCAGCAGAATCCGGGCTCGAATGTGACCCTCCTGAAGTCGAAGGGGCTCAAGTGACCCGTGCCGGAATACAAGTCCGCACATTATCCGGTGATGCTCACGGAATCGCTGGAGTATCTGGCGATCAAGCCGGACGGAACCTATCTGGATTGCACCGCCGGGCTGGGCGGTCATACGTCGGCGATCGCGGCGCGGTTGACGGCGGACGGAAAGCTCTACTCGAACGACAGGGACGCCGAGTCGCTGGAAATGGCGCGCGCGAATGCGGCCCAATGGGCGGACCGGATCGAGTTTCAGCAGGGGAATTTTTCGGAATTGAATCTGTCGAGGTTCAGGGGACAGCTCGACGGATTGATCGCGGACCTGGGCGTGAGCCGGTATCAGCTGACCACGGGAGATCGCGGATTCTCATTTCAGGCAGAAGGGCCGCTGGACATGCGGATGGACCAGAGTCAGGGACATACCGCGGCCGAACTGCTGAACCACAGTGCCGAAAAGGCAATCGCCGACTGGCTCTACCAGCTCGGCGAAGAAAGGAGAGCGCGGAAGATAGCTGGAGCAATCGTTCGAGCGAGGCCCATTCGGAGCACACTACACCTGGCGGGTGTGGTGGAACGGGCCTCACCTCGAACGGGACCTTTACATCCCGCGACTCGCACCTTCATGGCCTTGCGAATGGTCGTCAACAGAGAGCAGGAAGAGCTGGATGCGCTTCTCGCACGTATCCCGGGCATGATGAAGCCGGGCGGACGCGTCGTCATCATCTCTTTTATGTCACTGGAAGACCGGAAAGTCAAAGAGAATTTTCGGGAGTGGGCGCGGTCGGGAAAAGCTTTGATCCTGACCAAAAAACCGCTGACACCCGGGGAGCAGGAGTTACGGGACAATCCGCCGTCCCGCAGCGCCAAGTTCAGAGCGGCGGAGATTTTGGGCGAGCAGGACAGCAATTAGGGCGAGGATGACCGACATGGCCACGCTGGCGACATTTTTCAAGAAGAGCGGCGCGGTTGCACTGACACTGCAACGGCAGGATTCAATTCGCGCGCAGTCTGATCCATTCATGCTGCGGGCATTGCCAAACGACGATATCTACTTCTATGCGAAGAAGATCGACAACTCGCGCGTCGTGCGGCAGGCCGATCCGGCCGCGCGTTCGGAATGCTGGTCGGCCGTAGGCGCGGCAGCCGTGCTGCTCGTGCTGGGCGCCAGCATCATCGCTCCCCACGCAGGTTCGGTGCTGGAAGGCTACAAGCTGGAAGCGCTCAAGCAGGAACGCCAGACCCTGATCAATGAGCGGCGCGATCTTGAGGTGAAGGAAGCGGGGCTGCTGAGTCCGGAACGCCTGAACGCTCTGGCTACCGCGCGCAGGCTGACCAGTCCTGCGGCCGATCAGGTGATTCACCTCGACATCCCGGCCACGTCAGACAAATCATTCGCAAGCAACAGATTACCCACGCTCAATCCGAGCGTTCGTTAAGGAGATCCGCGGTGGATCTCTGGCGGCTCGTAACCCAGATCAAGGGATCCAGTGGGCCTCGTGGCAGCTTACCGGGGAGTTCGGCGATTCATCGGCTGACGGTGCTCGCCCTCGTGCTGATGCTTTGGGCACTGGCGATTTTCGGGAAACTGGTTTCGCTGCAGGTGATGCAGCACGCAAAATATACGGCGATCGCGCGCTCGCAGCAGGAGCATCGGGTGGATATTCCGGCTCCACGCGGGTCGATCCTCGATCGCAACGGGCAGCCGCTCGCGGTGAGCGTGCCAGTGGATTCAGTGTCCGTGAATCCACTGCAGATCGCCAACCTGCGGGTGGCGACGGAGCTGCTCGGAAACACTTTGAACCTCGACCAGCAGGAGCTTTTCAGACGGCTCACATGGGCGCGCGAAAACCACAAGGGTTTCATGTGGGTCAAGCGCCGCATCGACGCTTTTGAAACCGACCGCCTGAAGTCCATGCATCTGGACTGGGTTACCTTCCACACCGAAAGCCAGCGCCACTATCCGAAAGGCGATGTAGCGGCCCACGTCCTGGGCGCCGTCTATAAGGGTGAAGAAGGAGCGGCGGGAGTGGAACGGGCGCTCGACAAGGAACTGCGCGGCCACGCGGGCTCGGAGCGCCTGGTGGAAGATGTGAAACGCAGAGGCCTCGATTCGAAAGTGGAGTCGGCGGCGCGCGCGGGCGTGCCCCTCACCCTCACCATCGACGAGCGGATTCAGTTCGTGGCGGAGCGCGAGCTCAGGGCGGGCGTGGAGCGTAAGCACGCGCGCAGCGGCACGGCGATTGTGATGAACCCATATAACGGGGAAATCCTGGCGCTCGCGAACTATCCGGATTACGACCCGAACATGCCTCCGAAAGCGGGAGACGATCCGATCTCGCGGCTCGATCTGGGGGCTTCGGTTCCGTTCGAGCCGGGTTCCGTATTTAAAGTCGTTACCTTGACGGCAGCGCTCGAAACCACCGATATGCGGCCGGATACGCTGGTGGCGACGGGCGGCGGCGCGTTAGTCCTGCCCGGCCGGGTGGTACATGAATCGCACGGTGGATACGGGACCATCACGATGGCGCAGGTGCTGGAAAAATCGAGCAACATCGGTGCGATTCTGATCGGAACCCGCGTTGGCCGGGACCATATGTATGAGTACGCACGGCGGCTCGGTTTCGGTCAGAAGTCGGGCCTTCCGCTGCCGGCGGAATCGGCAGGCAAACTGCGGCCTCTGAAGGAGTGGGGAACGACTTCGCTGGCTTCGATCTCCATGGGCCAGGAGGTTAGCGTGACTTCGGTGCAATTGGCTCGTCTGGGTTCGGTAATCGCCAACGGCGGTTTGCTGGTGAAGCCTCAACTCATTCTGAAGCGCGGCGACAAGATGGAACCGGTGGAGCCGCCGCAACGGGTGATCCAGCCGGAAACAGCCATAACCATGCGTTCGATGATGGAAGGCGTTGTGCTGCGAGGCACCGGCCGTGTGCATGCGCGGCTCGACGGCTACACCTCGGGCGGCAAGACGGGCACAGCGCAGATTTTCGATTCCGGCACGCATCATTACACACACAACTACAACGCTTCGTTTCTGGGGTTCGCACCTGTGACGAATCCGGCGCTGGTGGTGCTGGTGACGGTCCACAACACGTCCGGTGAGAACGGTCAGGGCGCGGATGCCGCGGCGCCGGTATGGACCGCAATCATGACCGAAGCTTTGCGAATGATGGATGTCCGCAAGGACATTCCGGAGACACTGATTGCGAAAAAGCCGGCCAAAGTAAAACCGGGCGAATTCGACAGCGATCTGGCCATTGCGGACTTGGGCGAGCCGAGCATCATGGACGGCGACGCGAGCGTTCGGGAACTTCTGGCCGAGCAGATGAAACCGGCGAAAGATCCGGACGAGATTCCGGCGCCCGGGTCAGCGATTGCCGCTCCCGTGTTGCCGCTTTTTGCTTTGGCGGGAAAGCCGGCGATGCCCGCGATGCAGAACGCGGTCAAAGAAGACGGGCCGGCACAGAGCCCGGACATCCGGAACAAACCATCGGTCCCCGATTTCCGGGGCAAGTCGATGCGGGATGTGGTGGAAGAGAGTTCGGCGGAGGGGTTGGATGTAACGATCGAAGGCAGCGGCGTGGCGCGCGCACAGCTGCCGCTGCCGGGAAGTCCATTGCGCACCGGGGAAAAAATCAGAATCGTATTCAGACGCTGAAGATAAGTACATGACGACGGGCGAGGTGTTGGCGGGAGTGCCGTTGCGGTCGGAGTTGCCGCTCCCGCTTGCTCAAACGACCGTCAGCGGACTCGACTACGACTCGCGCCGGGTGCAGCCAGGATACCTGTTTTTCGCTTTCCCTGGAGCTCGCGTGGACGGGCGCGAATTTGCCCGGCAGGCAGCTGAGAAAGGTGCGATCGGGGTGGTGAGCGAGAGTGCCGCTCCCGAGAATCCGCCACTGCCGTGGATCCAGGCAGAGCACGGCCGGCATGCACTGGCGCTGGCTGCGAAAACTTTTTACGGCAGGAAAGACGAAAAGCTGAGTTTGACGGGCATCACCGGTACGAACGGGAAGACGACCACCAGTTATCTGGTGGATTCCATCCTGCACGCCGCCGGGAATACGACGCTGCTGGTCGGCACCATCGCCTACCAGCTGGCCGGGAAGACCCTGCCTGCCGCAAACACGACCCCCGAATCGCTGGACCTGCACCGGCTTCTCGCCCAACTCGATGAAGCCGGCGGCACCCACGCCACCATGGAAATCTCCTCGCATGCGCTGGCTCTGGGCCGTGTCTACGGGCTGCATTTCCATACGGCTGTATTCACCAATCTCACGCGGGATCATCTGGATTTCCACGGCACGATGGAAGACTATTTCGCCGCCAAGAAGCTGTTGTTTACGGGCTCGGGCGGTCCGCCCCCGAAGTACGCCGTGCTCAACCGGGACGACGAATGGGGCCGCAAGCTGGGTGAGCGCCCGAGTGGTTCAGCAGCCGCGCGAGCGGCCGGTCCGGACGTGCTTTGGTACGGGCTCGGAAGCGATGCCACCGTGCGCGCGCGGCATATCCAGTCGAGTCTGAAGGGTCTGCAATTCGAAATCGTATTCGAAAAACTGCGGTTCGCGGTTCGCTCCCCCATGGTGGGGAAGATAAACGTCTACAATATTCTCGCCGCCTGCTGCACCGGCATGACGTTTCAGTTCCCGCCGGAAGTGATCGCGCGTGGGATCGAACAATGCCCCGGGGTGCCCGGTCGATTCGAGCGCGTGGACGAGGGGCAGCCTTTTGCCGTGATCGTCGATTATTCCCACACGGATGACGCGCTGCGAAATGCGATCCAGGTGGCGCGGTCGCTCGATGCGAAACGCGTGATTACGGTTTTTGGCTGCGGTGGAGACCGCGACCGCACCAAGCGGCCGGTAATGGGGCAGGTGGCCGGCGAACTAAGCGATCTGGTGATTTTGACGAGCGACAATCCGCGTTCGGAAGAGCCGCTGCAAATCATGAACGATGTGCTGGTGGGGCTGCGGCGCACGGATACGAAAACCATTGTCGAACCGGACCGGGCCGCGGCGATTCACCGGGCCATCAAAGAAGCCAATGCCGGCGATGTGGTGATTCTGGCAGGCAAGGGCCACGAGACCTATCAGATATTCAAGGACCGGACCATTCATTTCGACGACCGCGAGGTCGCGCGGGACACACTGAAGGAATTCGGATTTGCGCGGGCGGTGACGCAATGACGATTTCGGTGGAGGCCATTGCGGAAGCCATCGGCGCGAAGCCGATCGAACTGCATACCAGTGTTTCCGGGTTTAGCATCGACAGCCGCACCATCAACCCAGGGGACTGTTTCTTTGCGCTGCGCGGGCCCTCCAACGACGGGCACGATTATATCCAGAAGCTGCCCGAGAAGGGTGCGGCGCTGGCGGTGGTGGAACGGCTGTGCGACGTAAAAATCCCTCAACTGGTCGTGCCGGACACTCTGCGCGCGCTCCAGCAACTGGCGGCGTGGACGCGTCAGCGCTGGGCCGGTACTGTAGTCGGAGTCACGGGGAGCGCCGGGAAAACGACTACGAAAGATGCGATCGCCAGTCTGCTCGCGGTGCAATTCCGGACGGGCCGGACCATCGGAAATTACAACAATCATTTCGGACTGCCGCTGTCAATCCTGCGCCTGCCGGACGATTGCCGGGTGGCGGTGCTTGAGCTGGGAATGAACCATGCCGGTGAAATTCGCGATCTGGCTGCGATCGCCAAACCGCAGATCGGCGTGGTGACCAATGTCGGCTGGGCGCACGCGGAGTTTTTCGAAGATGGCATCGAAGGAATTGCGCGGGCGAAGCGCGAACTGATCGAGGCATTACCCCCGGCGGGGATCGCCGTGCTGAATGCCGACGATGAACATGTCCGCGACTTTGTAAAGGTACACGCCGGCCGAACCATTCTGTATGGGTTCTCTGAAGATGCCGAGGTGCGTGCCGAAGATTTCCGCACCTGCAAGAGCTATGCTCATTTCCGCTGTCTGGGTGTGGAATTCGAGACGCCGCTGGCCGGGCGGCACGGCGTCAGCAATGTGCTGGCGGCCATTGCCACGGCGCGCGCGCTGAATATCGCGCCGGAACATTTACAGGATGCGGTGAAAACGCTGGCCGTGGGGAAGATGCGCGGCGAACGTTTCGAAAGAGACGGCATCACCGTCATCAATGACAGTTACAATGCAAACCCCGAAGCGGTACGCTCCATGCTGGAGCTGCTTCGCGGGGTACCCGGGCGGCGCAAAATCGCCGTACTGGGTGAAATGCTCGAGCTTGGCCGCGAGGCCGGGACCCTGCACCGCGGAATCGGACGCCTCGCCGCGGAAGCAGGTATTGATGCCCTTGTTGGCATCCGCGGCGCTGCAAGCTTCATGGTCGAGGAAGCCAGGGAAGCGGGTATGTCGGGCAGCGCCGCGGTTTTTTTCCAATCTCCGGAAGAAGCCGGTATTTTTTTACGCAGCTATCTTCGCGCAGGCGACGTCGTTCTCTTCAAGGGATCGCGCGGCGTGGCGGTGGAAAAGGCGATTGGGCCGGCATTCGGCGAACCGATCGGTAACGGGATGAAAGCGGGCTAAATGCTTTACTGGCTGCTCTACGAACAACTTTATCCGATGGTGGGGCCGTTCCGCGTATTCCGCTATGTGACATCGCGCGCGATGTTCGCCAGCCTCACTTCCCTGTTTCTGTGCATCGGGCTGGGGCCCTGGCTGATCCGGAAGCTCCGCGAGTTCCAGATCGGGCAGCACATCCGCGAGGATGGCCCGAAGTCGCACCAGAAGAAAGCCGGCACGCCCACCATGGGCGGAATCCTCATCGTGATCAGCATCGTGATTCCGACACTGCTGTGGGGCGACCTCAGGCAGGCCTATATCTGGATCGCGCTGTTTGCCCTGGTGGCCTACGCGATCATCGGGTTCATCGACGATTACGCGAAAGTGATGAACAAGCGGAATCTGGGTCTGACGGCCCGGCAGAAGTTCGGATTGCAGATGGGGGTGGCGGCTGTCATTACAGGCGTGCTTGCCATCATGCAGTACTACAACGAGTACACAACGACTCTGAATGTTCCCTTCATCAAGAACTTCCAGCCGGACCTGCTGATCCACGCAGCGATGGGCAATCCGTTCACCTATGTGCTGGCGTTTATCCCGTTCTACATCTTCTTCGTCCTGGTGGTGGTGGGTTCGAGCAACGCCGTGAACCTGACGGACGGGCTGGACGGACTGGCCATCGGTCTGATGGTGATTTCCGCGGGCGCGCTGACCGTGCTGGCATATACGAGCGGAAACCGGGAGTTCGCCAATTATCTGCAACTGGCGCGTAATCCGCGCACGGCGGAGCTGACCATCTTCTGCGGTTCGATGACGGGCGCGAGCCTGGGTTTCCTGTGGTGGAACGCGCATCCAGCGGATATCTTCATGGGCGATGTCGGAAGCCTGTCACTCGGAGGCGCGATGGGCGTGGTTGCCATCCTGATCAAGCAGGAGATTCTGCTCATCTTTATCGCCGGCGTATTCATGATTGAAGGACTCAGCGTGATCCTGCAGGTGGGGAGCTTTAAGCTGCGCGGAAAACGAATTTTCAAAATGGCCCCGATCCATCATCATTTCGAGATGCTGGGGTGGCAGGAATCGAAGATCATTGCCCGGTTCTGGATTGCGGGATTGGTGCTCGCTCTGTTTGCGTTGACGACGCTGAAACTCCGATGACGATCGAAGGCAGCCGGGTGCTGGTGGTCGGGATGGAAAAGTCGGGGCGGGCGGCGTTTGAGTTTTTATTCTCGCGCGGGGCGGACGTCACGCCGACGGATTTGAAACCGCATCTGGTGGCCGGCTTCCGGCATCAGAGCGAAGACCTGTTCGACGAATTCTGGGACCTGATCGTGCTGTCGCCGGGCGTTCCGGCCGATCTGCCGGGGATCGTGCGGGCGCGTGGGCGAGGTATTCAGGTGATCGGCGAGGTGGAACTGGCCGCGCCGTATCTATGGGGACCGGTGATCGGGATTACGGGAACGAACGGAAAGACGACGACGACTTCTCTGATGGGACACATTCTGCAAAGCGCCGGCGTGCCCGTGCAGGTGGGCGGGAATATCGGTACGCCGGTGATCGCCATGACCGAAACCTCGCGCCCGGACCAGTGGAATGTGCTGGAGCTTTCGAGCTTCCAACTGGAGACGATCAGCGCGTTCCGGGCGAACATCGCGATTTGCCTGAACGTCACGCAGAATCATCTGGACCGGCATCATACGTTTGAAAATTACGCGGAAGCGAAAGGAAATTTATTCCGTACTCAGAAGCCGGGCGACTGGGCGGTGCTGAATTCCGATGACGAGGTGTGCCAGTCATACGCCTCGATTACGGCGGCTGCGCCGGTCTGGTTCAGCGGAAGCGACATCGCGAACCTGATGCCTGCGGCGGAGGTGCCGATTCCGGGCCGTCACAATGCGGACAACGTGATGGCGGCGGCAGCGGCAGCGCGGATTGCCGGGGTGCCTGAGGAAAAGATCGTGGCCGCGGTCCGAACGTTCAAGGCGGTGGAGCACCGGCTCGAATTTGTGGCCGAGATGCGCGGGGTACGGTTCTATAACGATTCCAAGGCGACCAGCGTGGATGCGACATCCAAAGCCATCGATTCTTTCGCAGGCAATCTTTGGGTAATTCTGGGCGGCAAGGATAAAGGCAGCGATTACACTTTACTGCGCGACCGAATGCGCGACAAAGCTCACGCGGGCTTGCTGATCGGAAGCGCGGCCGAGAAAATCGAATCGCAGCTTGCAGGGGCGACGGAGCTGGTGCGCCTCGAAACACTGGAAGGCGCGGTTCATTATGCGTGGCGGCATGCAAAGCCTGGCGATACGGTGCTGCTGGCGCCGGCCTGCGCGAGTTTCGATCAGTTCGACAGCTTCGAACATCGCGGGCGTGTTTTCAAAGAACTGGTAAACGGATTGACACAGGGCTGACTTATTCACATGGCGCAGCGACTTAAGACAGACTGGATTCTCTTCAGCACGGTGGTGCTGATGGTGTTGTTTGGCGCCATCATGATTTACAGCGCCTCGTCGGTCGTGGCCGAGATGCGGATGGGTTCCAGCTACTACTACGCGTTGCGGCAACTGATCTGGATCGCGGTGGCCATCCCCCTGATGATGTTCATGAAGCGGGTGAATTACCGCAAACTGCAGACGCCGGCGGTGGCGTTTACGGCGATGGGGTTGGTGATGGTGCTGCTTGCCGTCGTCTACTTTGCCGATCCGAAGCAGCATCGCTGGATCCGCGTCGGCCCCGGCGGCTTGCAGCCTTCGGAGTTCGCCAAACCGGCTCTCGCGCTTTTTCTGGCCTACTTTATTGCATTGCGCTCACGCGCGATCAACAGCCGCTACACGCTGCTTCCGGCATTCATCGCGCTGGGATTCGTCACCATGGCCGTGGTGGTTGCCGATCTGGGAACAGCGATTGTGCTGGTGGGAACGGCGGCTGTGGTTTTCATCGTGGCAGGGCTGGAGCCGCGCTATATCGTCATCGCGCTGGGCCTGGGACTGCTGGGATGCTGCGCCGCGATCGCCGCCAAGCCCTACCGGCTGGTGCGCGTCATCAGCTACGTGGATCCGCAATTCAAGCTGGTGGACAAGGTCGATAAGCATGGCTGGATCCGCGGGCAGATGAAGAAGTCCATCACCGCGCGGGATACGAACTATCAGACCGAGCAGGCCAAGATCGCGGTGGGCTCGGGCGGTCCTTTCGGCGTGGGGCTGATGCAGGGGCGGCAGAAACTTTTCTATCTCCCGGAAGCGCATACGGACACCGTTTACGCGGTGGTGGGCGAGGAAACGGGCATGTTCGGTTCGGTGGGACTACTGGCCGGATTTGTCATCATCCTGTGGCGCGGGATTCGCGCAACGCTGTTGATCCCGGATGAATTCGGGCGTTATCTGGCGCTCGGCATTACAACGATGCTGGTGATCCAGGCGTTTTTCAACATGAGTGTGGTGCTGGGAATGGTGCCGACAAAAGGTATCCCGCTGCCGATGATCAGTTTCGGCGGAAGTTCACTGCTGGTGACGCTGGCGTCGCTGGGAATTCTGCTGAATGTCTCGGAACACGCCGGGTAGAGGTTTGGTTGTGATGGCGGGCGGCGGGACTGGGGGGCACGTAATCCCCGGGATCGCGGTAGCGCGCGAGTTGTCGCGCAGGGGTTGTGAAGTGTTGTTTGTGGGGACGGAGCGCGGCGTGGAAAACCGCATGGTTCCGGCGGCCGGATTCCGGCTGGAGAAGATCCGTGTGGGCGGGATCAAGGGCTTGGGCGTCCTGACGCGGATTACGAGTGTGTGGCGGTTGTTGAGCGAAACGATGGAAATGGTTGTCCAGTTCGGGAAATGGGAGCCGGTGGCTGTGTTCAGCATGGGCGGGTATGTGGCGGGCCCGCCGGTGCTGGCTGCGCTGCTGCGCGGCCTCCCGCTGGTTGTGATGGAGCCGAACGCGATGCCGGGCGTCACCAACCGCTGGATTGGCCGCTGGGTCACGCGGGCCCTGATCAGCTTTGAAGAGACGGCGCGCTTTTTTCCGCCGGGCCGCACGGAACTGACCGGGCGTCCGGTACGCGAGGATTTTTTTACGCTGCGGCCGAAAACTTCGGGTCCGTTTACGGTGCTGATTACCGGCGGCAGCCAGGGTTCGCGGACGCTCAACGAGGCGGCGCGGCAAAGCTGGCCGCTGTTTCGGGAAGCCGGACTGCCGGTCCATTTCATTCATCAGACCGGCACGCCGATGTATGAATCGATTGCAGCGGATTTTCGCGCCAGTGGCATGGAAGGCGAAGTGATCGAATTTATTACGGACATGCCGGCGGCTTTCGGGCGCGCGGATTTGATTGTCTGCCGTTCGGGCGGGACTGTTTCGGAGATTGCGGCGGCGGGGAAACCATCGATCCTGATTCCCTACCCCTTCGCGGCCGATCAGCATCAGTTGCGGAATGCGGAGGCTTTTGAGCGCGCGGGCGCGGCGCAGCTTTCGCTTGACAAGGACTGGAACGGGCAGCGTTTTTTCGAAGCGGTGCGGGATCTTCATGCCGATCGGGCGGGGCTTGCGGCGATGGGTGAGGCGGCCCGGCGTTTGGCGCGGCCGGGGGCGGCGGCACGGGCCGCGGAGATTTTGGTGGATCTGGCGGAGGCGGGACGGTAGATTGTTTTTTTCCAAACAGCATTTGCATTTTGTCGGCATCGGGGGGATCGGCATGAGCGGCATTGCCGAGGTGCTGCTGAACCTTGGCTATACGATTTCCGGCTCCGACCTGAAGCTTTCCCCGACTACCCACCGTCTGGCCGGGCTGGGCGCGTCGATTCATGAAGGCCATCAGGCGGAGAACGTGACCGGCGCGAAGGCCATCGTGGTCAGCTCCGCGGTGGAAGAATCGAATCCGGAAGTGCAGGAAGCGCGCCGATTGCAGATCCCGGTGATCCCGCGCGGTGAGCTGCTTGCGGAGCTGATGCGATTGAAATACGGGATTGCGGTGGCGGGCAGCCACGGCAAGACGACCACAACATCGATGATCGCAACGATTCTCAGCTACGCCGGCATGGATCCCACGGTTGTGGTGGGCGGCAAAGTGGCGGCGATGGGCGGTTCGAACGCGCGCGTCGGCAAGAGTGATTTTCTGGTAGTGGAGTCGGACGAGAGCGACGGGTCATTTCTGAAACTCTCGCCGATTCTGGCGATTGTCACGAACATCGATCGCGAGCATCTGGACCACTATCGCGACATCGAAGAAATCCGCGCGGCGTTTACCGAATTCGTCAACAAGGTGCCGTTTTACGGGGCGGCGATTCTTTGCCTGGACAACGAGAACGTGCAGACGATTCTGCCCTCGGTCAGGCGCAGAGTCATCACCTACGGGCGCACATCGCAGGCGGACTATCAGCCCTATGATCAGGAACCGGGCGACTTCCTGACGCGTTTCCGGCTGCGGTCGCGCACCGGGGAACTGGGTGAATTCCAGTTGAACATTCCGGGCACGCACAATGTCTTGAACGCGACGGCGGCGATTGCGGCTGCCGTCGAGTTGCATGTGACGCCGGACGTGATTCGCGAAGGTCTGCGCCAGTTCAGCGGCGTGGCGCGGCGATTTGAAGTGCGGGGCGAGGCGCGCGGCATTACGGTGGTGGACGACTACGGCCATCATCCGACGGAAATCCGGGCCACTCTCGCCGCGGCGAAATCATGCTGCAAGAAGAAGCTGCGCGTGCTGTTTCAGCCCCATCGGTACACGCGAACCCTCCACCTGATGGATGATTTTGCGCGGGCGTTTCACCAGGCTGACCGGGTGCTGGTGCTGGATATTTACGCGGCTTCCGAACATCCCATCGAAGGCGTGACGTCAGAGGCTTTGGTGGACCGGATGCGCCAGTTCGGGCATCGCGGCGCCGAGTATGCGGGGTCGAATGACGCGGGCTTGGAAATGATTGTCAAAGGCGTCGAACCGGGGGACATGATCCTGACGCTGGGCGCGGGCAGCGTCTCGCAGCTGGGGGATAAAATTCTGGAGAAATTGAATGCCTAGAGCACTTGTTCCGCAGAAACCGAAGGTGAGCTGGCGGCTTTGGCTGCGGGTGATCGCATGGGCTGCGCTGGCGGCCGGCGTCGCTTTTGGCGCGCGCCAGGTGGATTCCTTTTTACTGCAGGATCCGCGTTTCGGACTGGAAAACCTAGAGATTCGCGGCGCCGTTTATGCTAATCGGGCCCGCCTGCAGGGAGTCTTCGAATTCGACCGCGAGAAGAGCGTGTTCAGCGTTCCTCTGGCGGAACGACGCCGTCACCTGCTGGCAGTGGACTGGGTGAGCGCCGCCACGGTAACGAGGGTGTGGCCCAATAAAATTGTCGTAACGGTGACGGAGCGCAGGCCCGCTGCTTTCGCGAAATTGCCGATCGGCGCGGTCCTGACGGGAAGCTCGGCGCGCTACAGAATGGCGCTGATCGACAGTGAGGGCGTTCTGCTGACCATTCCGCCGCGGGTGCGCTTTCACCTGCCGGTTTTGAGCGGCATCACGGAAGAGCAGCCGGAAGCGGACCGAAAGATGCGCGTGAAGACCATGCAACATCTTTTGGACGATCTGGGCCCTCAGGCGAAGGAAATTTCCGAGGTGAATGCTGCGAACCTGCAAGACCTGCGGCTGATCACCACGATCGGGGGACGGGCGGTGGAACTCTGGATCGGCGACCAGCACTTCCGGTCGCGTTATCAGCTTTTCCAGAGCCACTATACGGAGATGCGGGCGCACTCCGATGAGGCGAACATTTTCGATTTGCGGATGGACGACAGAATACTGGCGCGGTAAACAGATATGAATAATAAATCAATCTTTGCAAGCGGGATCGATGCGGGAAGCAATTTTACGCGATGTGTAATCGCGCTGCTTGAAGACGAACGGCTGCGGCTGCTGGGGTTCGGCTCGGTGCCGTCACGCGGATGGTCGAGGAGCCGGATCGCGGATCAGCAGGCCGCATCGGAATGCATCCTGGCAGCGGTGGAAGAGGCCGAGGCGATGGCGCAGACGACCATCGAAACGGTGGTGGCGGGAATCGGCGGCTTAACCGCGCGCGGGGCCAACAGCCGCGGGCGAATGGAACTGGGACGGCCCCGCGAAGTGGAGCAGCGCGACATCAACCGCGCCATGGATCGCGCCATGCGCATTCAGCTGCAGGAAGACCGTATGGTGGTGCAACTGCTGCCGCAGGATTTTGTGGTGGACGATCACCCGGGATTTCACGATCCGCGCGGCATGATGGCTTCCGCGGTGGAAGCCAATGCCCTGCTGGTCACGGCTTCCACGCAGGAACACACCAACCTGGTGGGTGCCATCAATCGCGCTCACCTCGCGGTGGACGAAACCATTTACGAGCCGGTGGCCGCCTGTTACGCCTCGGTGCTGCCGGAAGACCGCCGCGAGGGTGTGGCGCTGGTAGACATCGGCGCGCATTCCACCGAGCTGGTTTGCTACTACGGCGAATCGGCGCAGCTAGCCACTTCATTGCGGATTTGCGGAGACCATTTCTCCCGCGATCTCGCCCACGCCCTGCGCATACCTTATGAAGCGGCCATGACGGTCAAACACGAGTTCGGCGGCGTGCTGGCTTCCGACATCCCGGCCAACAGCATGGTGGAAGTTCCATACTTCGGAGACCGGAACGAACCGCGGGACGCTTCGCGGCAGTTCATCAATCAGATTCTGGAATCGCGTGCCGTGGAACTTTTTGAGATGGTGCGGGACGAACTGGCGCGGGTCGGCATGCAGCGCGCAATCGCCAGCGGCATTGTTCTGGCGGGTGCCGGGGCGCTATTGCCGGGCATCTGCGATGTTGCCGAACGGGTGCTGGAATGTCCGGCGCGCATCGGGTTAGCGCAGGGCTTCCTGGGCTGGCCGGATGAGCTGAGCGATCCGGCGTGGACCACCGCGGCGGGACTTTCCATGTATGCGGCGCGACTGCGCAGCCAAGTGGATCTGGAACGGCAATCGGTGGGAATGCTGGGCAGAGTTTTGCGGTAAAGCCGGACTGAAAAACGGAACTGAGGAGAGGACATATGGACGCACTGAAATTCGATATGCAGGAAGAGCCGCGCAGAGGGGCTCGTATCAAAGTTGTCGGGATTGGCGGAGGAGGTTCGAACGCGGTGGCCCGCATGTATGAGGAAGGCCTTGACGGCGTCGAATTCCACATCATCAATACCGATGCGCAGGCTCTCGAATCGTCCAGCGTTCCGAATAAAATGCAGATCGGCGCACGCATTACCAATGGCCTGGGCGCGGGTTCCGATCCAGCCATCGGCAGACAGGCGGCGCTGGAAGACACGGAGCGAATCCTGAGTATGCTGGAAGGCGCCGACTTGGTCTTTGTGACAGCCGGTTTGGGCGGCGGCACGGGTGCGGGAGCCGCGCCGGTCGTGGCGTCACTGGCAAGGCAACTGGACGCGCTGACCGTGGCAATCGTGACGAAGCCCTTTAGCTTTGAGGGCGGCAAGCGGATGCGGCAGGCGGAGCGAAGCGTCAGCGATCTGACAGCTTCGGTCGACATTCTGACTACGATTCCGAATGACCGTTTGCTGAGCATTGCCCCCAAGGGCGCCAGCATGGCGCAGGCTTTCAAAATGGCGGACGATGTTCTGCGTCAGGCCGTCCAGGGGATCAGTGAAATCGTGCTTACGCCCGGTCTGATCAATCTTGATTTCTCCGACATCAAAGCCGCTATCTCGGGCATGGGGCATGCGCTGATCGGCAATGCTGTGGCCAGCGGTGAACACGCGGCGGTCGTGGCGGCGCGCGCGGCGATTAATTCGCCCCTGCTGGAGGACACGAAAATCAAAGGCGCGCGCCAGGTGTTGATGAATATCACGGCGTCGAATGGCATCGGCCTGCATGAGTTGAATGAAGCCTGTTCCATCATTCGGGAGGCGGCGGATACGGACGACCTGCAGTTGAACTTCGGCGTGATCGCGAATGACGCCATGGGCGATTCGGTTAAGGTGACGGTGATCGCAACGGGTTTCGCGCCGGCGGCCGTGGTGGAGGATGTTCGCGAGTCCGTGATTGAGGCAAAGCCGGCGCCGGAGTTTTTCACGGAACGGACGCCGGAGCCGTTGACGACGCCGGAATATGCCACGGCCGCGCCGCGCCATCAGGCGATGGATCCGGTCCTCGATCAGCCGGAGCTTGGATTCGCAGAACCGGCATTCGATGAGGAACTGGATGTGCCGGCTTATCTGCGCCAGGGAAAGCTGTTGAATTAGGCGCTGGCCGGCTGGGGCTTTATTTTGCGGGTCCGGAATTCGTATTTGTCGATGCGTACGGCAGCCTGGCCATCGACAATGCGGATCACCCTGCCTTCGGCGACGAGCTTCAGGGGCACTTCGTTTTCAAGGCGCGCCGGCCAGTCGACCGAAACCTGCAGCAATTGCCCCGGCTGCAGCGGCTCACTGGCGGCAAACAGCAGGCCCTTGCTGCTGATGTTCACCGTTTCGCTGATGGCCTGCCCGGAGAAAAACGGATGTTCCAAAGCCTGATAGCTCACGGCAAGACGGCAGGGAAAGCGCGCATTGATGCGCCGGTCCGCGCCGCTGCCACCGGCCTCTTCACCACCCGCGGCGAGAGCGAGAGCCACCGAGCGGCGCAGATTCGTGGCATCGACGTCTTCATAACAGAAAAAATCGTGCGCACCCTTTTTCACGGCGTTCACGCCGGAATCGCGGTCCTTCACGTGACACAACGCGATCACGGGCGTCTGCGGCGACTGCTGCTTGAGATCCCGGACGGAAGCCAGCCCCTGGCTGTCCGGAAGCCGGAGATCCGAGAAAATCAGATCGAAAGAGCGTTCCTGCAGGGTGCGCAACCCGTCGAACAGTGATTCCACGCGGACCCAGTCAATGCTTCCGTCAAAACCTTCCTGGAGCACAAGCTCAATTTTCCGGGCCAACTCCTCATCTGTTCTGATGAATAGAATCGAGTATTCACGCATTTGGTTTCTCTAAGCTTACCCCTCGCACGGCATCGGACGCCACCCTGTCGCCAAAGCGCGCTGGCGAAACCTGCCGGTTTGCGACAATTGCAATCGATAACGATAAACGGAGTAACGAATAAAAGTGGACAAGCGGCGCATGTGCCCAAACTGCCGGGCCTTTATTACAACGAGCGATACTACCTGCCCGTACTGCGGAGAAAAGACGGGGCCGCGCGCCGTGGACCGGCAGCGCCAGTCCGAAGTGCTGGGCGGATTCATTCCGCAGGCTCACTTCACGACGATTCTGATTCTCGTCATCAACTTCGGGTTTTTCCTCGCTTCCCTTTGGCTTTCGAAGACCGGTGGCGAAGGATATGCCCTCGACGCGCTGGGCGCGAAGTGGGGTCCGGCCATCTTTCAGGGGCATCAGTGGTGGCGTCTGGTGACGGCGGGCTTCCTGCACGGAGGCTGGCTCCACATCCTGATGAACAGCTGGGTGCTGTACGATCTTGGCGCGCAGGTCGAGCAGGTTTACGGCACGCCGCGGTTTCTGGTCGTATATTTCGCCGGTACGGTGGGCGGCTTCTATCTGAGCGCGCTGCAGAACCCCAACATTCCTTCGGTCGGCTCCTCCGCCGGCATTATGGGGCTGATTGGCGCCATGATCGCCTTTGGCGTTGCGAATAAATCATCGGCGGGGCGGGCCATTCGCACTCTGTATACACGCTGGGTGGTCTACATTCTCGTGCTCGGATTCATTCCCGGATTCAATACCGATAACTGGGCTCACGTCGGCGGGCTCGCCGCGGGATTCGCGGTCGGCTATCTGGCCGGAACACCCCTCCGGTCCGCGGCTGCCCAGGAGGGGCTCTGGCGCGCATTGGGCGGTCTATGCGTTCTGTTGACGCTGGCCAGTTTTTTCATGATTTACGTGAACTTCCCGGCGCCGGGGCGTTGATGTGAAATCGGCTAAGATAGCTTCTATGCGCATTCTTGCCGTAGCTTTGCTGGCTTTTTCATTCGCCATTACACCTTTGGCTGCGGCCAAACGTCCTTCCAATCCGCCGGTCAAGGCCACCAAAAAGAAAGTCAAAGTCAAAAAGCCCAAGCATAAGGCCAAGGCCCGGTCGCGCGTCAACTAGCCGCCGCGATCGCAACGGACTGAACGCTTTATAGAACTTTGATTGCGCCCGGTCCCGATCCGCATACCCGGCATGCGATACTGATCCATTCCGCCTCTGCTTCGTATGCCGGACCCAACTCCCTTAGAAATCGTCAGCGCGCACAGCCCTGATTCAGATGATGCCTTTATGTTTTACGGGCTGGCAACCAGGAAGGTCCGCTCGAACCGGGTCTCCTTCCGCCACGTGCTGTCGGACATCGAAACATTGAACCGCAAAGCGATGGAGGGGGTCTACGATCTCAGCGCCATTTCCTATCACGCGTATCCGTATGTCGCCGATAAATACGTTTTGATGGCAAGCGGATCGAGCGTGGGCGACGGATACGGTCCCATGGTGGTCGCGCTTCATCCCATGGAGCCTTCAGAGATCAAGGGCAAGAAGATCGCGATTCCGGGAACTCTCACAACCGCTTATCTTTCGCTGAAGATTTTCGAGCCGGATTTCGAACCGGTGATTGTGCCCTTCGACAAGATTCTGGAAACTGTGCAGATGGGCGGCGCGGATGCCGGCCTGATCATTCACGAAGCCCAGCTGACCTACAACAAGGTCGGCTTCCATCGCGTGCTCGATATGGGCAAGTGGTGGAAAGAAAAGTTCGATTTACCGCTGCCGCTGGGCGGCAACGTTCTGCTGCGTTCGCTGCCGGAAGATGTACGAACGGAATGCTGCCATATGATGCGGGACAGCATTCAGTACGCTCTGGACAATCACGCCGAAGCGCTCGAATATGCGCTGCAGTTTGCGCGCGACATGGATCCGCGGCTGGCTGAAAAGTTCGTCGGCATGTACGTAAACCACTACACGGTGGACGCCGGCGAGTTGATTCCCAAAGCGGTGCGGAAGCTGCTCGATCTGGGGCATGAAGTGGGACTGATTCCGCATCGCGTTGAGATCGAGTTCGCGCGTTAAAAAATCCTCATCGAGCGCCGCTGCACGGCCGCTCAGGTTAGCGGGATAATAAAGGCTGATGAGCCGTTTTATTACCGCACTCCTGATTCTCTCTTCTGCCGGTCTGGCACAGACTCCGAAGGACGTTCGCGCAGTTGCAAAGCAGGGCCAGAACGCCGTTCCCACCGTCGGCCAGTATTTGAACAGCGCCAGCGTCGACACCCGCGTCGAAGCCGTCAAGCAGTTGATCATCCTCGGCGGGAAAGATACCATCGATCCGCTGATTCGCGGCACGCACGATTCCGACCCCGAGGTCCAGATCCGCGCCACCGACGGACTGGTCAATTACTATCTGCCCGGCTATGTGAGGACGGGTTTGGGATCGTCGGTCATCCGCGCCGGAGCGTCCATCAAGGCCAAATTGAGCGACTCCAACGATCAGACTATCGATCCGTTCGTGATCGTGCGGCCGGATGTAATCGTGGCGCTCGGCCAACTCGCGCGCGGCGGTTCCGACATGGTGTCCCGGGCTAATGCGTGCCGCGCAGTCGGTATTCTGCGGGGGCGCGCCGCTATACCCGATCTGGTCGAAGCGCTGCGCACCAAAGACAACAACGTGATGTACGAAGCGCTGGCGGCGATTGAAAAGATTCGCGATCCGGCGGCCGGTCCGCAGATCGTTTATCTGCTGCGCGATCTCGATGACCGCGTCCAGTCCACCGCAATCGAGACAGCCGGCGTCCTGCGCACCACGGAGGCGCTGCCCTCCCTGCGGGCCATCATAAACAGCCCGCGCAACAACAAGAGCGAGCGATCGGCGCTGTCGGCGCTGGCGATGATGCCGGAGCCGGCGGATCACGACCTGCTGGTACGCGAACTGGGCGCCAAGGATGAGAAATTGCGGACCGCCGCCGCCGAGGGTTTGGGCCGCCTCGGAAATCCCGCGGACGCACCTTTGGCAGATAAGTCGTGGCACGAAGAAGAGAAGATGCTGCCGCGCCTTGCCGCTGCATTCGCGCTCGTCATGGACGGCCATCTGGAGCTTTCGGACCTGAGCCCGTTCCGCTATCTGATCGACACCCTGAATCAGGCGTCGTACAAAGAAGTTGCCTACGCCTATCTGGTGGAGGCAGCGCGGCACAAGCCGGTGCTCGACGCGCTCTACGGACCGCTGGAACAGGGAACGCGTGACGAGAAAATAGGCATCGCGCGCGTGCTGGCCGCGAGCGGAGATCAGGCTTCAGTCCCTTATCTGGATAAGGTGAGCAGAGATACGGATAAAGATGTGGCGCAGGAAGGCCTGCGGACTTTGAGATCGCTCAAAGCCCGCCTCAATATCTGAAAAGCTATTTCGCCTTTTTCTGTTTCTGCTGGCCGACGCGGACTTTGTTCATCGACGCTTTGGCGTCCATGAACGCCTTGTGGTCGTGACGGGTCACTGCATCGCTAAGAAAAGATTCGACATTCGCGTCTCTCGGCAGCACTGCCATTACCGTAAAGGAGTCTTTGCAAGTGGGACAGAACGGCCGGAACCGCTTTACATTCGGGATTGCCATAGCCATTTCATGGTAGCAAACCACTCGCGCGCCGCGGAATAGACGGAAGGATTAAAAAGGCAGGGCCACGAAAAACGTCGAACCCGCGCCGGGCTGCGACTCAGCCCAAATCCTGCCGCGCAGCGCCTCCACGATCCGGCGGGCCAGGGCCAGTCCGATTCCGTTGCCCGGGATTTCCTGGCCGTGCAGGCGATTAAACACCTCAAAAATGCGCTCCAGAAATTCCGGCGCAATGCCCATCCCGTTATCGGAGACTGAAAAAATCCATTCCTTCGGATCCTTCCTCACGGAGACATGAATCTCGGGCGCGACGCCCGGCTGCGCGTATTTGATCGCATTACTCAGCAGATTTTGGAACACGCCTTCCAGTTGCTCGTTGGCGACCACTTCGGGCAAAGGATCGCGTGTGATGACCGCGCCGCTGTCGCGAACCGCTGAATCGAGGTTTGCCAACACGCGGGCGAACATTTTCTCGCAATCCACCGGCGTCAGCCGGGAAAACCCCGCCGCGGCCTGCGAGTACTGCAGGACCCCGTCCATGAAGGAGCGGATCTGGAGAGCGCCGGCCGCGATCGAATCGAGCAGGCTGACGATCTCGGGACCTTCCCTGTTCTGCAGACGCGCCTTCACCAGCTGCGCGTAGGCGGTGATCGTGCGCAGCGGCTCACTCATGTCATGCCCCACCCGGTAGGAAAACCACAGCAGCTCGTCGCTGGATTTCCGCATGGCGTCTTCAGCCCGCCGGGCCCGCAGAAACGCGTTCACGGTCGCGAGGAGGACTGCCGGTTCGACGGGTTCGACCAGGTAGCCATCGGCCCCCGACTCAAGGCCGCTGACCTGGTGCTGGGTCAAGATGGACGATGCCGAAACATGGACAATGGTCATGCTGGCGGTGTGCGGGTTGCTCCGAAGCTTTTTGCACACGTCGAAGCCATTCATATCCGGGAGATTCACGTCGAGGAGAATCAGGACCGGCTTGTTTTTCTCCGCGAGTTCCAGTGTTTCCTTGCCGGTGGTGGCTTCGATCACCGGAAATCCCGCCTGCTTCAAAAGTTTGGTGCGGGCGTAACGGCCGGGCGCGTAGTCGTCCACGTTCAGGATCAGGCACTCGGACCGATTTACTTCAATCATTTCGCCAGTACACCGGCATCTTTCAGGGTGCGATTTACCGTCTCCCGTATGATCGCATCACCCAGCCTGTCTTTCCCGATGATCGCCACACACTTGTCGGCGAGATTACGATTCTCGAATTCCGTGAGCTTCCGGGAGGTTACGATCGCCACGGGGATCGATGCGGTCTCGGGTCTCCCTTTCAGCTCGTCAAGAACTTCAAATCCGGTCATGTCGGGCATTGTGAGGTCAAGGAAAATCAAATCCGGCCTCGTCTCGCGCGCCCGGCGAATTCCCGGCATGCCGCCAGCCTCCTCAAGAATGGACAAAGGAAGGTTCTTCAGATGCTGCTTGAGAAGATAGCGATCCATCTCATTGTCGTCGATGATCAGCGCGCGCTTCAGGGCCTGCGCTCCTGTAAGGGCGCGCAGTTCACGGAGAAGATCCTCGCGTTCGATGGGCTTGACCAGATAAGCGTCTGCCCCAAGGTGGAAACCCTTGGCGCGGTCTTCCACGGTGCTGGCAATCAGGATGGGAATGTTTTTCGTCTCGGTCCGCTCCTTCAGCGAAGCCATCAGCGCCCATGTGTCCTCGGAACGAAGAACGATATCCAGAACGATAATCCGCGGCAGCATTCTGTCCAGCACATCTTCGGCCTGGCGTGTCGTGGAAGCGGTGACCAGCTGAAACCCGCTGTCTCGCAAATAGCTCTTGTAAGCCATCACGATTTCGGGACTGTCTTCGAGCAGAAGCACGAGCTGCGCACCCGGATCCGGTGCCCAGGCAGGCGGTTCTTCGGGGACGCCAACGTTTTGCGAAGCATCGCGGTAGACACGGGGCACGCGCAGCGTAAAGGTAGAACCCGCGCCGACTTTACTGTGGACTTCGACCCTTCCACCGAGGAATATCGCCAGTTTCTTTGAGAGTGGCAAGCCCAGTCCTGTGCCCTTCACCTTGCGCTGCAGCGGGTGATCGAGCTGAACGAAATCCTGGAAAATCGCGTCAATGTCCTGCGGCGCGATTCCGATGCCGGAATCGGAAACCGAGAAGGCCACCTCGTCATCGCCGGCTACTTCAGCCGAGACGCGCACTTCGCCTTTCTCGGTAAACTTCAGCGCATTCGAAATAAAATTGCGCAGGATCTGCGAAATCTTTCCTTCGTCGGAGAAAAGCGAGGGAACGGCGCTGGCGTCGTCGAACGTCAGCTCGACCGACTGGTTCAGCAGCAGCGGGCGCAGCATGCCCCGAAGAGCCGCGAACAGGTTGGCGACTTCGAAGTCGATGGGCTTGGCTTCCACCTTTCCGGCTTCCACTTTGGCGAGGTCGAGGAGGTCGTTTACCAGATCGAGCAGATCCTGCGCGGCCTTGCGGATGTAGCCGACCTGCTGTTCCTGCTCGCCTGTCAGATCGCCGTCCGTCTTGTCCCGAAGCAACCCGCTGAGGGCCAGAATCGAGTTCAGCGGCGAGCGGAACTCGTGGCTCATGTTCGACAGGAACTTCGATTTCAGTTCGTCGGCGCGGCGCAGGTGGTCGGCTTTTTCATCCAGTTCGGCGTAGAGCGCCACGACGCCCCGGTTGGTGTCTTCGAGTTCGCGATTGAGCTGGGTCAGTTCCTGCTGGCGCGTGCGGATTTCCGAAAGTGCCTTCAACAGCTCCTGATTCTGGTGCAGCAACTCCTGAACGGGATCCTGCGGACGCTCGTTCACGAGTTCACTCACGATCCGCGCCAGTTCGGACTCGGTGACCAGCGGAGCGCGCTTGGGGAGCAGTTTCTTCAACTGAACGGTCGTCCCGGCTTCGGGCGATGAATCGATCTGGAACTGGTCCATCAGGCGTTTCGCGCCAATGATTCCCAGGCCCATCCCCGTGGTGGACTGGTAGCGGCCCTCAAGTATTTCGGAAAGATTCCGGATGCCCGGTCCGTGGTCGGTAACTTTGACGATCAACAACTGCGGACGCGTGATGCCTTCAACGATATATTCGACCTTGCCGCCTCCGGCATAGTTGAATACATTGCGGGCGATTTCGGAAACCGCCGTGGAGATGCGGGTCTGATCCTGCGCGTCAAAGCCAAGCAGACGGGAAACCTGTCTGGCGCGCTGGCGCGCGTTGACCGTATCGCGCTCGTATTGGATATTGACGGACAGGACGGAGAGAGGCATTCGGTCTATGCCGCCTTCGCCACCACCACGGTGGCATCGTCGTGCCCCCGGGAAAAGTCCCGGTAAAGCACTCCCGCGATCAGACTGGGATCGCACAGAGCCAGCCCCGGATAGACCTGCAGACTCGTGCTGGTGCCTAATCCATCGGAGTTCAGGACAAGAATTCCCTGTTCGGGCCACTTGTAATTGAATTCCCGGATCCGCGGGGTAAGCTGTCCCGCCGTTCCGTTCACGGAAACGAGGTGCTGGCTGTGCCGCGACCCGTCATAAATCTGCGCCATGATATTGCCGAGGCCTGCGAAGTTGAGCGTTCCCCGCTCCTGGTCGACGCAGGCAACGGCAACGGCGGCCCCGCGCAGGCTCCGCAGCGCCCGATGCGAGAGCTCGATCAGTGTTTTCGGCGAGGCCTCGCGGTTCCGGCGCAAAGTCTGTACTGCCTCCCGCGAAGCCTGGCTGGCCTCAAATCCGTGTCCCAGCCCGTCGGCAAGGACTATCGTCGCGACGGCCCCAAGCTGTTCCATACCCCACGAATCGCCGCAGACTTCCTGTCCATGCTTACTGACATTGACAGCGCCGACGCGCAGGCCGGGATGAGCGTGGACCGGAGATTTCTCTTTGACGCCTGAATGCCAGCGGGCGAGAATCGCCGTACCGGAGCCGGCCAGCGAATAGAAATCGGATTCGTCCGCCAGCCGCCGAATGGCGCCGAGGCCCTGCCCCGGGGAACCTGCCGTGGAATAACCGTCCTGCAGACAGCGGTCAATACTGGCCATGCCCGGGCCGCGATCAAGCGAGAGGATCTCAAGTTCGGTCCCGTTCGAAGTCCCCTCTTCGGCAAAGCGGAGCAGGATCTCGCCGCTGCCCGCATGCTTGAGGATGTTTGTACAGGCCTCGGTGACCACGATTGCAACCTCTCCTGCGCGAACCTCGTTGAAACCTGCTTCGTTCGCCATGCGAACCGCGCTCCGGCGGGCCTCGGCCGCATGGGTCGGTTCGGTGACAACAATCCGAATCGACTCGGACATCCTACTTCCACCTCACGATGGACACTCGGGTACCTTTACCCGGCTCCGACCAGATATCGAACTCATGCGACAGCCGCTTCGAGCCAGGAAGACCCAAACCCATTCCATTGCCGGAGGTGTAGCCTTCGCTCAGCGCCAGTTCGATGTCAGGAATGCCCGGCCCCTGATCCTCGAATATTAGACGGATGCCATTGCGCTGTCCGTTTTGCAGTTGTTCGATCGTTATCGTTCCACCGCCGCCGTAATCGACCGTATTGCGGGCCAGCTCGCTTGCCGCCGTAACGAATTTCGTCTGGTCCACAATTCCGAATCCCAGCCCCACCGCCTTCTTTCGAACGGCCTGCCGCGCGGTGACGATATCCTCAGGGGACCGAAGCGGAAACGATTCGGCGTGGATGACGTTCATTACCGCTTATTCCCTCGCGGAGAGAGCGGCGCGCAGGGTTGCCATGCCTTTCTCCACATCGAGCGCCGTGCGAATGCTCTTGAGCGAGAGGCCCAGTTCCACCAGGGTGATCGCGACCGAAGGCTGCATGCCGACTACCACGGTCTCGGCGTCCAGAAGACGCGCCATTGAGGCGATCGTGCCGAGCATGCGGCCGATGAATGAATCCACCATCTCCAGCGTCGAGATATCGATCAGCACGCCCCGGGTCCGGTGCTTCACGATTTGCGCCGTCAGGTCGTCCTGCAGGGTCAGAGCCAGCCGGTCGTGCATATCCACCTGGATGGTGACGAGCAGGAACTCGCCCATCTTGAGAATCGGAATTCGCTCCACGCCTACCTCGATCCGGATGAAGCGACTTTCGTTTCCCTCGCAGCAAGCGCGAGTCCGCTGCGGCGCAGCGCTTCAGCGAAGGCGTCAGCCAGGGTGGCTTTGGTTGTAACCTCGCTCAGATCGACACCCAGATGGATGATGGTCTGCGCGATCTGGGGCCGGATCCCGCTGATCAGGCAATCGGCGCCCATCAGGCGAGCGGCCGCGACGGTTTTCAAAAGGTGCTGGGCCACCAGCGTATCGACGATGGGAACGCCGGTGATGTCGATGATGGCGTAGTCGGAACGAGTCTGCACGATGGCTTCGAGCAGGTTCTGCATCACGATTTGAGTTCGCGCGCTGTCCAGAGTCCCGATGAGCGGGAGCGCCAGAATGTTGTCCCACAGACGCACTACGGGCGTTGAAAGTTCGAGAAGTTCCTGCTGCTGACGGGAGATTACATCCTCGCGGGTCTTCTGAAATGTCTCCATCGTAAGCAGACCCAGTTTGTCGAACAGCATCGTTGCCTGCCAGATCGCCTTGGCGACAGCATCGCGGTCCTTGCCCAGTTCCTGTTCGATCGCGTTGAAAAAAGGCTCTTTCAGCGAGAAGACGAATGAGGCAGTTTCACTGGGAGAATAACCAGCCTTGGCGCGCCTCGCAGAAATTTCCGTCAGAAACTCTTTTACCGGCGCCCACCCAGGTCGATTAATATCGTCCGGCTTCTCGGTTTGCGCGGCTTTCTGGAGTGTGCCCAGAAATTCGTGCGACTCCCGTACGGCTTCCTGTTGTTCGACGGCGGAAGAACGCTTACTGGTCTTCGACTGCAGTTCCATCCATTGCGCGGTGATTGTGTTTGCTTTTCTGGCGATAACGTCGGCGAAGGCGCCTGTCGATTCAGAATTCAAAGGGATCTCCCTGGAAAGATCTATGGGGTGGCGCGAAATTTTTGCGCGGTCTCGCCCATGATTATGCCCTATCCCTGCAGAGGCTCAAAATCAAAGTGTAAATTCAGATACACTACCCCTGAAAACGCTTCTATGCGGTCTGGCGGAGCTCCATTAAGAGGCCGTCGAGGGCTATATTTTTCTGGATGTTACGGCGAAGCAGGGAAGCAATTTCATCCACGCTTTTTACGGCCTGAATGCTCCAGTTTCGCGAAGTACGGGCGGCCAAAGCGCCCAAATCGGCTCGCAAATCGAAGTTCCGAATGGCCGAGCCGCCTTCGCGCAGGATCGTTATATCCCGGAGTAATTCATACAGAAGGACGAGATGCAACTCCAGTTTTTCGCTCTTGCTCCGGCCCAGAGCTTCCGAAACCGGCAGCCACGCCGCATACGAAGATGCCCCGGCGCCGGCTTTGAGCAGCGCGAGCATGGCCCCGCGGCGCTTCTGAAACAGCTCGATATCCAGCGTCGCGGCGACCCCCGGGCTCCCGGCCGAGAGTGCAATGCGCCGTTCCGCATTGTCCAGCCCGCGGGACTTTGCGAAAGCCTGCATGTCTTCGCTGGAGAGAGGAGAGAAGTTGAGGACAACCGATCGCGACCGGATGGTGGGCAGAAGATCGTACAGATTTTCGGCCGTCATGATCAGAATCAGATGATCGGGGGGCTCTTCGAGAGTCTTCAGAAGTGAATTCGCGGCCTGTTCACCGGCGCGGTCGACCTGATCGATGAGGAAAATCCGGCGCGCGCCGTGCAAAGGTTTGAACTGCGCCCGCTCTTTGAGCAAACGCATCTGCGGGATGGAAAGCTGCCGCAGGGGTCCGTCGGGCGCAAAAGTGAGGAAGTCGGGATGGGTTCCGAAAAATAACGGATCGTCGTTGCGCTTGTCCGCCGGGAGCTTCTCGCGAGCGGCGATCAGTTCCACGTTTTCTTCGCGGCTTAGGTCGTCGTGCTCGATTTTTTCCGGGGAGCCGAGGAGGCGGGCGGCGAACCGCCGGGCGAGCGTTGCTTTCCCGAGACCGCCCAGTCCGGCGAGGAGCATGGTCTGCGGGATGCGCTCCCGCTCGAGCATGCCTTCCAGCGCGCGCTGGACGTGGAGATTGCCCAGAAAATTTTCAAACACGGCCCTGCAGGGCCTCCCGGATGCGCAGGGCCACGTCGCCCACCGAAGCGCGTCCGTCAATCACGCGAAAACGGCCGGACGCCTCTTCAGCCAGGGCCAGATAACCCTTGCGGACGCGTTCGTGAAAAGCCACGCTCTCGTCATCGATACGCGACTCGGCCGGCCCGCTGCGCCCCGAACGCTCGCTGCGTTCGTTGCGCCGTTTGGCCCGCGCCAGGCTGGTTTCAAGATCGATATCGATCAGCAGCGTGGTGTCGGGCTGGAGCCCCTGGCAGGCGATGCGATCGAGTTCAAGAACCGCGCCGGTATCGAGTCCGCGCCCGCAGCCCTGATAAACGAGGGTGGAATCGGTGAAGCGGTCGCAAAGCACGATCTTTCCGGCATCCAGCGCGGGACGAATGACCTGGTCCACATTCTGGGCGCGGCTTGCGAAGTAGAGGAGAAGTTCAGTGCGAGGCTTGAGATCGAAATTTTCCGGATTGAGCAGGATCTTGCGGATCTGTTGCCCGATACCGGTGCCGCCCGGCTCGACCGTTTCCACGACTTCCCTGCCCTGATCGCGAAGCCAGGTGGCGAGCATGTGGAACTGGGTGGTCTTGCCGCAGCCATCGATGCCCTCGAAAGTAATGAAGCGCCCGCACCGCATGGGGAAACTTCGATTCTCGCAAACGGGTCATTGCGACGGGACGGGCTGAATCACGCGGACATCGGCAGAAGTCGTGACAACGCGCCGGGCCTGCAGCGCGCTGCCGGCGGCAATCCCGCAAATCCATGCGAAAACCATCTGGTTGGCAGGGATGTAGAGATTGAAATCGACCAGGCTGTGAACCAGGATCGCGATCATGGAACCAGCCGCGCCGAGGGCAAGATAGTGATTCGGGGCATTTTCCCAGGACAGGACCCCACGAACGGCGCGGGTTAAAACCAGCGCAACCCAGATGAGTCCGGCGAGCACGGCTACGATCCCCGCTTCGGCCGTGGCCTGCAGATAATCGTTGTGCGCGTAATCCGCGGTGTTCATGGGCGCGGCCGTCTTAAAAAGCATCAGACCGCTTTCAAAGGTTCCGAGACCGCTCCCCGTAAGAGGGTACGCCGAAATCATCTTCGTGGTATCGCGCCAGAGTTCCAGACGGATTTCGCCGCTGACATTCTGTGTCGAGGCCGTAGCCAGTGCGAAACGGTTGATCAGTTCGTCGGTGGGAAGCAAGAGGATGGCGGCTGAGGCGGCCACCAGCACGCCGATTCCGGCGGCAATCCGCGCGGAGGCGGGAATATGGACCATGGCGGGCGAGCGCGCGCCGGCGGCGAATAGCCTGATCAGCGAAATCGCGACCAGTGAAACAATAGCTGAAACAAATCCCGCTCTCGAGACGGAAACCACGATTGCGGAGAGACCGATCGCCGCGACCATCAGGGCCGCCGCGGCCTTCAGGGTTTTGCCGCCCGCCGGTTCGCGGCGCAACACTCCGGAATTCCAGGCGGCGAACGCACCGGTCAGAGCCAGGGGCAGGACCATTTCGAGGAAGCCGGAGAAGTGATCGGAGTTAACCCAGGTGCCGCTCGAAGGCAGCACGTTACCGCTTTGACGACCTGCCTGGAACTGATAGAGGCCGAGCAGTCCTTCCGCGCTTCCGAATATGAGGATGGGGAGGGTCAGGAGCCAGACGTTCCGGCGCCAGGAAACCGCCAGTTCGCGAATCACCAGGAAAGTTACGGCGTCGCCAACGGCATTCAGTAGAAATTGAAAAGTGCGTGCCGGCCCGATGGACAGCGGGATCCATGCCGCGCTTCCGGTGGCGCGCGCAATCTCCGCCCGCATGGGGCTGAGAAACGAAACCAGTCCCTGCGGCAGTGGGATCATCTGGAGCGCCGCCCACAAGGGCAGAGCGAACAGAATGACGGTTATCCAAAAATCGGAACTCCGCCATGAACGCGCGTGGACGGCTTGTGGACGGAGGGAATGCCGGCGGGCAAACCGGTTGCAGATCCCGGCAACCGCGATTGCCAGAAGGCTCCAGTTCCATTGTTGCGGCAAGGCTCCGCCATTCAAGACCAGGCCCGCGCCCAGTCCGGCGGAGAGAAACAGAAAGCCCAGCCACCGCATGAGATCCAGCCGGTGGCTACGGACTAACAGGCGGAGGTGCGCCCGCGGTGGATGCAGTGACGACGCCGACACTGGTGGCGACGCCCGCCGCGGCGGCCGCGCTGGCGCCGATGGTGGCGGCGGAAGCGACTCCCGCGGTGGCGGCGGACGCGGCAGCGGTCGCGGACGCAACTCCGGCGGTTGCCGCTCCCGCGGATGCTGCGCCGGCGGAAGCAGCCCCGACGCTGGCGGACGCTGCGCCTGCTCCAGCTGCTCCGGCGCCGGCTCCGGCAGCGCCCGATGCCGCTCCGGCTCCCGCTGCGCCTGCCGCGGCTTTAGCGGCCGTCGCGCGGCAACCTACGGTAAATTTCCCGTTGAGGTTTGAGATCCGCTGAACCTGTGCGTTGCCGAAGATCATAACCGAACTCAAATGCTTCAGTTGATAATCCGCCGTGCAGTCGAGCAGCCGGAAGACCGGAGATCTTTTCGTACCTTCCACCCGCGCTCTCGAATTGGGTTCGAGGGTGATCTGCGACCCATCGGGAAATTGAAAGCGAACAGGCGAGTTTTCCGTGGCGATTTCATCTCCCGCGCTGACTGGCCAGGACGGCACGCCGGTCGTGGTGACCCGGGCGCCCTTCAATTCAAACGGCTCCGAAGCGATAACCGTGCCCACCTGCGGAGCGGCCGGAATCATGGGAGCAAGGATGCCAAAGAGCACAAGAATCCGGACGATCGGAGCTGATGTGCGGGGTCTCAATCCAGTATTCATTGTAGTTCCGGTCCGATCTCTTCGAGCGCACGCTGCAACATATGATGGCCCGACTTGAACTCAGGGACAATCTCCTGAAAACAGTACATGAGGAGGGCGATGT
>DASZLO010000145.1:0-71774 GCA_035552315.1 Bryobacteraceae bacterium
ACCCCGGAGGGTTCAGTCATCGATAAAAAGTTAAACCTTAAGAACTAAATCCTTCCCTCAGTGGGCAAGATAAATGGATGTGGTCGCGGCCGTAGTGCCGATGCCGGTGAGGGAGTTAATCGTCGTCTGCGTTATGCGCCGTTTTGGACTATCAGGCACCTGCAGGATGTCGCGAGCCTGGAGCGTGATATCCGGTTTTCTGCGGTTGATGATTTCCCACAGAGGCACGGGAATTGTGTGAGTCACTCCCTGGTCGTCGACGCGAAGAATGAAGGCCTTATGGTCGGCAAACTGAATGAGTCCGCCGGCCTGCGCAATGGCCGTAGAGACCGTGTTCAGCGTAACCGGATCCTGTACCGGGTAGACTCCCGGTCTGGCGACGCTTCCCTCAACAATGATCTTGGCTACCTCCGGCACACGAATTTCCTCGCCACCGGTCAGGATGAGATTGAGTTCCGGATCGGTACCGGCGAGCAGCGTCTTCCATGGAATCCGCCGGACGGACTGAGCACCCGCATCTCCGTTCGGGCGGGTCACGATGATTTCCGGCCCCGCGTTACTTACATCCAGTCCGCCGGCTCTTGCCAGCGCATCTGCAAGCCTCATCGCGCCGATGACCTGAAAAGTAAGAGGTGTTCGGACCGCCCCGATCACGGTAACCGGCCGGCTGTGATACTCGGCAACGTTGACCGTTACATAGGGATCGACCAGCAACTGTTCGTGCCTGAGGGCCTCCGCTATTTGAACTTCTATTTCGCTCGGCAGCATTCCGTCCACCGGTACCAGCGCCTTCAGCATGGGGAGGCGGATTGTGCCTTCCGCCGACACCCGCACGGTTCGGGTGAACTCCGGGGAGTCGTAAACCTGTATCGCCAGAAGGTCCGTCGGACCCACCTTTTGCATCGGCAAATTAATGTTGACGCTTGGGTCAATCCCTGCGACGACCGGACGACCCAAATCCTGCGCAAACGCCGTCAGGGCAGAAAAAAGACTAAAACAAATAACAATGGCTGTAATCCGCATAAAAATGCACTCCTCGGACGAATGTACCGATTATCTCACGAGAACGCCGACTGTCGTACGGAAACGCTCTGACAAAGGGTGTTTCAGACCCAACTGAGTGTTTCAAACATGAATGTGGAAGACCGGAGAGTATTTTCTCGGATTTTTTGAAAATGGCGTCCCCAGAGGGATTCGAACCCTCGTTACCGCCGTGAAAGGGCGATGTCCTGGGCCTCTAGACGATGGGGACTTCTGAAGGCAGGTACCTTCCAATCTACCATCCCGCTACTCCGGATCGATCGAAGCCTCGATAATTTCGATCCGCCGCTTCGGTGTTTCGGGCTCAACTTCTTCTTTTCCAAAGGCATCCAGGACATCCAGACCCTCTACCACCCGCCCAAAGGCCGAGTATTGCCCGTCCAGATGCGGAGCGGCGTCGAGCAGCAGAAAGAACGAAGTAGACGCGGAGTTCGGGTCGTCGCCCCGGGCCATCGAGACAACTCCGCGCACGTGTTTCACGTCGGCGCGGAACTCTCCCTTTACCGGCCGCACCCATCGGTCGGCGGGGTGCGCCGATCCGCTGGCGCGCGTGTCTCCCATGCCGCCCTGCGCGACGAAACCCTTCACGATCCGGTGGAAGGCCGTTCCGTTATACCAGCCTGTCTGCGTCAGTTTCAGGAACGTTCGGACGTTCTCAGGGGCCCAGTCTGGCTCCATTTTGATCTTCATCGTCCCCAGCGTTGTCTTCATCGTCACAGTCCGGCGCAAATCGCTGACGGGGGCGTGCAGGAACGGCTCCAGTTTCTTGGGTTCGATCATAACGCCCAGAATGCGAACGGGTTCGTTCACGACTCCATTTGAATCGGAAGCGACCCGCGAAATCTTTTCCACCACGTCCATGCCTTCGGTCACTCGCCCGAAAGCGGAGTAATGGCCGTCGAGCACCGGCTGGGCGATCACGCAGACAAAGAACTGGCTCCCGTCGCTATCCGGCTTGTTGGGAATGCTGACCGTGGAAACCACGCCGCGCTCGTGCTTCAGATCGCTGAACTCGGACGGAAGCAGATTCAGGCCGCCCGTGCCCCATAGATTTTTAGGAGTTTTGGGATTCTTCAGCAGCGGATCTCCGCCCTGAATCATGCCGTTGGCAACTACCCTGTGAAACGCGCTGCCATTGTAATAACCTTCCCGGGCGCGCGCAATGAACTGATCGACATGCTTCGGCGCTTTGTCCGGCGCGAACTCAAACCGGAAGGTCCCGAGATCCGTAGTCACAACGGCCTCGAGCGCATCCGCGGATTGCACGGCTGGCGTCTGCGACCAGGCGGCGACCGCGCACAGAAGCAGGACCAGGCAACGCATTTACTGCAGGCTGGGCTCTTTGGCGCAGAACCGGTCGAATGCGGCGGTCAAAACGCCGGCGATTTGACTGGCATCGCGGGATTCGATATCGCGGCGGTGCATCATATAGACCGGCTTGCCGTTCTGAAACAGCGCGATGGAGGGCGAGGACGGCGGATAGTCCGAAAGAATATTCCGCAGATGCGCCACAGCCTGTTCGTCTCCGCCCGCGAAGACCGTCGCCACCTTGTCCGGACGGACCCCGTGCTGGAGAGCCATTCCGACTCCCGGACGTGCCTTGCCAGCCGCGCATCCGCAAACGGAATTAATCACCATCATCACAGTACCGTTTTCAGCGGCGAGGACCCGGTCCACGTCAGCGGGAGTACGCGTCTCTTCCACGCCATATTGCGTGAGATCCTGGCGCATTGCGATTAACAACTGTTCTGGATAGGGCATTTCTCTTAAAGCTACCAGATCGCCGGAGGTTTTTTCCATGAACGCCGCGCCAGATCGTTTTCTGTTGCAGTTGTGTTCTTTATAAAATACAATGTCTTCTTAACATGAGAGCGATTGCATTGCTGCTGCTCGCTGTTTCGGCCTGTTTCGGACAGGCTGGCAAAGCGGAATTGTTTGGCTCCGTGGAGGACCCCTCCGGCCTTCCCGTGTCAAAGGCGAAGGTCGTCGCCAAAGAGGTGGCGACAGGGATCCGGTACGGCGCCGTTACGGACGAACATGGAAGCTATCATCTTCTGGGTCTTGCCGCGGGCGATTACGAACTGACTGCAAACCAACCGGGCTTCAAAACATACAGCCAAACCGGAATCACCCTGCGGGTCGCGGACCAGACTCAACTAAACTTGCAACTGAAACTGGGCGAGCCCAGCCAGTCTGTCAGCGTGAAGGCAGAGACCAGCCTTCTCCAGACTGCCAGCGGCGCATCTGCGTTTAATGCCGACTCTAGAAAGATCACGACCCTTCCGCTCGACGGCCGCAACTTCATTCCGCTTGTCGCTTTATCGCCAGGCGTGGCGTTGCCCGGAGGCGGATCCCTGCTGGCGCGCGTCGACGGCAGCCGCCCGCGCACCAATGAGTACCTGTATGACGGAATCAGCGTTCTGCAGCCGGAACCGGGGCAGGTGGCCTATTATCCCGTCATCGATGCGATGGAGGAATTCAAGCTCAATCTGAACGCCTACTCGCCGGAATACGGCAGGTCCAACGGGGGCACCGTGATGGTCGTCGGCAGATCGGGCGGAAACGAACTTCACGGAACCTTGTTCGAGTTCATCCGCAACGAAGATCTCAACGCCCGGAACTACTTCGCACAGCCCGGTCCGAAGCCTGAATTCCGCCGCAATCAGTACGGTCTTACGGTTGGCGGTCCGATTCAAAAGAATAAGACCTTTTTCTTCGCGGACTGGCAGGGCACGCGTTTGCGCACCGGCATAACGCGGTTCAGTACGGTTCCGACTGTTGCGCAGCGCTCGGGAATCTTCACCGGCACGATCTATGACCCGAACACGTCTCCCCGGACGCCCTTCGCCAACAATACGATTCCCCAAACCCGCTTCGATACCATCGCGCAACAGATCCTCGCGCATTATCCGCTTCCGAATCTCCCCGGGTCCGCCAACAATTTCGTACGTACCGCCGTGGAGCCCGACAGCCAGGACCAGTTCGAAGGACGCATCGATCGCATCTTTAAGGAAAAGCATCGCGCCTTTGTCCGGTACTCTTACCTCCGCGACGACGACAATCCGGTAACACCGTTGCCGGACGGCAGCGGAACTCTTTCCAGCGGTGTTATCGGCCATGCCATTACCCGCGGCGACGGACTGGCCTCGGAATACGACTGGACCCTTTCACCAACCCTGCTGAATCAGGCCCGCTTCGGATATACCCGCCGCGATCTGAATCAAAATGCGCTGCAGAACGGCGACATTAGCGTGCCCGGCACACCGGCAAATTCCTTCTCGTCCGCACTGCCGATTTTTTCAGTCGCCGGCTATCAGCAGATCGGCCCGACCGCGGCGGCCAATTCGAACTTCACGACGTCGGTCACGGAGTTTCTCGATACTTTCTCGATGATTCATGGCCGCCACACGTTTAAGTTCGGCGTCGACCTGCGGCGCGAGGCGCTCACGATCGTCAACCCGCCCAATCCCGCCGGGTCCTATTCATTTACCACGACAGGAACCAACGCCACAGGCGTAACCGGCAGTGGCAACGCGCTCGCTTCCATGCTGCTGGGCCAGGTGAACGCGTTTACCATCGATATCCAGAAGCAGGCTCTCAACGATCGCGCACATATCATCGAGGGCTTCGCCGGAGACGACTGGAAGGTCTCAGATCGCCTCACGCTGAATATAGGCACGCGCTACACCCTGAACCTGCCGTCCACCGAGGCCAACAACCAGGGCGCGGTATTCAACCTGAACACACAGGTTCTCGATTTCCCGCACACCGGCCGCAATATCGAATGCTGCGATTTCGGACCACGCGTCGGTCTTGCGTACCGCGTGAAGGACAGCTGGGTGATTCGATCGGGCTATGGAATGGTGTGGTTCGAGCAGTCGGGCGTCACGACGCCCTTTACGCTTCCTAATTTCCCGTTCGTCCAGACAGTGGGTCAGCAGTCGCTCGATAACCTCAACGCGGCATTCACGCTGGCCAGCGGTCCAACCATTCAGGTGACCGCGCCGAATCCGAACTCCGGGCTCGGGCAGGGCGTATTCGGGACCGACCGCAACGCGGGTTCCGGTTATTCGCAGCAATGGAACCTGACGGTGCAGAAGACGTTCGGCTCCAGCCTGAACTTCGAAGTGGCCTATGTCGGATCGAAGAACACTCATCTCGGACTCCCTGAAGCCAACCTGAACCAGTTGCCGGCTTCCGACCTCTCCATGGGCGCCGCGCTGCTTGCCAAGGTGCCGAATCCGTATTTCGGACAAATCCCCGCTTCTTCATCTCTGGGCGGGGCCACCATCACCGAGCAGCAGTTGTTGAGGGCCTATCCCCGCTTCACCAATGTTGCTCTGTTTCGCGATAACGTGGGCGATTCCGAATACGACGCCCTGCAGGCCAAACTGGAAAAACGCTTTTCGCACGGGTTGACCTTTACCTTCGGATACACCTTCTCCAAGCTGATTGACGACGCCTCGACCTATTTCTCGCAGACGATCTTCACGGGGCCGGTTCTGAATACAACCGGGGCCGCCGACGCCTTCAACCGCAAACTGGAGAGAGATGTATCGACGGGCGACATCCCGCGTGTCTTCACGGGAGGATGGGTTTATCAGATCCCGCGCGTCTGGAAAATTTCCGGATGGCAGATTGCCGGAATCGTGCGCGTGCAGTCGGGCGATGCCGTGGCCATATCGCAGGCGACCAACAATAACTCGTCTCTCGGATACGCGCTGCAGCGTCCGAACCGGATTGCCGATCCCAACAATTTCAGCAACCGCAGCGCGACGGAATGGTTCAACGTGGAGGCATTCACGGTCGCACCGCAATTCACGATCGGGACGAGTTCACGCGATCCGATTCGCGGACCGGGTCTGCAGGATGCCGATCTGATGATCGGAAAGACCTTCCGGATAAAGGAACGGATGAGCTTCGAATTCCGCGCCGAAGTCTTCAACGTTTCCAATACGCCGCCGCTGAACGATCCAAATGCTTCGTTCGGAAGCGCGGCGTTCGGCACGATTACAAGCGCGGGCAATCCGAGGGATTTCGAGTTCGCCGGCAAGCTCCGCTTCTAGCCGGGCGGAATCTGCTTCGCTTCCCGGATCTTCTCGGGATACCGGGCCAGAAGGTCACGCTTCGCCTCGATCCAGGCCTGCACACCGCGATGCGCTGTCTCCGCCTGTTCACGCGCGGACTCCAGCGCGCCGGGGCCACCCGGGATATCGCGCTTTTCCACGAACTCCCGCGCATCCAGAGCGGCTTCAAGATCGGCCTGAGACAACTGCAGATCTCTGCCGATGGCCCCCGGGGCGAGATCGCGGGTAGCTGCCGCCATGGCTGACGGACTGTAGACGGAATTCAACTGCTTCACCGCGGCGGAAACCAGATGGTGCGCATCACGAAAGCTCAGACCTTCCGCCCGCACCAGGGTATCGGCCAGTTCAGTCACCGTAAGGAAGTCCGCTGCCGCGTGCTCCGCCATGCGGGACGTCTGAAATTCGGCGTCCGCCAGCACTCCGCACAGCAGCCGGAGCGCGCGCTGCGCACTGCCCGCCATCGTAAACACAAGCGGCTGAATGTCGTCTTCGGAATCGTTGATGTCTCCGAACGGCGTGTTGTGGACGCATGTGAAAACGGCCTGCGCTTCCGACAGTGCCCGGCTGGCCAGAATGCGCGTATGTTCCAGCGGGACCGGATTGCGCTTCTGCGGCATGATGCTGGAAATTTGAACCCAGGCGTCGTTGAGCCGGAGAAAGCCCAGCGCCGGATTGCACCAGAGCAACAGATCCTGCACGAACTTTCCCAGGCTCGCCATCGTGCCCGCCACCGCTGCGGCGAATTCGGTGAGGTAATCGGTCGCCGCAATCGCCCCAAACGAGTTGAGTTGCAGGCCTTCGAATCCCAGCATTCCGGCGGTGTATTGGCGGTCGATGGGGAAGCCGGTGGTTGTGATGGCGCAGGCGCCCAGCGGGGAGCGATTGATCGTGGCGAACGCGGCCTGCAGGCGCACGGCATCGCGCCCCAGCACCTCCGTATAGGCCATCAGGTAATGCCCCAGCGTGGTCGGCTGCGCGGGCTGGGTGTGCGTATATGCGGGCATCAGCGCTTTGGCATGCTGCCGGACCAGACCGAGCAGGACGTCCGTCAGCGCCGAAACGTCCGAAAGGATTTCGAGCGCTTCCACGCGGGCGCGCATCCGGTAAAGCGCGATGCAAAGATCGTTGCGGCTGCGCGCCGTGTGCATGCGGCCAGCGGCATCCGGACCGGCCAGTGCTTCCAGACGCGATTCCACAAAAAAGAAAAGGTCCTCGAATTCACCGTCATAAACCGCGCTGAGAATCTCTTTGCGGTCGACGTTCTCCAAGGCGAGCAGGCACGCCCGCGCCGCCTCGGCAGGGATGATCCCCTGCCGGGCCAGCATTAAAGTGTGAGCGTAGTTGACTTCAAGCAGCGCTTCGAAAAAGAAGCGCTGCGCATCCCGAAAGTTGTGACTAAGTACTGTTTCCGCGTAGACAGGCGCTGGAAATTTGCTCGCCAACTACCAGTCCACCCGAAGGCCGAGTTGAATGATGCGGCTCTCGAGAACCGTCGATGTCGGAACCAGCACCGTGGGGATTACGGCCGCTCCCGTTGAATCCACAGTCAGAGTGCTGTTGTAGCTGGTGATGTTCTTGTGGTTGAAGATATTGTTCACTTCAGCGAAGAACTTCGGCTGGAACCGTTCGTGGAACCTGAAGAAGGTACGGGTATAGCGCGCATCGAACTGATAGACGTTCGCTCCGCGCGCCACGTTGCGGGCCAGGTATAGGGGCCGGCTGGTGGCGAGAGTGTCGTTGTTCAGATTCTTGTTGGACGTGAAGTTGACTTCGTCGCCCGAGGAGACGTTGGCCAGCAGGGTGAGCTGATTGTCGTTCGCAAGCCGTTGCAGGAAAGCGTTATTCAGCTTGAACGTCGGCTGCATGAAGATACTGCCGGTGAGCGCCTGCGGCCTGTTGACGGAACTGTTACCCCGGTCGCGGGACCGGTTGGTGGGGTCTTCGATGGCGAGGTTCTGTTCGAAACTGTTGGCATCCGGCGCGTCGCTGATGGAGTGCGACCAGGTATAGGAGACGCTGGCTGTGTATCCATGCGAGAACTGGTGTTTGTAGTGGGCGAGCAGAGCTTCGTAATCGGCGATGGCGCCGATATCCTGCATCGTGATATTGCCGAACTGCGGATAGACCCGCGAAGAGACCGAGGTGGAGAAGATCGGCCGTCCATCGGCAAGCACGCCGGTGGGGTTGGTCAGGTTCAGATTGCGAAGATATCCTTGGTTCCGGGCGCCGGTATGCGTGTATCCAACCATCAGGCTGTCGCTCTTGCTGAGCTGGCGCTCAATCTGAAGGTTCGCATTTATCGTGTAGGCGTTCTTGAAATTCGGCGTCACGACCGTGATTGCAGGGGTGACCGGCGCCGCTCCCGCAATAAAAGCGAGCACCGCGGGGAAAGACGGCGCACCGGGGGAACTCGGCGAGAGCGTACTGACGAACGAACGCGAGGAACCGTCGTTGGCGAGCGCGTTGTACCAGAGGTTGGTGGGCGGCGCTTCATAGAAGATGCCGGCATTCACGCGCACCACGGTGCGGCTGTCGGGAGACCATGCGAGGCCAAGGCGCGGCGCGAAGTTCCCGTCGGGAGTCCGGAAATGCTGGGTATATGCGAACGGCGCATTCGCTTCTCCGGGAGGCCCGGCGAACCGGTCATAGCGCACCCCGTAGTTCACGGTTATGTTGGATCGCAGCTTCCAGGAATCCTGAATAAAGAAGTCCTGGAACAGCGAATTGTAATGCGTTCCGGGCGTTCCCAGAACCGTGGCATAGGTGCTGTAGCCCAACGGCTTGGCGCCCGATTTGGCGGCCAGATAAGAAGCGATGTCGGAGAACGTGTACCGGCTGTAAACGTTGCCCACCTGATTATCGTTAATGGCCTCAAAGCCATACCCAGCCTTAAACGTATGGCTGCCGCGAATCCAGGTAAGGTTATCGCTCACGCTGGGAATCTTTTCGGCAAAGTGATCGCCGATGGCGCTGGATCCGTTGAACGTCGCGATGCCGCTGATGACAATCTGCACGCCGGTAGCGGTTAGCGGGTCGGCGAGATGCGCCTCATTCCGGTAAGGATCGGAAGCGCGGAGTTCGTTCAGCACGTTGGGCGTAAACGTCGTGAGCAGCTGAAAACCGCCAATGTGAGCGCGGTCACGGAAGTCCGCCGCGACGTCCAGTGCATTTTTGGCGCCTACCGCGGTGTTGAAAGGGTATGTATTCCGGAAGTAGTTGTAGCGGATAAAAGCCTGGTTCTTGGAGTTGATGATCCAGTCCGCACGGAAATTCAGGAATTGCGCATGCTGAACCGAGGGCGCGGTGACGAGCAGGGAAGGCGAAATCCCGATCTGGGCCGCCTGAGTCGGATCGATCGTGTTCGGGGTCGGCAGACCGCGCGTGAGATGTTCGTATCCGCCGAAGATGAAAAGCTTGTCTTTGATGATCCGCCCCGAGCCGTTTACGGCGAAGTCGGTAAGCGTGAGGTCGGGCTTCGGCTGGTTCAATGCGAGGAGTGTGGGCCGCGCGTTGGCGTCCACGGGCCGTCCGATGTAGTAGAACTCGGCATGGGTCTGGTTGGACCCGGAGTTGGTAATGACATTGAAGATATCGCCGGAAGTGCCCCCGAACTCAGGGGCGAAGCTGTTGGAGACCGTCTGCACTTCGCGGACATAGATGTCCGAAATCGGGAAGAGACGGAGGCCGTAGCGATCGCTTTCCGTGTTCACCATGCCATCCATCTGGTAATTGATGCGGTCGAGAAGGCCGTTGGTATTGATGGTTCGCGGAATCCCGAGCTCGGCGTTCGGGTGGCCGCTGACGCCGGGTTGAAAGATGATGAAGTTGTAGGGATTGCGCGAGGTCAGCGGAAGATTGTCTACTTCCTCGTGCGAGATCGTGCGGCCGGTTTCGAGACGGCTCGGTTCGAGGACGGGCGCGCCTCCGGTCACTTCGACCGAGGTGCTTACCTGACCCACCACCAGTTTCGCGTCGATTTCCGCCTGGGTGCCGGCGTTGAGCACGATGTCCGTGGCGTGAAGGGTTTCGAAGCCCTCCTTCTTAACGGTCACCGACCATGTGCCGAGTGGCAGATTGGGGAATACGAAATAGCCGTCCTCCGGAGTCTGGAAGGAGCGCTGCAGCCCCGTATCGGAACTGGCTGCGTCAACCGTCGCGCCGGGAACGGGAGCGCCGGCGGGGTCCGTGACCCGGCCCCGGATGGCGCCGTTGATAGCCTGCGTCTGAGCGAAAATAGATGATGAGGCGAGCGCGGCAATTAACATGAGCCGGGCGGCTTGACGTGGACGAAAATTCATTTGTGATACTCCTTGAATTCGAAGTGAACTGCTGCGGAGTAATACGATTTGAGACACGCGGCGAAAGTCTGCGTCCGGCCGCTGCCGGCTGCATCGCGCGCGAAAGCGTTTCAAACCTCAGTGGTAACCCCTTGTGTAAGACTATTGTAACTATACGCTCATGAAGAATGCTATACGAAAATCCCACGCATTTCTAGCCTCCGGTATTCTATTCGCGCTCGTTTCCGGCATTGCCGTCAACCAGTTGGCAGCCGATGCCGATGCCCTCGCGATCGCGCCGGATCGCGGCGCCGCGGGGCTGGCAAGACTGCTCCGCGAAATCCGCACCCGGGCTAGTCTCGCGCTGGTGGTGGCGCACCCCGATGACGAGGACGGCGGCATGCTGGTCCAGGAAACCCGCGGCGAGGGCGCGCGGGCCGTCCAGCTCACGCTCAATCGTGGCGAGGGAGGACAGAATGAAATGGGTGGCGACACCTACGACGCCATGGGCCTCGTCCGCACGCAGGAACTTCTCCAGGCCGACCGGTACTACGGGGTGGAACAATACTGGACCCGCACCATTGACTACGGCTTCTCGAAGACCCGCGAGGAGGCTCTCGAAAAGTGGGGACATGACCGCGTTCTGGCAGACGTGGTGCGCGTGATCCGCATGACCCGCCCGCTGGTCGTGATGTCCGTCTTCACCGGTAACGCGACTGACGGGCATGGCAATCATCAGGTCGCCGGACAGATGGCGCAGGAAGCCTGGGTAGCTGCCGGCGATCCGGCAAAATTTCCGGAACAGCTGCGGGAGGGTCTGCGGCCCTGGTCACCGCTCAAGGTATATGCGCGGTCGCCGAATTTCGAAATTACGAAAGACGGCATGTATGACTACGCAATCGACAAGTTCGTGCCGGTGCGCTTCTTCGATTACGTAGCGCAGCAATGGACCACCGAAAAACCGCCCGTAAACGTCACGATCGACGAAAGCAAAATCATCCCCGGGACAGGGCTTACCGCGACACAGATTGCGCGGGAAGGCTGGGGCCTGCAGAAATCACAGAACGGGGGCGGCACGCTGCCTGTGCCTGCACCCTCGTCCGCCACCTATCACCGGTATGGCTCGCGCGTGAAGACCACCGATCGGGAAAAGACATTCTTCGACGGAATCGATGTCAGCCTGAGTGGGATAGCGACGCTCGCTACGGGCGATACGCAATTTCTGAAAACCGGTCTGGCCGCGATTTCAGCCAGGGCGGATGAGGCTTTCACGCAGTACTCGATAGAGAAGCCCGGGGCGATCGCGCCCCTTCTTGCCGATGGCCTCAAAGCCACCCGCGATCTAAGCACGCAGGTTCGATCGAGCCGCCTCGCTGAACCCGGCAGAAGCGATGTCTTGTTTGAGCTCGGTTTGAAGGAAAAACAGTTCCAGCAGGCTCTCGCCGCATCGCTCGAGCTTTCCTTTCAGACAGCTGTTTCGTCCCAAGTCAAGATGCCTGAACCCGGCGGCGGTGGCGGACGAGGCCGAGGCGGAGCCGGCATGATGCGCAACGCGGCTTTCACTATGGCCATTCCCGGGCAGGCATTCGCTGTGGAGACTACGTCCGCCAATCTGGGTACCGAGTCCGTAACCCTCGATGGCGTCACGCTGGCCCCTTCGGACGGGAAGAACTGGAACATGGAGCCGCAGGGCAATCCGTCGCATGATCTTGCGCCGGGCAAAAACACCCTGTGGCGCATGGCGGTAAAGACGCCGGAAGACGCCGCGATCACGCGGCCCTATTACAAACGCGATTCCCTCGAACAGCCTTATTACGATCTTCTCGATCCCCGTTATCTCAATCTCCCGACGGCGCCCTATCCGCTTACCGCGCACGCCAGGTTCGTCTACCGCGGGATTCCTTTCGAAATGGAACAGGTGGTGCAGACATCCGAACGGGTGGCGGGAACCGGTCAGGTTCTGCAGCCGTTGATGGTGGCGCCAGCCATCTCGGTAGGTCTTGGTCTTCCGGGCGGAGCATTGCCGCTTACCGCGAAGTCCCTTTCTCTGACCGCCACGGTTCACAGCAATGTCAAAGGACCCGCCCAAGGGACGTTGCGGCTCACGCTGCCCGCCGGGTGGCGCTCGGAACCCGCCGAAGCGCCGTTCAGCATGGCGCGCGACGGCGAAGATCGCGTGATCGCCTTCGATGTGATCCCCTCGAACGTGAAGGCCCAAACCTACACCATCTCAGCGACGGCCGAGTATCAGGGCCACCAGTACAGCGAAGGTTACCAGATGGCCGGCTATCCGGGCGTTCGGAATTACCCCTTCTATACCGCCGCCACTTATCGCGCAACCGGCGTGGATATCAAGACGGTCTCGGGTCTGCGGTTAGGGTACCTGCCCGGCACTGGCGACGAGGTCCCGCGCGCCATCGAAAATTTGGGTTACGAAGTTCGCGTGCTGGCCACCAGCGACCTGACGCAGGGCGACCTGTCCGGCTACGATGCGATTGTTCTCGGGGTGCGCGCTTACGCCGTGCGCAACGATCTGAAATCGGCTAACGCACGTCTGCTCGACTACGTGAAGAACGGCGGCGTTCTCATCGTTCAGTACAACCTGCAGGACTTCGATCACAACTACGGACCTTATCCCTTCGAGCTGGGTTCGAATCCCCAGAAGGTCGTGGACGAAGCGTCGGCTGTGAAGTTTCTGGAACCGGATAATCCATTGTTCGGATGGCCGAACAAGATCCTTCCCGAGGATTTCAAAGGCTGGGAAGAAGAGCGCGGCCACGGCTTCATGAAGTCCTGGGACCCGCGCTATACGGCTCTGGTGGAGACGCACGATCCGGAGCAGGACGAACAGAAGGGCGGACTACTGGTGGCGCGGTATGGCAAGGGATTCTATATCTACGACGCCTTTGCCATTTACCGGCAGTTGCCTTCCGGTGTACCGGGAGCTTACAGATTGCTGGGAAACATGATCAGCCTGAGGAAGAACCCGGCTTACAACTAAGCCGCCGGCAAAAGTTAAGCGATAATTCAAGGAAACCATGAAGACAAAAAGTATTCAACGCGCAGCGTGCCTCCTCGTGATGGGCGCTGGTTTCATTGCCTCGGGCCTCTATGCCCAGCAGGCGGCTATGCAGGCATCGTTCGGCGGCGATGTGGGGACGCTTTCCGGCAAATTCAGCGGACTGGCCAAAGTGATGGACAGCAAATATGATTACCGGCCCGGCCAGGGTGTGCGGTCGACCGCGGACGTACTGAACCTGATCGTAATGGAGAACGGGTTGCTAGCCGGTGTGCTGACCGGTGCGGCGCCGGGACCGCGTCCCGCTCCCGTGACCGACCCGGCGAAGCTGCAGGAAGCCATCAAGAACTCCTACGCGAATCTGAAGAAGGCGATCGAGGGGCTCTCCGACAGCGACCTCAACACGCCCGTGAAAATGTTCGGCCGGGAGACCAACAAGCGCGGCGCGATTGCGATGGCGCTGAACGATCAGCACGAACACCTCGGCCAGTTGATCGCCTATTCGCGGGTCAACGGCATCGTACCGCCCTGGTCGAAATAGCGCGGCCCGATGTGGGGGCGGTTGCCTTCCGCAACCGCCGCCTGGAAGCCCTGTCCGCACCCAGAACCCTTCGGCAAATCTAATTCTGCATTTGATCGAAAAAGCCTGGAGGCACGGACATCGCTGTGAAAAAGATCTCGCTGACCGCATGGATTCTGATAGCCCTCGTGGCCGGTATCGTCTTCGGTGTCGCTTTGCCTGGTCCGGCGAAGGAAATGGCGATTCTCGGGACCGTCTTCCTGCGCCTGATCAAATCGATCATTGCTCCCCTGCTGTTCGGGACCCTCGTGGTGGGTATTGCCGGCACTGGAAGCCTGAAGACGATGGGCCGCATCGGCGGGAAGGCTCTCCTCTATTTTGAAGTCATCACGACGATTGCGCTGTTTGTCGGACTGGCCGCCGTGAACCTGGCAAGACCCGGTGTCGGCGTGCACCTCGAAAAGGGCGCCGCGTCCGGGCTGGCCCAGACCGGCACCAGTCTTTCGCAGATATTCGAACACGTCTTCCCGACCAGTATTTTCGATTCAATGGCGCGAGGGGAAGTGCTGCAAATCGTGATGTTCACGTTCCTTTTCGGAGTCGCGTGCGCATCCATCGGCGACAAGGCCCGGCCCGTAGTGGCCTTCTGCGAGTCGCTTTCGGCAATCATGTTCAAGTACACGCACTACGTGATGTATCTGGCGCCGCTGGGAGTGTTTGGCGCGATGGCCGCCACGGTCGGGGCGAAAGGTATCGGGGTGCTCATCGGCCTCGGCAAGCTGGTTCTGACTCTATACGTGGCCGAAATTCTGTTCATCGCGGTTGTATTCGGCGCCGTCGCCGCGATGGCGCGCTTGCCCATCCGCCGCTTTATCTTTTTCGTGCGTGAACCGTTTCTGATCGCGTTCTCAACGGCATCGAGCGAGGCCGCGCTGCCCCTGGCGCTGGAGAACATGGAACGCTTCGGCGTGCCCAATCACATCGCGGCATTTGTGCTGCCGGCCGGGTATTCCTTCAATCTGGTGGGAACCACCCTCTATCTCTCGCTCGCATCGGTCTTCGTGGCGCAGGCGGCGGAAATTCATCTGGCATTCTCGACGCAGTTGATCATGATGCTGACTCTGATGCTGACCAGTAAGGGCGCGGCCGGAATTCCCCGTTCGGCGCTGGTAATCCTCGCGGGGACGGTCGCGTCTTTCAACCTCCCAGTGGAGGGAATCGCGCTGCTGCTCGGCGTGGATACGCTCATGGACATGGGGCGTACCTCACTCAACGTTCTGGGCAATTGCCTGGCGACAGCGGTGGTCGCGCGCTGGGAGGGCGTGGACCTCAACGCCGCGCAATTCGAGAATTCAGAGGAATTCGAGCCTGCCTGATGCCGTGCGGCTGCCTTACATCGCGATGTGGACGTAGCCGGCCATCTGCAGATCGATCAGGCTGGTCATAGCCCACAGATCGGTCTGAAATCCGGGCAGGATGTCGTCGGGATTGATCTTGCGGCCCACGACAAGCTGACCGCAGACGCGGAACTCGACGCCGGCTTTCTGCAGCTTCTGGATCATCTCCAGGCTGGGGTTATCGGCGCCTTCGCTGGTGCGGCGGTATGCGTCATTCTTGAGAATCATCTGCCAGCCCTCTCCGCGATGGTGGATCATGACCACGATCTTGCGATGCTCGGGCGGAACCCCGTACTTCGCCAGGGTATTCACGTAGTTGGCAATCGAGGTGAGCGCAGGATTGGCTTTGCCAGCCTCCGGCGCCGGTTTGCCGATGGAAAAGACAACCTTGTAGGTGGTGTTGGGGTCCGGCAGTTCCTTTGCGCCGGGGACGTCGCGCGCGACGGGCGCGCCTGGCACGGCGAGAGGCGTCTGAGCGTATGCCGGACTGCAGAGAAGGGCCGCGGTGGCCAGTGCACTCAGCATCGCGAAACGTGGGGCAATTCGCGGGAACAATACAGTCTTCATGAAAGTTCTCCTTACGTGAGGGCGCGGCAGGGGGCTCCTCGCGGTCACCAATAGCATATCCGATATCAGAACCCCTTGACACCGTGTCGCCGCGCGCATAGCCTGACAAAATGCGCATTCGAGTCCTTCTCTTCGCCACGACTGTCATGGTTGGGTGGCATACCGGGTCAGCCCTCGCAGCCGGACCCTCCGGTATCACGCCGGTCCCCTGCGGCACACAGACCTGGGAACCGAACGATCCCACATTCCAGGCGCTTCCTGGCGCGAAGGCCTATTTCGGAAAATACGACGGCGGTCTCTATCACGTCGAGATTCCGGACAAATGGAACGGGGAACTCGTATTGAGCGCGCACGGTTTCGTCGGCGCCGGTCCGGGACGGGGCGCACAGCTTCGCGTGGGCGAGCCGCTCTTTCGCAAACACATCATTGAAGAGGGTTACGCGTGGGCAGCATCCAGCTATCGCTGCAACGGCTATGTACCGGGGCAGGGATTACTCGACACGATGGCACTCGTCGATCTCTTCACCAAATTCAACTCTGGACGAGCCGCCACGCGCGTGTATCTCACCGGCACCTCGATGGGCGGACACGTCACGGTGCTCGGCATGCACAAATATCCGACCGCATTCGCCGGTGGCCTCGCGATGTGCGCGGCGGGTCCTGAGCTGTTCGACTATTTCACGGCAACCTCGGCTGCGGCGGAGGTTGTGAGCGGGTTGAAATTCGAAGGTGGCAATACCCGCGAGGCCGGCGCAAAGATGAACGAGATCTTCGGTGCGCCGCCGAACTACACGGACAAAGGCCGGGCTATGGGAAATATCGAGATCGACCTGAGCGGCGGTCCGCGTCCATTCGCTGCTGAAGGGCTGGCATCGGGCGGACGTTTTGCCGGGAACGTGACCGGCGGGGCGGCCTCGATGTCGGGCGGAAAAGCGCCGGCGAGCGCCGTCACAACCAACAAGAACTACACCTACGCGATCGACGCGGCGATGGGCCTTTCCGGCAACAGCATGAACTCGATGGTGCGCGTGAAGCAGTCTGACATGACATATCGCGCGGCCTCGGGGCCGTACGCGGAGCTTGTCCCCTTCGACGGAAAGATCGAACGCCCGCTCCTGACCATGCACGGCACAGGCGACCTGTTCGTACCCATTCACCTGGAGCGAACGCTGAACCAGGCGGTGAAAGAGGCGGGCAAGCAGGATCTTCTCGTCCAGCGCATTTACCGGATCGCGGGACACTGCGGCTTCAACGCGGAGGAGGAAGGGCGCGCGTTCGATGACCTCGCGGCCTGGGTCCACGGAGGCGCGAAGCCGGAGGGCGACAACATCATGGGCGACCTGCGCGACGCGGGGAAAAAGTTCACGAGTCCGCTGCGGCCGGGAGATCCTGGACACCTGAGCCTGGCAAAGTAGGTTCGGCTATCGGCCATATTTTCGTTAGTGCCGTTCGTAAAAATCTTTGGCCGGGCGCTCGATTTTCAGGAACACGATCGTCGCGGTTGCGCACAGCAACACCAGGAATCCGATCAGCACGACCGGAGTGGCCAGTTGGCCGTCGTGTGAGCCCCGGTGAAACAGACGCAGCATGAATTCGTATAGGCGCTCCAAAGGCATCTGGAGAATATAGATCTCATAACTGGCTTCGCCCAGCAGGACCGTTACGGGAGCTGTGAGCAATCGGGCCAGCGGTCCCCACAGAGCCTCCGCATAATAAACAAATCCGGCGAAAGCCACCGCGATCAGGCTGTTGTGCAGCAGAAGGTGCGGCATCGATCCACTGATTGCGAGCAAGCCAAAGATGAGAAGAAGCGCCGCATGCGGCACAAGCCTGGCCCTGAAAGTGGTCGGGGCCGACGCGAATGCCACCTTGTAGCGCCCCAGCGCCATCCCAAGCAGAAATACGGGCAGGTGCGCGAAAGGGTTGTACATGAAAATCCGGTAGGCGCCCCGGCGCAGGAAACTCCGGAACTCGTGCGCGACCGGATTCAGGCCGTAGTGAGTGATGCTCTCCTGCGTCAGCGCGTCGAACGGAGCGCCAGTAGGCGGGGGCGACTCGCGCGATGCGTGCAATCCAGAAACGGCCACGGCCTGTCACGCGCCCGCCCAGATAGTTGTAAGCGAGGACATATCCGGACAGCAGGAAAAACATGCTGACGCTGACATAACCGCTTCCCGCGAAGTTCCGCATAACGACGGGGGAACGCGCCCAGACTCCCTGGCCGAAATGAAAACACACGACAAATAAGGCGAGGACAACACGGGCGCCCGTGAGCGCCGGGATGGAAGAACGAGTTACAGACCCGCTAACCGGGACGCCAATGCGGGTGTGGCCACGTTCGAACAATCCTACCCTGATGCGCAGCATGGGATTCCGGGGCTCGGTTGTCAGACCGCAGCGAATCGCGCGAATATGGGGAAGCAGTCCCACTTGAGAAAGGTTTAGCCGCAGGCCGTGTTCGCCATGAATATTTCGAATCCTGTTCTTTTCGCCATTTTTCTGTCCGGTCTTAGCGGGATCTGCCCGCCGGGAGGCGTCATCCGCGCGGAGGTCAACACGCCTGGGAGTTCAGCGGAGCAGCGGCTCACAAAGTCCGCCGAGGCTCTGCAGAGTTTTCGGCGCGCCGCCCCGGATGCCGCGCAGAAGCTGCTCGATCAGGCGATCTGTGTAGGTGTGCTCCCACGCCGCGATGCCGACCAGACCGACGCCGCCGAGAAGGGATTCGTCAGTTGCAGATCCGGCATAGCCGCGGCGTTCAGCGATCCCGCCGCTATCTCGATCCGGGGCGGAGGTGTTTACTGGCCGGTCGCGGGACAGGCCATGGACCTGATCCTGATGACGATTGATCCCTCAATGATCTCGGTTTTCAGCAGCGCCGAGGAACTGCTGGGGACGGACGCGCGAACCGCTCCGGGGGCTTTGCAAGCGGATCAGGCAAGCCAACAGAGCAGGGATGCCGTAATCCTGACGTATGAGCAGTCGTCAACAGGGATCAGCGGGATTAACATTGCGGGATCCACGATTGGCGAAGACAGAGCAACCAACGCCGCACTGTACGGGAACGATTTGAGCAATTCAGCCATTCTGACCCGGCGCGCCGCGAAAAAATCTGCTGCAGTCGAGGCTTTTGTGGGCGCACTCCCGGGCTCGGGTCCGGCACAAACCGGGGAGGGGATCTCCAGGTAGCGGCGAGCGTTTGCTATTTCAGCAGGCGATGGATTTCATTCACCGCGTAATCCACTTTCATATCGAAAAGGCGTTTGCCGAGTTCCGCCGATGAGCGCCGCGCATCGCCCGTGATTTCATTGTTGATCTTGTGCACCGCGGGTTTGCCCGGGGCCGGCTCGGGGTCGCCCAACGCGCCCGGCAGCAGGTTCATCCTCACCCAGCGTTTATCGGCGCCGAGGTAAATCATCTCCGACGTATCGGGAATGTTGGCGTGTCCGCCGAAGCTGTACCCGTGCTCGGCGCACCATTTGTCGAAGTCGTCATTCGCCTTCCGGTAGACGTCCCCGCAGAAGACCACCCGGATGCCTTTGCCGGCATATTTCCGCTGGAGCCGTGCCGCCACGGCCCGCAGTTCGTTCTGGCCGCCCCCGTGATCGCCCATCAACACCACACTCTTGAATCCGTCCCTGATCAATTGTTCGGCAACCTGTTCGTTCACGGCGGCGAACAACTCCGGGGTGAGTCCGATGGTGCCCGGCAGTTCGGCACTGGCGTTATTCGGCGAAAATGGCATCACCGGTGCGGCAATCGCGTTGCCCAGCTTGAGGGCGATGGCGTGGACCGTGGCCCGCGCCATCAGGGTATGGCCGCCATTGACAGCCTGCGGCCCGCGCTGTTCTGTCCCGCCGTTGTAGACCAGTGCCGTGGTCTTGCCCTGTTGATGAATCGCGGCCTTCACCTCAGGCCACGTCATCATTTCAAAATCGACCAGGTCGTTTGGGGTTGCGGGCGGATTTTGGGCGCGGCCAGCGGGCGCGAAAAGCACGATCAGACTGACGATTGTAATCAGGAAGCGCATTACGCGCGTATTGTAACGCGGGGGCGCGGCGACGTGATCTTCGTATAAACTACACATTGAGATTCAGAAGGATCTATTGAGGAGAAAATGCGAATGAAGTTATCAAAAACAATTCTGCGCTCGGCAATCGTCGTCATATCGTCCGCTGCGTTTGCGATGGCACAGGCCCCCGCCGGCGGGCGTGGCGCCGGTGGTCGAGGCGGTCCGCCGCGTCCGGTGCTCTCGGTAACGTCGTCGGCTTTCCCTGACGGCGGTGAAGTGCCCGTCGGAAATGCAGGCCGCGGCGGGAACAAATCACCCGATTTCGAATTCCACTGGAACCTCGGGACCGAGCCGACCACTGCGCCCGAAGCTCTGCAATCTTACGCCGTGATCTTTCACGATATCGAAAACTCCACCAACAAAACGACGGTGGACACGCTGCACTGGAGCGCCTTCAATATTCCCGGATCGGCCAAAGGTTTGCCCGCTGGACTGGGTTCGGGCGATCTTCCCGACGGCACCCGCAACGGCCCCGGCATTGCCAATCGCGGCGGCAACCCCGGCGCGTATTTCGGACCCGGCGCAGGCCCCGGACCGTTCCATCACTACATCTTCGAGTTCTATGCGCTCGACACGAAGCTGGACCTTCCGGCCAACTGTTCGCGCGAAGATCTGATGAAGGCGATGGACGGCCATATCATCGGCAAGGCCGCCTATGCCGGGCGCTTCCACGCAACGCCGGCGCAGTAGATTGTATTTCAACCAGCTATAACGGTCACGCCCCGGATCTTTCTTCGGGACGTGACTTTTTTTTCAGCCGCCTGTTACTGCGTGGGTGCGCCTTCGCCTGACGATCCGGCGAAAATCTTGCGCCCATCCGCCATCGTGACAGCCAGCGCATTGGCCAGCTTCGAACCATCCTTGGCAAGATAACCCGTCACGGTAATCGTGTCCCCGGGCTTCAAAGAGTTCCGGGTCCAGCCATGGCGTGTGAGTCCGTTCGGACTGCCCAGTTCGAATTCCCACGCGGTCGTTCCGCCCTTATCGTCCTTCACGCCGATGTAGAGATGGGCATGCGGATTGGTCCACTCCAGCCGGGTGACGGTGCCCGTCAGAGTCACCGGCTTGTTCGCATCGAACTCCGCGGTAAACGAGTGATGCGCGAGGGCCGGCAGAGCGGCGACCAGCAGTCCCAATACGATTCGGATGTTCTTTGGCTTATTCATGTTTAACGTCCAACCAAATGTTCCAGATCCCGGTTATTTTCCGTGCAGATAAATTCGCGGATCTCTTCGCCGGGCGCCAGATCCGAAACCCGCTTCATTGTATATGGCCGCGCCAGAATGCCGGGATCTTCAACCGTCACTTCGGTTTCGAGATGACCCAGATCCGGGCGGCGATAACGCTCGACGATATGCAGCTTGTCGGAATGCGGATGCGCTTCCTGGTCGAGCCAGACCTGGTCTTCGAAATTCACGCGGTCGACCACTAAAGTGTCGCCTTCCCACCGGCCGATGGAGTCTCCGTACCAGAGCGGATCCGGTTCCTTCGGATGCTCTTTCCGGTTCAGATAGATCTGGTGAAAACCCGGGCTGTCATCGTCAGAAATCATCACCAGAATATCCTTCGTCTGCAGGAACTCATACAGCGGACCGATTCTCGTCGCGGCATTCGGCAGGCAGTGGGCCTGCGGACTGTCTTTGCGGTTATCGTCCACGCGTTTCTTTGCGACCGCAAGAGCGGACGGGAGGAACTCCGGTTTCCCCGGATCGATCGTTCGGGGTGACCACCAGACTCCTGAAATATCCGGTTTTCCGTCGGCAGTTCGCGGCGCGGGTCCCGAGGGAGGATGGTGACGCTTCAGATCGGCGGCGATCGCCAGTGAATCTTCACCCAGCGTGCTGAGCTGCGTTCCTTCTTTGAACACAACCTCCACGCGCGCCACGTTCCCCGCGCTGACTTTTACATCCTTCGTGGAGAATGGCCCTACACCCGGCATCGAGGCGGAAACGCTATAGCTTCCGCCGGGCAATTCACCCACCGTGTAAGCTCCCTGCGCGGTGCTGGTTGCCTTGTAGACAGTGCCCGTGGCGTCATTGGTCGCCTGAACCGTCACGCCTGCGCCCGGGCGGCCGATCGCATCCTTCACATTCCCGGCGATCGATCCGTTATTCCCCTGGCCAAATGCGCTCATGGCTGCAACGAACAAAACAGAAAATCCCGATACGCTGTGTTTCACGACAGTCTCCTAATTCAGCACCCGGCTCGCTTTGATAATCAATAATGCTACCCCAGCCAGCCAGCCGAGCAAAGCTTCGTACTCCCGGTTTTTGCGGTAAAGCGCGCCCGAGAAACGGTCCGGCCCGAACTGGCGCGGCCAGCGCGGCGCAAGCAGCGGCACACGCTCGGCGAATGCGGCATAGCCCGGCAGGATTGCCATGAGGTGTTGTTCCTCCAGTTCGATCGCGGGCAAATACACGACGGCGAAAAGCACGGAAAAGAGCAGCGCCAAGCCGATACTGGGAGCCGCGGCAGCAAGTCCCAAAGCGGTAATCAGCGTTCCCAGATAAAGCGGGTTACGCGTGAAGGAATACGGACCCGAGATCGCCAGGCGCTGATTCTTGGCAAGGTGTCCCGCGGCCCATGCGCGCAAAGCAAGTCCGCATGCCGACAAAGGAATTCCGATGGCGAGCGAAGTGAAATCCGGATGGGAGAACCAGGCAAATGCCGCCACCATCACAAAGCCCGCCGGGACCCGAAGCCGCGCCACCGCATCGGCATAGGGTTTGGGAAACCAGTGTCTGCGCATCGCGCGGTTGGAAGTCAATGAATCGCTCAATGAATTGCTCAGACGTGACACCCGACGCGCGCGGCCAGAGCCGGGAAAACCTGCTCGGGCGGGATGGCGCGCATGGAGGCGTCGATCACGGTGCCGCGGCGATGAGTCCTGCGCGCGCCGGGCATGCGGAAAACCTGGAAGTCGCCGCCATACGGCCCGTTGCGCACCGGGTCCGTCGGTCCGAAGATGGCGGCCCCGGCCTTGTTTAGCGCAGCGGCAAGGTGCAGCGGCCCGCTGTCGACTCCCACGACAAGCGCCGCGCGGCGCGTGGCGTCGATTAGACCGGGTATGCCGCTTTCGTGCTTTAGAGTTCCGGGAACCTCGGGCACGGTGCCCGGCGCGCCGTTCAGAACCAGAGGCATTCCGAGCTGCTGCCGCAGCATCGCAGCCAGGCGTTCGTAATATTCGAGCGGCCATTGCTTGGCGGTCCATCCGGCCAGTGGACTGGCAAGCACAAACGGAGCTTCGGGAAGATTGCCTTCCGGTGTTCCCTGCGGCAGAGGAAAGGCCCGCACCAGGTGCTTGGCGCCCGCGCCCGCGGCCAGATCCAGCGCCTGATCCACCACATGAATGGCCGGACTTTTCACGCGGGTGGAATAAAATAACCCGGCCGGGCGCTCGCGCAGCGCAGTGGATCCGAAGCCCGCCAGCCGCTCCGGACGCGCCAGATGAGCGATGACCGCGGATTTGGTTAAGCCCTGAAAGTCCACGGCCAGATCGTAGCGCTCGGCGCGCAGTTCATCTTTCGTACGCCTCCACGACCCCGGTTCATTGCGCCGGAAGACGATAAGACGGTCGACAAAACCATTGCCTTCAAGGAGTGGGGCGAACTGCGGTGAAACAACCCAGGAGACGCGCGCGGCGGGAAAGCTGTGCTTGAGCGAAGCCGCGCCAGGCAGCGAGTGGATGATATCTCCCATCGCTCCCAGACGGACGATCAGGATATTTTTCGTCTCTTCCCGCAACATGTAAGTCTACCAATCCTGGACCTGGAATGGGCCTTATGCGGCTCACCCTTGCGCTCTGTCTCCAAAAATACTAGAACTAATAGTACTCGTGCCGATATGAAAAATATGCCGAGCCTCAGCCGACGCCTGAAGTGTGACAAGTGTGGCTCCGACCAGCTGGCGACCAGAGCGCTGACTGGCATCGAGCGGGTGATCATGCATTTCACCAAAAAACGCAAATATCTCTGTCTTGCGTGCAAACACAAGTTCCGGGCGCCGGACAGGCGGCGTTACCCGCGCGAACTGAAGGGCCGCGCCGAGCCTGCATTGAGCGATCTCCGGATCGTGCGCTAGCGTTTGCGGAACTGGCCGGCGTAAACGTCCATTCAGGCAGTCCGCTCCCGGCGACCGGGGTATTCGGCGGGTGTTACGCTGAAATTTCCCCTATGAGTAATCTTCAGGTCACACTGCCAGACGGAAGTGTTCAGCAGGTCCCGCCTGGCACCAGTCCGCTGGACATCGCCCGCAACATCAGCCCGCGTCTGGCCGATGCCGCGATTGTCGCGAAAGTCGATGACGCGCTTTTCGACCTCAAGCGTCCGCTCGAAGGCGACGCAAAAGTGCAGATCCTGACTACGAAGGATGCCGACGCGCTCTACGTTTACCGCCATTCAACCGCACATCTCTGCGCGGCCGCGGTCCTGGAGCTTTTCCCGGAAACGAAGCTCGGTATCGGGCCCCCCATCGATAACGGCTTCTATTACGACTTCGACCGTCCGCAGCATTTCACTCCCGAGGACCTCGAAAAAATCGAGGCGAAAATGTGGGAGCTGCAGGCGAAGAACCTGACCTTCGACCGCCAGCTGATTCCGAAACCCGAGGGCCTTGCCAAGTACCGCGAGATGAATGAGCCGATGAAGGTCGAGCTCATCGAAGAACGGGCCGGCGATGTTTTCTCCGAATACACCCTGGGACCGCATTTCATCGATTTCTGCCGCGGACCGCATGTTCCGGATACTTCGAAGATCAAAGCCTTCAAGCTGCTCTCGATCGCGGGCGCTTACTGGAAGGGCGACGAGAAGAACAAGCAACTGCAGCGCATTTACGGCACGGCCTGGTTTACAAAGAAGGAGCAGGACGAGTACCTCACCCGCCTCGAAGAAGCAAAGAAGCGCGACCACCGCATCCTGGGGCGCCAGCTTGGCTTGTTCCACATCGACGAGAAGGTCGGCCAGGGGCTGGTCCTCTGGAAGCCCAAGGGCGCAGTCATCCGGCAGGAGCTGCAGAACTTCATCGGCGAACACCTTCGGCGCCAGGGTTACCATCAGGTCTTCACGCCGCACATCGGCAAGCTTGAGCTCTACAAAACCAGCGGCCACTTTCCTTACTACGCCGACTCGCAGTTCCCGCCTCTGGTCGACCGTGAAGAGATCGCGCATCTTGCCATTGAGGGCAAGAGCTGCGGTGAACTTGCGAACAGGCTGGAAAAGGGCGACATCGAAGGTTTCCTGCTGAAGCCGATGAACTGCCCGCACCACATCCGCATTTACGCCAGCGACCAGCACAGCTACCGCGATCTGCCCATTCGCCTTTCCGAGTTCGGTACCGTCTATCGCTACGAACAATCGGGCGAGTTGGGCGGGATGACGCGCGTCCGCGGTTTTACGCAGGATGATGCGCACCTTTTCTGTACCGAAGATCAGATTCCGCAGGAAGTGGCAGGCTGCCTCGAGCTGGTGAAGATCATTTTCGGCGTGCTCGGCATGCACGATTACCGCGTGCGCGTCGGCCTTCGCGATCCCAACAGTGAGAAGTACGTCGGCGAGCCGGAACACTGGGACCGGGCAGAAAAAGCCTGTCTGGACGCCGCAGCAACCCTCGGCGTGCCCTTCAGCCCGGAGCCCGGCGAGGCCGCATTCTACGGCCCCAAGATCGACTTCGTGGTGAAGGACGTGATCGGCCGCGAATGGCAGCTGGGCACCGTGCAGGTGGACTATCAGTTGCCCCGGCGCTTCGACCTTTCCTACATCGGTCCGGACAACAAACCCCACCGGCCGGTGATGATCCATCGGGCGCCGTTCGGCTCCATGGAGCGCTTTGTCGGCGTGCTGATCGAGCACTTCGCCGGCGCATTCCCGACGTGGCTCTCTCCGGTGCAGGCTACTGTTCTGCCGATAACCGATAAACAATTGCCATACGCCAACGAGGTTGCCGAAAAGCTGAAAGCTGCGGGAGTACGGGTTACGGTGGACGACCGCAGCGACAAGATCAACCTGAAGATCCGCGATGCGCAGCTGCAGAAAATTCCTTACATGCTGGTGGTCGGCGGGCGCGAAGCCGAATCGGGACAAGTGTCGGTTCGTCACCGGAAGCGCGCGGACCTCGGGGCTGCCAGCGTGGAGGAGTTCCTGAAAACGATCACTGCCGAGATTGCGACCCGGAGCGGTGATCAATAAAATTGGAACGGCCTGCTTGAAATTCCGGCGGGCGATTATTTTCGGAAGATAAGCAGACCCTCGGCATTGCCTGTCTGGTTGGCAAACGTCCAGAACGATGACGATACCAACTCCCATCCGGATTGCGTTTGCTTTTGGATCGCGTCGGGAGCTTGAGCATCGAGCACTCTCACAACGCTGTATTGCCAAGTTTTTGCGGCATAGACATGGCCGGTTTTGAGTTCCACCGCAATCACCGCCAGCAGGCAGAGGATTGCCAGCAGGCAAATATTTCCAAACCGATTGTTGGGCATGGTCATATTCTATGGGGATTAAAACGCGAGATTCTTATGCTCCGTTTACTGGATTCGCTTGCCGAAGTTCAAAGCAGCCCTGATTTAGGCGAACAATTCGAAGGCCATTTTCGTTACTCTGGAACGAGCCCTGATGAACGCTATTTCTGTTAAAGGCCTGCGCAAGCAATATGGCGATTTCGAGGCCGTTAAAGGGGTCGATTTCGAGGTTGCCACCGGCGAGGTATTCGGACTCCTCGGGCCGAACGGCGCCGGCAAGACCACCACAGTCGAGATTCTGGAAGGCATACGCCAGCGCACCAGTGGGGACGTCCGCGTCCTCGACTACGACCCCGATAAGCAGAAGAGGCAACTGAAAGACCGAATCGGAGTCTGCCTGCAGGCGACCAATCTGCCTGACAAAATCCGCGTGCGGGAAGCGCTCGAATTGTTCGGCGCGCTTTACAGCCGTATGCTCAGCTCCGACGATCTGCTCAAACGCCTGCAGCTTTACGACAAGCGCGAGGCTTTTTACTCGACGCTGTCGGGCGGACAAAAGCAGCGGCTTGCCATTGCCATGGGGCTCATAAACGATCCGGCGCTTTTGTTCCTGGATGAGCCGACCACCGGTCTCGATCCGCAGGTGCGCCTCGAAATCCACGCGCTCATCGAAGAACTGCGGTCAGAGAAGCGCACCATTTTGATGACCACCCACTACATCGAGGAGGCCGAGCGGCTTTGCGATCGAGTGGCGATTTTCGATGCGGGCAAGGTCATCGCCATCGGCAGTCCGCGGGAATTGCAGGATCGGAGCGCCGGGAAGTCCACCATCGAAATCGTCTGCGAACGGCCCCTGACTGGACTCCCGATGCCTCAATGGCCGGAGGCGACGAGCACCAAGCTCAGCAATGACGGCCGGGGACTGACAGTGGCTTCGTCCAAGCCGGCGCGCACGCTGGTGGAAATCGTGAAGTGGATCGACAGCGAAGGGATCGGCCTGGAGGATGTTCATCTGAAGCGCCCCACCCTCGAAGACGTTTTCATCGAGTTGACTGGAAAGAGGCTTCGCGAATGAAGGCCTACCTTGCATTGATCCAGAACGACATCCGCCTGGCTTTCCGGCAGAAGGTAGTGATCTTTTTCAACTACCTGATGCCGTTCATGTTTTTCTTCATCTTTGCGCAATCGTTCCATGCCGAACAGGGCGGCGCGATCCTGCAGGTCTTCACCATGGTGACGGTGATCGGCATCCTGGGCAACGGAATGATGGGCGCGGGGATGCGGGCGGTCCAGGATCGCGAAACCAATATTCTGCGACGGTACAAAGTAGCGCCCATCTCAGCGCTCCCGATGCTGGTTGCATCAACCGTGACCGGCCTTGTGGTTTATATGCCGTTCGTGATCATGATGCTGATCCTGGCGCAGAACAAGTACGGCATGCAGATCCCGCAGCATGTCGGCGCCATGATGATCTTCATCCTGTTGGGGGTGGTTGCCATCCGTTCCATCGGCCTGATTCTTTCGTCGGTGGTGAACTCGATGGCGGAGGCGCAGATTCTGGTGCAGATCCTTTACATCGGGATGCTGCTGCTCAGCGGCGCGACCTTCCCCCTGTCCATCCTTCCGGACTGGCTGTTTACGATCACGCAGTTTATTCCTTCGACTCACCTGGTGACCGGGCTGCAGGGGATCATGATGCGCAACGAGACGCTGCTCGACAACTGGCAAGCGACGGGCGCGCTGATTTTGACCACGGTCATCGGATTATTCCTTTCCGTGAAGCTGTTCCGATGGGAGAAGGAAGAAAAAATCAAACCCTTGGCGAAGCTCTGGATTCTGGCGGTCCTGCTTCCGTTTATCGCCCTGGGAACTTGGCAGGCGCACGCAAAGGATAACGCCGCCAAAGCGAAAATTCTCACGCGCGATTTTCAGCGGTCACGCACGCAACTCATTCGCAACGCCCGGATCTTCACGGGCGATGGACGCGTGATTGAAAACGGCGCGGTGCTTGTCAAGGCAGGCAAGATCGCAGAAATTTACGACGGCAATATTCCGGACCCGAAGGCCGTAAACGCCGAAGCCATAGAAGCGGCCGGCAAGACGCTACTGCCGGGTCTGATCGATACGCATGTGCATCTCGGTGCGCCAGGCGGAGTTGCCGCCTTTTCGCCCAACGCGGATCCGGAGAAAGCGATGGAGCGGGAGCTTGCGGCCTACTTGTATAGCGGGGTCACGGCCGTGCGGAGTCTGGGCGATGGGCTCGATATCTCACTCAAGGTGCGCGAACTGGTGAACAGCGGCGAGAAACAGGGCGCTGAATTCTTTGCTTTTGGGCCGCTGTTCACGGCTCCCGGCGGCCATGGCACCGAGTACATGAAGAACCTGCCGTCCTCCATGCGGCAACAGGCCGAGGCGCAGAATCTTCGCATGCCGGGCACGCCCGAGGAAGCTAAGCACGACGTGGATGCGTTGAAAGCCGTGGGGATCGACGGCATCAAAGCCATTCTGGAAACGGGCGCCGGCGCGGCAACATTCAAGAGCCTCGATCCCCGCATTCTGGATGCGATCGCCGGGGCCGCGAAGGCGGACGGTTTGCCGATCACTGTTCATACCGGCGACGCCCGGGATGTGGAAGAGGCGCTAAACGCGCATGTGAACGGCATCGAACACGGTTCCCTGCGCGAGCGCATTCCCGATGAGGATTTCGCCCGCATGGCGAAGGATGGCGTGACCTACGATCCGACGCTCAGCGTGGGCGAGGCTCTGGTGAAATATGCGGCTGGTGACCCGGATCTGCTGAACCGGTCTCTGGTCCAGCAGGTCGTCCCGAAAGAGATGCTGGCCGCCACGCGTAAATCGCTTGGGACGCAAAAAGCGCCTCTGGAACTGGCCAATATGGAAGTCGCGCGGGACAATCTGCTGCGCGCTTTCAAAGCCGGAGTCACGCTGGTCACTGGCAGCGATGCGGGGAATATGCTGGTCTTCCACGGACCAACCGTGCAGCATGAAGTGATGCTTTGGGTACAGGCCGGAATCCCGGTGGATGCGGCGCTGCGAGCCGCGACGCTTAATGCCGCCAAAGCCTTGCGCGCCGATCAACGGTTCGGTTCAATCACGAAAGGCAAGGATGCCACGCTGCTTGCGGTGGACGGAAATCCGTTGCAGGACATCAAAGTTCTGGAGTCGATCTCGTTCGTGATGTTCAAAGGCGAGCGTGTGGCTCGGCAGGACTTGCTGAAACCGGAATAGTAAAAGCATTCCCCCGGCAGCCGTTTACTTCCACGCTGACGGACGCGAGTTGTGGCGCGGCTGCGGGGGCTTTGACTACGATTAGCGCTCCGCCGTGATACCTCACCTCGGCCTCGCGGTCCCCGAACCAGACGTGGGGCGAATTATCCTTCGTTCCGAAGTTCAACCCGTAGATCGAATAGATTCCGCCGCCGGCATTTACGATGCCCCCCGCGTTAATGATGGGCGGTTGCAGACGCGCGAAGGCCTCTTCGGCGACCCTGGCTGTGGCGGGAACGATAGAGACCAGATACCCATAAGCAATGACCGCGGGAACCACCGCCAGCGCCGCGATCTTCCATCCCGGAAAGCGGGCCAGAAGAAGAACCAGGGTCAGCACCGTGATGCCGCGCCCCAGCCATACATCCCAGGCGGCACTGAATTTCAGATCGCCCGGATGATGCAGCAGCATGAAGCCCAGCGGATCGGTATCTCCGCCCCAGCCGCGATCCTGCGTATCTTTCACAAGAATCGCCTCGTCAGGGCCGAGCTGCGCCTCGACGTGCGCCTTGTCATCCCCATCCCACTCGATGGCAGCAGGCCGCTTGCCCGCTGCCCATTTCACGTAGGCCTCCAGAAAGGCTGCATCGCCGGTTGACTGCAGCGGCGGCAATTGTTTGAGCGCCGCGAGATCGACCACCACGGCCTCGTTTTCGTCCGGGATCTCGTAAATCTTATCGCCCGCTCCGTTGTCCCGCGCGGTCTTGAGAAAGGCGAATTTTTCCGGCTGTGAAAACCAGTGAAAATATTCGCGCGACTGGCTTTCGTGAACCACGAAATAGCGAACATTCAGGGCGCGCAGCCAGAGTTCGGCGACTCTTGCGGAGTTGGAACTGCAGCCGAATGTGATCTGCCGCTGGGCCGCGAACATCAGGAAGTTGGAGACGTCCTGGCCAGTCCCTCCGGCCTGCGGAACGTCGGACCAAAGAGCCAGCGTGCTGTCCAGTTCTCCCGAGGCCAGAGCGCGCGACGGACTCGCATGCTGCTTCAGCCAGTCCGCGATTTGATAAGAGACCAGACTCCGCGGGTTCGCTTCGCCCGGTTGAAATGTCCAGGCTTTGGACAAGAACCCGTAAGACCAAACCGTACCTGTAACCAGGACAACCAGCGCCACCGCGTTCTTCCAGCGAGGCAGCAGGGAAATCACTCCGGCAAGAGTCAGAATGCAGCCCGCGTTGAATTCCAGCATGTAGCGATTCGGCTTCGGGACCAGATGATTATTCGCGAGAGTAAAGGCAAAGATCACCGCGCCCAGCACTGCGACCCATGCCAGCACCAGTGCCAGCGATGGCGGAATTCGTCGCCAGAATGAAAACAACGCCAGCGCCAGCGCGCATCCAAGTACAATCCACGTGATCTGATTCCATGGTCCGCCAGTATCGGTATACCGGATGACGATTCGGTCCAGCAAAGTGGACGAGACGAAATAACCGGGCGTCATCCAGAAAGCCGATAGTCCATAAGCCGTTCCCACCGCGCCGATCAGCGGCAGCAATCCCCGCCGCACCGCGATCGCGCTCAGCGCCAGACCGAGCCCGATCATGGCCGGCCAGTTCGTCAGAAAGACAACCGCGGCGAGGAACGCCGTCAGAATCCAGCGGTTCCGCCACGCAGCCGCGATGGCAAGCAGCGTAAACGAGAACGCGAAAGCATGCGCGGCTTCCTCATACCCCACCATTGCCACGAAGCCCCACGGCGCGTTCGCGTAAGGAACGGCGAGCCCCTTCCACATCGGCAACAAATAATAAACCGGCGAAGGAAACACGCTGTATGCGAACGCCGCCAGAAATCCCAGCAGACGCGATCCGAATAACTGAACCGCCAGAATATACAAACAGACCGGCACCAGCGCATAGCTGGACGCGGTCACCAGATGAAACGCGCGTCCGATCGAGACAAACGGCAACGAGGCGGTCAGAACGTGAAAGGCGGGCGGATACAAATAGTGAAACGGCGCGCCCGCATACTGCAAACGATTCCAGGTCCACTTGTGATCGCGGAACATCCGCGAAATCGCCATGTAGACGTAGCCGTTGTTCCAGGGCTGGGAGGAATATTCCGTCAGCAGGAATGGCCCGAGGATCAGCAGGTTTCCGATGAAGAGAGCGGCCGCGATTAACAGGTCGGGCAGCACATCGGGGCGGCGGCGTTTGTCCAAACGCTTATTGTCCTACTCCCGTGGACTCAGAAAATAGTGAACCGCCGGCGTCACCAGAAGGGACAGAACCATGGATGCCAGAATGCCGCCGATAACCGCGATGGCGAGCGGTTGAAGCATCTGGGAACCGGCGCCCAGGGCAAGCGACAGCGGAATCATGCCCGCAATGGTCGCCATGGCCGTCATCATGATGGGACGCAGCCGGCGCTCGCCCGCCTCGATCATGGCGTCGCGCGGACTCGAACCCTGCGCGCGAAACCGCTGGTCGGCGTCGAGCAGCAAAATGCCGTTCTTCGCCACGATGCCAATTACCATAATGAGGCCCATGAACGATGAAATGTTGAACGTCGTTTTGGTGACCAGCAGAGCGAGAAAAACCCCTGACGTGGAAAGCAAAGCCGAAGCCAGAATCGCCACCGGCGCCGCGAAATTGCCGAACTCAAACAGGAGCACCGTGAATACAAGAATCACCGCGAGGGCGAGCACCACGAGCAGATCCTGGAACGATTTCTGTTGCTCGGCATAAAGGCCGCCATAAACGACACGGACCGTGGAGGGCAGATTCATTCCCGAAACCGCCTTCTGCACCATAGCCATGCCTGTACCCAGGCTCACACCTTCAAACCGGCCAGTGACACCGATATAACGCTGCAGGTTCTCACGGCGGATTTCAGTCTGGCCTGGTTCATCCGTGAAACCGGCAACCGATCCCAGCGTGACAGCCTTACCGGTGGACGTGCTCGTGATTATCGTGTTTTTGATCTGATCCAGCGAGCTTCGGACGTTTTCGGGAAAACGGACCCGGATCGTATAAGAATGGTCGTTCACGATCACCGGGGTGGTTGACGGTTCACCCTGCAGAAGTGCGCTGGCATCGAGTTCGATCTCCTGCGGAGTGAATCCGGCACGCGCGGCGACCGCCTGATCCACCTTCATTACCAGGGCAGGTCCGGTGATTGTGTTCTCGATGCCGTTCTTAAGATCTTTCACTACGGAGATCTTCTTGAGTCGATCGGCTACCTTGGGTCCCCACTCTTTCAACAGCGCGGGGTCCTGCGAGAAAAGCTTGACTTCGATGGGCTCGGGCGAACTGGTCAGATCGCCGATCTGATCCTGCAAAACCTGGGCAAATTCGATATCCAGCTGCGGGTACTCATCCCCGACCTTCTCGCGCAGTTCGGAAATGACCTCGTCGACGGGACGGCGCTTGCCACGCTTCAGCTTGATCAGGAAATCGCCGGTATTGGCTTCGGTAACTGCCGCAAGTCCAAGCTGGAGACCCGTGCGCCGGGAGTAGCTTGCGATGTCGGGAACCTTGACCAGCAATTTTTCGACGCCCATGAGCACTGCATTGGTGTCGGCAAGGGAGGAGCCCGCGGGCATCAGGTAATCCAGCACAATGGATCCCTCGTCCATTTCAGGAAGCAAATCGCTTCCCAGAGCCCCGTAACAGAAATACGACAGGACGATAAGCGCCACACTGGCGCCAGCGAGAGCAAGCGGGTATGCCAGTACGAAGCGAAGGGCGCGATCGTAAATGCTCGTGGCCTTCCTGATGAATCCGGATTCGGCCTCATGCGATCCGGTCTTGCTTCGCAGCAGGTAATGACTCAGTGTCGGTGTCCACGTGAGGGCGAGCCCGAGTGAGGTCAGCAGCGCGGTTCCAACCGTGATTGCCAGCGCGCGAAAGAAGGTCCCGGTAACCCCGGTAATCGTGATCAGCGGCAGGAAGACGACGATCGGGGTAATTGTCGAACCCAGCAAAGGACGGCGGATTTCGCGAAGCGCGCTGCGGATCGCTTCGCCGCGGCTCTGTCCGGAATCCCGATGCAGCACAATGTTTTCCACGACGACAATGGCGTCGTCAATTACAAGGCCGACCGCGGCGGCAAGTCCGCCCAGCGTCATCAAGTCCAGACTCTCGCCCAGCATCTTCAGGATGATCAGCGTTACCGCGATGGTTGCGGGGATCACCAGACCTGCCACCAGCGAACTCCCCCAGTCACGCAGGAAGAGCACCAGAATGATCGCGGCCAGAATGAGGCCGATTACGATGGCGTCGCGGACGCTGGTGATGGAATCGCGCACGACTTCGGACTGATCGTAAAAAGTCTGCAGGTTCACTCCCGAAGGCAGCGTCTTGCGGATTTGATTCAGTTCGCTGGTCACGGCATCGGTAACGCTGACGGTATTGCTATCGGGCTGGCGGAACAGATTCAACAGCACCGCTGGTTTTCCGTTGGCCGTCACAATCGTGTATACAGGCATCACGGACGGGGTCACTTTGCCGATATCGCCCAGGTGTACGGGAATGCCGGCGGGGGTCGTTTTGACGACGATATTTGCAATCTCTTCCGGAGTCTTCGTCTGGCCGCTCACCAGTGCCAGCACCAGTTCGTGATTGTGCTCCAGCAACCCGGGCGAATCCACCAGATTGCTCTTGGTGACCGCGTCGAGAATGTCCGGAACCGTAACCTGCGTTTGGAGAAGTTTGGCGGGATCGGGTTCAATCTGGAACTCCGGAACCTGACCGCCCTGCAGCACGACCATGGACACGCCGTTAACCCGGTTCAGCCGGGGCTTGATCGTATAGTTCGCAATTTCCCAGAGCCTCGACTGCGAGATCGTATCCGAAGTCAGGCTGTATCCAACAATTGGAAACGCCGCGAACGTCAGACGGTTGCTGGTGACTTTGGCGGTTGCCGGCAGATCCGGCTGGATGCGCGCCAGCGCCGCATTCACGTATTGAAGCGTCTGGAACATATTGACGTTCCAGTTGAAGAACAAATTGATTTCCGCCGTTCCCCGGCTTGTCACCGAGCGCACGTCCTCAAGTCCTGGCACGCTGTTGAGAGCTTCCTCGATGGGCCGTGTGATGGTGACCTGCATCTGATCGATCGGGGCTACGCCGTTATCGATGCCGACCACGATGCGCGGAAAATCAGTGGATGGAAAAACCGCGACCGGTATGGAAAATGCGAGGTAGACGCCAACTGCAACCAGCGTGAGAATGACGAATATAACCGGCTTGGAGAACCTCGCGGTCCAGTGCTCCTGAGGATCGGGTTCGCTCATTTTTTGTCCGAATCGTCGTCATCATCGTCGTCGTCATCGGACTCCTCTTTGATGGTGACTTTCGCTTTGTCATCGAGGCCCAGACCGCCGGACGTGATCACCTTGTCGCCTTCGTTGACTCCGCCCAATATCTGCACTCTCGGGCCTTCCCGAATCCCCACGGTGACTTTGTGCTCGTGGGCTTTGGAGTCTTTCCCGACCACAAAAACCATTTCGCCGCCTTCGTCCGAATTGAGCAGCGCCGCGGCTGGAATCAGCAGCGTGTCCTGAATCAGGTCGGCGCGAATCGCCACGTGAACCGTTCCGCCAGGCTTGAGCTTTTCGTCCGAGTTATCGGCCTGAACCCAGACCTCAACGGTAGTGGTATTGGGATCCACCGAAGGGCTCACCACCGTAACCGCACCCGTGAGTGTTCCGTCGGGGCTGGTCAGCGTCGCCTGCTTGCCAGCCTTGATGGACCCGGCTTCTTTCAGCGGGATATTGGCGCGGGCCACCACTTTCGAGATGTTCACAATTGAAACAATGGGAGTGCCGCTGGTGGCCATTTCGCCCGGATAGACTGGCCGGTCGGATACGATCCCGTTGATCGGGCTGCGAATCTCCGCATAAGAAACCTGCACCGCGGCGCTGTCATAGTGGGCTTTGGCCGCGGCCGCGGCGGCTTGCGCGCCTTTGATCTGTTCGGCGCCGCTCACCTGCTGGAGTGCGCGCAAATGCGATACCGCCGTGTCGTACTGGCTCTGCGCCTGCACCATGGCAACCTTGGCGTCATCGACCAGTTTTTGCGCCAGCGCCCCCTGTTTCTGCAACTCGACGCGGTTCTCATAGAGCTTCTTCGCGGCTTCCAGCGCCTGCTGCGCCGATTGCACATCTGCCTGCGCCTTGGCGCGGTCTTCGGGAACGGTCGCCGCGCTGATGTTTTGCAGTGCCGACTGCGCCTGTTCGTACTGGCTGCGAGCTTCGGCGGCGGCTGCCACCAGATCGCGGTCTTCCAGTTCGGCCAGAAGCTGTCCGGCTTTGACATGATCGCCGCGATTGACCAGGACCCGTTTCACAGGGGCGCTGATTTTGGAAGTAACGCTGGCCTGATCCACGGGATAGAGCACGGCGTCAGCTTCCACAATCAAGTCGATCGGGCCGCGCGTGACATCGCCCACTTCAACCGGCGTCGGTGGCTCGCTCTCGGCCGCCGCATCTTTTCCTTTGCCGCAGGACCCGGCGAACAGACTCAGCGCGCAAATCGCAATGAAGAACGGATTCCTGGCAGACATCATTATTGGGTTCCTGTCATCGAACGCAAACTGGCGATGGCAACACGGTAGCGGACCAGTCCGTCCTCATAAGCATTTCGAGCCTGAGCCAGGGTGGTTTGCGCATCCACGACTTCAAGGGCAACCGCTTCACCGGCGTTGTAGCGAAGGAGCGTAAGCCGCACGCTTTCCTGCGCCAGTTCCACCGAACTACGCAGAGAATCGATCTGCGCCTGAGCCGCCTGCGCTTCCCTGTACTGGAGGGCCAGATTGCCCTGCAGTGTTCGCTGAGCGTAAGTGAGATCGAGTTGCGCCTGCTGCTGTTTGATTACCGACTGCTTCACCCTGGCGCGCGTCGCACCCCAGTTCCATACGGGAATGTTGAGCGTTGCTTGAGCTGAATAACCCAGGTTCTGGCGGTACGCGCCTGGAACGTCCCCGCGTTCAGCCGACCGGGCCGCGAACTGATTGGCATCGATGCCATAAAAGAAGTCCAGCCCAAAAGAGGGAAGATAAGCATACTTGGCGACATTGACTTCATAGCCGGCCTGGCGCACACCAGCCTGCGCGGCCTGCAGATCCGGGCTGCTGGCGACTGCCTTTGCCTGCGCCTCGGGAAAAGGCGGGAGCAGCACAGGTTCTTGCACATCATCGAAAACCGTGAAGTCCGAGCGCAAATCCGGAAACATCAGAACCCCGAGGGAAATCTTCGCCTTTTCCAGAGCTAGTTGGAAATCCTGCAAATCGCGCTGCCGCTGCTGAAGGGTAATCTGAGCCTTCACCACGTCGGCGTGCGCAACTTCCCCGCCGGATTCCTGTTTCCGGGTGATATCCAGGAACTGTTCAGCTTCGGTCACGCTGGTTTGCGCATTCACGAGTTTTCGCTGCGCGGCAAGAATTGCGTAGTAATCCTGCACGACGGTAAGGCTCAAACCCCGCCTCGCAACTTCGACTTTGGCCCTGGCGACGGCTTCGGCTGCAGCAGCGACATTAATTTCGCCGCGCCGGAACGCGGAAAGCAATTCCTGGTGGACCACCGCCTGTTCGTTATAGATGTGGACCCCGTCATTCGCGACGAAAACACCCGACGGTGTGCCGTTCCCCTGCGTATAGATGAACTGATTGAACGCATTCAGGGATGGCAGTGTTCCTGCGCGAGCTACTTTCCTGTCCTCAGTTGCCAGCGCTACGGCGAGGGACGCGCTTTGGACCTGCGTCCCGTACTTGGCGGCCCGCGCCAGGGCGTCGTCGAGTGTAATCGGCGGCAGAGGCGACGTATCTACCGGAGCGGTCGGCTGCACCGTCTGGGCAGCGGCGGCATGAGCTCCCGCGACGGCCAGAAGCACCAGCAGTGTATTGTGACGCGCCATTACTGCGTTTCAGTGAAACATTGGATCCTGAAAAATGGCTGAAACCAGCCTGTGTTATTCTGTAGGATCGAGTGTGGTCCTGAAAGATCTCCCTCTCAAATTAAAAGGAAAAGACAGAAATAGATGGCTAATACCTATGGCGCTCTGAAGCGTGTCCGGCAGACCGAACGGCGCACCGAAGTCAATCGCTTCGCAAAAACGCGCCTGCGTCACCAGATTCGTTCCATGCGGCGCGCACTCGCGGCAAAGGACCACGGGGATTTGAAACAGATCATGGCGTCCACATTCTCACTCGTGGACAAGGCTGCGCGCAAGGGCTATATCAAGACAGGCACGGCCGCACGCTACAAGAGCCGTCTTCATTCGCGCGTCAAAGTCGTTCTCGGCGAAGTCCAGAAGTAGCTTTACTTCCGGCCCAGGAACCGCAGCCGTACATTCACGGCCCGGCTCTGTCCGCGCGCAAAAGCCAGATACTGCGGGGAATCGATGTCGCTGTTGACGACGTTCGGATTCGCACGGTTCAGCGAATTAATCAGTCCGACGCGCCACGCCCACAGATATCCCCGAAACGGGAATTTCCGCTCCAGCGCCACATCTACGGTCGCATAGTCGGGAAAGCGCATCGAATTCGGCGCACCCACAATCTCCCCGGCCTCATTGGTTACGGTGAACGGAAAACCGGTCCGGTAATCGAAGAGCAACTGAGCATCGGTATCGCCAATCAGCCGGCTCATGAAGTGCGGGAACCAGGTTTTCTCCACCGGCGCCCATCCCCACGCGAGCACGCGGTTCGGCGCATCCCAGGGCAGCGGCCCGCCGGACTGGGGGGCGAAGATCGGGTTCTCGATCGCGTAGTTAATCACCGCATTGGCGCGCGACTCGGATCTCGTATAGCTGGCGAACCACTGATACTTCGAAAGAAACGTCCGGCGCAAAGCGAACGATGCGGCGCGATATCGCTGCCTCTGAATGTTATCGAGCACGTACAGGTTCAGGGACGGACTTTGCACGATGTCCTGAAACGTGAACCCCCGGCTCCCTTCCCGCGATATCAGGTTCAGCTTTCCGTAGAGCTGAAACGGGAGCTTCCGCTCGGCGGAGAAGCTCGATATGGCAAAACGCGGCAAACGTAAATCGCCCGGCTTCAGCACAAAGTGCGTATTGATCGGACCGGCGGTTATGGCCCCGGTCGGCCCATAGAAGGTAGAAATGCTGTCCTGCTCCTGACTGAGAGCCAGCATCCCCAGAGTCACTGCATCGTAAAAGACTCCCCAGCCGGCGGCGAACTTCGTGCCACCCGCCCACTTGGGCGACCATGCCGCTGACAACCGCGGGGCGAAAGGCGCGCCGCCGGTGTACTGATCCCACTGAGTGCGAAAACCGCCTTCGAGCAGCAGCCCGTCAAACGGGACCCACCGGTCGAGCACGTAGCCGTAAGCTTCCACCTTATTCTTGAACTGCTGCGGACTTCCCAGAAACTGCACGTCGCGCACGATCGAATTATCCACGCGTACGGACGTGTACTCGTTGCGAAGGATATTCTGGTCGAGGTCGCTGTGCTCAACATCCGTGCCGATCTGAATCTGGTGGGTTCCCTTCAGCCATCCCGGGCCGTGCAGCGGCGCGACAAATCCGTTGGCGAACCACTCCTGCCTGCCGGTATTGCGGGTCTGATCGGTGAAGAAATTCCCGGTCGCGCCAAAGGGCGTGACGACATAGGCCGCATTGCCCTGTGGCGAGGAACGCAGATAAGTGCGGCTGTCGGCGAACCCGAGTTCGACGAGTCCGCCACCCACCATCCACTGGTCCTTTAAGGTGCCCATGAAGATCGACTGACGTATATTCACCGTCGTTTCGGCGGGACTGAGAACGGACAGACCGGTCCGGTTGTTGTCGCTTAAGTTGCCCAGAAAACTCGCCGTGAGAATCTGCGATCCCGTTATGTTCCATTGCAGACGCGTGAGATTGCTGCCCGTCGAACTGGTGGCCTGGTCCTGCCCTTTCGGCAAGCCGGTTACCGTGTTCACCACGTAATAGGCATCCACGGCGGTGCTCAGCCACAGACGGCTCTTCATCAGCGGGCCGGAAAGCTTCACGCGTGGCGACCAGTGGTTGAGGTGCAATCCATCCTGCGAGCCGAAGCCGGGGATGAAATTAGTGCCGCCGAATCGCCAGTGGTCGTCGCCCATTTCGGTCTTGATGTCGAGAACCCCCGCCGAGCCCTTGCCTTCCGCGGCCGAGAACCGGCTGGAGTCCCATTCGAGGGTTTGCACGGTATCCACGTTCAAGCGGGCCGTCAGGGCGCCCGTCGCCGGATCGGAAACTTCGAAGCCGTTCAGCCGGTAGTTCGTCTGGCCGGTGTTGCCGCCGTTGAAATGAATCTGTCCGCTGTTGTCCTGAATAGCTCCCTGCATCAGTGGAAGAGCGCTGCGATAATCCTGCGACGAAGGATAGGGGATATTCAAAATCTCCTGGCTGTTCAGGCGTGTAGTATCGGACGTCTGCTCGGGATCGATCACCGGCGGCGAATAATGAACGTCCACCGCTTCCGCCAGTTCCCTGAGATGATTCATGTGAATCTCGAGGGGTGTCTCTTCATCGAGGGCCACGCGAGGGTTGGTAAAAACAAAATAACCGTCCCGTTCGGCTTCTATCCGATAGCTGCCATTTGCAGGGATTTCCAGATGAAAGACTCCGGCGGGATCGGAAGTTGCGGCGTTTTGAGGGTTGGCGGGAACGCTGGCCGCGCCTTCCGGGAGCACGATGACCCGCGCCTGATTTACCGGAGCACCGTTTTCGTCCAGCACCTTCCCCGTCACCACCACGGAAGCGCCGGAAGCAACCTGCGCCAGCCACAGCATCAGCATGGCCCCGAAGGAAATCATCGGGACGAGCCGGCCGAAGGTGCAGGCGCCAGTCTTCATACAACAGACTTGATTCTAGTGCCGGGAGGTCGTCTTTGTCTCGTTGCGGCTTCCCGGAAAGCTTCGGAGTAAGCTGGTGAAGAATGATAATTGAGGTCCTTCTCACGGAAGCGGAGATCGCCGATGAGTTCGCGGAGGCCATGGAGGCCCGCGATCTGCCGGAAAAATTCTTTTACTGGACGCCCCTGTCGGTCCGCGCCTGGAAGGATCTGTCGAGTGTCGCGCACGAGAGCCTGCGGCCCACGTGGGAAGCGCTGGCATTGAAGGCCGGCGATATGGTGAAGTCCTTTGGGAACCGCGTTCCGGTGATCAGTTTCGGCGCGGGCGACGGTTCGAGGGACCGCGTGATTCTGAAAGCCCTGCTGGCGGCGGGCCGCGAACTAAAGTACTACCCGGTCGATGCCAGCCAGACCATGCTGGAAGCCGCCTGTGCTGGAGCCGAAGACGACGATTGCGAGGCGCTCGGTATCAAAGCTGACATTTCAAGCCCTGTTCACCTGATGCTGGCCGCCGATGTGAGCGAGGCGCCGCGTTTATTCCTGATGACAGGCAACACGCTGGCTGGCTTCGACCCCCTCGATCAGGCCAAACATGTCGCCGATTGCATGCATAAGGGTGACATTCTGATAGTTGACGCGCGGATTCAGGACGGCCTCGATCAGGAGCCTTCCGAAGAGCAGAAGAATTTCGTGCTGGCCCCGCTGGCGAGTGTGGGGATCGGACCGGAAGACGGCGAATTGAAATTCGTTGAAAACCGGGACGACCGGAAGGACGGCTTATTTCTCACCACCCGCCGTTTCCAGGCCTCGCGCGATCTGACCATGGTGGCCAGCGGCCGGGAGATTCACATCGAGCGCGGAGAACGGATTTTTCTGAATTTTCGCTACCGGTTTACCCGCGAGGCGATTCGCTGGATCATTTCCGAGCATGCGGGAATGAAGATCATCGGGGAGATTCCCGCCGCGGATGGCCGGTTCGTAACCATGATCTGCACGAAATGATCTGACCGAAAAACTTTTAGCATCCCTTTCGGTTTACGAAGCCGTCGTCGCTGGCGCAAACATGGGCGGTCGGATGACAGAGCGGTCGATGCGGCGGTCTGGAATACTCCGCCTGCATCAGCTCATCCCGTGAATGCGCAGCGGGTTTCTCCGCTATGCTTTTATTGAGACAGTTATGAGCATCCAATTGGCTCCCGACATCGAAGCTGGACTGCGCGCCGAAGCCGCCGCGCTCGGGATCAGCGTGGACGCGCTGATTGCCAGCGCGGTCAAGGCGTATCTCCGCGATGGAACACCCACCCCGCCTCGCCGGGTGTCTTCGCGCGACCGCTCGGCCGAGATGACGTGGGCATCCCACCCCGATGCTCAATTCATCGGCAAATGGGTCGTGCTGCAGGGTGGTCAAGTTGTAAACAGTGGCTCCGACCCGAAGCAACTCTACGAAGAGGTGAGAGCAAAAGGCGACTCCTCGCCTTTCTTGATTTTCGTTTCCCCCGACGAGCAAGAGCCGTTTGCCGGCGGATGGATCGATTGACCTCGCTCGAATTCGACGGCGAGCTTCACTACGAAGAAACACCCGCTGGAATTCTGGTCCCATACGGCTTACGCATGGTAATCGCAGCGTCGAGTTGAGGGCACGTCTGGACACCGGGGCCGCAGACTGCATCTTCGACGATTCATACGCCGGCATCCTCGGACTCCCGAATTCCGGAATCCAGAGGGAATATCGCACAGTGGCCGGTTCATTCAAGGCTCATGGGCACGAGGTTACGATTGAGACGCTCGGCCTGGAATGGACCGCAATGGTTTTCTTTCATGCGATGGGCAATCCTGCTCATGCATTTGTAGGCCGCCGAGGATGGCTGGACCGGGTTCGGCTGGGGATCGTGCATTAATGAGCAACGATTGTTGCTCGGACAGTACGGCTCCTGATTCTACAGTGAGGGCTTTATGGATTTTGCGATAACTTGGCTGACAGTCCACCGATTCTTCTTCTACATCGGGGTCATCGGCGTGTTGATTTTTGCGTGCTGGCGAACTGGGTTCTGGCTTATTCACCGACATTCCAAATACTCTTTCTTCGATCCGCAGGACTGTTTTGCAAATAAGCCTCAGGGCCGAGCTCTTCCCAAATCGGCGGAAACCGCGACCTTCGAGCCGTTTCTAAAGCACTATCTCGGATTAACTCAAATCACCATTACCATCTCAGCGGCATCAATCGCGTTCGGGGGAAACGGCCAGCAATCCGGTCTCTCGGTGAAGCTGGCAAAGCTTCTTTTGGGATGGAGCACCGCTTTCGGCGTTGTCTTTTGCGCTTTGCTCCTGTGGAGATACGACGAATACTCTCAGGACATGCACAGCTTCACGCCGAGGTGGTACGCCAACATCTTCGGTCTCGGGTTCGCCAGTCTCACCTGCTTCATTCTGGGTTATTTAGCCTGAGGCCTCGGCGCTCTCTAAGCACCCGTCGCTTGTCGCTTTCTTTGTTTTGCACCTCACTACAATTTATTCGTGTAGATCACACGATCGACACGACCGGTACCCGCAATCGAATGCAATACGAACGGGGGCGCGAAATTGCCGATTAGAGTGACGGTAGCGATCAATTGTCAGCAGGAACCAAAGAAACGGCAGGGTGTCACCATCGAAAAACGAAGGAATCAGGTAACATTGAAAACGGAGGAATGGCAGAGCGGTTGAATGCGCCGGTCTTGAAAACCGTTAGAGTCGAAAGGCTCTCGGGGGTTCGAATCCCTCTTCCTCCGCCATCTCTAAATAACTGATAAGAATCATATTGCCTAGAGCCTTCTCTCGGTAAGCGCCGCCGTGCTGTGGTGGCGACCGACTACCTGGGCGTGTCCATCGGCGGAGCCGTATTCGCCAGCAGGCCCGAGATACACAGGATCAGTATCATGACGACGGCCTCCGCTCTTACCAGCTGCACCATTAACTTCGCCCGCTCACCTGTCGCTGGACGCTGCACACACCTGAATCGTGTGAGCGCGCCAAGCGCGAGGGCCAAGCCAACGAGGATGAGCTTGGCGATCAGGATATTGCCCCAGCCGCTGAGCCATAGCCCGCTTAGCGCTCCATCCAGTTCGCTATACGAAATATAGACGCCCGACAGGAGAATCACTGGCAGGTTCCAGGTTATCGTTCTGGAGAGGATTCGCCCATAGCGCCAGAGGGCTTCGGGCTCTGCAGAGTGGGCCAGATGGGGAATGACCACGAGCCCCGAAGCGATTACGATGCCCGCCCACAGGGCGATGCTCAGGAAATGAAACCCCATTGAAATTTCCGGGAGCGGGGAATTGCCAGCCCCCGCGGGATGGCCTGAGGCAGCTTTTGCGCCTGCGAAAAGGACGAGAGCCAGGACAAAGGGCCACGCCGGAGCGCGCCTTCCGGTTCGCGCCGCAAACAGGGTTGCGACAAGCAAGACCGCCACTGCTACAGAGTCGAAATACCAGACTCTCCCCATATGGGTGGAGGAGAGAACGGTGGGAATGAATGCCAGATTCGACACGAAGCCGCTGGATCCGCTCATGCCCGCGGCGAGTAACCACGGACGAACGAGATGGCACAAGATTAAGGCAGCCAGCGACGCAAGGTAAACGCGAACCAGCCCACTCGGGCGCACCGCGTTCGCCCCGGGAGAAGGATCGTCCAGCCAGCGGATAGCCAGCAGGCAGCCAACCGCTCCTGCGTATGCCGCGTCCGAAAGAGCCGCGAACAGGATGGTCAGCGCGAAGACCGGTCCCGCCAATTACTTGACCGTGAACTTGTAATTGCCTTCAAGACGATGACCGTCGTCGGCGGCAACGGTAACCCATTTCACTGTGTACACGCCCGGCGTCAGAGAAGGGAGCGGGAGCGTCATGGTCTTGGCGTCGCCGACTACGGACGGTTGTTTGCTGACCGTTTTGCCCGCGGCGTCAACCAGCGTCATCTTGCTTAATTTCGGCTCCATTTCCTCGCTGAAATGTACCAGGATGTTTGCCGGCGCGGCCACTGTCGAGTTGGCTTTGGGCATCATATCGACGGGATGCGCGTGGGCGAATGCAGGCGGCACGGCCAGGAACAAAGCGAGAAGCGGCAACGAGAGCGCCAGGCGCGTCGCCGGGAAATTGCGGAAAGATCTTAGTTTCATAATCTCCTGTCTGAGGCTAATTATTGCAGAGCAGCGGTGACGGATTCCACGCGCAGTATGCCGGTCCGGCAGGTTTGCGGAGGAGCTTCACGACCGCCGAAGGCCAATCCGAAGTTCGCGAACAACAGGGCGGGCTCCCCTAAAACTAAAAAAGCCGGCCTCGCACTGGAGCGAGGCCGGCTAATCTGTTACCCGAACTGATTTGACTTATTGCAGAGGGCTCTTTGCCGTCTTAGGCCATGTCACGCCCTGGTCGGTCTTGAGCACGGGTTGAACTCCCTTATACATGAACTTCTGCACCCGCTGCCCGCGATAAGTTTCCGTCGTGAAGATGTCGCCCTTCGAGTCCGTGGCGATCGAGTGCACCGCGTAGAACAGGCCGGGCTGCCGTCCGCCATCGCCGAAACTCGTCAGCACCTGAAGCGATTGCCGGTCGAGGATATGAACTTTCTCGTTGGCGCCGTCGGCCAGATAGATGTACTTCTGGTCCTTGTCCTTCGAGAAAGCGATATCCCAAACCGAACCGTCGCCCAGCGTGTTCTTGTACAGAATCTGTTCTTTCACGAACGTCCCGTCTGGTTTGAAGACCTGAATGCGGTCGTTGACGCGATCGCAGACATACAGCAGCCCGTCGCTCGCCAACTCGGCACAGTGCACCGGGTTGCGGAACTGCTGCGCAACCGGCGCGTCCGGGTTGTACGGTCCGAGATTGGTGTCATCCGGCTTATGGCCGTAGGCGCCCCAATACCGCTTGAACTTCCCGGTATCGGCGTCGAAAACGATCACGCGCTTGTTCCCGTAGCCGTCGGACACATACAGTTCATTGGTCTTCGGATCCACCATCATTTTGGCCGGCAGCCCAAGGTTCTCGGTATCGTTCGAGCCTTTGCTCGCGCCCGATTTGCCGATCTGCTTGATGAACTTGCCGTCCTGCGTAAACTCCATCACCATGCTGTCGTGGTAGTAGACGGGAGCCGCGCCGCGGCCACGGCCTGCCGGAGCGGTAGTGGCAGCGGCTTCATCCGCCAGAGCCTGAGCAGCTCCGCCGCGTCCGCGTCCGCCACGCGCAGCGCCGGGAGCTGTTCCGCGCCCGTTGCCGCCGATCCAGACGTTGCCTTTGTAGTCGACGAAGATGCCATGGTTGGAATCCGGCCACACATAGCCGTCGCCGTCCGAGCCGCCCCAGTGCGCGAGCAGATTTCCCTCCTGATCGAACTCGAGCACCGGCGGAGCCGGAATGCAGCATTCCGATTCGACAACTCCGGCGTGGCGCTTGGGACCGGGGGTATTGGCCGCGCCGTAATTCTCCATCGCTTCGAGCGATCCCTGACGATGAATGATCCAGATATGATCTTTGCTGTCGACCGAGACGCCGATCACGTTCCCCATGACCCAGTGGTTCGGCAGGGGCTTCGGCCACATGGGGTCCACCTCAAACCGCGGCGCCACCACGCCCGCGGCCTGCACGGAAAATTTCCTGCTCACGACGCTGGAGCCGATGCCTAAGGCCGCTAGTGCGACCACGAAGGCGGCGCCGGTGTATACAGTGCGGTTCATCTGTTGTCCTCGCTTCTCCCGAAAATCTGCGAAACTTAGCAATTCTGACAGAACTCCTTCCCGGCCGCCACGCGGTATTGTCGCGGCCCCGGAGCCCCCGCCAGTTCGTCACACTGCGTTAAACTAAACGCGATTGCAACGATGGTCGGTATTATATACAATCCCCCCGGACGCCACCGCCTGAATATTTTCGCGCTGGCGTCTTTGCTGATCCTGCTGCCGCTCGCCGCCTCGGCCCACGATATCCCGAACGACGTCACCGTCCAGGCTTATTTCCGGCCGGCCGGGGACAAACTCGATCTGCTGGTCCGGGTCCCCCTTCGTGCGATGCGGGACATGGAATTCCCCGCCAAAGGGCCCGCGGGCTTTCTCGACATAAACGGCGCCTTGCCCCTGTTGCCCGGCGCCGGAACTTTGTGGATCTCCGATTTTATCCGTATCTATGAAGACGGACAGCCGCTGCCGAAGAGGCCCAGGGTTCTGGCCACGCAGTTGTCGCTCGAAAGCGACCGCTCTTTCGAGAGCTGGCAACAGGCTCATGCGCATGTCACCGGGCCGCCGCTGCCGGAAGAAACAAACGTGGTCTGGAATCAGACGATGTTCGATGTCCTGTTCGAGTATCCAATCCACTCCGATCGTGCTCGCTTCTCCATTGCGCCCGCTGGCCTCGCGCGGCTCGGCAACCGGGTCCTGACGATCCTGCGTTACGTTTTGCCGGACGGCAATATCCGCGCGTTTCAGTTCGAGACCCCGCCCGGACTGGTGGAACTGGACCCCGCCTGGTATCAGGCCGCCCTCACCTTCGTCCATCTGGGTTTTCTGCACATCCTCGAAGGCACGGACCATCTCCTGTTTCTTCTCTGTCTGATAATCCCCTTCCGCAAATTCCGCGCTTTGATCCCGGTCGTCACGGGCTTTACCATCGCTCACTCGATTACCCTGATCGCGTCGGCTTACAATTTTGCGCCGGATGCGCTTTGGTTTCCACCGCTGATCGAAACGCTGATTGCAGCCTCCATCGTGTACATGGCGGTTGAGAATATCGTTGGAGCGAGTTCGGTTCACAAGCGATGGATGATCGCTTTCGGTTTTGGATTAGTGCACGGATTTGGCTTTTCCTTTGCGCTCCGCCAGACCCTGCAGCTTGCCGGCTCGCACATGCTGACGTCGCTGCTCTCGTTCAATCTCGGAGTGGAACTGGGGCAGTTACTGGCACTGCTCCTGATGATTCCGCTGCTGGACCTGCTTTTCACAAAAGCAATGACGGAACGGATGGGCACGATCATCGTTTCAGCATTTGTCGCGGACACCGGCTGGCACTGGATGCTGGATCGGGCCGATACTCTCAGTCAGTATCATTTTCAGTGGCCGGAACTGACGCCGCTGTTTTTCGTGAGCGCAATGCGGTGGACGATGGCAATCGTCTTTCTCGCGGGGATCGTTTGGCTGGTCTCGTTACTCGGCCGGCACCGCCGCGCGAGTCAGGCGGCTTCCGGTGACTAGCCTGATTGCGCAAATCGTGCCAATTGAACTGCTCTGTAAACCCTTCGTTCTCATCGCCTTTTATAAAACCTGTAACCTTTTCCCATACCGCTGGTTCTCCTGATGTGAAGGATGACAATCGCGACTGAAACCGCCGATCACGACCTGATGGTTGCCGTCGCCCAGGGAAATCTGGCCAGTATGAGCGAAATTTACCGTCGCAGGCACCGGCCTTTGTTCCGCTTCTTTTTCCGGCTCACGGGCCGGCAGGCGGCTTCCGAGGATCTGGTCCACGAAGTCTTTCTGCGGATGATTCGTTACCGCCACACGTACGGCGCCAGCGACGGGTTCGAATCCTGGATGTACCGGATCGCCCGCAACGTCCTGGCTGACAGTGCGAAAAAGCATCGGCTCGAAACGCCGGCGGATGAAGGTGAACTGGAGTCGGTCGACAGCGGCCGGCCAACCCCCTTCGACACCGTGGCAAAGCAACAGGACATGGCCCTCCTTTACCGGGCCATGCGCGAACTCCCTGACGACAAACGGGAACTGCTGGTGTTGAGCCGTTTTCAGGGTTTGTCCTATGAACAAATCGGCCGCATCGTCGGCTGCGAGACCGGCGCCGTGAAGGTCCGCGTGTTTCGCGCAATGAAAGCGGTGGGCCAGATTTTTTCGGATCTGCGAAAGGAAAAAGCATCATGACTTGTGATCACGCAAAGGAACTGATCGCGGGATCGTGGCAAAACGAACTGAGCTCCGGGGCTGAATCCAGCCTGCGCCAGCATGTAGCCGAATGCGACGAGTGCCGCCTGGAGATGGCCGCGCTGGGCGGAGTATGGCAGCGCCTCGGCGACCTGCCCGTCCCGGAGCCGAGCCATGCTCTCACGTCACGCTGGGAAGCCACGCTGGCATCGTTAATCGCCGCAAATCCGAAACCGCGGCGCACCTGGACATTCGCGGATCTTTGGCCGCGCAACCCCGCATGGCAGGGCGCATTCGCCATGGCATGTCTCGTGATCGGCCTGGTTGTCGGCAACGCCTGGCCCAGGCAGGACAAGGAAATCTCGAAGCTGCACCAGGAAATCGCCAGTACCCGCGAAATGGTGGCCCTTTCGCTCCTGCAACAGCAGACCGCAACCGAGCGGCTGCGGGGCGTCGAATACTCCACCGGCATGAAAACGATGGAGCCGGAGATTGTCTCGGCACTGGTTCACGCGATCAATGAAGACAGCAGCGTCAACGTTCGTCTGGCGGCAATCGATGCGCTCGGCAAGGCGTCGGGCAACCGCTCGGTGGTGACCTCGCTGGCGCGTTCTCTGCCCCGGCAGGAATCGCCGATGGTGCAGGCGGCGCTGGTGGATTACTTCGTGGATGCCCGCGATCATCAGGCGGTCGGAGCCCTGCAGCAACTGACCATGCAGCCGGATCTAAACCCTGCCGTACTTGAACGGACCCGATACGCGCTGCGGGAACTCAGTCAATAGGCGCCGGATTCACAACACCCGAATTAAAACCCGGAATTAAGACGAGGAGAGACGAAATGTATTACGAGAAAATCGCAATGGTTATCGGTGCGTGCGCGCTCGCCGCGGCGGTCTCCGGCGCCTCACACCGAAACTGGAATATGGAAGCCCGCGAAGCCCTCAACCATGTATTCACCGGCGACAAGACGCTGAATGTGGATAACGTCAACGGCCTGATTCAGGTAATCGGCGACGGGGGGACCACGATCCGCATAGAAGGCGAAAAGATCATTCGCGCCGCCGACCAGCAGCAGCTCGACCGGGCCAAACGCGAAGTGGTGCTCGACATCAACGAGAAGAACGGGATCGCTCAGCTGTATGTGAACGGGCCTTTTCGCGAGAACAGCCACGCCAGCGATAACCACGGTTTCCACGAAAACAACGACCGCGAATACGAGGTGACCTACAACTTCACCATTCACGTGCCGCGCCAGACCGATCTGGAACTTCGCAGCGTCAACGGCGAAGTCAAGACCGAGCAAACCAACGGCAAGTTCAATGTCCACGGCGTCAATGGCGGCGTCACCATGACTTCCATCGCCGGCTCCGGCGAGTTGCGAACGGTGAACGGCCCGATAGTGGTTTCCTTTCGGGAAAGCCCGAAGGCCGCGGCGAGCTTTAACACCGTGAACGGCCGCATCGATGCCACATTTCCAGCCAGCCTTTCCGCCGACATGAGTTTCAAGACCCTGAACGGGGAGACCTACACCGACTTCGACGTCACCAGTCTGGCATCGCCCCCGGGTACCGCGGAGAAAAAAGATGGCAGGTTCGTTTACAGGCGAAACCGCATTACCAGCGTCCGCGCCGGATCGGGCGGGCCCCAGCTGAGTTTTGAAACAGTAAATGGTCAGATCCGAATTCAGAAAGCGCACTAAAATAAGGAGCAAGTTCACATGAACATTCATACAGGCATTTCGCGCCACACAATCCTGCTCGCCGCCGGCGCCCTGGCTGGAATCCTCGGCGCGCAGAATCTAAGCGCACAGGACAAGATTACAGTGCCGCTTTCCACCCCCACCCAGCCCGCCACCGTCAAAGCCCACCTGATCAATGGAAGCATCACGGTAACGGCAGGCAGCGGACCGCAGGTTGTGGTGGAGTCCGTCAAAAGCCCCGGAGCCAGCACTCCACCGCGCCGGCGTGAGAGAAGCACTCCGCCTCCCGGCATGCACCGGCTCGATGTGGGTGGAGGCGATCTCGACGTTGTCGAAGATCACAATGTCGTCACCATCAAGAGTGGACTCGGGGGGGCAAGCGAGAACCTTGAAATTCAGGTCCCCGCAAACACCTCCGTCGAATTGAAGACCGTCAATGGCCGCGGCATCAGCGTGACCGGCATTAGCGGAGATATCGATGTTGAGTGCACGAATGGAACGGTCACTCTGACGAACGTTTCCGGCGCCGCCGTCGCCCATACGCTGAACGGCAATCTGACCGCAAGCTTCGATAAAATCACGCCGGGCAAGCCGATGTCGTTCACGTCTCTGAACGGGAAGGTGGACGTGACCCTGCCGGCCGATACCAAAGCGAAGCTTCGCCTCAAGACACAAAACGGCGCCGTCTTCAGCGACTTCGATGTCAAGATGGAGTCCGACGCCAGTAAGCCTGTGGTCGAAGACGGCCGCGGACTGGGCGGGAAATATCGCATCCGCATGGACCACGGAATTTATGGCTCAATAAACGGCGGTGGCCCGGAATACGTGTTCCAGACCATGAATGGCGAGATTCTCATCCACAAGAAGTGACACCGCTGCAAGAGTGACAATGACTATGTGAACCGGTTTCTGGAGTGGCTGGGGGAACACGAAGCAGGTCTGCTATTAACGCTCGTTGCAATCGCAGCGGGCGTTTGGCTTTTTGGGGCGCTGGCCAGTGACGTGGGCGAAGGGGAAACGCGGAATTTCGATACGCGCATTCTTCTTTCGATGCGGCGTCCCGGCGATCTGGCCCCCATCGGCCCCCCCGGCGTGGTCGAAGCGGCCCGCGATATCACGGCGCTTGGAAGCATGGTGGTACTTGGAATCCTGACTTTCAGTACCGCCATTTTCCTGACCCTGGACGGCAAGGCCCGCCTGGCATTGTTTCTTGCCGTTTCCATATCGGCTGGCGCCGTCCTATCCCTGCTGCTAAAAGACGCTTTCGACCGCCCGCGGCCCGAGATCGTTCCGCACGCCGCTTATGCGTCAAACAGCAGTTTCCCCAGCGGTCATTCGATGATGGCGGCCCTGACTTATATGACCCTCGGCGCCATGCTGGCCGCAGATCACAAACGAAAACGGCTTAAGAGTTTCTTCCTGTTGATTCCGGCTTTGCTGGTGCTGCTGATTGGCGTGAGCCGCGTCTATCTGGGAGTGCACTGGCCGACGGACGTGCTGGCAGGCTGGACCGCGGGTGGAACCTGGGCTCTGATTAGTTTGCTGGTAGTCAAAAGACTGCAGCGCCGCCAGACGCTGGAACCTGAAGAAACCTGACCGCCGGCGCGACGGCGCAAAGGCTACTGAATCGTGCTCGCGCCTTCCACGCCAAACGATTCCAGCGGCACGTTCCGGTTCACATGGTTGTCCAGATTGATCACGTAAGTCTCCGGCGCGTCGATCAGAATCGGCGAATGCGTCGCGCACACGATACGGAAGCGCCTCTGATCCACCAGTTCCATCAGCATCTTTAAAATGCGCCGTTGATTGGAAACTGAAAGCGCCATCTCCGGTTCATCGAGAAGCAGCGTCGTGCCCGCCTCCAGCGCCGGGAAATTCTGCTGGAACATCGCCAGCATCACCTGCCCGTGACTCGCCAGTTGCAGAAACTCCACCATCTCCGGCTGATCCTTGAAAAAATCCAGCTGCATCCGTGGATTATGCTGTTCGGCGTCAAAGAGGAATACTTTCCCCTTCTTCACGCTTCCGCGATCGAGTTTGTAAACGAAACCCTCCGCTTTTTCCCCCTGCAGCGCATAGTTGATCGAATGCAGCAGAGTCGACTTGCCCGACCCGTTCTCGCCCGTGAGCATAACGAGTGGATGCGACAAGTCCACAATCATCGGCATGTGGAAGTTCAGATTCGTGAAGACGGGATGCGCAAGCACCTTTAAAAACATTGCAAGCTCAGGATATCAATCCGGAGCGTATCAACAGGGCGTCGGGGTCGGGGTCGCGGCCCATAAAGCGCCGGTAAAGCTCCGCCGGATCTTCACTGTCGCCCCTCGATAGGATGTACTTGCGAAAATCCCCGCCGGCTTCCGGGCTGAAAATTCCTTCGTCGCGGAATCGCGTAAACGCGTCCGCATCCAGCACCTCGGCCCATTTGTAGGAGTAGTAGCCTGCCCCGTAGCCCACCGGGCTCGCGAACAAATGCGTAAAGCCCGCGATCATGGCGTAATTTGGCGGAAACTTCGCCGCGGAAAAAGGCTGCAGCAGCGTACGCGCATACTGAATCACATCGCCATCGCGCGCCGGCGTATAGTCGCGGTGCAGCTTCAGATCGGTAAACCCGAAACCCAGCTGCCGCATCTGCATATTGGCGCCGCGATAGGTCCGCGCGCGAACCATCTTCTGGAACAGGTCTTCCGGAATCGGCTCGCCGGTCTGGTAGTGGCGCGCGAAAAGATTGAGCGCATCGCGTTCCCAGCACCAGTTCTCCATAATCTGACTGGGCAGTTCCACAAAGTCCCACGCCACCGCCGTGCCCGCCAGACTGCGGACTTCCACCCGGCTCAGCACATGATGCAGCAGGTGACCGAACTCGTGGAAGATGGTTTCAACTTCCCGGTGCGTCAGAAGAGCCGGTCTATCGCCCACCGGCGGCGTCAGATTGCCGCAAACGCAGCCCGCATGCGGCTCGAAGTGCCCGGGCGCATCCACCCCGGTAATGAATGCCTCCATCCATGCCCCGTCGCGCTTGGTTTCCCGCGGGTACCAGTCGGCATAGAAAGCCCCGATCAGCTGGCCGTCTTTTTCACGGATCTCGTAGTAGCGCACATCCGGGTGCCAGACAGGTACGTCTTCGCGGCGTTTCACCTGGATTCCGTACAGCCGCTCGACAATTCCGAACATCCCCTCGACCACATTTTCGGCCGGGAAATAGGGGCGCAGCTCTTCCTCGTTGAAATCGTAAAGCGCCTGCCGCTGCTTCTCCGCCCAATAGCCGATGTCCCAGGGTTCCAGCTTCTGTCCGGCAAAAGCCTCCAGCGCGGCGTTCTCTTTGGCGAAAAATGGGTTCGTTTTTTCTTTTAGCTCGTCGAGGAACCGAATCGCCCGCTCGCCCTTATGCGCCATCCGGTCATGCAGCACAAAATCCGCAAAATCCGGGAACCCCAGCATGGTGGCTTTTTCACGGCGCAATTCGAGAATGCGCGCCAGAATCGGACGGTTATCACGGTCCGGTTCGGTGGCCCGCGCCGAATAGGCCCGGTACATCTTCTCCCGGATATCGCGGTCCTCCAGATACGTGAGGACCGGTATATAACTGGGCGCCTGCAAAGTGAAGCGCCAGCCCGGCGCGTCTTTCGAATCCGGGTTTTTCAACTGGAAACTCTGCCGCGCTGCCGCCACGGCGCTCGGCGGGAGTCCGGCGAGCTTTGCCTCATCGGTGACGATCAGTTCAAAAGCATTGGTGGAATCGAGAACATTCTCCGCGAATTTAGTCGTAACGCGGGTCAGTTCCACATCGATTTCCGCCATGCGCTTCTTGCCCGCGGCGTCCAGTTCGGCCCCATGACGGCGAAAGGAATCGAGCGTCTTCGTCAGGAAGCGCAGCCGCGTGCCCGTCAGAGCCTTCGCCTCATCGGTAGCCGCATAGGCCTGCAGTTGCTTCCAGATTCCCTCGTTCAGCGGAATGCTGGAATAGAACTCGCTCGCCAGAGGTTCCACGACATTCCAAGCCGCGCGAAGTTCCGGGGTGGTCGCGACGCCCTCGAGATGCCGGACTACCGCCAGCGCATAGTCCAGATTCTCCGTCGCCCGTTCCAGCGCCAGCATCGTGTTGTCGAAAGTGCGGGGTGCGCGGTCCCGCACAAATTCATCGATGTGTTCCTTCGATTGCCGAAGCAATTCGGTGACGCCCGGCTCGACGTGCTCGACGCGAATCCGGTCAAAAGGAATGTGAAATGAAATAGCTAAAAGTGGGTTATCGGACATTGCGAATCGGGCAGCTACAGTGCCGCCATTAGTAATCTAACCACACCAACTTGTCTGGTTAACGTTTCTTTTTACCCTTTATTGCCGGTTTGCCGCCCGCTTTACTGCCGGCGTCCGAGAACAATGAAAGGTCGATTGCGTCGGCCATTGCCTTATAACCCTTGTTATTCGGATGCAAATGATCGCCGCTGTCGAATTCCGCGCGCATCTTATTGGGATTGGCGGGGTCGCGGGTAATTGCATCGAAGTCGATGAGAGCATCGAAAGCCCCGCTGGTGCGAATCCACTCATTAACGGCCTGGCGAATAACATTCCCGCTCTCCCGGTAATAAGCGGCGCCCTCGAACGGCATGAGCGGTGAGCCATATACCTTAATGCCGTGTTCGTGCGCGCGCTCGATAATCTGCTTGTAAGCGCCAATAAGTTGATCCGCCGTCACGATGTCTTTGGCTGGCAGTTTTGCGTTGGGTGTAAAGACAAAGTCAGGACCGATACCCGCGCCAATGTCGTTGATCCCTTCGAGAATCGTCATCCACTTCACGCCAGGCTGGCTCACCACATCGCGATCGAAGCGAGCCAGTGCGCTCACCCCAAACCCGTCCTGGAGCATGCGGTTTGCGGAGATCCCCTGATTCAAAACTGCAACTTCGGAAGTTGCCGGATTCCCCAGTAACCGTGCCGCAAGGAAAGCCGGCCAGCTGCCATCGGTATTTGGAGTGGAACGCGTACCGTCCGTGATCGAATCGCCGAAGGTCACGACGGAAGCGGTCCTGGCAGGCGCCATCACTTCAACGCCTGAAATCCAATACCAGGACTGCGTGGTCGTCGCATCCGTAATCTCCGGTTTGCCCGTGACATCGCCGGTCTTGGAAATCCATGTCGTGTGAAGGCCCACCGAGTGAGTTGTAGCGACTCCCGTGTCTTCGGGCACATAAACGCTCACTGCCAGGTCTCCCTGGCTGGGTACGTCGAGATTGACAGGATCGCTGATCATGAAGGCGCCCACCGGAATCGAACAGGAAGGCTTGCCATTGAACATCAGGGTGCGGTCGGAATCCGGAGCGATCGCGGAATCCTTCACGCGAAGGGCGATATGAACGCTCCCCACCACCAGCGGTTTCGCGCCGTAGGCGTTGGACAACTCGACTCGCACGCGATGCCCGGGGATGCTGGTGTGCACCACCATCCGCACCGTCTGGTCATTGAACGATCCGTTGAATGCACCAGCGCGCGCCGGCCCCAGCGAGCGGGGCGCCTGCGGGGAGGCAACCCAAGTAGGGATCCAGCGCTCAGTCTGGCCAAATGCCAGGGAAGTAAAAAGCAGCGTCGCCGCAACTAAAGCTTTCATTCGATTCCTCATACTCCAGGTATTCTACGTCTTTAAGATCTCTCGCGCGGCGTTATATCCGGGCGCGCCCATCACGCCGCCCCCTGGATGAGCGCCCGATCCACAAAGCCAAAGCCCCTGCACCGGAGTCCGGTAACGCGCCCATCCCGCCACCGGACGCAAAAAGAACATCTGATCGAGACTCATCTCGCCGTGGAAGATGTTGCCGCCGGCGATCCCGAAGCGCCGTTCGAGGTCCAGCGGACTCAGGACCTGGCGCTCCCGGACAATCCCGCGGATATTTGGCGCGTATTCGGAAATTACCTCCAGTACGCGGTCCCCGTAGGGCTCGCGCAGATCGTCCCAACTGGCGTCGCGGAGAGTGTAAGGAGCGTACTGGAGGAAGATACCCATGATGTGTTTGCCGGTCGGAGCAAGGGCTGGATCGTAGATTGTGGGGCACGTCATTTCGAGCAGCGGGTTCCGCGAAGGCCGCCCGTACTTCGCGTCATCCCACGCCCGCTCGACATAATCGATGGACGGACAGATGTGCATGGTCGCGCCGTGCTGCGGACCGCGCGCCCCGGGCAGCGCCGTAAAATCCGGCAAACCATCGAGGGCGAGATTCATTTTGAGCGAGGTGCCTTCCACCCGGTATCTTTCGATGGAAGCGCGGAATTCCGGATCCAGCGCCGAGGCTTCGACCAGCTTGAGAAAAGTGGCTTTCGGGTCCAGATTCGACGCCACGATACCGGCGTGCAGTTCGTCGCCGTTCTCCAGCGCCACACCGTGCGCCCGGCCATTGCGAATCAATACGCGGCTGACCGGGGCGTTCAGCCGAATCTCCGCACCCGCACTGCGCGCCGAGGCGGCAATGGCCTCCGAAACCGCGCCCATGCCGCCCTTGACGAAACCCCAGAGGCCACGCTTGCCGGCCACGCCGCCCATGCAGTGGTGCATCAAGATGTAGGCCGTGCCCGCCGAACGCGGCCCCCCGTTCGCGCCAATGACGCCGTCCGTTGCCAGCGTCACCTTGATCTGCGGAGACTCGAACCACTCGTCGAGAAGATCGGCTGCGCTTTGCGTGAAGATCTTGACCAGCCCTGTGATTTCGCGCCTTCCGAGTTTGCGGAAACGAGCCAGCAGTTTCAGGTATTCGATAAAGTCGCCTGGCTTGCGGGGAGGCAGCTCCGGCGGCGTGACAAGCAGCAGTGATTCGACCACCACCGCCAGGCTTTCGAGGTACGCTTCGTACTTCGGATACGCAATCGCATCGCGGGCGGAGAATTTGGCGATCTCCGCGAGGGTCTTCTTTTCGTCCTGCCAAAAGAAGAGATGGCGCCCGTCCGGATAAACCGAAAAAAATGCGGGGTCCTTGGGGATCACCTGGTAGCCGAAGCGTTCCAGTTCCAGTTCGCGAACGATCCGCTCCTGCAGAAGGCTGACGAGATAAGCGCCGGTGGATACCTTGTACCCAGGCCAGAGCTCCTCGGTGACCGCGCAGCCGCCGGGCATTTCACGCCGCTCGAGAACAACCACCTTCTTCCCCGCGCGCGCCAGATAAGCCGCGGTAACCAGTCCGTTGTGACCGCCGCCGATAACAATAACGTCGTAGCCCAAGCTTCAATGGTAGTCGCTCGGCTTAGAATAGTTAAATCGCCGGACAGGCGATCCAGTCATCGATCGGGCCCCACGTAATGCGCTCGGCTTCCGTTTGGAGACCAGAACTTGAAAACAGCGCAACGCAAGATCCAAAAGACCAAAGATATCGACGAATCGCGCCGCCGGCTGCTGGGTTTCTTTTCCGGCATCGGCCTCGGCGGAACTCTCCTGCCGGGCGTCCTGTGGGCGCAGCTTCAACAGGGGAGCGAGGTTGCCCAAACCATTACGGCTCCCATGCTGCGTGATGCGCTTGCCCTTTCCGGACTCTCCTATTCGGATGACGAGCAGACGGCGATGCTCCAGGCGGCCAATCAGAATCTCACCCGCTATGAAGAGGTCCGGAAGACTCCGATTCCAAACAACGTCAGCCCTCCGTATTACTTCAGCGCCATCGTGCCGGGCATGAAGGTGAACCGAGCCCGCCAGCCTTTCCGCTTCAGTACGCCACACGTGAAACGCCCGGCCAATCTGGAGGAAGTCGCGTTCTGGCCGGTGACGCATCTCGCGCGCCTGCTCCGCACAAAGCAGGTGACTTCGGTCGAACTGACGCAGATGTATCTGGCCCGTCTGCACCGCTATAACGATCAGCTCAATTTTGTGGTCACGTTTCTCGATGACCTCGCCCTGCAGCAGGCAAAGCGGGCCGATGCCGAGATGGCGTCCGGCAAACATCGCGGACCGTTGCACGGAATTCCGTGGGGCGCTAAAGACATCATCGCGGTGAAGGGTTATAAGACGACCTGGGGCTCCGCCGCGTATAAGGACCAGGTCATCGACGAAGAAGCCAGCATTGTCGAAATGCTTCGCGAAGCAGGCGCGGTCCTGCTGGCCAAGCTGACGTCGGGCGAGCTCGCCAGCGGTGACCGCTGGTTCGGGGGGCAGACGAAGAATCCCTGGAATACCGCCGAGGGCTCCAGTGGATCATCCGCGGGACCCGGCTCCGCGACCGCTGCCGGTTGCGTGGGATTTTCCATTGGAAGCGAGACCAGCGGATCGATCCTGAGCCCTTCGGCGCGCTGCGGGGTCACGGGACTGCGCCCCACTTTCGGACGGGTCAGCCGGTACGGAGTGATGGCCCTCTCCTGGACGCAGGACCGTTTGGGCCCGCTCTGCCGCTACTCGGAGGACTGCGCCGTGGTGATGAGCGTGATTGCCAAACCTGACGGACGCGACTTGAGCGTTTCCGAAATCCCGTTCAACTACAACGCGAATCTCGATATCCGCAAGCTCCGTGTCGGTTATCTCAAAGAAGCCTTCGATGAGACCAGCAATCCTGTCGCGAAGGCGAATGAAGAGAAAGCCCTGGCGCAGGTTCGGGCACTGGGCGTGAAGCTGATTCCTGTGAGCGTGCCGGACGCGCCAACGGACGCCGGCGGATTCGGCGTGGAGTCCGCGGCATTCTTCGACGAACTCATTCGCTCCGGCAATTACAAGAACCTGACCATTCCCACGCGAGGCGTCGGTTTCAAGTCGGCCCACCTCATTCCCGCCGTCGAATACCTGCAATCGCAGCGCGCCCGCACCATGATGATGATGAAGCTGGCGGAAGCGACAGCGGATGTGGATGTCTATCTGGTTCCCGCAAACTCCGGGGGCGGTGGTGGCGGGCGAGGCCGCGGCGGTGCTCCGGGTACGGACAGCGCACCGGCCGCCGCGCCACCGAATCCACCCGCCAATCCACCCAGAAGAACAGCCACCGCGCGCCATTTCGCGATGGCGAACTCAGCGTGTTATCCCGCCATCAGCGTCCCCAACGGATTTAGCGAAGCGGGAACGCCGACGGCCCTGACGTTTTATGGGCGGCCGTTTGCAGAAGCCGAGATTCTTGCGCTGGCCCGGGCATATCAGGACGCCTCCGGTTTCCATTTGAAGCATCCGAACCTCGACGCCGCTTCAGCGCCTTCGCAGAAAACGACGGGTTGAAATTCGGATTTAAGCGCCGCGTTTCCCCGCGATCCCGTTTTCGGTCGCAACAGTGGTGTGCGGCGCGACCGGGTGTTGCGGTTCGAACAGCGGAAGAAGTTGCGGCTCCAGATCTTTCAACACCTGCACGGCCAGCGCGCTCGTGAACTTGTAATTCCCCGCCGCTTTACCGGGGACAAACGCCAGAACGGTTCCGTAAAAGCGGTCTCCGATGAAAAACACGAAGGCCGCGGTCCGGCTCTCCACCTTCGATCCGATCATCGCGCCGTGAGCCCCGAACTCCTGCAACCGGTTGTCGCCGGTTCCTGTTTTCCCGCCGACCGGAAGCACGGCGCCGCCAGCCAGCTTCAGTCCGCCGCTGACCCTGGCCCCCGTACCGTTGTTGACGACTCCGATCATTTCCTTGCGGACCAGCTTCGCGATCGCCGGCGTCAGGACCTTTTTGCCCGGATCGTGCTGCCGGGTGAGGACGGTTTCGAACGGGGTGGAATGCGCGAACTGAAGCTGCTGGATGCGCACCGACGGATACAGTGTTCCGTCATTCAGCAGGATCCCAACCAGCGTGGCGAGTGCCTGCGGCGTGTCCCCGGAAACGCCGATACAGGTGGCATAGGAAGGCGTCAGCGAGTCGAACGGATAACCAAGCTGCTGCCAGGCCTGATGTATCTTTTCGAATGCGTCGATCTCAAGCAAGGTTTCGATGCGTTGATTCTGCGCGTGCTGATAACGCGTCTTGTACAACCATTGATAGACCTCGCGCCGCTGGCTGCCGCTGGCGGCGACGACTTCGCGCCACGTCGCGCGCGGATGCAGCTCTCGGTACTGCAGGAGCCATAATTCCAGCGGATGGACGTGGGCCAGATATCCCTCGTCATTCAGGTTGAATTTGCCGGGTCCGTACTTCACGTACAACTCGCCCAAGTCCTGGCGTGCCAGTGCCGCGGCCGGAAGATGCGCCAACATGAATTTGCTGAACTCTTCCTGTCCGGCGCCGGGGCGGACGGTCCGGAAGATCACGGCAGCCCGAAGCGGCGTCATCTGGACGCTTGCGGTGAGCGTCTGAAGGGAGTGGGCTGGCGTTTGCCCCGCGTACTTGTAATAGAAGCGGCGCAGAAAAGTGCGTCCCTCGAAATCGGCGAAGCGATCGAGGTAATGTTGTCGCGCCGGGTTATCGGGATTCGTAAGAATATCCGGCGAGGCGCCCGGCACGCGATACATGTAATAGCCCTCGATATCCCGCATCAGGCGAATAAACACCAGATTCACCGAGTGCTGGAATCCATCCGCGACCGTAAAAATCTGCCCGTCTTCCGCGGGTTCGAAGTTGTCAAAGTGATGGAGACCGCCCGCCGTAAAAAATGCTTCACCGTTGCTGCCGGAATACTTGCGCTGCAGGGCGGCTTCGAGCATCGGCTCCAGACTCTTGTCCGTAGCCGTCGAAAGGTAATCGAGAGCCCATTGGCTGATGTTGTCGCCGGGTGTGACCGCCACGGATTTCAAGTCAGCAGGCGATTTGTCCGCATACTGCCCGTGCAGCGTCTCCACTATCTGGAGGTAGTTGATCATGGTGCGCAATTTAGCCGTGGAGCCTAACTGCAGCCGCGTACCCTGATTGATATCCAGCGGCTGATTATAGTTGTCAGTCTGGAGGCGCAGTAAGTTGGCGTTCTGACCTCGTTCATACAGCGTGACGCTGTAAACCACGGATTGCGGATTGCCGCGGTCCAGCAACTGGTACTGATCGAGGCCTGCCGCTTTTACGGCATCGGCATTCGCCAGCCCTTCCAGGAAGTCGGTCGCTGATTTTTCCACTGGCGCGTCAAAGGTGGTGCGGACGCTCAGATCCAGCCGGTCCAGCGCGTATGTGCTATCGACTCCCAGCATCGACAGCAGCGCCATTCGAACAGCATTGGGGCCTTTCCTGGCAGTGTAGCTTTCCGGCGCGCCGCGCCGCATGCCCTGGTGCGTGTGTTCTCTGACCCGGAGAGCGGCATCCCGCAACTGCGGAGAAATAACCCCGTCGCGCGCAAGCGCTCTCAGATAACGGTCCGCCTGGGATTCCAAAAAATCCTGGTGGAGAGAGAGGTCGCGGGTGGGTTCCCTCAGCGCCAGCAACAACGAGAGTACTTCCCGATAGGCGCGGCCCCGTTCGGCTATCAGGTCCGGAGTTAATGAACCCTCGGATGCCGTAAGCAGGCGGTTGACAGTTTCAAAATCGACTCCGTACCAGTCCCACAAACCGTCAGCGAGCCCGGTCACCTCGCCCTCGCTGCGCGTCGCGGCCAGAGGAATGGAATTAATGTAATTGATGATCGTTTCCTCGCGCGACGCCAGGGTGGCCGGTCCGTTCTGATACGCTCGCAGCGACGCCGAAAGCATCTGCCGCATCTTGTCGCCGACGTTGCCGGTTCGGCCATCCGGCGAATGCCGCGTTTTTTCAAGCTGGGTGGCCAGTGTGCTTCCGCCGATCACGGAGACGTTGCGATCGACGGAGTGAAGTCCAAGGTCGAAAACGGCGCGGCTCAAACGGCCCCACTGAACCGCCGGGTTGCGGTATGGATGGCTTCCATCCAGAATGTCGCGGTTTTCGATATACAGAAGCGTGTTGACTATAAGCGGCGGAATGGAGCCGTAGTCAGGATAGATCTGGTGAGGATACCGCGCATCGTAAAGGGGGTGCCCGTTGCGATCCTCTATCAGGAGTCCCGCCTGGTTTTTTTCATGGTAAATGGGAAAAATACCGAGGCGCGTTAGCGCCACAGATGTCCTCGTGGCGCGTGCCTGAGCATCGACTTGATAGCCGCGGGCGCGGAGACGGTCGACAAATCCGCGCAGTTGGGGTAGCCCCAAACGCTCATCGTAAGGTCCGGATGCGGGCAAATCGAGCGCCGCACTCGGCCCGTTCTGCACAGAGTAGCCGATCCGCTGCGTGAGTTTTGAAAGCAGATGCGCTTCAACCCAGGAAGATCGGATGTCAAGAACGATCAGTCCGGCCGCCAGAGCCAGAATGAGAAATCCACCAAAGACCCGAACGGTCCATACCTCGTGGTCTGACTTAGTGCGAGCCACACGCCTTTGAGAGCCGGACAACCCCCAAAGCGCGTTCCACCCGCTCACTCTTGTGCCTCCGGGCTGCTCGAATCGAGCGGCCAAGTCTGGAAAGAATTGACTTCCCCATCAACCTCTCAGCAGATCTCGGACCATACCCGCTTCATTCACGTCCGGAGACCGAGGCCGGGCAACTTACAGCCGCGGGGCTGTTTTGACGGTAATTAAAGTAACTTTCGTCGTCATGAGTCCTGTGGTCAATGAACCCCAGAATCCTGGCTTGAGCTTTGACGGAAAAATGTTGGGGCTGCCAGCTGCCGCCCGGCACAGGAGCGCGAGCGAGTTCGAACACGGTGCCCGGTTCCACGCGGGCGAGAAACCCCTCTATCGAGACGGGGTTCACGACCCAAGCCTGAACCCTCACCCACTCGTAGCTGGTCTTATCGACCCAGAGTTTTCCCCGCATGCCCGTCAAGACCTTCGTCTCTTCGTCCGGCGGCCGGTAACCCGGCTTGGGACTTGCGTCGAGAAGCCATACCGCGCGCGCGCCAACGGTTCTTTCACCCAGAAGCTTGAACACGAATGCGGCGGTTAGGCCTTCCGTGAGATGGTGATTGCGCTGCACACTCTTCTGGTACGCCTCGATTCGTTTGTCCCTTTCCGCTTTCGACTCGCTGCAACGCTGGGCGATCGCGCTGTCCAGTTTCTGCTGCTCCTTTTGTTTCGCTTCGCCCGAGAGCGGCACACCGTTGATGGCCAGCAGCTTCGAATACGGGGAACCGAGGATCATGGTGATGTCGTAGGTTTTCGTGCCGTCATCAAGCCGGTCGCGCTCGTAATGGTTGTAGCGCGGTGCTGACTGCCAATCCTTCTTTACTACTTCAACCGAGCGACTGATGATCGTTGCCGCGTCGGGGCGAGCGGCCTCCCGCGCCATCAACATGACGGGATGGAAGAGAGAGACGAGTGCCAGCAAACTGATCACAGAAGAACAGCCGCCATCGCCGGCATTCATTCCCGGAGACGGTGGGCTCCAAATTCTCAGCCCGGGTTTCGCAGCGTTGCTGATTGAACCGTTCACAACCACGCCTGCCCAGCATGATGCAAACGGAGGGCCGTGAGTGGAATCGTTCAGTGCGTGACCGTATAAAAAAAATAATAACGAGGTACTTATCTTTTTCTAACCAACCATCCCCTAACTTTGAAGCAGAATATTTCGTTTGAAGGAGTTGTCAAATGTGCGATTACTCTCTTTGTGGATTACCGACTCGTCTGGCAAACGAAGGCGAAGAACTTGTGGTTCACAGGTTTCGAAGCGGGTCTACTGGATTGGCCTCGTCGGCCGATTTATCCGGACCATCCGGCAGTGATGCAGTACCCGTTGCCCGAAAAGGGCTTTGGAAGACGGTAAAGGCAGTTCTCTTCGAAGATTCATGGGGTACTTCGCACGAAACGGCGATTTGCATTCCGCCCGGCGCCCGATTGAAGTTGCAAGGCGTGCCGAAGGACATGCAGCGCCAGTGGAAGGTCGCGGAATCGGAGTGCGCTTCTTTCGTGCAAACCAACGCAAACCCCTACAACTACCGTGACGCGGTCCGTTTTCCGAACGGGACCGAGGTACTTCTCCAGAACGTGCCGACCGGGATAAGCGTGCTCGTACTGTCCCTGGATAGTGCTTCCGCGATGATCGAAGGAGATATCGAGATTAGCGCGTTTTAGTTCCCTTCGAAGCGCCGTTCCGGTCCCCCAGGACAAAACTTTCTGGCAAGAACGCATAAGCCGTTCGTGCGCATTGAAAACGGCCTGTTAAGCACAACGCAGCTGAGCACGCGGAGGTAGAATTTTCTTGGGTACGTGGTGTTTTCGCCACCGCTTCTCAAGGAATCGATCATGCCGCGTCTGGCCGGGCGTTTGGCGCTCTCCGTCGGTCTTCTCGCTGCGGGCATCGTAGTTGGTCTGTGTCTCCGCGGTATTGACGTTGCCGCGGCGGCTTTGCTGCTCGTGCTGGTCAGCTTAGGCGTCGCGAAGATCTGGGGCCGGACAGCCGCGTTTTCAGCAGCCATCGCAGTCACCGTCTTATTCGCGTTCTGCATCCTCCCCGCCCAGGGACACGAATCCTCAAACGCGGAACAAGGAATTTCTCTCGCTGCATTTCTCCTCACAGTTGTCACCATAGGCCCGATGGCCGCCCATTCCGAACGGCGGCATGACGAGATCGCGATGCTGTACAGGCTGGAGAATGTACTTCTGGAGGCCGGAACCTGCGAATCCGGCGTGACAGGACTGGCGGACAGTCTGGCCCGCATTTTTGCCGCCGATGCCGTCGCGCTCTACGACAAATATTCGGGAGCGATCGTGCGTTCCGGTCTTGGGGCCGCTGAACTCTCCGATGAAACGCTTCGCGCGGCAGGCGACTCCGGAAGTCGGCACGGGAAGGCTAGTCCCCCGTTTCTCCTCGCGCTGGTACGTCACGGCGATGAAGTCGTGGGCGCTCTTGCAATGAGCGGCTCGCTTTTATCGACGACTCTGCTTGAGGAAGTTGCAGGGCGCGTTGGGTTAGGCCTGACTCAACGCTACGCGATGGAGAAAACCACCGGCGCGGAAGTCAGGAGGCGCGCTGAGGAGTTGAAAGCGGCTGTTCTGGATGCTATGGCCCATGAGATCCGAAATCCTCTCAATTCGATTAAAATTGCCGCAACGACTTTGCTCTCCGGGAGCGAGATGTACAGGCAGGAGATGCTCACGATCATCAGCGAAGAGGTAGATCGGATGGATCTCTTCATCGAGGAGACGGTCCAACTGGCGCGTGCGAAGGCCGATGAACTGGCGTTGCACAAAGAGCCCCAGGAAATGGCGCAGCTTATTCCGGCAGCCATCGCGGAAATGCGGGTATTGGCGGGCAGCCGCCGGTTACAGGTTTGCATTCCAGAACCGCTGCCACCGGCCGAATGCGACAAAGTTCTGATCGCGCGGGTTCTCAGGCAGCTTCTGAGTAATGCGATCAAGTATTCTCCCGATGGATCGCCGCTCACCGTTTCGGCCACCTACAACGGAGCAGACATCGTAATCGATGTGATCGACCGGGGCCCGGGAGTGGCAGCCGGGGAACAAGATCGGATTTTCGAGAAATATTATAGGGGACGCGCGGCCGGCGCAACTACAAGGGGGACAGGGTTGGGACTGGCGAGCGCCCGATCCATCATGCAGGCGCACGGCGGCGACATTTGGGTGACGAGTCCTGCGGGCGGTGGCGCCGCATTCCACTTGTCGCTGCCGATGACCGGCAACGGTGATTGTGCCCCCGGGCGCTCTTGATGCAGACCGGCAAAGTAATGATCGTCGATGACGAGCCTCAGGCGCGGCGAGCTTTGCGAACGGCGCTCGTCTCGCGGGGATTTGAAGTGACGGATGCGCGAAGCGGAGAGGAGGCGATGCAAAATCTGCGGATTGAATCGCCGGGTGTTATTCTGCTCGACCTGAAAATGCCGGGCATCGGGGGCCTCGAAACATGCCGGCTGATCCGTGAAACCTCCGAGGTGCCGATTGTGATCGTGTCGGCGAGGAATGCCGAACAGGAAAAAGTGGAGGCGCTCGAAAACGGCGCCGACGATTTTGTCACCAAACCAATCGGAATCGATGAGCTGATTGCCCGCATACATGCGGTCACGCGGAGGCCTTCCCTCGGCGGGCACGCCCGAATCGTTTCACTGGGCCCGATTGAGGTCGACCTCGAAAGTCACGAGGTGAAGCGCGGCGAAGCCACCATTCATCTGACAGCGAAAGAATTCCGGCTGCTTTACTACCTGCTGCAGAACGCCGGCAAAGTGGTTTCTCATCGCCGGATTCTGCAGGCGGTATGGGGTCCGGACTATGGCAATGAAGTCGAATACCTTCGGGTGTTCGTGAACCAGCTGCGAAAGAAGATCGAACCGGAACCTTCGCATCCGCGGTTCCTGCTGACGGAGCCCTCCTCCGGCTACCGCTTCACCTTGCCGGCCCGGGCATCAGGAAAATCGTAAGACCTTTTTACTCGTCCTTTGCGGAACGGCTGTATTCTCGAATGCGGCGGCCTTCTGGTCGATCCGGTTCGGACGTTGCCGCCGGCGCAGCCCAAACTGGAAGTGTCCGGCTGAATGCCTACGCCGTTTCGCGTTCCAGACCCAGCTTCACTTTCCCATCGGGAAACACGGCGTACATCTCCAGTCGTCCGCCCATCGCTTCAACGAAGTTCTCAAGCGTGCTGAGGTAGACATCTGTCCGTTGCTCCAACTGCGAGACGGCGGCCTGCGTCATGTCGAGAGACTTCGCCAGTTGTTGCTGCGTCAGATGCCGGGCGGCACGCAGTTCGTGCAGGGGCAGTTCTTTGAGATCCTCATCGGCGAGGCGTCGAGCTTCGGCCCGCGCCTCCGGCGACATCTTCGCCCGAAGTTCACTGAACTTTGTCGTCTTTGGCATTGTTTTCGTCCTCCATTTCGGCTAGGTAGTTATCGTAAATCTGATCGGCCAGCGGCACGTTCTTCTCGTACCAGCGATCATCGCCGGTTTTGTCGCCACCCAACAGCAACAGCGCCACGCGGCGAGGATCGAAAATGTAAAGCACACGGTAGGGGTGGCCCTGGTGCTGCACTCGCAGCTCACGCATAGCAGGATGGCGCGAACCGCTCACGCCGCTGCTGTACGGAAACGGGAGATGGGGCCCGCGTTCTTCCAGCAGCAAAACGGCCCTCTCAACCGAAACGCGTTCAGCTTCGGAGAGCCTGTCCCACCAGGTTTTGAATTCATCCGTGACCTCGACATCCCACGCCACAATCAGATTATAATGCAAAGCTAATATAATTCCTAGCTTATAAATTTCGGTCAGACTTGTCAGCCCAGCAGGACCTTAAAAGGCTTGCATGAATCCGGCGGCTCTACGGTAAAAGCCACCACAAAAAGCTTACCTCAACACGGTTTGGACGCCGGTGAAACGTCACGGAACATGTGTTTGGAGTTGAATACCCGCGAAGTTCCGACGTCAAGGCAACATCGCTATTGACAATATCAAATCAAGTGATACGATACGATCATGCGAGTTTCACTTAATGCTTCCGTCTTGCCCGACACTAAAGTGGGAATAGAGGCTTTGGCTGCTATGTTCCAGAGATCTTCGGGTTCAGTGATCGACCTGATGTCGGCTTCGTACCTGACATCTCTCCCCGAAGAGTCGCGGATCGCGATTGAAGCGCTCAAAGCAGCATCTCTTGTCCACGTAAATTCACCTGCAGCACCGGCCACATCGGTTCCTGCCGCAACGTACCGCTTTTCCCGTCTCTGCTTCCGGCGAGACATAATCGAATCTTTGGGGCCTGACGAGTCCTTCCAGGTTGTCACGCCCGTAGGAACGTTTCAGATGACGAAAGCCGATTTCTATGGCAGTTTCCAAAACGTGGTGGAGTCGAAAAGCTATAGCGAAGGTGGTATCTATCACTACCCGAAGCTTCCAGCCCGGGCAGAACGATTCCGCGTTTCGTAGGCCGGTTCTGATGACGGCAAACCCGATTGAGGAATCACGGTGGCTGGCTCTTTGCGCATCCAAAGGTTGCGAGAGTCCCGATCCAAGGACAAAGGTTGGCTGCGTTATCGTAAGCTCGGGCGGAAACGTTCTCTGCGAGGCGTGTAACACTTACCCGGACGGCGTTCTTGATGGGATCGAGGGGCGAACGGAGGCCCCTTTGAAGTACATCTGGATCGAACACGCAGAGCGCAATGCCATCTATCTGGCGGCGCGGCGCGGAATTGCGACGGAAGGATGCACTTTGGTTGTTGAACTGATACCTTGTGTCGAATGCGCAAGGGCGCTCATACAGGCGGGAATCGCCCGGGTTGTGATTAACCGTGACCGGTCCGCCGAATATGATAGTGCCCGCTATTCGTTCGAGCATCCGACGGCGCTGGCGATGATGGCCGAAGCGGGAGTCCTCGTGCGGTTTGCAAGCCTCACCTTTGCACGGGATACTTCTGTCGAGAGGGACATATGAAGCAAGTGCGGATATATATCGATGGGTATAACTTCTATTACGCGATCAAGAGAACATACCACCTGGAGCGACTTAAGGAAGGCAAAGAGAGCCGGATCGGACTGGGCTGGTGCGATTTCCGCCGCTTGGGCGAGCAGATGATCGACAACGCTGACGAGAAAATCGATGCCATCAAATACTTCACGGCTCGTGTCGAAAAGGAGCACAACCAACAGGCAGGCGAACGGAGCCGGCAAGGCGTTTGGCTGGACGCTATTGCTTCGATCACGGGCCTGCGCACAATCATGGGCCGCCTTCAAACTCGTTGGCCCTCACGCGAGGATGCGGTCTCCAGCCGCTTGGCTTTCAATAATCCCAGACAGCTTAAACCTTACCGGAATGAGAAGTGTACCGATGTAAACATTGCCGTCGAGATGCTCATGGACGCGCTCGATCCCAGAGGAATGCCGCACAAATTCATATTGATCACCGCGGATACCGACTTGGCCCCCGCAGTTTTTGCAGTACAAAAAGGGCTTGTAGACAGAGGTCTGGCTGACAGCGGCAAGACGGTCGACGTGTGGCTTACGCCTGACGGTTCGGATCGAGAGTGGAAGAAGTATTTCATTGAAGCGGACCATGCCTGCCCGGCTCCACCGCGGATCAAGACGATAACCGAACCAATGTTAGCGACAAGCCTCTTATCCTACTCCAAGCCGCGACCTCCCGGTTGTCCAGATGACTGGCGCTTACCTGGGGCTTATCTCGAGGAAAACGTTCCGCGGAGTCTTCGCCCTGATCTTGCGCAACAATAAGCCACCGAGCCCCTGGTCGTGTCGATCAACTGCGCCGCCTTTGATATCGGGCAGTTGATTGGGTGCCATTCGATGCGGGGCCAATCTTAACCTGATCGAGCCTGAAGTTTGAGTTCTTCACCCTGGGTCCGGGACAATCCGGCCGTGAAGGCGGCCTTCCACCCATGATCGGAGCGACTTCAATAGCGCACGCGTTTCGGCCCGGTTCAGCGGCTCCGCGCCATCGTAGTCATCGTAGCGATACACGGGCGCCGAACGGCGTAAGCATATCGAGATTCTCGAACTCACCAGGCAATGGCGCGCCGGAACGTGCCAGCGTATCCATTAAGGCTCCCAGCTCATGTGTCTTTTGGAACGCGGATCCCAAATCGGAGAGCAGGGCCTTCAACATCTTGTCCGCGGCCTGCTGGCAATGGAAGCCGATTACCTCGTCGCTCACCTCGCCGGACGCGATAACCACGTCGAGCAAGGCTTCGTCCTGGGCAGCCTTCCGCAGTAAGAGCAAAGCTTGTTCACGCCGCTTGATAGAGGACCTGCCCTCTTGTAGCGGCTTCGTAATAAACGTTGCCGGAAGTCTCCCGCCAGTATTGAAACTTTTCGTCGCTGACTACCAGGAGGTCGACAGCGATATCGAACGATCGAATGAGACGGTTCAAACGGACCATCTCCGCGAATCGGTCCGCGGGCTTCTCCTCCACGACCATGATGTCGAAATCGCTATCCTGAGTCGAATCGCCACTGGCCTGAGATCCGAAAAGGACGACACGCTTGGGATGGGAGGCTGGGTTGCCCCCATTAAGTGTGTAGAGCCCAGCCTCGACTAGGACGCTCGTCAAGTCCGAGACGATCTGTCTGGCTGCGGGACTCATAAAGTATTGGTGGACCTGAAGGGATTCGAACCCTTGACCTCTTCCATGCCATGGAAGCGCGCTCCCAACTGCGCCACAGGCCCACTGCGGAAGAACGTCCCCATCATAGCATCGCGACCACTGCATCGGACGTAAAGCCTCACGTTTGGCGAAGCCGGATCCCGCGAGGGCGCATCTTACAATAAAACGATGCAGAGATCGCGCCGGTGTGCGCCGGTAGCTCTTGCACTCCTCCTGAGTTTCACGCTAAGCTCGTGCTCCGTATTGCACAAGTTGCTGACGCGTCCCCGCGTCTTCACGCGCGGCGGCAAGGTCGTGCCCCCGGGTACTACTCCCCCACCTGAACTTTCAGCCACCCTCGAACAGCTTCTGAGCCGGATCAACAACCTTTACAACGCGGTTAATTCCTTCCAGGCCACCGTCCAGATGACTCCTTCGGTCGGTAGCGTCTATAAGGGAAAGATCAGCGAAAGTATTGTGGACGTTCGCGCGTTTGTATTGTTTCGCAAACCCGACTACATCAGAATCCTCGGGCAGGCCCCTGTTATCAAGACCAACGTATTCGACATGGTCTCGAACGGGACCGATTTCAAGCTTTACGTTGTCGACAAGAACCTCTTTTTTGAAGGCTCGGACAAGGCGCCGGCCGTAATTTCGAAGAATGCCCTCGAAAATCTTCGTCCCGAAGCTTTCCTTTCCGCCATGCTGATCCGCCCGCCGGATCCGGCCACCGAGAAGCCATTCCTCGAAGATGACACGGACGAAGAAACTGCCCTGTACGAACTTCACTTCGTGCGCGTCGCGCCGGACGGCCATGTTTTCCCTTCGCGCAGCATCTGGTTTGACCGCCTGAATTTGAGCATCGTCCGCCAGCGGGCATTCAACGACGAGGGTGAAATCGTGAGCGACACCCGCTACATGAAGTGGCAGCCGTACAACAACGTCATGTTCCCTTCGCACATCGATCTCAACAGGCCGATCGATGGCTATGGCGTCACAATGGATATCCTTGAGATGCAAATGAACAAGCCGTTGACGGACGAGCAGTTCGAGCTGAATCAGCCGGAAGGGGCGACTGTCCGGCGGCTCGGTGCGCCGGCGCCAGGTCCGGCCAGGTGACTTTTAAGCTCGTTTGGGAAAACGTCCGGCACCGCCCCGCGCGGACGATGTTAAGCATTCTGCTGATCGCCGTGCCCGTAACTCTGATCCTGATGCTGATCGGCTTGAGCCGGGGCATGCTGGAAGATCGCAGCGAACGAACCCGCGGCGGCGGCGCGGATTTAATTTTTCGTGCTCCCAGCAGTTCGGTCATCGGCTTCAGCGCGGCCGCCCTGCCGGCCAAATTTGTCGACGTCCTCAGTAAGGAGCCGCACGTTGTCGATGCGGTCGGCGTGGTGAATCAGCCGATCGCCGGGGGCATCGATTCGGTCACCGGTATTGACCTCGCTTCCTTCAACCGCATGAGCGGGGGATTTGTCTTCATCGCTGGCCATACTCTGGAAAAACCCAACGACATTCTCGTCGACCGGTACTACGCCGATCAGAGCCGCGTGAAGGCTGGCGGGACCATCAACATTCTCAATCAGAACTGGCACGTCGCGGGCGTGGTGGAACCGGGAAAACTGTCGCACCTGTTCGTTTCGCTTCCCGTCCTCCAGGATATGGTCGGGGCCACCGGCAAACTCAGCCAGATCTATCTGAAACTCGACAATCCGGATCGCACGCAGGAAGTGGAAGACGCGCTGAAAAAGCAATTCGAGGGCTATCAGATTATTTCCTTGAAGGAACTGGA
>DASZLO010000146.1:0-2885 GCA_035552315.1 Bryobacteraceae bacterium
ACGTTGCTGTTACGGTCCAGCTGAGCGCGCCGATGGACACAGCTTCCTCCCGCAAAGGCGACGCCGTTATGGGGCAGATATCCAGCCCTGACGCGATGAAAGGCGACACCCTCCTGGGAACGATTTCGCAGACCAGTTCATCCCGAGGGCAATCTTCCGTAACATTCACTTTCAACACACTGCGCCACGGCAATGAAAATATTTCGGTGAGTGCGAGTTTGCAGGGAGTGTCAAATTCCAAAGGCCAGCCCGCGGTCGATGAGAACGGTCATGCGCTGCGCGCCACAAATACGGCGGGAGCCAAGCCCGCGAGCGCATCAAAATTCGGATCTCAGCTGGGCGGCCTCATCGGCGGGCGAACCGGCCAGGCGGTCAGCGATGCTGGCGACGACGTGAATACGTCCGGATCGGCGGGTGTGATGCAGATTTCCTCGAACGGAAATTTCAATCTCGGCGCCGGTGCTTCGCTGACAATTTCAGCCAAAACGAGTGGCAACGGACCCAGCCTTTCCGGTCTCACCCCGAATACTCCCGGGCCTTCCCGGCCTCCCGTGATGCAGGTCGCTGTTGCATCCGCTTCCGCTGCCACGCCGTCGGCTGCGCAGCCGGGCGCCACAGGTAATGCAGGCGGCCAGCCTGAGCTGAAGGCCACGAAAATCGAATTCGTGCCAGGCGAGCGAGTCGTGTTCTTCGATGACTTCAGCGATATGGTCGAGGATGAGCCGCCTCCTCACTGGAAGGTTCGCGATGGCAAGGTCGAATTGCGTACGGGGGGCGGAATCCGCGAACTGCATGCGGAAGACACTGTGGACCTGACATCGCCCTCGTTCGCTATTCCTCCCAACTTCACTTTTGAGATCGACTGGACCGGCGGCGGTGAAATGGCCTGGCATTTTGCCAACAAGAGCGGCGAGGACATCCTCACCATAAATGTTCGCGGCGAAGAGAGCGGTGACACGGCCACTGCGTCGGCCATCGGACCTGATGGTTCGCTCGGCAGCGGATCGATCACAGTCGATACTTCGAAACCGGTTCATTTCGCGTTCTGGGCGCAGCAGGGCAGGGTGCGGGCATACCTGAACGGTGAGCGGCTCGTTGATGCCAATCAGGTGCAGTTCGGCGAGATGGATCACCTCCTCGTGAACTTCGCGCGCTATCGGGCCAACGGGTTGCGGCAGGTGCGGCTGGCCGAATCGGCGCCGGATTTTTCCACGGTGATCAACGCCAGCGGCAAGTATGTGACGCACGGCATCCGCTTCGCCACGGACAGCGATCGCCTGGAACCGGAATCCGCCGCCGTGATCAAACAGATAGCGACTGCGTTCGCGAAAAATCCGAATCTGAAGCTGGAAATCGATGGCTACACGGATTCGGTCGGCAACGCGGCACATAATCTGGACTTGTCGAAAAGGCGCGCGCAGGCGGTACAGGCAGTGCTGATGTCTCAGTTCGGAGTCAGCGCGGACCAGCTTTCATCAAATGGCCTGGGCGCCGGTAATCCAATTGGTTCGAATGACACGCCGGACGGTCGCGCGAACAACCGGCGCGTTGAGTTTATTAAGAAGTAGGTCGTATCGGCCGCGCAGATTCTGACGTATATTCACGGACTCTTTCGGATTTCGCACTGCTGGCGTTGGCCGTCGCCAACTCGCGTGAACGCCAACTCACGGTCCGCTGAGGACACTCCGGCCGTAGCGTAATCATCAGTCTGAATTCATCCGTTTGAAGACTGGAACGCATCGTGCTCCCTTGCAGGCATTCTGGCAAAACCGGAACGATGAAAGGAGCAGGAAAGTCATGGACAACGGAACCAACAGGTCATTCGCGGTAGTAACAGGTGCTTCAAGTGGAATCGGACTCGCGCTCGCGCGGGAATTCGCGGCACATGGATTTGATCTTCTCGTTGTGGCCGATAGCCCGAAGATCAAAGCGGCTGCGGAAAGCCTCAATACGAACGGGACCGCCGTATTTGAGGAGCAGATCGATCTCGCGCGCCCCGATGGCGCCGAAGAATTGTATGCGCGAATTCAGAAAATCGGACGGCCCATTGATGCGATCGCGCTCAATGCCGGAGTGGGCGCGGGTGGCGATTTCGTTCGCGAAACCACTTTGGATGCCGATCTGAATGTCATCGATCTCAACGTGAGATCAACGGTCCATCTGGCGAAGCTTGTTCTGAAAGACATGGTGATGCGTGGGCAGGGCCGCGTTCTCTTCACATCATCCATCGCCGCCACAATGCCCGGTACATTTAACGCCGTGTATAACGCTTCGAAGGCCTTCGTCCAGTCTTTCGCGCAGGCGATCCGCAACGAACTGAAAGATACCGGCGTCACAATCACCGCGCTGATGCCGGGCGCGACGGATACAAATTTCTTTCATCGCGCCGGGATGGATAACACCAAAGTGGGAATGGGCGAGAAAGACGATCCCGCCGAAGTTGCGAAGGAAGGATTCGAAGCTCTCATGGCCGGCGAAGATCACGTGATCGCCGGATCCTTTAAGAACAAAGTACAGGCCACAATGGCCCATGTTCTTCCCGACACGACGGTTGCCGAGATGCATCGCAAACAGGGCGAACCCCAGCATCAATAAGAGATTCCACCATCCGGAAAGCCCATGTCTCAACAAGCACTCGAAACCGACCCTAAGGAACTGCACGAAAAGCCACCGTTCGAAGAGCCGCCGCAAAAGGAACCGGGTCTTGAGTCCAGGATGCGTCACAAGCCCGATCACGGCGAAGAATCCTATCGCGGCTTAGGTCGGCTGGCAGGGAAAGTCGCTCTGATCACCGGCGGAGACAGCGGAATCGGACGCGCGGTTGCAATTGCCTTCGCACGCGAAGGCGCCGATGTGGCAATCGTCTATCTACCCGAGGAAGAATC
>DASZLO010000147.1:0-3754 GCA_035552315.1 Bryobacteraceae bacterium
TCCAGTCACGCGATGAGAAAATAATTATCAACCTCCTAACTCACTCATCTCCAACAACTTACCAACCACCCCACTTTTTCCACAGTTCGTTTTCGCCCCCTCCGCTGCTACTGTAAATCAGAAATCAGGCTCGCGTTCCGGCGTCCATCCGGTCCGCGAGCCTTTTTGTTTAAACTTCCCGCTAATCAGGAGCTACACATGTCAAAAAGATCCGAACGTCGCGAAGCCGACCGTCAGGCGCGAAAGCTCGCCTGCGCCGAAGTGCGCACCCAACAAAACGCCGCTGCCGCCCAGCCAGCCGCGATAGCCGAAACACTCGAAATCAAGCCCATTTCCGAAGCGCAGTTAAACGCCAATCGCGCCAACGCCCAGTTATCCCGCGGCGCCGTCACCCCGGAAGGCAAAGCGGCTTCCTCGCGCAACGCCCTGAAAACCGGACTCACCGGCCGCACCGTTCTGCTGCCCACTGACGACGCCTCCGAATACAACCGCCGTCTCGAAAGCGCGCTGGCGCGTCACCGTCCCGCCACCGAGGAGGAACAAAGCCTCGTCCAGTCCGTCGTCGATATCGAATGGCGTCTCGATCGCGTCGTTACCCTCGAAACCGGCATCTATGCCAAAGGGGCGGCCGAATTCGTCGATAAATTCAAGGACGAACCACAGGCCCACCGCAGAATTCTCATCCAGACCGAGACATATCTCAAGTACGAAAAGTCCCTCCGCAACCTGCATATTCAGGAAGCGCGCCTCCAGCGCCAGCGTACGAAAGATCTGGCCGAATTGAAGCGCCTCAAGGACGATCGCGCGCGTCAGGAAATCATGCTCCAGACCGCCCAGCGCACCACTCACCCGGCAAAAACCGCTGCCGCTGGTAAAAATGGGTTCGAATTTGCAACTCCCGAATTCGCCGCCGAAACCGTTCCGCTTTCCCATCCGCTTGACAACCAGGCGGCCGCCGCACATTCATAAACCAAAAGGAGAATCACTCACGCTGCTGAACAATATTGGAAAATCTATCGATGTCTGGGCTCGGTCTGCCCGTCTTGCCCGGGTACCCTAAAAGACAGCAAGCATGCCGGAGCTTCCAGACGTCACCGCCTATCTGACCGCGCTCGAGCCGCGTGTGCAAGGCCAACAACTGCTCCACGTCCGCATCGCAACACCCTTTTTATTGCGATCCATCACGCCCACGCCCGCCAGCGCCGAAAATCAAACCGTCACGAGCCTGAAACGCATCGGGAAACGCATCGCCATCGGCCTTGAAAACAACGTGTGGCTCGTCATCCACCTGATGATTGCCGGCCGCCTTCATTGGAGACCGCCGGGAATCAAACTTTCCGGTCGTCAGAATCTCGCGGCCTTTGATTTTCCCGAAGGCACGCTCACCTTAACCGAAGCCGGCACAAAACGCCGCGCCTCTCTCCACCTCGTGGATGGCGAAGAAGCTCTGCAAACTCTCGATCCCGGAGGAATCGACGTCCTTGCCGCTACGCCCGCAGCCTTTCGAGACGCTCTCAGCGTGACAAATCATACCCTGAAACGCGCCCTCACGGATCCGCGCTTCATTAGCGGAGTCGGCAATGCTTACTCTGACGAAATCCTGCACGCCGCGCGGTTATCCCCCATTGCCCAAACGGCCAAACTCACGGCCGAACAATGGGCCACGCTCTTTACCGCCACGCGCGACACGCTCAGCCTCTGGATTGACCGCTTAAATGCCGAAGCCCGAGCCGCATTCCCCGAAAAGGTAACGGCCTTCCGCCCCGATATGGCCGTGCACGGGCGCTACGGCGAACCCTGTCCCCGCTGCGGTGAAAAGATACAGCGAATTCGTTTCGCCGACAATGAGACCAACTACTGCGCTCGTTGCCAGACCGGAGGGAAGGTCCTTGCCGACCGAGGTCTCTCACGCCTCCTCGGATCCGATTGGCCCCGGACTCTGGAGGAGCTCGAACTCCTCAAGCGCGCTTAATGCCCCAATCGGAGAGCCGACAAATAGCCGGTCATCTCCAGATAACCAACCCCTTGCACGGGCTTCTCCCGTTCCGTACCGCTGTAATCCACCGCGCCCTCCCAATAACCGGGCGAGATGCTGTTCGGAGTATAGAGTTCTTGCCCGTTTAGACGGGTGCTCTCGTTCAAACGGATGGCGAGTGATGGAATCTCGAGGTGCCACGCCAGCGGATAACTCGCTCTGGAGGTCGGGCTCCTCCAGTTCGCTCCGGGTGTTAGCGTGAAGTCCCCCGCGCTGAGATGATGTGCCTGCCCCCGTGCATCGACAAACGTTCCGGAGGAGTACGGGCTGATCGCTGCGGATTTCAATCGCAGGCGATATAGCATCAGCTCCTCGTTATTGTTCAGTTGAATGGCGAACCAGTCCCACCCTCGCAGCTCGGGGTCCTCTGATTCCGTAAAGAACTCATGGTCCATCCAGGAGGTTCCGGTAACTGCCGCAGCCCTCCCCGCTCGGACGAGTGTGCCGCTCGATGCCAGACGCGTAAACGAGATATAGTGTGAGGCCTCCCCCTTGGCCGGACCCTTTTGGCTGATCCCATTCACGCCATGGATCACGAAGGGCTTGGCTGGCAGCAGGGTCAGCTTCAGGGTAAACTCCGGCGCGACGGCCTCCAGTTGTTGGTCTCCCTGATCGGAGGTCCATTGCACGCGCCAGTTACCGTTCCAGTACTTGCGTCCGGCTAACTCGGCGCCTGCCAGCCCGGGCCCGGCTCGATTCAGCCGCTCATAATGCTGGAACGTCTGGCCGTCAATATCGCTCACCGCCAGATGCGCCAGATAGAGCTGATCCGGTCTCCAGACTGAGTTACTCGGTGGTGCGGCGGTATTGGCCTGACGGAAGAACGTAAGCTCGTACCCGAAGCGGTGGCCGTTTCCGCTTCGGAGATTTCCCGTGTAGTACCACCATTCCGTTTCGTAATCCGGATGGTTGAAGTGGTCTCTCGGAAACTCGAAGTGATAACCCGGCAGCGCCGCCACCAGCAGCAGCAGAAGCAGTTTACTGCTCATGAATCACCTCTATGGGGTTCATGCCCGTAGCCGTATGCGCTGGATACAGTCCGGCGATGACAGTAGCCGCATAGACGACCGTAAGCGCTGCTACCAGCGCAAGCGCTGGCCAGTGGAACTGAATGGTCCAGCCGAACGATTGCTTGTTGATGACGAAAATGAGAATCAGCGAGAGTCCCGTGCCCATTACGATGCCGGTGGCATTGGCGAGTAGTCCCAGAATGCCGGCCTCGAACAGGATGATGCGGCGCACCTGCGATTGAGCCGCCCCAAGGAATCGGAGCAAGGCAAACTCGCGCCGCCTGTCGATCACCATCGCCAGCAGCGCGCCCGCGATTCCCATCACGGCGACAAGGATGGCGACGGCCTCCAGCGCGTAGGTGATGCGGAAGGTGCGATCAAAGATCTCAATGGCGCCCCGGCGCAGGTCGCTATTGGCGAAGACGAGAACCGCCCGGCCCCCAATGACGTCGTCGATCTGGCGTCGTACCGCCTGTCGTATCCCGGCATGACTGGCGTCGGGAGTTAGTGTCACGGCCACGTTGGAAACGGCCGTATCGGGCAGGTACTTCAGCAGCGTCTTGCGGTCCAGCAGGATAAAGCCCCGCTCCGTGGAATAATCGGGCCGAATGGCGCGAACCTGAAAGGACCGCACCGCGCCCGCCAGTGCCAGTGAGATCGTGCTGCCCACCTTGACCTGATGCTTATTGGCGAACGGCTCCGTCACGGC
>DASZLO010000148.1:0-15300 GCA_035552315.1 Bryobacteraceae bacterium
GGGCGGCGTGCAGATCCGGCAGCAGATCTGCTTCGAGATCCTCGAAGTGGCCAACCTGATGCGGATAGAACACATCCACAAGATCGAAGAGATTCAGCTGTTTATCGCTGTTGAATACCGGATGCCGCGGCTTGCTGAAGAGCAGAGTGCGGCTGGAAAGAACGCTCAGACCCACTGCGAGTTCCAGCGACATGAGGTTGTTGAAGAAACCGACGTGTCCGCCCTGATACAGATCGAATTTGAGAAATCGCATGCGCCGTCAGCCCGTGTGGTGACCTCCGGATCCAAGGCATGTTCTCGCCTCTGTTCTACGGGCCACACCCGATCGGTCCGTGAGCACAACACTTACCATGCAGCCGACTGGGCTGACAAATAAGAATGTACGCTTTTATCCCGGGATGGCGAGCGACGAGCTTTTCTGCATCCGAACGCCATTGCCCAAAGTTGTCGTTGACATAGATCACAGGAATGCAGGCCTTTCGTGCCCGTTTCTTGAGTCTCGCCACTGCGGGAGCGATTGGCGCGGGCATTGCGAAGGAGCTTGGTGCCGTCGGAAATTCGAAATGATTGATCATGTCGCGACGCCACAGGGATCGAGGTGCATCTCAGGAACCGCCTCAAGCAGCACAGGCACGCGCGGCCGAAGTCCGGAATTGTCGAACTCGGACTGCTGAAGCCGGCGACGGTGCATCAGGAGTTTCGGGTGCTTCGGCGGATCTTCAGCGTTGCGGTGAAAAAGAAACTCTGCCCGGCCAATCCATGCGCCGGTGGCGAGTTCCCAGTGATTCTCAAAGGACTGTTCCGGCCCCACAAGGAACTTGCGCCTCTGCGCAAGGACCAGGTCGATCTGGCCAACAGGACGGTTTTCATCGCGGACTCGAAGACGCCGACCGGTGTCGCCGAGGTTCCCTTGACGGATATCGCCGTCGAGGCATTCCCCAGCCAGATAGAGATCGCCGGACCCGGCCCGTGGCTCTTTCCAGGTCCGCTGAACCCGAGAGGGTATCAGACGAATTTCAATAGGCCCTGGGAAACAGCATTACGGAAGGCGGGTATTCCGTACTTCCGGCTGTATGATCTCCGCTCGACCTATGCAACCCGGCTCAGCGCCGGGGGCGTAGCCGACGAGTGGGTCACGCAAATGCTCCGGCAGACCGACGCGAAGGTGTTCAAGAAGTACTCGCAGATGAAGCTACAGATGAAACGTGAGGCGCTTGGGAAACTGGAGCGCCGTCCAAACGAGAAGGAGTTGGTAGGGTTTTGATACGACCGCCGCGGTTTTGATACGGTTCTGATACGTTTTTGGTTCAGAGAATCGGAAATGGAAACCGACGCAAACCGGAAAGCAATGATTCTAAAATGCTGGGATGGTGGGCGCTCGCGGGCTCGAACCGCGGACCTCCTGCTTGTAAGGCAGGCGCTCTAACCGGCTGAGCTAAGCGCCCCGTTCTCCTAGACTACCAGAGTTAAATCAGTGAACCTTCAGCAGCCGGTACTCCGGCGAGATCCCCGGAATCGGCACCGGCTGCAACACTCCCCCACGCTCCAGCGCCTGCACCGAAGCGTGAAACGACGGCGATTCCGCAAACCCGCGATCGGGCGTCAGCACCACATAATCCACCTGATCCCGCAGTATCGCGCTCGAGATCTCATCCGGCGTCACCCCCGCCTCTTTCATCGCGTAGTAAAGCCCAAAGCCGTCCGCCCTGAAGCCGCGCACCGCCTTGCGCCCGGTATTCAAATAAAGGACCGGATCCAGATCCCCCAGAAGCACGCTTTGCTGTGTCGTGTTCTCCCGGATGAATCCAAAAAGCTTCTGCATTTCGCCCCAGTTGTCCGGCGCTTCCGTCCCGCTGAAAACAGTTCCGTCCGCCCGCATCTTCGAAACCCGCATTCCATCCGCCCACAACCCCGCCGCCGCCAGAATCAGGACTCCCGCCGCCACCGCCTCCTGAATTCGCGCGCGGCTGACAACCCGCCAGAACATCCAGAGAATCAGCGGGAAAATCGGCGCCACAAATCTCTCCGGCGGCCACGCCACGCACAGCAGCATTAAACAATAAAGCCCCACGAATAAATCCGGCAACAGATGCCGCCGGACATACAAACACCACCCCAGCGCCAGCACCAGCCCGATCGCGGAGTAGAGATCGTGATATCCCGTCAGCAGCGCGCCCGGACTCTCCGCCACTAACACCAGGTTCCTCGCCAGGACCAGAACCTTCTCATTCGCGGGAAGCGAGGTCAAAATATTCGACGACAGATAACTTTCGCCGCCCCGCGCAAGCCCGTGTGAAGCATTCGCCAGCGACCACCCGAACCACGGCGCCACCATCAGCATCGAAACCAGCGTGAATATCGTTGCGCTGCGGAACCGGCGTCTGATGACGAGCGTCAGGATGCACGCGGCAATCAGGGGAACACCCGCGCTGCGCGTCAGTGTGGCAAGGCCCGCCAGCGCGCCGGCAAGAAACGCGCGGTCCTCCAGCAGCATCAGCAGCGCCGCCATCAGCAACAGCGCGAAGAGCGAATCCGAAAGCAGACTCGTCGACAGAAAAACGACCATCGGCGAAACCGCAGTGAGGAGGATCAGCACCAGGGCCCCGTTGGACGTGGCGCCCGTCTTGCGCAGCAGCTTGTAAGTGAGCGCCAGCCATCCCACTGAGCACAGCATCGGCAGTAACTTCAGCCACAGCGTCTGTTGCGAAACCAGCGTAAACAAAGCCAGCACCGCGGGAAAGAAAGGAGGGAACTTCGTTTCGGGGACCGGCCGTGGCAGACTGTCGATGACATATCCATGACCGGCCGCAAGCGCCTTGGCGGTCACCGCATAAATACCGTCGTCATACGAGAGACCCGTAGCCGGAGCCATCCATGCGATCGCGTAAATTACTGCGAGGACAGAAAAGGAAATTGCGATGATCGCGCGCTGCGAGCCGCGGTTCAGAATCATTGGCGGTTCAGAATCATTGAAGGGGGGCGAACCCCTTTGTATCACAACCTGCCGGTTGCTTTGCAGGGCGAAAGGCTAGCGGTGCAGCTCCTGCCCGATCTCCCGCAATGCCAGCCGCTCCGGCGATCCCGCCAGCGCCGACGCCAGCCGTTCGATCGGCTCCAGCAGGGGCTCCTGGCTCAGCTGAAATGTCTGATGATGAACCGGCAAAATGCTCTCAGCGCCGGCATCGTTCGCCATCCGGACGGCCTGCTCGGGCGTGCAATGAACGCGCACCCACGGATTATAAGCCCCGATGGGCATGATGGCCAGATCCACCCCGCGCGCCGTCCGCAGTTGTTTGAACGAATCCGTCAGCGCCGTGTCGCCACCGAAAATCACCCGGTAGCGCGGCGTTTCGATCAGATATCCGTTGTATCCACGGTAAGTGTCCCGCTGCACCCGCGCGCCCCAGTGCTTTACTTCAAACGCGCGCACGCTCACCTCGCCTGCCTGCGCAGTTTCATTCCACGCCAGTTCTGTCACGTTGCTGTAGTTGCCCGCTCGCAGCAGATCGCTGGTCTTCGCGGCCGTCACGACCCTCGTCCGCGGCGATTCGAGCATCCGCAGACTGGGCCGGTCGAAATGGTCCATGTGCGCATGCGAGAGCAGCACCAGATCGGGCCGCGGGATCTCCTCGGATCCGAGCGCCGGCCCCACCAGCCGCTTCATCCCTACGGTCAAAGGTCCGAAGTTCAGCCCGATGCGTTCGCTGAAAACGGGATCGGTGAGGATCGTAAATCCATCTATCTTCAGTAGTACCGTGCTGTGTCCAAGCCAAGCCGCGTGCAGCCCGTTGTCCGGCCATAGCTCTGGACAAGGCTTGTGCGCGGCGCGCGCGATCGGCCGCTTCCGCTCGCGTCCATATTGATCCCGAAAAAAAGGCACGGCGCGCCGTGCGAGAGTTCCAATCACAAGTTATTAGACGTACACCGGCCTGTCAGGGTTCATCGCAATCCGCCTTCCATTAGGATGGTGAGTGTCACGAGCTGAGTATCCGGATGCCGAATAACGTGCGCATCACCGCCAAGGCCCCCTGCCGCGTCGATCTGGCGGGCGCAACCCTCGACATCTGGCCGCTCTACCTGTTTCATGAAAAAGTAGTTACCGTCAATTTCGCGGTCGATCTCTTCACCCATTGCATCCTCGAAACCCGCTCCGACTCCCGCATCGTCCTGCGCTCCCGGGACCTGAAACAGGAAGAAACTTTCGAATCGCTGGAGCACCTGCGCGCCGCTACCAAATACCGGCTCCCGCTGCTGGCCTTTCCCTTAAGGTTCTTTTCCCCCGGGCAGGGGATCACCCTCGAATCGCACTCCGAAGCCCCCGCCGGCGCGGGCATCTCCGGCTCCCCCGCCCTGATGATCGCGGTCGTTTCCGTTCTGAACCGCCTCACCGGCAACCCGCATAAACTGGAAAAACTTCGCGAAATCGCCCAGAACATCGAAGCCCAGGTGATCCGCGTTCCTACCGGCGCCCAGGATTACTACCCCGCGATGTACGGCGGAGTCTCCGCCATCGAGTTCGGACCCTCTGGCATCCTCCGCACCGCGCTCCCCATCGATCCCGCGGAACTCAACCTTCGCTTTATCCTGGTCTACACCGGCGCGCCCCGGAACTCCGGCATCAACAACTGGGAAGTCACCAAACGCCACATCGATTCGGACCGGAAAATCCACCGCAACTTCGATCGCATCGCGGCCATCGCCTGCGCGCTCCGGCTTGCGCTCACCGGCGGCGACTGGGATGAAACCAGCCGCCTGATGCGCGACGAGTGGACCTACCGGCGTCACAATATTCCCGGCATCACAACGCCTCTCATCGACGAACTGGTCACCACAGCCCGCCGCGCCAGCAGCACTGCCGCCAAAGTATGCGGGGCCGGCGGGGGCGGTTGCGTTGTTTTTCTCGCGGAGCCCGACCGGCGGGAGCGGGTCATTCGTGCCCTTCAGTCCGCGGGCTCCGGACAGGCGCAGGTGCTTCCCGCCCGCCTGGCCACTCGCGGCGTCAGCTTGAAGGGCGCGCTCTGAATATGAGCCCCGTTCCGGAACCGGCGCGCGGACGCGATCCCGTGCGGCCTTTTCTGGGCGCGGCAACGGCTTTTATCGTTTATTGGGTTGTCTGGAATCTGCTCATCCCGCCCGCCCGATTCCTGGGTGGCACGATGGTCGCCGACACTCTGCCGCTTCTGGTTGCGGCGGCCGCTGCCAGCGCGCTCGGTATGGCGATCTTCGAATCCCGCAGCTTGGGTGACCTCGGCCTGCACTGGTGCGATGGCGCATCCCGGCCCAATCTGCTCATCGGCATTGCGCTGGGCGCGGGCGGCGCGGCCCTCCTCATTCTGCCCAGCGCCGCCCTCGGACTAGCCCACTATGAGCACCTGGCGAACGTCGATGTCTCCGTGCGCGGCGCGGTCTTTGCCCCTCTGCTGCTTTTGTGCGGCGCGGCCGGCGAGGAAATCGTCTTCCGCGGCTTCATGCTGCAATACCTGATGCGCGGCTATGGCGCATGGGCGGGCATCATCGGCATCGGTGTTGTCTTCGGCCTGCTGCACGCGGGAAATCCCGGCGCCACCACTCTCAGCGTCGTCAACACCGCGGGCTTCGGGATACTGTTCGGAGTCGCTTTGCTGCGCACGCACGACCTCTGGCTGCCCATCGGAATCCACTTCGGATGGAACGCCACTTTGCCGTTCCTCGGCGTCGCCCTCAGCGGTCTTACAATTAGAGTTACGGAGTACCGGCTGGTATGGAGTGCATCGGACCTTTGGAGCGGCGGAAACTATGGACCGGAGGCGGGCTTGCTCGCCACCGCGGTGCTGGCGATTCTGGCGATCGTAGTCTGGAAAATTCCGGTGCACCGGGGCTGGGCGTGGCTGCTCGACGAACCCGAAGCCTAGCCGTCTGCGCGCTGATTTGCTCTCAGCTCCTTTCCATCCCTGCCCTGCGGGCCGGCGTGGTCCATCCCTCCGACAAACTGACCGAAGATGAAAAAATCGCTCTCGTACGCGATCTTTCCTCGGAGTACGCCAAAGTAAAAGGCAATCTGCCCCGCTCCAAGAAGGCGCTGGAGTTCAACGTCGACGGTACGTGGAATCTCAAACAGTGGTCGGAAGCACAGAAGCAATTCGGGCTGGTCGCGCGCCTCGGCGACAAGGTGCAAATCACCCAGGTGACCCTCGATGGGGACAAAATCCTTTTCGATATCAACGGCGGCCTGAAAGGGCCCAAAGGCGGCTGGAAGAATCACATCCAGATCGGTATGGGCAGCCCGTACGGCGGCCAGCCGATGGGAAACGTCAGCGGCCCGGGCACCATCGGCACCACCATCGAACTCAACTTTCATAAGCCTCTGGAAAATCTCACGTCCGATGACGTGAAGACCCTGCTCTCCCCGATCTTCGAATTCGACAAGCACAGCGCGGTCAAGCTCTACTCCGAGACGCTCTCGCCGACCATGCAGAAAGCCGTCGCGGAAAAGCGCGCCATGGTGGGCATGGATCGCGAACAGGTCACGCTCGCCCTCGGTCATCCCGATCACAAATACCGCGAATCGAAAGAAGGCATCGATACGGAAGACTGGATTTTCGGGACCCCTCCCGGCAAAATTACTTTCGTCACTTTCGAAGGCAACAAAGTCATTCGCGTGAAGGACGAGTACGCCGGTCTCGGTATCCAGGCTGGCTCCGCACAACCCACGCCATAACGTAGAATTTACTAATGGCCGCTGTCGCGGAAACGGGGTTTCACACATCCGGGCTGGTTCAACTCACCCGCCCTCAACTGATCGGCACGCTGGGTGGTCTGCTCTTTGCCCTCCTGCTGGCCGCTATCGATCAAACCATTGTCGGAACCGCTGAGCCTCGCATCATCGCCAGCCTTTCCGGATTCGACCGCTATCCCTGGGTCTCCACCGCATATCTGCTTTCCTCCACGATCGCTGTCCCGATCTTCGGAAAGCTGTCCGACATCTATGGCCGAAAATGGTTCTTCCTCGCGGGGACGAGTCTCTTCGTAATTGCGTCGGCGCTCTGCGGCGCATCCGGCAACATGAACTTCCTGGGCATAGACGGCATGAACCAGCTGATCCTCTTCCGCGGCACGCAGGGACTCGGCGCGGGCATCATGATCGGACTGATCTTCGTTATCATCGGCGATATCTTCTCTCCCGCCGAACGCGGAAAATACCAGGCGTTGTTCGCCGCGGTGTGGGGCTTCGCTTCGATGTTCGGACCCACCGCGGGCGGCTGGCTCACCGACCATTTCTCCTGGCGCGCCGCTTTCTACGTCAACCTGCCGGTCGGCATCCTCGCGGTGATTGCGATTTATTCCCAATTTCCGGACTTCCACAAGAAAGGCGTCGACCGCAAGATCGACTGGGCAGGCAACGCCACGCTCATCCTGTGTATCGTCCCCCTGCTTCTCGCTCTGACTTGGGTGACCAACTACGGCTGGGGATCGCCGCGTGTGGAATCTCTGCTGGTCTTCGCGGCGCTGATGCTGGCGGCGTTTCTCTACTCCGAAACCAAAGCGAAGGAGCCTTTAATTCCGCTGTCGCTGTTTAAGGTGCCCGTCATCAGCACCTGCTCGCTGGCGGTATTCATCCTCGGCATGGGAATGTTCGGCGTCATTATTTATCTGCCGCTGTTCATGCAGGGCGTGCTCGGCGTTTCCGCCACGCAGTCGGGCAACCTTCTCACTCCTCTGATGATGGGGGCTGTGGCGGGCAGCATTGTAACCGGGCAGCTGAACTCCCGCATCCACAGCTATAAGCCGTCCGCGATAGGTGGCTCGATCCTTGTCGCCATCGGCATGATCCTGTTTGCCCGCATGGACGGCAACACCACCCGCACGTATGTGGTGGTCGGCATGGTGATCGCCGGCATCGGAATGGGATTGCTGCAGCCCGTCTATACGGTAGCCGTGCAAAACGCCGCGCCCCGCGAGCACATGGGCGCCGCCACCGCTTCCACCGCCTTCTTCCGTTCCATTGGCAGCACCGTGGGAGTCGCGGTTTTCGGAAGCATACTGCTGACGAAATTCCACAGCGACTTCAACGCTGGCATTCCGCCCGGCACTCCGAAGATCGCCCTCGATGCTTTCTCGAATCCGCTAATGCTGGGCCCGATGATGCCCCGGCTCCAGGAAGCTTTCGGCAAATACCCGGGCGGCCTCAACCTGCTTCACATTCTGCTCGCGAACGTGCGCAACGCCCTGATTCACGGCCTGAACCGCATCTTCGTCGCCAGCGCCGTGATTATGACCGCGTCCATTCTGCTGCACCTGATCCTGAAGGACATTAAACTGAGCAAGGGCCGCGCCGCGGAAGTGATTGACCAGCCCCCGGCGCACTAGCCAATCTGTTCGCGCTCGTCGAGCGTACGCAGGAACGATTCGGCTTCCGGATAACCGGGACGGAGACTTAAGGCGCGGTTGAAATCGGCCCGCGCTTTCACGTGATCGGGTTTGTACAGCAGGTGATACACGCCCGCAAAAAGATGAGCCCGCGCGTCCTGCGGCCTTACTTGAGCGATGCGTTCGGCGATCGCGGTGGCTTCATCGAACATCTCCAGTTGATGATATTCGGTGGCCAGAAAATCGAGCCGCGAATCGTCACTCGGGTCAGCCGCCAGTTCTTCTTTCAGGATCTCGATGTACCAGTGATTCTTCCGCCGGCGGGCTTCGGGATCCGATGAAAAGTTGTGCTCGACCCGGATACCGGTCTGGATCAATTGACCGCCACCTCTGAGGATCGACGCATCCACCGTTTCATGCACCCGGCCCTTGTAGCGGTAGTCCGGCCGATTGGGAAACAGGCGCACCACATAATCGCGGGTTGAATTTTCCGAACCCTCCCGACGGTTGTGACGCTCCAGAAAATAACCGGCGTTTTCGTTGCGCGCGACGAGTTCGGCGATCGCGGGCCGGGCGCCAGCATCCAGCGCTTCATCGGCGTCCAGCACCAGAATCCAGCGGCCGCGCGCCCGGGCGAGCGCGCAATTGCGGGCGGCCGCGAAATTGACTTGGGTGAAATCGAATGGAATCACTTCCGCGCCGTAGCGGCGCGCGATGTCGGGAGTGCCGTCCGTTGAACCCGTGTCTATGACGATCGATTCATCCGCCAGCCCGGCCACCGAATCCAGACACGCGGGCAGACTGGCCTCTTCGTTCTTCACGATCATGCAAAGACTAAGAGCAGTCGGCATGTGGTCAGGGCGTGGTTCCGGCCAGCACAGGCGCGCAGACATCTCCCGAAAGATTCAGGGGCGCAGCCTGGCGTTTCCCGCTCAGTGCCGCGCGCATGATCTGGGCAATCGCCTGCGGCTGGTCATGCTGAACATAATGATTGCCGCAGGGGGCGATCCAGAACGCGCCGGACGCAGGACGCGTTTGCAGATAGTGTTCCCACACGTATTCGGCGACTCGCACCGGCGACACCATATCGTGCACGCCCCAGATCAGCGTGACCGGAAATGACGTGCGGGCGAGGCCCTCAAGGAAAGATACCTCGAACTGCGCGCGTTCGTTCAGATACTTGATCGTCTCCGGGATAACCTGCACGCCGTCTTGCCAGGTAAAGTTCGCCGCCAGCGCTTTCACTTCCGGATCATCGGGCTTCAGCGCCGGCGTAAAAGTAGTTGCTCCCATGCCTCCGGCGAGAAGCTGCGGAGTCATGTTCCGGACGCTGGCCGCGCTCGTCGCCGGATTCAGAGCCCGCTTTTGAAAGTCCGTCAGGTTCGCCAGCGGCAGATATATATTGCCGTTGGTAATAAACATCCGGGTGACCTTAAACGGATCCGAAAGCTGCGCCAGTTGCAGAAGGTTGAGCGCCACACTGTCGCCGCGATCGTGCGAATAGAGCGTGAAGTCGCTGAACTTCGCGATGTCCTTCAGGAAGTAACGAGTCAGGTCGGCATCGTCTCTGAGCGTGTACCGGTAGCCGCTGGCGGGCTTATCTGAAAATCCGTAGCCGGGAAAGTCGAAGGTGCAAATGCGAAAGTCGCTCTTGAGTTCGCGGCTTAAGTCCGCATAGTCGAAACTGCTGGTGGGAAAACCATGCAGCAGCAGAATCGCTGGTTTCCCCTCATCGCCCATGCAGGTATAGAAGATTTGCAGAGACTTCGCCCCGTTCGCAGCGGAAGCCTGCCAGCTGAAATACTGCCCTCCGCTGCGCCAAGCGTCGGCCAGTTCGGAAGTCTGCGCGTTCAAACAGCTGGTCAGAAGGACAAGTATCAGAAGCAGACGTGCCATACCGTACAAGTTATCAGGCCCGATAATTCACCAGTTGAATTCCGAGGCGGCCGATCGCGTCCCGCACCTCCGGCGAAGTCAGCGCCGCCAGTTCGATTGCCCGGCTCTCTTTGAGCCGCGTGGCCGCGCCGCGCAGCTCCTCGCCCAGCTTGCCCGGATGACACATGAATTCCGTCAATCCTTCCGGCAAACCTTCCAGTTCCGCAATCAGTGTCTCGCGATTTAGATAGCCTGTCGCGCGGAAGCCCGCGAAATGATCGGTGCTCCTCACGCCGCGCATCTTCCGGCCGCGCGGCGGACCCAAGGGCCGCCGCACCCACGCGATGCCGAACTCGCGCGCCACCCGGGTGATCGCTCCCAGTACGGCAGGCAGTAGATGCGCGTGCTTGTGGGTATCGAGATGAGTGGGCTGAACGCCCGCCTTGACGATCTTCCGCGCCTGCGCCGCGAATCGTTCGAAAATGCGCGCTTCGCTCTGCGCCAGCGCCCACGCCAGATCCCCCGCCCCCCAGCGCTCCACCAGTACCAGGTGGCATCCGATATCGAGCGAAGGGGTTTCCCGCGCAAGCGCCACCGCATGGTCGAACGCTTCTCCATTCGCCATTAGCGTGGTCGCCGTCAGAATGCCGCTCCGGTGCGCCTCGACGATGCCCTCATCGACGTCGCGCGTAAATCCGAAGTCGTCCGCGTTGACGATGAGCTTTCTCACACTCAGAACAGTACGAGCTTGATCGTCAGGAACTTCTTCGGGTTGGCGTGCATGTCTTTGATCAGGTTCTGCGCCTCCCGGGCCGTGCCGTTGAGCGAGTCGTAGAGTTGAGGATTCACCACTAACTGGCCGATCGTTCCCTGACCGGCGTTGATCTTGTCGATCGCGGTAGTTACTTTTGTGGCGATCAAATTCAGCTGCGCGTAAATCTGGTCGTCGGTCAGCAGTTTTCCCGCGGTACCTTTGCCGGCATTGAGATTCGCCAGCAGTTGTTTGGCTTCCGCGACGCTCTGCCGCGCGTCGTCATAAAGCGCCGGATCGTTGATCAGCTTGCCCGCGCTGCCTTTGCCCTGCTGCAACTGAGCGAGCATGTCATCGAGCCGCTGAATGGGCTTGCGAATGTCGTTGTACAGAGTGTCGTCGTAAAGAAGATGGCTGATGGTGCCATTGCTGTCCTTGACGTCCTTCACGAGTTGCTGGACTTCGGCGACAGTCGCATTAGCCCGGTCGTAAAGCGAATCGTCCTTGAGCAGTTTGCCGATATTGCCCTGGCCGTTCTCCACGATGGCGAGCAAACCGTCGACGCGCCCCAGGATCGTCTGGAACTGGCCGAGCAACTGGGAACTCTGTGCGATTATTTCCGGGATGTCCTGCGTGGCGAGAGCCTGAATCTGGCCGCCTGGTTCCACATGCTTGGGATGCGTTCCGCGGGTGATGTTGATGTACTTGTCGCCCAGCAGATTCGCCGAACTGATGGCCGCTTTGGAATCGTCCGGAATCTGATCGAGGAATTTATTCTGGATCACCATGTCGATCTCGACCGTGCGGTTGCGGTCGCGCGACCCCGAAAGAGTCACGGTGCCGATGTGCCCCACCAGAATGCCGTTCAGCCGGACAGGCGCGTTGCTCGCCATCCCCGCGGAATCTTCCATGTAAGTCCGCAGATGAAACTCGCCCTGAAAGAATCCGGACTGTCCGGTCAGCAGAAAGATCAGGACAGCGGCGATCAGGATTGCCACGGAGGCGACGATGCCTGCCCGCAACTGCGACCATTTGACTTTTTCCTTGCTCGCCATCTTTTATGCCGCCGCCTGCTCCGGACGCTTCACAAATTTCGAGATATAGGGGTCGGTGGATTTTTCAAGATCCATCTGCGGTCCGTTAAAAACAAGACGGCCTTCCCGAAGCACGACAAACACTGTTTTGGTCCCCGATTTCCCCGCTGGATCGAGCCGCCCGCTTTCCGGATTGTACCGGAAGTTCGCTACCAGATTACCGTCCTGATAGCGATGGGTCACTACCAGCGCGGTGGTGTTGTCGATGTCCCGTTCCTTGACGATCAGAGCCATGATGGTGTGGGCGGTGATGGGGTCAAGCCCGGCGGTGGGCGAATCGTAAAGCAGCAGCGGGGGTTTGGTTACGACTGCCCGCGCGATCGCCACCCGTCTGCGCATGCCGCCGGAGAGTTCGCTGGGATAAAGCCCTATGGTCTGTTCGAGTTCCACGAAACGCAGCGATTCCCGCACTTCGGCTTCCATTTTTTCGCGGCTCATCTTCTCGGTTTCCTGGTTCGCCTTTTGATTCAGCAGCGGATAGGCCACGTTTTGCGCCACGGTCATCGAATCGAAAAGAGCGCTCTCCTGAAAGAGCATACCGATTCGGCTGCGAATCTCGAACCATTCCGATTCAGGTTTTCCGGTGACATCCTGGCCGAAGAGGAAGACGCGCCCGGCGTCCGGACGGACCAGACCCATGGCGGTCTTGAGCAGAGTGGTTTTGCCGCTGGCTGCGGCGCCCATTACGATCAGCGTCTCGCCTTCGGCAACATCCAGAGACACATTATCGAGGGCTACGACATCGTCGAACTTCACCGTCACGTTCTCAAGCCGCAGGGTTGATTCGCTCATCTAAGTTGACCCCGCGCTGACGAAGAACTTGCCGATGAAAAAATCCAGTACGAAGATGGTCACCGACGCGGCCACCACTGCCTGCGTGGTGGCGCGGCCCACACCCTGCGTGCCGCCGGTGGTCCGAAGTCCATAGAAGCATCCCACCAGCGAAACGACGAAAGAGAAAACGAAGGGCTTCACAAGCCCCTGGCTGAGATCGTTCCAGACCAGAGCCCGCCAGGTGGTTGACCAGTACTGCAGGGCGGGAAGCGCATAAATGAACTTGGCGACGAGAAAGCCGCCGACCAGACCGACGAAGTCGTCGATTACGGTCAGACAGGGCAGCATGATGGCGGTGGCGATCATGCGGGGCGTGACCAGTTTCTGAATCGGATCGGTGCCCAGCGCGCGCATGGCGTCGATCTGTTCGGTCACCTTCATGGACCCCAGTTCGCTGGCGATGCCGGAGGAGTTCCGTCCGGCCACCATGACCGAAGTCAGCACCGGCCCCAGTTCGCGGACGAGGATAATCGACACCACATTTCCGACTCTGCCGGTTTGCCCGTACTGGCCCAGTGCGCGCCCCATCTGCAGCGCCATGACCGCGCCGGAGAAGAAGCCGGTGAGCAGCACGATGGGAATGCTGCCGACGCCGATCTTGTCCATCTGGATACGGATGTCGTCGTAATAGTGAGGGGACCGAGTGACGTTCCGGAGAGCCCGGCCTGTCAGATCGAAGAAGTCTTGAATTGCCTGTACGGGACCCTTGAGAAATTCAAGCACGATGCAGGTTACTTACGAAGTCGATGTTAGCATTCAATAACGTTTACGGCTAAACCGGCCAGGGACGTTTCCTTATACCGGCTTTGCATATCGAGGCCGGTCTGATACATGGTCCGGATCACCTGATCCAGCTGCACCTGATGGCCCCCGGTTTCCTGCATCGCCATGCGGGCCGCGTTGATGGCTTTCATGGCGCCGATCGCGTTGCGCTCGATGCAGGGTATCTGGACCAGTCCGCCGATGGGGTCGCAGGTCATGCCGAGGTTATGTTCCATACCAATTTCGGCGGCGTGCTCGATTTGATCGTTGCTTCCGTCGAGGGCGGCGACGAGTCCGGCCGCAGCCATGGAACAGGCCACGCCGACTTCGCCCTGGCAGCCGACTTCCGCGCCGGATATCGAAGCGTTCTCTTTGTACAGGACGCCGATAGCGCCAGCCGTCAGCAGATAGCGGAAGATGCCTTCGTAATTGGCGTCTGGATGATAGCGCAGATAGTATTCGCCGACCGCGGGGATGATTCCGGCGGCGCCGTTGGTGGGGGCTGTAACGACGCGGCCGCCGGCGGCATTCTCTTCGTTGACGGCCATCGCGAATACGTTGACCCAGTCCATCACGGCTAACGGATCCGTGCTGGCGCTGCCTGTCAGGTTGCGCGCCAGCGCCGGGGCGCGACGCCGAACGTTCAGTCCGCCGGGGAGGATTCCGTCGGTGACCAGGCCGCGTTCCATGCAGGCGTGCATGGTCTGCCAGATCTTCGTAATGTAATCGCGGACTTCCTGTTCGGAATGCCAGGCCTTTTCGTTTTCCAGCATGAGCTGCCAGATGGGAATTCCGTAGTCGAGCAACTGCGCGCCGGAGTCAAACGGGAAGGCAACGGGTTCGCGCTCGTCGGCGGCGTTTCGCGTCTCACCGTCGCGCTGGATGAAACCACCCCCGGTGGAATAGTAAACAACGCTCGGACCGGGTATAGCGGTGAACCGCATGGCATTCGGATGCCCCGGGAGAACCAGATCTTTGTGGAATTGAATATCGACAGGGATGGGTCCGGCTTCGACTACTTTGTTCGGGTCCACGGTTTCGGGACGTTCCCCGGCGAGGCCGAGCAGAATGGCCCGGTCGGTGCCGTGTCCCTTCCCTGTGAGTGCGAGCGAACCGTAGAGCTCCACGCGAATGGATTTCACGTGTTCATCGAGCGAAAGCGCGAATTCGCGGGCGGCGCGCATCGGCCCTACGGTATGAGAACTGGAGGGTCCGATACCGATTTTGAAGAGCTCGAAGATGCTGGTTTTCACTGAATTCGCATTAGTTCCAGCCGAAGCGCGTCTACCAAAGCGTTCCAGCTTGCTTCGATCACGTCGTCAGAAACGCCGACCGTGGACCAGCTTTTTTCGTGATCGGACCACTCGACGAGAACGCGCACTTTGGCATCGGTCCCTTTATCGGTGTCGAGGACGCGGACCTTATAGTCCGTCAGACGCACGTCACGGATGCGGGGATAGAGTTCGGACAGACACTTCCTCAAGGCGACATCGAGAGCATTTACGGGGCCATGGCCCGCTGCGGTAGCGGAAAGAGGACCTTCGTTTGTGCGTACGCTCACAGTCGCGCAGGCTTGTCCCGATTTGATGTTTACTTCGTAGCCTACGACATCGAAGAAGTGAACGTCGGGGCGGAGCG
>DASZLO010000149.1:0-5730 GCA_035552315.1 Bryobacteraceae bacterium
GCCAGATCGAACCGGATTGACCCCGCCTGCAGCATGGTCACCTGTTCGTTGACATGCTGATGCAACGGCACTACAGCGCCTTTTTTGAGCTTGATCCGCGCGATGGTCGATTGCCCGGTGTGAATCACCTGCCGGCTCACCAAATCGTTCAATTTCTCCAGCGGAATTCGCTGCCAGTTGTAACTGTCCATACCTGCTCAGTATCCTAAAGTTTCATATGAAGGGTATCGTTCTCGCTGGGGGTACCGGAAGCCGGCTCTTCCCCCTCACAAAAATCACCAACAAACATCTGCTTCCGATCTACGACAAGCCGATGATCTATTACCCGATTCAAACCCTTGTGGATGCCGGTATCAGCGACATCATGGTGGTTACCGGCGGCAAGAATTCGGGTGACTTTCTTCGTCTTCTCGCGAACGGTAAGGAATTCGGCCTGAAGCACATCGCCTATACATACCAGGAGGGCGAGGGAGGAATTGCGGACGCCCTGAGTCTTTGCGAGCATTTCGCTGACGGCCACGACATCTGCGTGGTGCTCGGTGACAATATAATCGAGAAGAGTATCCGGGGAGCGGTCGACGCATTCAAGGCGCAGGGCTCTGGAGCCAGAATCCTCCTGAAGGAAGTGGAGGATGCCGAACGCTTCGGGGTCGCAGAGTTCAACGGCGACCGTATAGCCGGCATTGAAGAAAAACCTGCTCATCCAAAATCGAAATACGCGGTAACCGGGATTTATATGTATGACGCTTCCGTGTTCCAGAAAATTCATACGTGCAAACCGTCCGGCCGCAATGAGCTGGAAATCACGGACGTAAATAACGCCTATATCAGGGAGGGCTCCATGGCATTTTCTTTCCTCGACGGCTGGTGGACCGACGCCGGCACTTTCGAATCTTTGTTGCGCGCTGCAAACCTTGTGGCCCAGACGCGCATGGCGGTCCCCGCATGAGCGCTGAAGTCGCAATCGGGCACCCGCAGTGCGAAAAGGGCATCGGCGATGTCATTCTGGCGCCTGATTCCCCCAAACTCATCGAAGGCGTTAAGTGCGCCCCGATCGCCCTCTGGCCCGACGATCGCGGATATTTCCTCGAAGTCCAGCGCGCCGGACTCGGATTGAATGGTCACTTCCCCAAAGAGACCACCCAGATCTCCGCCGCCCTTAACTATCCCGGCATCATCAAGGCGTTCCACTTCCATCGGCACCAGACCGATTGCTGGACACCTGCCATGAACATGCTGCAGGTGGTGCTGATCGACCTCCGCCCCGAATCGCCTACCTTCGGCAAGCGCAACACGCTTTACGTCGGCAACCTTCGTCCCTGGCAGATCCTCATTCCGCCAGGCATTGCCCACGGCTACAAAGTGGTCGGAACTGGCCCGTCTCTTTTGATCTACGCGACGGATCGTTTCTACAACCCCGCCGACGAAGGACGCATCCCCCACAACGACCCGAAGCTGAATTACGACTGGGAGCTTCAGCACAAATAAAAATAAGTGATAGTCGCTCTAGACGCAACGCCTCTCACGCTGTCCTCCGGCGGCTTGCCCCGCTACGTCAGCGAACTTTCACTGGCGCTGGCTCGTGAATTCCCGGAGGACGTCTATTCCCTTCTCTCAGACCAGCCGTTTGCCATGCCGACCTGCGCCCCGCCCAATCTGATTCGCGGACGCCAGCCTGATAACGCGGCCGACCGCCGTTGGTGGCTGTGGGGCATCCGGCAAGCGCTTCGAAAGACCGGCGCCCAGGTGTTTCACGGGACGAATTTCGAAGTTCCCTACCTCGGCGCGACCCCCGCCATCCTGACGATTCATGACCTGTCCCCATGGCGTGAAAAAAGCTGGCACGAAGAAGCGGGCCGCGTGCGACGCCGTGCACCATGGCTGGTGCGGCTCGGACGGGCTCGCATGATCCTGACGGTCAGCGAAGCCGTGCGCACCGAGATCATCAACTACTTCGGCGTTTCACCCGCCCGGGTCCGGACCATCCCGCTCGCCGCCTCCAGTCTCTTCCACCCTCTGACAGCGCCGGCGCCACTCCCACCCGAAAGACCTTTCTTTCTGTTCGTCGCCACCCTGGAACCTCGGAAGAACATTCAGGCGCTGGTCGACGGATGGCGTGAATCGCGGGGCGTTACCGGCGCGGATCTTATCATCGCCGGGCGCAGCCGCAGGGACTTTGCCGGAATCGCTGCCGCCGACGGCCTGCACCTGCTGGGCGAGGTACCGGATCAGGAATTGCCCCGCCTGTATTCGGAGGCTTTGGCCTTTGTCTATCCCACCCATTACGAAGGCTTTGGACTGCCCGTGCTCGAAGCGATGCAATGCGGATGTCCGGTCATCACTTCGCACGATCCCGCGGTCATGGAGGTTTCCGCCGGAGCAGCCATCCATGTAACCTCCGCCCCGGAGATCGCCGAGGCCATGCGATCGGTCGCTGCCGATCCTGTTTTGCGTGCCAGGCTTGTCACGGCTGGGCTAAAGCGATCCGCCGCTTTCTCCTGGACCCGCACCGCCAGAGAAACCCGCGCGATCTACGCCGAAGCCCTCCGATGAGAAAAGGCATCGCCTCGACAGGGGACCGCGCGTGAAGGTTCTGATGCTTTCGCCGGAACCTCCCTATCCGCTGCACGGCGGGGGTGCTTACCGTATAGCGTCGCTCCTGCATTATTTCGCGCGTTTCGCCGAGATCGATCTGATTTTGATTTCAGAAAGCGGTCAACCCTGCGGTCTTCCGCCCGGCCTCATCCACGAGCAGCAGGTCATACCGCTGCCCTTCCACAGCAAAAGTATGTTCGCCCGCTACTTTCGGAACGCCCGGCGCGCCGCCACCGGGATCCCGCCGCTGGTCCACCGCCTTTCCGGTCTGCGGGAGCCTCTCGAGCGCGCCGTAGCTGGAAGGCACTATGATTTGGGCATTATCGAACACTTCTGGCTGGCGCCTTATGCCGCAATTCTCCGGAACGTCTGTACGCACGTGGCCTTGGACCTGCATAACATCGAGTCGGTGCTCCATCGACGGTGCGCGGCCGTAAGCGAGGGCCTGGTGAAGGTCGGCCATAGCCGGTTCGCCGCCGCTTCTCGGAGACTTGAAACGGCATTCCTGCCTGATTTCCCGGTCATTCTGGCAACTTCGGAAGAGGATGCCGCTCTGGTACGCCCCCTGGCGCCGCGCTCGCATGTGGCGGTCTATCCGAATTCGTTCCCGCTGGTGGACATTCCGTGTCAAACCGAAGAGCCCATAGTGGCATTTTCGGCGAACTTTGAATACCACCCGAATATCGATGCCGTTCAATTCCTAATGCGCGACATTTGGCCCGAAGTGCGCCGTCGGCATCCCGAACTCAAGCTGCGTCTGATTGGCCGGGGAGATGGCGCAGTCCGGCATCTTTTACCCGATAATTCTGCCAAATCCGGTGTAGAATCAACGGGCCCGGTTCCGGACGCCCTTGTTGAAATCGCCCGCGCCTGCGTGGTTTTGGCGCCCTTGCGGGCAGGCAGCGGAACGCGCGTCAAAATACTTGAAGCGTGGGCAGCAGCTCGCCCCGTGATCGCCACTCCATTGGCGGCCGAAGGGCTTGAGGCGCGCGATGGCCAGAACATCTTGCTCGCCCCTGACGGGCCCTCCTTTGTCGCCGCCCTGGACAGACTCCTCGGCAGTCCCTCTGATCGCCTGCGAATCGGTTCCGCTGGAAGACACATCTTCGAGGAGTCCTATTCCTGGAACTCAGCCTGGGCAGCCCTCGATGCCGATCCGCAACTTATGCGAAATTTTGGACTTAAAAGATATACTGGGAACTTCTGATGCGATTCGCCGTTGACGCGCATGCAATCGGGCAGCACCTGACCGGCAACGAAGTGTATATCCGCAGTCTTTTGCGGGCATTTGCCGAAGTAGATCGCGAATCCGAGTTTCTGGCCTATATTTCCGCGCTTGAGGCCGAACAATGGATTCCAAAGAGGTTCGAAGTGCACCATGTTGCCTCGAATCCTTACCGGCGCTTGGGTTGGGACCTTCCCCGGCGCGTCCAGGTACATCAGCCTGATCTGTTACATGTCCAGTACACCGCTCCGCTGATTTGTGCGTCCCCACTCGTTGTGACCGTGCACGATGTGAGCTTTATCGAACATCCTGAATATTTTACGGATCTGCGCCGGTATCAGTTGCGATTGACGGTGGCCGGCACGGTTCAGCGCGCTGCACGGGTCTTGACGGTCAGCGAGTTTTCCCGCGACGCCATTCTCCGGACGTACGATATTGCACCTGAGAAGGTCAGGGCCATTCCCAATGCAGCCAACCCTGATTTTCGTCCGATGGGCAGGGAACGAGCCCAAAAAGCCGTCCGCGACCGCCTCGGCTTCGATGCTCCTTTCGTTTTCTCGGTGGGGGATTTGCAGCCCAGGAAAAATCAATGCGGTCTGATTACCGCTTTCGCCCGGCTCCTTACAAATCATCCGCAGTTGCGCCATCACCTCGTTCTCAGCGGCAAGGAGACGTGGTACGCCCCCAAGGTGCTTGAGGCGGCACGTAACAGCGGCTTCGCATCGCGCATCCATTTCACCGGATTTGTGCCCGATCAGGAGCTTCTGGAACTTTACAACGCCTGCGATTGTTTCGTATTTCCATCTTTCTATGAGGGTTTTGGCCTGCCCATCCTTGAAGCGATGGCCTGTGGCCGCGCGGTCGCCTGCTCAAACACCGCCGCGATGCCCGAAGTCGCTGACGGCGCCGGACTCCTGTTCAATCCCCACGATACCGGCGACATTGCCCGGGCTCTGAAAGACATTCTGCTCGATTCCGAGCTTCGCGCCCGCATGGAGCGGCTGGGCCTGCAGCGCGCCGCGACCTTCACCTGGCAAAAGAGCGCCCGCGCCACACTGGAGGTATATCGGGAGGTCGTGGAAGATCGAATCGGCACAGGCCGCAGGGTTGCCGTTTCAGCGGCGGTTCCACAGCCGAAACAATGAAATTACCGGTCTCCATTGCGGCTTCGGTCTCGGCATTTTTCCTGCTCGCCGGGCTCGCCCCCGCCGCCGCACTGACAGGATTTCCGTTTACCGACGAAGACCTGAATTATTCCATCAACTGGCCGAGCGGCCTGAGTCTCGGCGAAAGCCACCTGCACGCCAGGCACTCCGGTTCGAACTGGAACTTCGAGCTCGATATCGATGCCGGCATCCCCGGCTACCAGGTCAAAGACGTTTATCGCGCCCAGTCCACCGGCTCATTTTGCTCTCTGTCGTTCGATCGCAACACCAGCCACGGCAACCGCAAAGCGCAGGAAAAGGAGACCATCGACGGTCCCGAGGCCACGCGCAGCAGCTTGAACGGAGGCGGCGTCAGCCGGGTCCCCGTGCCGGATTGCGTCAAGGACGCCCTTACCCTGCTCTACTTCGCTCGTCACGAACTTGGACAAGGCCGCGTGCCGAACCCGCAGCAAATGCTTTTTGGTGGACTCTACCAGGTCAAGCTTGACTATGCCGGCGCCCAGACCATTCAGGTCGGCGACCAGTCCGCGGAATCCGATAAGGTGATCTGCACAGTCGCTGGCGCCGCAACTTCGTTCAAGTTTGAAATGTACTTCGCTCGTGATCCCGCCCGCACCCCGCTGCTCATCAAAGCGCCCCTCGCCATGGGCATGTTCGCGATGGAACTGGTGCGCTGAAGCCGGTGCGCGTCGCATTTTTTTCGCCGATGCCGCCATCGAAGAGCGGAATCGCGGATTACTCAGA
>DASZLO010000150.1:0-21536 GCA_035552315.1 Bryobacteraceae bacterium
TGACGCGACCGGTAAACCCGCAGGAATACTTCCTGCGCCAATGCCTCCGAGATAGCCCTGTCCTGCACCATCCGGTAGGCGAAGTGAATCACCGGATTGCGGTATTTCTCCAGCAGGACGCGGAAACTCTCCTCGTCCCCCTCCCTCACCTGGAGCATCAACTGCGCATCCAGATCAGGGGCGGATGAAATTCCCGCAACCGTGTTAACCCCTTGAATCATGAATAGTTTCGAACAAGCACCGCAAAGGCCGTGCCAGCCGGAGCCACTACCCCACTTCACTCCGGAGCGTACGGCTCATCAGATTCCGGATCGCTTGCTCCGGCGTGCGCTCCATGCTTAACACCGCATGCATCTCCATCCCTATGGGTAGCTCAACACCGCAGCGTGCGGCAAGTTTCATCGCGACGGCTGTAGTTTTAACGCCTTCCGCCACCATGGGGGTAGAACTCACAATCTGGCCCAGCCCCCGGCCCCCGGCAAGCTGCAGCCCGACCTGCCGGTTGCGGCTCAGGTCCCCCGTGCAGGTCAGCACGAGATCGCCCAGCCCCGCCAGTCCCGGCATCGTTTCCGGACGCGCCCCCAGCGCCACCGCCAGCCGCGTCATTTCCGCCAGTCCGCGTGTGATCAGAGCGGCGATCGCATTGTGTCCCAGCTTCAGGCCGTCGCTGATTCCCGCCCCGATCGCAATCACGTTCTTCAGCGCGCCGCCGATTTCGACGCCAGTTGTATCGTTGCTCCCGTAAACCCGGAACGCCGGACCCGAAAACACATTCTGTACCTCGGCCACCAGATCCTGATTCTTCGACGCCACCACCACCGCCGTAGGGTTGCCGTTCGCCACTTCGCGCGCGAAGGTCGGACCCGAGAGCGCCGCGATCCGCGAATCGAAACCGGTGACCGAGGCGATCACTTCCGACATCCGCAGCATCGTCCCCTCCTCCAGCCCTTTGGTCGCGCTCACAATCCGCATCTCAGGCGTCAGGTGCGGCGTCATCCGCTCGTATACTGCACGCACCACATGAGAGGGCATCACGCTCAGAACGAAATCGGCGTCGGCCAGGGCGGCCTCCAGCGAGCTATCCGGACAAACGGAGTCCGGCAGCCGGATCCCCGGCAGGAAGACGTCGTTCACCCGGGTTTCGGCCATTCGCGCTGCCAGATCCGGTTCGTTGACCCAGAGCCTTACCCCGCTGAATCGTGGCGCCAGCACACAGGCCAGCGCGGTTCCCCAACCGCCTCCGCCGATGATCGCCAGCCTGTGCTCTGAACCGGTGTGCCTCAAACCGTCCGCCGGAACTGGAACACGCGCTCCTCGCCCGCGCGGATCCGCGCTATATTGCCGCGATGCCGGTCGATCACCAGCACCGCCGCGCCCGCCGCCGCCGCCAGCACCGGCCACGCCGGATGCAGAATCATCCAACAGGCGATCGGAAGCAGGCCCGCCGCCACCAGCGAACCCAGGGAAAGGTAGCGGGTCCACGCCACCACCAGAACGAAAAGCAGCAGGACCGCGAGCAAGGGCAGCGGCGTCAAATACGCGAACGCCCCCACCGCGCTGGCCACCGCTTTGCCGCCGTGGAACTTCAGCCAAACCGGGAAGGCATGTCCGAGCAGCACCACGAAGGCCGCCGCGCTCATCCAGTACACGTTGCCGCCGGTCAGCCTGTCGGCGAGCCACACGGCCAGCAGTCCTTTGGCCGCATCGAGCACCAGCGTCAGCACGCCCGCCAGCCGGCCCGTCGTCCGCATGACATTCGTCGCGCCGATATTCCCCGAGCCCCCCTCCCGCACGTCAGCGCCGGTCATCGACTTCACCACGATCAGGCCGAACGGAATGCTGCCGATCAAATATGCTGCCAGGACTGACAGCAGTCCGATCAGCATGTGGGGTATGTCCGCAGTTTGCTGTAAACGGATCCCTGTGAACTTCTCTTGCTCAGATACAAATGGAATTCCCTGACTTCAAACTTCCCGAACTCGGTCGTGGACATGTTTTTTATGCGTTCGCGCAGCTTGTGAATATTTTCGTTCCTGATCCGTGCCAGCGTCAAATGAGGCGAATAGGCGCGCTCTTCGCGAGGCAAGCCGATCGCAGCCAAAGCCGTGCTGGTCGCATCCGCCAGCTCGTTCAGAGCGGACGCAGCCGATACGGGCGCAAACAATACGCGCGGCCGCCCGCTGTCCGGATAGTAATCGAGGCCGCCGATAGTCACCTCAAACGCCCCCATGCCGGCAGCCCGCCCCAGCGCTTCTTCCAGTTCGCCGAGCCGAGCCTCCGGCCATTCCCCGATAAATCTCGTGGTGATGTGCAGGTTCTCCGGAGGCGACCATTTCAATTGCGCCAGACGGCGTACCTCATCCAGCAAACTCTCCAGGTTGCGCAGCGTTTCTGATTCGATGGATATTCCTGCAAAGAGTCGCACGGATCTGCCCGTCCATTATCCTGTTTTGTGATGGCGCGTGTGCGGGTAGTTCACTGGAAGCCTGCGGAAGCCGGACCGCTGCTCGATGCCTGCCGCGCCGCCGGACATGAGGTCGAGTACGAACCCGGAGACTTGCCCGCCGTCGCGAAAATAGTCCGCCGCACCCTGCCGGAAGCTTTAGTCATCGATCTTTCGCGCGCGCCCGCCAGCGGACGCGAACTGGCCTTTGCCATCCGGCACACGAAATACACCCGCCGCATACCGCTCGTCTTCGTGGACGGTGAGCCGGAGAAGGTCGAGGCGATTCGCGCTCAGCTTCCCGATGCGACGTTTACATCGAACCAGCGCATCCGCTCCGCGATTAAGAGTGCCTGCAGTCAGGTCCTCGACAGCCCCGCGATGCCGCCAACGGTGATGGAACGGTACGGCAACCGCTCCGTAGCCCAGAAACTGGGGATCAAAGAAGGCACGACGGTTGCGCTGTTCGATCCCCCGCGCGATTATGCGGCGGTCCTCGGCGAACTTCCGGAAGGCGTCGAACTGGTGGAAGATCCGGAGGACATCCATCCCGTTACGTTGTGGTTCGTTCGCGATCCGCGGGAATTGCAGGCCACCCTTCCCCGCCATCGCGTTCTGGCCGCCCGCTCGAAGCTCTGGATCGTCTGGACCAAAGGCGCAACCAACGGCCTTACCGGCGCATACATTCGGGAAGCGGCCATCGAAGCGGGCCTGGTCGATTACAAAATCTGCGCGGTCAATGCCCGCTGGAGCGGCATGGCTTTTGCGCGGAAAAAGCTCGCACCGAAAAAGAAATGAAAGACCGCATCCTTCCCCGTTCCTTCTATGCGCGTGATTCCGCCGAAGTGGCGCGCGACCTGCTCGGCAAGATCCTCGTCCACGGCCGCTGTTCCGGCATTATCGTCGAGACGGAAGCTTACCTTGCGGCCAACGATCTGGCTTCTCACGCCGCCATAGGCATCACCAATCGGAACCGCATCATGTTCGGACCGCCCGGACACGCCTACGTTTACCTTTCGTATGGCATGCACGAATGTGCCAACGTCGTGGCCAATTCGCCGGGGGCGGTGCTGATCCGCGCCCTTGAACCGCTGGAAGGGATCGCGGCTATGCGAACGCGCCGCCCGTCCGCCAAGACGGAGCGCGACCTGACCTCCGGGCCGGGCAAGCTCACCCAGGCGATGGCGATCACGCGCGCGCTGAATGGCGTCGATATGACGAAAGGCCGTTTTGTGATTCTTGACCATCAACCCGTCACTCAGGTTGAAATCGACGTCGGGCCGCGCATCGGGATCACCAAATGCGCCGACCTTCCCCTGCGTTTCAGCGTAAAAGGAAACCGCTTCGTCAGCCGTTAGCGAAACTAAATCAATGGACCATGAAATCTGGCTGATCCGCCACGGCGAAACCGAGTGGAGCCTTTCCGGCGCGCACACCGGACGCACCGACCTTCCGCTCACCGAGGCCGGTGAACAACGAGCCCGGAAAATCGCCACCACCCTTGCCGGACATTCCTTCGCGATGGTGCTGACCAGCCCTCTGCGGCGCGCCCGCCGAACCTGTGAGCTCGCCGGTTTCGGCGGTCAGGCTCAACTCGAACCCAATCTCGTCGAATGGGACTACGGAGAATACGAAGGCCGTACTTCAGACGACATTCATCGCGACCGCCCAGGCTGGGACCTGTTTCGCGACGGGGTACCCGGCGGCGAAACCATCGAGCAGGTTGCGCGGCGCGCCCAGGCAGTCATCGATCGCGCCCTGCGGGCCGAAGGCGATGTCGCGCTCTTCGCGCACGGCCACATTCTCCGCATCCTCGCGGCTTGCTGGCTCGGGCTGACTCCGGACAGCGCGCGCTTTTTCGCGCTTGGCACCGCAGCCATCTCAACGCTCGGGCACGAGCACGAGACGGGTGTCATCATTCGCTGGAATTTGCAATAAACATCGCTGGAACCTGCAGTAATTGCCGCTACTTTACCTGTACGTGTGAAGTAGCGCTGGTCACCCCGCCCATCGAAATCGTAATCGGCTGCAAACCAGCCCCGGTATTGGGCACCACCACATTCACCTGATAGAGTCCGATGCTTCCCGGCGTAAGTCCGCTGAACAACACGTTCTGCGCGGAGACCGTCTGTCCTCCGATGGTCACCACGGGGGTTGCCGAAGTCCTCGCCAGCGGGTTCACGGGCGCCGGCATGCCGCTGGCCGGTTGATTCGATACCGGCCCGAGGCCGTTGAGAAACAACTGCAGCACGTGCCCCTGCTGCACTGCGTTCGACGTTGTGATCACCTTGAAAGTCTCATCCAGCGCCGCCACAAATCCGGCTGGCCCTTCGAAGAAAGCGGGCGAGTAACTCGCCAGCGGAAGGTTGTAGATGGCGCCCGAGAGGTCTCCCGAGTACACCTTGATCTGCACCGAAGTCTGGCCTGCCTGCAGCGCCTGCTGCATTTCCCAGGGAATCTGCACGTTCACCTGCGTCGGACTGGCATAGGACAGCCCGCCCGGCACGCTGAGCGATACGGTATCGAAGCTGACCCCGACACTGCCGATCGAAATGGGCAGGTAAGAGGTCGCGAATCCGAGGCTGTTGTTCCCGAAATTTGTGCCGAACAGAGACACGTAGGAACCAGGCGCGAATCCCGCACCGGCCGATCCATTGGCGGCATTGACCGCACCTCCTGCGTTGATCGCCGGCTGTGTCGTGGAGGTAATGGTAAACGTGGTGGAAAGGCCGCCCACCGTGGCGGTGAAAACGTTAACCCCCGGGGTCAGCCCCAGCGTGTCGTAGCTTCCGGCAAATCCGTAGTTCTCCACGCACGTGTCGGAACTCGACAGGCTGCCGCCGCCCGATGTCACTTTAAACTGAATCGGATTCGTGCACGGAGTCGTCCGCGGGATCGGGATCCCGTAGCGATCGAGAACCTGAAACAACAGCACCCCCAGCGAGTTCGACTGCCCCGCAATTCCTGTATCGCCGTCGCCCGCGATCGAAATGATGTCGTAGGGTACCCCGTCGCCGACCGCGTAGTAGAAGGGGATGACCAGAGGACTGACGCCGCCCGTGACGGTCAACAGACCTTCGTAACTGCCCGGCGCCGGCACGCTCCCGCTGAGCGTGAGCGTTACCGCGCCTGTTTGTCCCGCCGCGATCGGAGGTATCGCACTGACCGAAATATGAGCGTTCGTTTCGGTGGTCCGCAGCGTCAGGGCTGCCGTCAGATTCAGCGTAGTGGTTCCTGTATTGGTCAGGTTAATGGTCTGATTGCCGGGCAGACTTGCAGCCGTAATCACCCCGAAGGAAACACTGACCGGCGATGCAGTCAGGTTGCTCGCAATCGCGGCGGCGGCATTCGCCTGGCCCGCGCCAACCGCCAGGACAGATGCGGACGGTCCGTTGTCAGTGACGTTCTGTGAGGCGGTATTCACCACGGCAGATTTTATCTGCGCGGGTGTATAACCGGGGTGCGCCTGCTTCACCAGAGCCGCCACGCCGGAGATTTGCGGCGTCGAAAAACTGGTCCCCTGCGATATCAGGTAGCCGGTCGCTGAATACAACTCGCCGTTCGGGTCATACGACTGCCCGGCCAGATATAAGTTCGTTCCCACCGCGGCGACGTCCGGCTTCAGCCCGGGAATACTTCCCAGCGTCGGTCCGCGCGAGCTGAAACTCGCCATCTGGTTGAAGCTCGAAACACTGAACGCGGCCAGATTCGGACTGATGCTGACCGTGGCCGAAGGATTGGTTTTCAGATATGTGCGGATAGTCTGACCGTCGTCGAATCCAACGAATGTCGACGGAATGGTGGTCGCGTTCAAGCCGCCCGCCGAAAGCAGCGTATCGTCGCCGGTGCTGTTGGTGAAGATCACTCCGATGGCGCCTGTTGCCTGGATATTCCCCACCTTGACGGCGAACGTGCAGACCCCGCGCTGGACCAGCGCGATCAAACCGGTAAGGGAGTTCGCCGGCAGGCCGCCGCAGCCCAGCGGATCGCCCACGCTGGCCACGTCCGCTATTTGTCCCGTAAGAGTGCTCGAGGGAACCGGACCGGTCCCGTACAGCGACTGAAAGCTGCCCAGGCCATTTACGGTAAGACCGTTCGAAAAGATATGGGAATTGGTGGTCGCCGCCACCGTAAGCGCCGCTGGAGCGTCACCCGGCGAGGCGATCGTTCCACCCGTGGGGGTGATGCTTCCACTGCTGCCGCTGTTTCCCGCGGCAACCACCACCAGCATTCCCTGACTGACGGCGGTCTGCACCGCGGCTACCTCCGGATCGCAGTACTGGCCTCGCAGATCGCCGCAAATGGATCCCGTATCCAGCGGGCCGAAAAAGGCCGGTCCTCCCAGCGACAAACTCGCGATATTCATGCCGTCGGTGAACGCATCTTCGAGCGCCATAATGATCGCGTCGCCCGAAGTGAAATCGTTGACGCCCGGCGATCCGAAGACTTTGTAATTTCCCAGGAACGCTTTCGGAGCCACGCCCGTGATGGTGTCCGACGGACCGGTGCTGGTTAAACCCGCCGCCGCCATCGCCACTGCGGTGCCGTGGCCCACGCGGTCCCGCGCCGAGATATCGTCCGGACGGGAATTGGCCGCCGGATTCGATCCCGAGCCTGTCGCGACCACCGAAACATAGCTTCGCGCCACAATGATCTTGTTGTTCGTGAACGCGCAGTCGGCCGGGACGCCGCATTTCGGAAAACCCGACGGCGGGCTCAGGCTGGCATCCTGAAAAGCCGCGTGCGTGTAATCGATGCCGGTGTCGATGATGGCAATTTTGACGCCTGCCCCGGCATTGCTGGTCCCACCCAGGGAACTCCAGGCCGCGGGCACGTTGATCAGCTGGACAGCCTTGTCCAGTTCGCGGCGATAGCGGGGCATTTTCGCCACATACGACACTCCCGGGAGCGCCTTCAACTGGGCGGCCTGGGAATCGTCCGCGGCGACGAATATGGCATTCAGCAGGGTAGACGCTTCGCCGGTAATCGGGATGTTCCGCCTCCGCAGCTCAGCCTTGGTGGCTTCGTGCGCAACCTGAATGCGTGCGCGCGCGGCGTCCAGCGCCGCTTTATCGGTTCGCGCCGTCCCGGCAGCGGCGGCCGGGTCCGACAGAATGACGGCATACCGGCTCAGGTCCCGGCACCACGCGGAAATGCAGAGAAGTAAAAAGGCGCAAATAATCCAAAGGCAGCGTTGAAGACGACGCATGGCTCTATTGATGTAGTGTATCGGGGATTACGTTTCGGCGGACTTGGTAAATTTCGAAACCAGACCCGGCTACTGCAAAAAGACCCGCCAAAGGGTCACCGTGAGCGCATGGGCCACCATGCTGGCCTGAATACTTTTCGCCGTTTTCCATGCCAGGCCGTAGAACACGCCCGCAATGGCAGCCACCAGGGAAAAACGCCAGTTCGGGAACCGGTGATTGAAGCCGAGATGCACGCTTCCGAATAGAACCGAGGCAATTATAAGAGCTACCACCGGACTCCCTGTCCACTTCCCGATCCACTGCTGAATCAGCCCGCGGAAGAAAAATTCCTCCGAAAGCGCCACCACCCAAAGAATGCCCAGAAACGTGCCGGCGGCCTGTAGAGCGTTGTAAGGATGGGCCCGAAGCTGTACCAGTCCCAGTCCCCAGTAGGCGAGACCGGCAAACGGAATCAGCAGAGTGAAAAAGCGGATGCCGATGAGCCACTCCCGCCGCTCCGGCCAAAAACGAAATTCGACGTCCACCGGTTCGCCGCCCGCTTTCTTTCGAACCAGCAGGATCGCCAGGGCCGCCGTGCGGATCAGCATCAGCTGTCCGAGGATTCCCAACTGAACTTTGGGAAGCGGAGAAGCATAAATCTGTTCGAAGATTTTCGCCACGAATACCGCCGCGGGAATCACCAGAAAAACCGCATCGGTCACAGCCCCCGGCGGAAGCGCAATGTACCAGAACGACACGGCTGTGGTGATAATCAGCAACACGGCCAGCGCCTCGGGCCGGAACTCTCCGGTCGGAATGCTGTAGATGAGCCAAGGGAGAATTCCGGTCACAGTCAGTACCCCGGCCAGCTTGATATTCCCGAATTTATCCAGCCAGGTGCGCGGCCCATCGAAGCCCGCCAGCAGATAAAATGGAAATTCAATGAGAAACGCGGCGGCGACCGGCACGGCTATCCATACCGGTATGCTTTTCATGCGCGCGTATACCACCGCCGCCAGGCCAAGCAATATCCATCCCGCGCCCAAAACCGCCTTGAAGCGGCCGAGCGAATTTGGCATCGCGGTCATCATAGCATTCACGGGATTTGGCGCCCTTCGCGCCGCCGAACCGCCGCCGGATCTTGCCAGACAGGTCGCCCGCCGCGAAACTCTCACCGCGCAGGCTCGAAATCAGTATGCCTACACGCAAGCGGTCCAGTTGCAGGAATTCAACGCGCGAGGATTACAAACCGGCGAGTATCGCGAAAACCGCGAGGTCATTTTTCTTCCCGGCGGAGAGCGCAGCGAGCGCTTCGTCACCCGCCCGGTTTCGCACCTCAAAGACCTGATCCTGACCGAGGAAGATTTCGCGGATATCCGCAATATCCAGCCTTTTGTCCTGACCGAAGACCAGTTGCGGCACTACGAAACGGAATACAAGGGGGAGGAAGAGATCGACGGCAAAAACTGCTGGGTCCTAGCGCTTAAACCTCATCAAATCCTAGCGGGCCAGCGGTTGTTTGAAGGACTGCTTTGGGTCGACGAAAGCAGCTTTTCCGTGGTCCGGAGCGAAGGCCGTGCCGTGCCGCAGATTGTGACCGGTAAACAGGAGAACCTGTTCCCGCGCTTTACGACGGTGCGAAAGCAGATCGGCGGCTTCTGGTTCCCGGTGCTTACGGTAGCCGACGATACTTTGAACTTCCGCGCCGGCCCGATCCGGGAAAAGCTGGTGATCCGGTACGACGACTACAAGAAATTCGGATCAGATACCTCCATCACCTTCGACCACTAACCCGCGGCGGGCTATCTGGAAGATCTACTTAGAAGGCTTGACGCCGGGCAGTCGAAGTTTTCGCGCAGCGGTGGTTGCCGCGGCGGTAGTAGTAAAGGGCGACCCCGGTTGCAGAACCGGGAAAGTCACGACATTGCTGAGAAAGAACTGCTGGGCGATTGTTGTCTGAGAAAGCGGATCGGTCGTTGCCGACGGACTGATCTGGAACAACACGTAATACACTCCCACCGTTCCGGGCAACAGCGCCGTGCTCACCAGATTTCCGGAAAAGCTGCCTGTGAGGATGGAATCGACGGGCACCGACGGGGGATTCGCGGATCCGCCCTGGAATACCTGGCCGGTATCCTGATCCGACGGATTCGTCGGTCCCAGTCCGGTTGCGAACAGATACACAAACTCACCCGGGAGTGCCGGATTATCGAGGGTGACCATCGCCCCCTGCTGGTTATCGCAGCAAAGCGTGCTGTTGGTGGCATTCAGCAGCAAAGCCGCGGCCACCGTGCTCGATGCGGACGTTACCGAGGCGGTGACAGCGGTGCCTTCACCGGCCGGACCGGGCACCAGGGCGCTCAGGATAATCGTGTTGTTCTCGTTTGCCAGGTAGGCGTATACATTCGGGTCGGGCGCACTGTTGATCAGGTTGATCAAGGCGTTCGCCACTGTAGTCAGCGTGTCCGCCGCCTGCACGGTATAGCTGTACGACGCCGAACCGATCGTTATGTTCCCGATATCCCCCGCGGTAATCAGCCCGTTGACCGCTATCGAGCTGACCGCGAAGCTGGATCCGTGAAAGACGATGCCGGGGCGCGGATCGCTTCCGCCCTGCGCGAAAATTCCGGGGTTCTGGCCGACAATCGTTGCCGCGACATTTGACGAGACGGTGATCGAACCGTCGGCGTGAATATTCCGGACGTAGATCGATGTACTGGTCCGGTCTATAAAAAACAGCGGCATCTGGGCATTGATCTGCCCGGGGGACGCATAAAGCAGCGGCAACTGGTTGCCGTCGGCGTAAACCTGGCAGCTGGCCAGCGTGAAGGGCAGGTAAGGCTGCGACAGATCCGCCGTATCGGTGTTGTCGCAGAGATTTGTACCGAAAATATCGATGAGGGTTCCCGGTGCAATCGAAGTAGGATCTTCCGCGTTGTAACTCAAGTTGAGACCCGATGCAACCGGCGAGATCTGCGCCCCGTTCGACACTGTTGTGGCGAGGGAGATCAACTGACCCGTTGGCCCGTCCACGCGCGCGGCAAGGATGAGCGTGGCGGTGGTATCGTCCACCGTGGCGACGACATTCGGATCCGGCGCCTTGTTGATCAGTTTGGCCAGACCGTCGGCTACGCTTGCCAGCGTATCCGCCGCGACAATTGTGTAAGTGTAGTCTGTCCCCGCGATGGTGACGGTAATCGTATCTTTGGCAACGATGGTGCCCTCTATCAGGACGGATGCGAAGGCGTAAATCTTCAGGCTGGCCGCGTTCCGGATGCCGTTGAGCGGTATGTTCAGAACCCCGGGCGTAAATACCACCACGCGCCGGTTATAAGTGTCGCTGACGTACAAATTCTGATTTGCGGCGTCCCAGGCAAGGCTGGAAGGCGTTTGCAGCGCATTGGTGCCGACCGGGTTATCGGTGGCATTGTCCGAGATGGCATCGGGCTGGCCCAGGACGGCATCCGCGGCCGCCCCGCTCACCGTCGGAATGCTGTAGTAAACAAGAATGCGGTCATTGCCTCCGTCCGCAATGAAAAGCTGTTTGCCGTCGGAAATCACGGAGCGGGGATAGGAAACGGTGGCAGCGCAGCGCAGCGGGAAAACCGGATTGTTCTCGCTGTCCACCGCGTTCGACTGGCACAGTACCGGGGTATCGCCCGGGTAATTGCCGTCGGCGTCGGCTGTCAAATTCGCCCGGTGAAAGCTGTTGTTGTCAATGGCGGTGACCAGATCGGGCTGCCCGATCGCAACATCGGCCGCTGCTCCGTTCGAGGTCGGAATGGTATTCCAGATCAGCACCCTTGACTGCCCGAGGTCCGCGACAAACATTCGCGTGCCGTCGGTCGATACCGATACCGGCGTTTGCATGTTGCTCGCGGAGGGAGTGGCGTTAACGGCCTGCGTAAGGTCCGGCTGCACAAAGCTTGTGAAATTCGGCTGCCCGATCACCACGTCGGCGGACGCGTTATTTGACGTTGGAACCTTGTTGTAGATCAGGATGCGATTGTCCTGGGTATCGGCCACGTAAAGCTTACCGCCCGCCAGCCATACCCCTTCGGGTCCGCGCAATGACTTCGCGGTGGGCGGCAGCGATGTGGCGGCATGCGTAAAGTCAGCCTGCCCGATCACCACGTCAGCGGGTTGATCGGTGGCTGTGGGGAGCGAATTCCAGATCAGGATACGGTTGTTGTCGGTGTCGGCAACTACCAGAATCGTCCCATCCGTTGCAATTCCGGTCGGGTTGCGCATCCCCGCACGGCTTATGGCGAAATCCGAGGTGATGAAATCCGGCTGACCCAGCACCAGGCTGGCCTGGCCCCGGCAAACGCTGCACAGGTTACCCTGAACCGTCGGATCCTGTGTTGGCGTGGGGTAGGTGGCGGTATCGCTGTAACGCAATACCCGGTCATTGTTCGGCAGCGCCCCGAGCCGGTTGGAGTCCGCCACCCAGAGATAACCATTCGCATAGGCGAGTCCGCTGGTGGAGCCGAGCACCGTGTTCGTCGTCCCGTAACTGGCGGTCGTGAACGTGGGTTGCCCGAGGACAAGGCGTGCGGCCTGACCGGTGGAAAACGCAGGGCTGCTGGTCTGGGCGGATGCGCAAACAGCGGCGATCCCGGCCAGGGAAATAAGGACGCAGTAAGACTTCATGTCAAAAGAGAATCAAATGGACCTGACGATTTAACCAACGAGTAATTATCCAACGAGTATAACAAGCGCTTTAGACGTCTTCGAACTTCCGGCGGGTTTCCGCAAAAAGGCTGTTAGACTCGCATCGTGAGCCAACTGCCAAATCTCCTGCCGGTTGAAATCCAACCTCTTGAATTGAAGGATCTCATGGATCGCGGCGTGGCCGTGCGGCTGATCGATGTGCGCGAGCCGGAAGAGCATGCGATTTGCCGGATTGAAGGAGCCCGGCTCATCCCGATGGGCTCTATCTCGCAGCATTTACAGGAACTTGACCGGGAAATTCAAGAAGATGGTCCACCGCTGGTGATCTTTTGCCATCACGGGGTACGCAGCCTCTCGGTGGTGGACTGGCTGCGCCGCCAGGGTTTGGAGAACTGCCAGAGCATGGCGGGTGGAATCGACCTCTGGAGCCGCCGGATCGATCCTTCGGTCCCCCGGTACTAGTTTTCAGTCTTTCAGGAAGCGGCTCCGTCGATCTTCGCCCCGCCAATCGCGCCCGACAGCGCGCTGAATCTGAAAGTAAACAGCGCCCCCAGCGCCGTTTTCGCCCGGTAGAGCAGGGAACTGGCAAAGCCGTGGTGCTTCGCCAGAAATACCGCCGTGCCCACCACCCGGTCGGACTGCAGCATGGCTTCCGGAACGGGCGACCGCAGCGCCTCATGCACCGCGTGAACATTTCGCAGGATCACAACCTTCTTGCCGGCCCGCCGGATCTGCGCGCAAAGATCGATGCTTGGGCCGTAATCCCCGTAACGCTCGTCGATCTGCCGCAGCGCCCGGATAAAAAAAGACCGGAACATGACCGCCGCGCCGGAAACACACTCCGTCACGATCTCGTCCGCCCCGTTGTCTGCCGGAACTTGTAGCGCCGGATCGGTGACCGAAGGCGTCGGCAGCGCGCGCATTTGCGGAACGGGATTCCCCGCATCGTCCGTAAGCAGAGGGGATACCGCCCCGGCTTCCGGATGGCTCTCCAGATAATCGGCCAGCTTATCCACCGCCTCGCCTGAAATCCGCGCGTCATCGTGAAGCAAAAGGATGTACTCGCCATCGGCCGTGCGCAGCCCAATATTCAGCGCTTTCGTCGAGCCGAAGTTCTTCGGCAGCCGCATCGACCGCACGCCGGGGAAATCATCCCCCGCTACCGCGCTGCCGTCACGCGAGCCGTTATCCACCACGATCACCTGATGCGCTTCGCCCAGCACCGCCAGGCTGCGCCGCAGCGCTTCCACCCGGTTGAGCGAAATGATGACAACAGAGATGCGTTTGGTTTGCTTTTCAGCGACTTCGGTCTGGGGAGTCAACTCGCCTATTCTACTGGACCGTGACTTTCCCCAGCACCACAGATTTCGCCGCGCCCGTCGCGCCCGGCAGGTTTCCCGTCTTTCGCCGCCACGTGCGCCAGGCCAGGATCGCGAAAGCGATCGCTTCCTTCGCATCCGGATCCACCCCGAACTCGCGCGTAGTGATGATGCGGCATCCGGGCAGGAATGCCGCCAGTTGACCCATGAGCTGACTGTTATGCACGCCTCCGCCGGCTGCAATCACTTCCTCGGTCTCCGGGGCGAACCTGCGAACCCCCTCCGCGATGCTGGCCGCCGTCAAGGCTGTCGCGGTGGCAATCAGATCCGCGGCTGACAGCCCGCTCGCCGCCATCTTGTCGATAAAGGCAGCCCCGTACTGCTCTCTGCCTGCCGTCTTAGGCGGCTTCGCCCGGAAGTACCGGTCCTTGAGCAGGGCCTTCAGCAACGGCCGGTTCACACGCCCCCGCGCGCCGATTGAACCGTTGCGGTCGAACCTCTGCTTACCGCCGGTCATGCGCGCGACCAGTTGATCGATCGTCATGTTTCCCGGACCGGTGTCGAAAGCTACCACGCTCTCCGGCGACGCCCCGCGCGGTAGCACCGTGATGTTGGCGATTCCCCCGATGTTGAGTGCTACCCGGTGCACCTTCGCGCTCCGGAACAGGAGGTAGTCCATGAACGGAACCAGCGGCGCGCCCTGTCCGCCCGCCGCGATATCGCGTGTCCGGAAATCGGAAACCACCGGCACTCCCAGAGCTTCGGCGATCACCGCCGCCTCGCCGATCTGCAGCGTATTCGGGATGCGCCCCTTGCCTTCGTGATAAATGGTTTGTCCGTGGCATCCGCAAAGCTCGATCGAATCCGCTGCCACGCCTGATTTCCTGCACGTGGCGAGAACTGCTTTGGCATAGAGTCCGCCCAGTTCGAAATTCAGCCGCGAAATCTCCGCCGTTTCGCAGCGGGCGTTGGAAACCGCCAGAATGCGCTCACGCACCGCGCCCGAATACGGGAAGGTCGAGTGCGCCACCGTTTGAATCCCGCGGGCGTCGATATCGACCAGCGCCACATCGATGCCGTCGAGCGACGTTCCGCTCATGATTCCGGCCACCCTCATTCAATCAACCTCATTCAATCTCCCGCTGCAGATCTTCCAGGAATCGCAGCGCTTCCACGGGGCGCATTTCGTCGATCTTCAGACCGCGGATCTTCTGCTTGATCTCATCGGCGCCCGGTTCGAACAACCGGATCTGGACTGCCGTGGATTCAGCGCGCGGCGTCAGTTGTTCCACCGCCCGGTGCTCGGTCCGCTCATGCAGTTGCAAAACTTCCCGCGCCCGCTCGATCACGCTCACCGGCAGACCCGCCAGGCGCGCGACTTCGATTCCGTAGCTGCGATCCGCTTTGCCCGGCTCGATGCGGCGCAGGAAAATAATCCGGTCTCCCGCTTCTTTCACCGTGACCCGCAGATTCCGCACGCCGTCCAGCCCTTCGGCCAGCTCCGTCAATTCGTGATAGTGGGTGGCAAACAAAGTTTTCGCATGCGTCTTCGCCGAAATGTGCTCCACCACGGCCCAGGCGAGCGACAGCCCGTCGTAAGTGGCCGTGCCGCGTCCGATTTCGTCGAGAATGATGAAGCTTCGCGGCGTTGCGGTATTCAGAATCACCGCGGTCTCCGTCATCTCCACCATGAAGGTGGAGCGCCCGCGCGACAAATTATCCGAAGCCCCGATGCGCGTGAAGATCCGGTCGATCACCGGCAGCACGGCGGAATCGGCGGGAATCCACGAGCCCGCCTGAGCGAGAATTGCAATCAGCGCTGCCTGCCGCAGATACGTGCTCTTGCCGCCCATATTGGGCCCGGTAATGAGGGCGATCCGGTCCCCGCCATCATTCAGATAAAGATCGTTCGGGATGAACCGGCCAGCTTCTTCGTTCGCCAGCTTTTCGATCACAGGATGCCGTCCCGCCGCGATCCGCATCTCGCCGTCGCTGGAAAACTGCGGCCGCGCGTAACGGCTCTCCGCCGCCACCTGAGCAAGCGATGCCGAGAAATCCAGCTCCGCCACCGCCGCCGCCGCGGCCTTGATGCGCTGCGCGTATTCGGCGGCTTTCTGGCGCACTTCGGCGAAGATGCGCTTCTCGATTTCCAGAATCTTCTCTTCCGCCGAAAGAACCTTGCGTTCGTATTCCTTTAACTCGCCCGTGGTGAATCGCTCCGCATTCACGAGGGTCTGCTTGCGCTCGTAATCCGCCGGCGCCAGATGCAGGTTCGCCTTCGAGATTTCAATGTAAAATCCGAAAACGTTATTGAACCGGACCTTCAGCGATCCAATGCCGGTGCGCTGCCGCTCGCGCGCTTCGATTTGAGCGATGAACTGCCGGTTGTTCTGGCTCAGGCTGCGCAGTTCGTCGAGCTCCGCGTCGTATCCCGGCCGGATCGTCTCGCCGTCGCCGATATTGACCGGCGGATTTTCCGCCAGCGCCGCCAGAATCGGCAGCGAAGCCTCGGGTACGGAATCGAGACGTCCGAAAGTATCTGAGAGCCTGGCCGAGAGGGCCCGCGACGCCAGCCGCGCAGCTTCCGCCAGACGCGGCATCTGATCCAGCGAACGCCCCAGCGCCAACAAATCCCGCGGGCCCGCGCTCCCGATCATCACCTTCGCCAGCAGCCTCTCGATATCCAGCACCGGCGTCAGTTGCTTGCGCAGTTCGGCCCGCAGGATTGTCTCCCGCACCAGATCGCCCACTGCATCGAGGCGCGCTTCAATCTCCACGCGATCCAGCGAAGGCCGCAGCAGCCTCTGACGCAACAGTCTTCCGCCCATGCCGGTTGAGGTCTGATCCAGCACGCCAATCAGCGTGACCTTGCTCGAAGCCGCCGCGCTGTCTGAAAAAATCGGCTCCACGATTTCCAGATTCCGCACCGTCACCGCATCCAGCACCATCGTTTCGGCGCGGTCGAAGTGCCTTGGGGGATCCAGATGATCGAGCGCCGCCCGTTGCGTGTCGCGCAGGTAATGCAGCACCGCGCCCGCCGCGCCGATCGCCGCATTTTTTCCCGCCAGCCCACATCCGTCCAGAGAATGCAGCCGGAAATGCTCGCGCAGGATGCGATCCGAATAGTCCGGGCTGAATACCCATTCATCCAGCTCGGTCGCAATCCATCGCTTCGGCTCGGCGCCCGGAAATAAAGGCGCTTCCGCCGCCACCAGAACTTCGCGCGCGCCGATGCTTTCCAGCAGGCCGCCCAGTTCCGTCTGGTCCACTTCGGTGGCCCGGAACTCGCCCGTGGAAACATCGACGTAAGCCAGTCCCGCGCGTGCGCCATTCCGCGAAACCGCCGCGAGGTAGTTGTTCTCATGCGACCGCAGCAGGTGCGCATCGGTGGCGGTGCCTGGCGTAACGATGCGCGTGACTTCCCGGCGTACCAGTTTTTTCCCCTGGCCCGCTTCCTCCACCTGATCGCAAATCGCCACCCGGAAGCCGCGCCCGATCAGCTTCGCGATATAGCCCTCGGCGGCGTGATAAGGCACCCCGCACATGGGAATGGCCGTGCCCTTTTCTTTGTTCCGCGCGGTGAGCGTGATCTCGAGTTCCTTCGCCGCCGTTACGGCGTCGTCGAAGAAGAGCTCATAGAAATCGCCCAGCCGGAACATCAGCAAAGCGCCGGGAACCTGTTGCTTGATTGCGTGATACTGCCGCATCAGCGGCGTCGAGGCCGCGTCGGGAGTCATACCGGTCGTCTGGCTTTCAGCAGTTCCAGGCCAGCTCATCCAGCCGTGCTTCAAGATTTTTCATAGCCCTCTGCAGCGGAGGCGTGTTGTAACGCTTGGCGAAATGCGCCAGATTCTGCGGATCGGTCGCGGCAGTGGCCATTGCGCCCAGTTTCTTCGCCGCGGGCAGAATAAAACTGCGCAGCCCGAATCCGCCGCTCTCGGCCAGTACGGCCGGGCCGTCGGACGTCGCGAAATCATGCACCCATTCCAGTAGTTCATCCACCGAGAAAGGCTGCGGATCGTCCGCCCTCGAACCGAAGCTGACCACCAGGCCTTTGCGTTCCACCGGACCGATCGCCGCCGCGTCCATCGTAAACCGCACATCCTCCACCGCATCGGAAAGCAGCTTGAACTGCTGCAATACAATTCCGGTTTGCGTGCTGAACATCTGCTGCACGTTGTTCCAGCTTCGGTAAAGGGAAGCCACGCAGTCCGCCAGAATGCGGAAGTTCGTCAGATTCTCTTCATCCTCGATACCGTCCTGCAAAGCGGCAAGCTGATCCAGCAGCAGCGAAAAAATCTGCTCCACCCGCTCGGTACGGGGACCGTTCGCCAGCGCCAGTTCCCCCACCAGTTCGGTAAATTCGCTGCGGATGACTACCTTAAGAGAGTTGACGTCGCGCGGCCGGGAATCTCCGCTCAACACGCGAAGCTTGTCGAGGACGGGCAAGGCGGTGTTGGCATCTTTCACTGCGCGCGCGAAGATGCTGGCCAGCGGCCCGCCCGCCCGTTTGGCGACGATCCCTGGCCCCGGGGCGGCCTGTTCGTCCTCCGGCGGCGCGCTCATCTCCCCGCTCTCTTCCGCCAGCACCTGATATGTCTTCCCCGACGCCATGATCTATTTAACCGCGTTAGCCCCTCTCATGGCATGATGGAAAATCCGCCAGCATGTCATCCGAACCCATTCACGCCTCCGTCCCGGCAACGGGCGTACTGCCGTCGCAGGCAATCGAGAAGATGGTCGCGGCCGGACACATACGCGCCCGCACGCCCATTCTGCCCGAGCAGATCCAGCCATCGTCGCTCGATCTGCGTCTCGGCGCCGAAGCCTGGCGGGTGCGCGCCAGTTTCCTCGCCAGCGGTTCTTCCACCATCACCAGCAAGCTCGAAAAATACCGTCTGCACACGCTCGATCTCACCCGTACCGCGGTGCTGGAAAAAGGCTGCGTCTACATCGTCCCCCTCCTTGAAGAGCTGGCGCTGCCCCCGGACATTTCCGCCAAAGCCAATCCGAAAAGCTCCACCGGGCGTCTCGACATATTCACGCGCCTCATCACCGACGAAGGCCGCCAGTTCGAACTGGTTCCCCCGGGTTATCGCGGACGCCTCTTTGCCGAAGTGGTCCCCAGAACCTTCAGCGTGGTGGTGCGTCAGGGCGAGCGCCTGTCGCAGTTGCGTCTCTTTCAGGGCGATTGTCAGTCCTCCGACGCGATGCTCCGGCAACTGGAAGGCGAAGAGTCTCTCATCCGTCTGCCCGATGAATCGCGCGGCGAAGCCCATATCGCCGGCGGCCTCCGGCTTTCCGTCGATCTGGCGGGCGATGACGACCATCCTGTGATCGGCTACCGGGCCCGCCAGCATGCGCCGCTGATCGACCTTTCCAAAATCGGCCACTACGATCCGGAAGACTTCTGGGATCCCATTCGCCGCAACGACAGCCGCTCGCTCATTCTGGATCCGGAGGATTTCTACATCCTGGCCTCACGCGAACGCGTCCGCATCCCCGCGCAGTACGCCGCCGAAATGGTGCCCTACGACCCGACCATCGGCGAATTCCGCATCCATTACGCCGGCTTCTTCGATCCCGGTTTCGGCTATGGCTCAGGTGAAATCAAAGGAACAAGAGCGGTGCTGGAAGTCCGCTCCCACGAAGTGCCGTTCATCCTCGAAGACGGCCAGACGGTGGCCAGCCTGGTTTTCGAAAAGCTTCTGGAGCGTCCGCGCTTGCTCTACGGCGAAGGCATCGGCTCCTCCTACCAGCGCCAGGGACTGAATCTGAGCAAGCACTTCCGGGCCAAATAGACCCGACCCATGCCCACTTTCGATGTAGTCGGCGTAGGCCTCAACGCAACCGATACCGTGCTGGTTGTCCCGAAGTTCCCTGCCTACGGGGGAAAAGCGCCCTTCACCCGTGAGTTCTATTCGGTAGGCGGCCAGGTCGCCACCGCCATGGTGGCGTGCGCCCGTCTGGGACTGAACACGAAATACATCGGCACCATCGGCGATGACGAACGCGGCCGCATTCAACTTGAAAGCCTGCGCGCATCCGGCATTAATATCGACCACGTACAGCAGCGCGCAAACTGCCCCAACCAGTCCGCCTACATCGTGGTGGACGAATCCACCGGCGAACGCACAGTGTTCTGGAACCGCGCCGATTGCCTCGCCATCGCGCCCGAAGCCATTACCGAAGAACAGATCGTCTGCGCCCGCATGCTTCACATTGACGGGCACGATACTCCGGCCGTCGAACGCGCCGCCCGCATCGCACGCGCCCACGGCATTCCGGTCACCGTGGATGTCGATAGCATCTATCCGGGCTTCGATCGCGTGCTGCCCTTTGTCGATTACCTGATCGCCAGTTCCGAATTTCCCGCCCGCTGGACGGACATCCACGACCGCTTCGCGGCTCTCGAAGCCATTCAGCGCCAGTACGGCATGCGTGTCGCGGCCATGACCCTGGGCGCGGAAGGCGCACTGGCCTGTGTGGACGGCCGCTTCGTGATCTCGCCTGGATTCGTGGTGGATTGCGTCGATACCACCGGCGCCGGCGACGTCTTCCATGGTGCGTTTTGTTACGCCCTGCTGCGCGAGATGCCGATTCACGAAGCCCTCGAGTTCTCCAACGCCATGGCGGCGCTGAATTGCACGGCCTACGGGGCCCGCGGGCACATCGCTTCCCTTGACGAAATCCGTACGCTTCTGGGCAAAACGGAGCGCCGCAATTCGGCCTGACCGCGCCGTCTTCTCTGTTATTCTGGCTCCAGTAAATGTTCCCGCTTCGGGACGACCGCCCGACTTACTCGGCGCCCATCGTCACAACTCTCCTGATCGTCGCCTGCGCCCTGGTGTTTTTGTTTGAGTTGACGCTGGATGACTATTCGCTCAATTACTTCATCAGCATTTACGGACTCGTTCCCGCCCACCTGCGTTTGTCCTCGTTCATCACGTCGATGTTCCTGCACGGTGGATGGAGTCACATCATCGGCAACATGCTGTTCCTCTGGGCGTTCGGCAAGAGTCTCGAAGACGCCATGGGCCACTCGAAATTTCTCGCCTTCTATCTGATCGGCGGAGTCATCGCGGGTATCGTACAAGTGATTTTCAGCGCCGGATCTTCCGTCCCAACGGTGGGAGCCAGCGGCGCCATAGCGGCCGTCATGGGCGCATATCTGATCAAGTTTCCCAAAGCCCGCATCCATACCCTGATCTTCGTGCTGTTCTTTCTCACCACCGCCGACATACCGGCGGCCTTCATCCTGATTTACTGGTTCGTGATTCAGGTCTTCAGCGGCTACGGTTCGCTCGCCCACACGACGGTGATGGACGGCGGCGTGGCCTTCTTCGCGCACATCGGCGGTTTTATCGCGGGCATCGTTCTCGTGCAGGTCATGGGCACGCGCACCCGCTATTTCCCTCGGCGGGACATCTACTGGTAAACATGATCGACGTACTGGCAATCGCGGCGCATCCCGATGACGTGGAACAAACCTGCGGCGGCACGCTTCTGCGTGCGGCGGCCGCGGGATACAGCATCGGCATTATCGATCTCACAGCCGGCGACATGGGCACGCGCGGCAGCCCCGAAATTCGCGTCGCGGAATCGGAGGTCTCCGCGAAAATTTTGAACGTTACACATCGCGAGAACCTTCACTTCCCCGATGCGCGCCTCGAAAATTCCATGGCCGGCCGGATGACGGTGGCCCAACGCATCCGCGAGCTTCGTCCCCGCACCGTGATCCTGCCTTACTGGGAAGGCCGTCATCCCGATCACTACCGCACTTCCGAGATCGGCTACGAGGCCTGCTTTCTGGCCGGACTCAAAAAGATCGATCAGTACACCGAACCGCACCGCCCTTCGAAGATTCTCTACGCCTCCGTGTACGCCAACGTAACGCCATCGTTTGTGGTG
>DASZLO010000151.1:0-32091 GCA_035552315.1 Bryobacteraceae bacterium
GAAAATCCGCGCCGCGAACCGGCCGGGCGGCGGAGCAATGATCGTTATGTCCATGCCCAGCACAGGAACCAGTCCGCATGAATAATGCCGGCATACTCGTGGTCGATGACGAGCCCCAGCTGCGCCGGGCCATGAAGGCGACTTTGACCGACCTCGGCTACACCGTCATGGAAGCCCGTAGCGGTGAAGAAGCGCTCAGCTCCCTGCGGCGCGATCCGGTGGATCTGATCCTGCTTGACCTCAACATGCCGGGAATCGGTGGCCTTGAAACCTGCCGGGCTATCCGCGAAACCTCCGACACTCCGATCATTGTCCTGTCGGTGAGGAACACGGAGCGCGACAAGGTGCAGGCGCTCGATGCCGGGGCCGACGACTACGTCACCAAGCCATTCGGCATTCAGGAACTCCTCGCCCGCATCCGCGCCGCCATCCGCCGCTCTCCCGCGCAGGGGGACTCCGGCGTCAGCTCATTTGTTTCCGGCGAACTCGAAATCAATTTCGACACCCGGCGCGTCACATTGAACGGAAATGCCGTCAGGCTGACGCCGAAGGAATTCGATCTTCTGAAATTTCTCGTTGACCACCCGAACAAGCCCATCCCGCACCGGAAACTTCTGCAGACGGTCTGGGGACCCGACTACGGCGACGAGGTGGAATATCTTCGCGTATTTATCAATCAGCTGCGCAAGAAGATCGAGTCCGTGCCTTCAAAACCGAAGTACCTGCTGACGGAACCCTGGGTAGGCTACCGGTTCGTAACCACTCCTGCCGCGGCAGTCCCCGCCGAAGAGTAGATGAAAGTCTCGCTCATTGTGCCCTGCCGCAACGAGCGGGCGCATATTCGCAGTTTTCTCGACAACATTCAGACGTTTGAGCAACCCGCGACTTGCGCCATCGAAATGCTGATCGCCGACGGCAACAGCACGGACGGAACGCGCGAGATCCTGAACGAGCATTCTATCCGCGTCATCGACAACCCGGAAGGAATCGCATCCACCGCGCTCAATCGCGCCATCGCGCTTTCGACGGGCGACGTGATTATCCGGCTGGATGTCCACGCGCGCTATGCGTCCGACTATGTGGTCCAGTGCCTGAACGTGCTGCAGGAAAGCGGCGCGGATAATGTCGGCGGCGCCGCCCGGGCAATGGCTCACGGCTACATGCAGGAAGCCATCGCCGCGGCATACAACTCTCCGTACGCCTGCGGCGGCGCGCGTTTTCACGACGTGGATTACGAGGGATGGGTAGATACGGTCACCTTTGGATGCTGGCCGCGCGAATTATTCGACAGGCTCGGACTCTTCGACGAAACCCTGGTGCGCAATCAGGACGATGAACACAACCTGCGCATCACTCTGAACGGCGGAAAAATATTCCAGTCGCCGCGCATTCAATGCTGGTATGAACCCCGCTCCACGCTGACCGCTCTGTTCCGCCAGTATTACCAGTTCGGTTACTGGAAAGTGCGGGTCATCCGGAAACACGGGCGCGCCGCGGCGCTGCGGCACCTGGTGCCCGCCACGTTCGTGGGCACCGAAATCCTGCTGGCGGCTTTTTCGCTGTTCAACGTCTGGGCCGCCAGGCTGCTGATGGCAACGACCGGCTTGTATCTCGGCTTCCTGATCGCCGCCAGCCTGCGAATTTGTATCCCGCGAAGGAAGAAACTTCTGCCAGTGGTGCCGGCCGTGCTGGCCGCTTATCAGTTATCGTACGGGCTGGGATTCCTTGTCGCTTTAGTGCGGAATCGTTGACTTGCACTCCGCCCAGTGATCCACCAGATAGCGCACAACTTTGTCTCCTACGGTCTGCGCTGTATCGAGAGCCGCGCCAAACGCCGAATACTGCCGCAATCCGAACGCAGCCAGACTTTCCGGTGCAGTCAGACCGGGCGCCTCACGGTCGTAATTGCTCACCGTCCGCAAGACCAGAGCCCGTTTGATATCCGCCTTACCCGCCGCGTTGAGGAAAGTCAGAGCCTGCATCGTCCCGGTATCTTCCATGGCCGAGATCATGTAATTTCCCTGCCCGCTGGTGAAATACTTCGTCCAGTCGTTCGCCCACTGGTCCAGGCGTTTGCCATGCCAGAAAGTGCTGGAAGAAAGGGTATCCCCGCGCGCCACAAACGGAGGCTTTAATGCATTCGGAAATTCAGCGAACCTTTCCCGCGATTTGCGCAGGCCATCGCTGTCGGGAATTTTGAGATCGCGCGTAAGCCGGTAGGCCCAGCCCACCAGATCCGGATTCAAAGTGTAAAGCTCACCTTCCAGATCCGGCCGCACAGGCTGCTCGTAAGGAACGGATTTCCGCAGCGGCACATATCCGGTGGCCCAGCCCGGCGGAATATCGCGCGCGTCGATTTCATAGGCCAGATCGCCATCGATCACATGGTCCGCCCAGACTGCCGACGCCAGAGAAACATCCGCCGGATCGCCGCCGCCGATCCCGGCCACCACCCAGTAGGCTTTCGACAGATCAAAACGCGGATCGAGCCCGAGCGCCATCACCGAAGCCGATGCTTTGGCGGTGCCCACGCCGGTCAGCATCCCGAGTACGCCGTCCTTGTTGAGTCGGACGTGATGGAATCCGGCCGGCATGTCGATGACGCGATCGAGGTGCTCGCGCTCCACCCAAAGTTGGTACTCGCCGGGAGCGTCGCCGGTGTCCTCGCCGTTCTCGAACATGGCGATCACGACCACCTTGACCGGAATTTTCGGCGCGGCAAATGCAGTACAAGCGCAGAGGAGCGGAAATGCAATTAAAAAACAGAGTATTCCAGGTAAATTGTGCCGTCGCATGGCGTATGGAATAATCATCCTATACACCCGAAACAAAACAACTCCGCCGTGCTTTCACGCACTTGTCGTCCAGTGAGGATTAAGCAGTGAGGACTAAGCTTGGCTAAACGGTTCCGTGGCCAGAATTACCCGTCGGTTCCCCAGAACCGCACCTACGTTCCAACCCGCAGTGCGCAAAAGCCGCCATTCTATGCCGAGATCGACGCTGCCAGCCAATGGGCCGTGGACGACGAATCCTGGAATGCGTTCGTGCGCGACATCATTCAAATGCCCGAGACGATGAAACCCGCGGTTCAGGAGGCAATCCGGCAACAGCGCTGGAAGATTGCCCCGAATCCGCTGGCCTCGATCCGCACGGCTGCCCATCAGGAAGCCAAGCGCATGGGCCTGACTTAAACCCTTCAAGCTACAGCGGCGTTGCCGGCCGGCCAGGCCGGATTCGCCATAATTTCCTCAATTTGCCGGGCATGCCGTTCGCCGTGCTGACTGAGCACAATCAGCCACTGATAGAGATCCAGTTCCCCAAACGCCATGTGCGGAATGAAGTGATTCCGCAGATTGGCGTCCGTTTCCAAAACAAAAGTCACGGTCTGGGCTCTGATTTTGCGGAATTCCGCGACGAGCTCGGCGGTATCGGGCCACTTTCCCGACGGACGAACCGGCTCCGGCGCGGTTAGCTTCGTCACCCGGTTCGTAACGTGGGCCTGAAGCGTCGAATCCTTAACCGGCGTGGCGGGACGCTTCGCGGGATCGGCGAGAGTTTGCAGCATCTTCTGGATCGCCCGTGTCAGGCGGGTCTCCACCGCAATCACATGCTCGATAGTCTCCGCAATGGACCATCGCTCCGGCGTCTCGCGAAAGTTCCATTGCGAAGGCGTGAGTCCTCTGACCAGTTGCAGCAGGTGCGACTCGCTCGAATTAAACTGACCCAGCACTAACTCCCGTTCGTGCGTCTCCATGTTCGCGTTCTCTCCCCGACCATTCAGTCTATTCCATACACTTGCCGGACAATTTCGATAATGGACGCTGGCACCAGATGCTCCCAGGGCAGCTTTTCGCGGATTCGCCGACGCACTTCGCTGGAGGAAACACCTTCGGCATGGCTGGCCAGTGGAATGTGCAGAATCCTCTCCCGATGGTGTTCGGCGGGCGTGTACTCCCCCGCCCTTCCCGCCACCAGCAGCGGATGCCGTTGCAGCATCTCATCGAATACGCCGGGCCGCCCGTAATCCCAGCCCGCGATCCGCTCGGCGGCATCGCGCCCGCACGCAAGGGCAATCTCGGTGGAGGATCCGAACGTCTCCACAGCTCCGCGGCGATCTCGGCGTAGAGGCCGCCTTCGGAAAGCGCAACCGAGAATCGCGGCTCGGCCTGGGCAATGGCTTCGAGCATGGTGCGCCGCGCGTTGAAATCCGCGGTTTCGAACGCCTTGTGCGGGAAGGCGCGCGGCAGCACCCACACCACTTCATCGGCCCACAGCAGCGCTGCCCGCGCAATCTCAAGATGCGCGATCGTGGGCGGATTCCATGCCCCTGGAAACAGCGCCACCCGCGCCGGACTCGTTGCTTTTCGAAGAGAAAATTCCAAAGCCACCAGCACCTTTGTAATACATCGCTACACTGAAACCGGCGGCCCATGACCGAGTTCGCAATTCCAGACGATCCCATTCAAGCCGAACAGATTCTGGAGAGCATTCCCGACGCACCCGCGGTTTTTCTCCTCTTCCCCCACGCCGGCAAACCGTACCTCGCCCGCACTAATGTCCTGAGGCGGCGTCTGCGCCGCATGCTGACCAGCCTCAAAGGGACCCTTGACCGCGCCAGCTATCAGCTCACCGGATCGCGGCTCGAAGCGCAATTCCTGATCTGGGAACTGGCCCGGCAATACCTGGGCACGGGCTATCGCGACGAAATCCGCCTTCGGCTGCCGCCTTACATCAAGCTGGTCCTGAGCAACCCGTTTCCGCGCACCGTGATCACGCGGCAGATCGCCTCAGCCAAAGCGGTTTATTTCGGGCCTTTTCGAAACCGCTCGACGGCCGCGCGTTTCGATTCCGAGTTTCTGGATCTCTTTCAATTGCGCCGCTGCCAGGAAGACCTCGCGCCGAATCCCGAACATCCCGGCTGTATTTACGGGGAAATGGGAAAGTGCCTGCGGCCGTGCCAGCAGGCCGTCGGACCCGCCGAATACAACGCCGAAACCGAGCGCGTCGCCGAATTCCTGCGCACCGGAGGCCGCTCGCTCGCCGGACCGGCGGAAAATGCCCGCGAACGTCTCAGCGCCGAAATGGACTTCGAAGGCGCCGCCATGATGCACCAGCGCTGCCAGCGCATCGGAGAAGTCCTCGGGCTGCGCGATGAGATGGTGGCGGAACTGAGCTCTCTCAATGCCATCGCTGTCGCGCCGTCAGTCGAAAAGAACGCTGTGGAACTGGGATGGCTGCGCGCCGGCTACTGGAAAGGGTTCACCCGAATCGAATTCAGTATGGCGGAAGGCAAGCCGTTCTCGCTCGATGCCCGGCTGCGCGAAATTGCCCAGGCCGTTTCGCCGGATCCGGTCGGAACGCCTGTCGAAAGAATGGAGCAACTGGCGATTCTGGCACGCTGGCGCTATTCAAGCTGGTGCGACGGAGAATTGCTGATGATCGACGACTGGTCGAAAATGCCCTACCGCCGCCTGGTTAACGCGGTGGCCCGAATCGCGCACGGGCCAGCGTCTGCTCATCCGAGCAGTCATTCTTAGCGATCGTATTCGCCGCCAGCGAAACTCCGGGCGCCGCTCCGATACAACGCCGCGACATTCCATAGCCGCTGATCTCGTTGTTCGTCACCGTATTGCCCTTCGCAATGTCCGGTCGTTCCGCCCCGGCGCCCAGATAAATCCCAGTGCGCAGCAGATCCGGCTGATTCGGCGCGTAGTTGCAATTGATGGGACCGGGATCGTTGCAATGCGCCAGATTCAATCGCGTCAGGTGATTACCCGAGACGGTGTTACCGGTGCCGATGATGAAGATGCCGCCGAACAGCTCGCCATTCACGGTGTTGTTGATGATTTTCACGTTCTGCGAATGCATATCGGGATTGGCGTTGTTCATGATGATCCCGAAATTGCCGTAAGGATAGGCCTTGATTTCGTCCTCATTCAGGCAGGTATTTCCGCTCACTTCGCCGTCATGGAAGCCATCGAGGTCGAAACACTTGCCGTCGATCTCTTCGAACTGGTTGTTCCGATAAATGGAACGTTCCACATTGCCTGACGTGTCCACCGCCACCGGGAAAGCCTGCCCTTCCAGATCGACCTCCGCGGGCGGATAGCCGATCATACGGCCCCGGTTGTTCTCGACCCGAATATCGATTGCGTGCCCGACCTGAATCGCATCCCGGCCGATCTGCGCGAACTCGTTGCCAGCGATGCGGCCCCGCGAATTGCGCTGTGAACGATAAAGGGAGTGGGTCCAGATGCCGTTGCCGCGCACATTGGCGATCCGGCAGTCCAGCACCTCAAAATCGGTGGTGCCTTCTTCGAGAAGAATCCCGCCAGTGGCATTGTTCCGCTTGCGCGCATTCAACCCGCCGCTGTCGACGATCTGGATGTCGTGAATGCGAACCGTATGGCCTGCGTTGACCAGAATCGTGAAACCGGCGATTCCACTTGCCTTCAACGGTCCGATTTCGAGGTTCGTGACATTCTCGGCAAGGATTCCATTGTTCTGCGTGAACCGTGAAAACATCGCCTCCGACGGCGGAAGACCCGTAGGCCGCCCCACCACGTCGCGATTGCCATCGAGCGCAAGATCGTGAATCTTGATGTTCTTTCCGGCAGGCACCACAATGAGCGACCGCCCCCGGAAACTGGCCGTGGCCTTGAGGGTGGTCCCGGCGCCCTTGATATCCAGATCGTGCGCATCCGAGGGCAGTACAATCTCCCGCGAGATTTCAATGATGCCGGCTGGCAGCGCAACAGCACCGGTCTTCGCCGCCAGCGCCGTCCGCAACTGATTTTCCGTGGGCGGCGCGGCATGCAATAAACAACCGCCCGCGAGCAGGAGAAAGATTGCGCCTCTCATCGGACAACCTCAATCCCCATCTTCGCCAGCGTTCTCTGGCCCACCCGGATTTGCAGAACGTGCCCGCCCGCCGCGATCGTCTCCGGCAATTCGATATTCACCTCATAGCGCTGCGAGAGCGGGTCCGTCTGGAACGGCTCTTGATGCTGTATTGTTGTCCCGTCAATCGAGACCGCGAAATCCCCCATGTTCGGGACCTCTTCCACCGTCGCTTTCATTGACCCGCTGGAAACGCGCTGGTAAGAAAGCAGGTTCACGCCATCGCTGATGCTGACAAGCTTCGGTATCACCGGCCCGGCGGGGATTACGCGAATCGTCCCGTCCGGACACAGCCGGCGGCCGTTCCACTCAATCCGCACCGGCACCAGTCCGGTACGAACCCGGCGCGGCAGAAACACATTGAACTGCGAGAGCCCGTAGGACTGCCCGATATAACTGCCTCGTCCAGGCACTCCATCGATGAATGCCTCCAGCGAATTCAGTTCGCAGGCTTCGGGCATGTCTTCCATCCAGATCGCGATGCAAGAGAGCATGCTGCTGGAGGGCACTGCGTTCTCGCCGCTGAACGCGCTCACGATGCTGCGGATGCGGCAGGGCCGCGGCTTCCGCCAGGTTGTCCACATGTATTGCGTATCCACCCCGGTGAGGGAAAGCAGCTCGATGCCATGCTCGCGCGTCCACGCATGGACCTTTCGTCCGGAAATGCGAACGCCGTCCCAGGTGGTGAATGTCCGGGCCGCATCGGGCAGCCCGTTCACCTGCAGGCGCGCCACGCCCAGCGGCTTGAGAACTCGCGCGATCTCCTGAAAATAACTGAACACAACTTCAGCGCTGGGGATGTGCTGGAAAACGGCGTAGGAGTAAACGAAGTCGAAATAGTCCGGCGGAAACATCGCAAGATCGCTGCCGCTGGCATGGTGCGTATGCGCGTGCGGAATGCCGCTCAGTTTGATCCGCGATTGCGCGATCATTTCGTCCGAAACGTCCACGCCGTGGATCTCTCCGAAATGCCGGCTTATGGGGCGCATCAGCCGGCCCGGCCCGCAGCCGACCTCAAGCGCTCGGCGCTCCGCCACGGGCATGTTCGATGGAAGCCGCTTCAGTTCGCCTTCCAGATCGCGAATCACATCGGCGGCGCTGTCCAGAAATTCGCCGTCATCCTGATCGCGCCGCCCGAACGCCACGTAGTAATGGGCGTCTTCCCGCGCCCGCGCGTTCCATTCCGCGCGCATGCGGTCCTGCACGGATAGCTCTGGGGAGGCCGCGGGAGATTCCACACGGCCATTTTAGCTTTCAAACCCTACCGCGGCGCGAAACGGTTCTTCAGCCGCAGTATCGGGGACTCAAAAACGGTCCACGAGACCCATGCCGCCGCCAGCGAAACGCACACCGAAATTACAAAATCGGCCGACCCGCCCAGTTTCACGGAGGTCCCCTCGTGACGCCGCGCGATCACCGCGACCGGTATGTGAAGCAGATAGATTCCATAGGAAATGGTGCCCATCCAAACCAGGATCCGAAGACGGCAGAGTGCTACCAGCGAACTCGCCCCCTTCAGCAGTAAAACCAGCAGTCCGGCAAACCCGGTGTCGAGCGCCATGAAGCCAACGGTACGCATTGGATTGGACCGCGGGCCGGTCGATACCGTCATGCAGATGGATACAAAGCCGATGCCGCAAACGACCGTCAGCCAGGCAATCCAGCGCTGTCCCAGCATTTCGGGATAATCCCGGTGCGCGATAGCGATCAAGCCTCCCAGGGCCAGGGCATCCATCCGGCACGGCATCAGGGTGTAGGTGCCGGTGATATTGGCGGGCATCGCAACCACCATCCCGGCCCGGATCGCCACTGCCGCCACAAGCGCTGCCAGCAGCATCCGCGTCAAACTCTTCCGGCTCAGAAACAGCACGGCCAGCGGGAACAGCAAATAGAACTGCTCCTCTACCGACAGCGACCAAAGCGGAATCAGCGTCCCCAAAACGGGCCACTTATTATCCAGAAAGACTTTCACATCGGACAAATACGTGAAATACCACCAGTCGACCCGCGCCGGCACACTGGCCCACTCGACCGGTCCGGGATAAAACGAAAGATATCCGTCGAGCAGCAGAACCGCGTAATACATAGGGAAGATCCGCAACGTCCGCCGGATGATGAAATTCCGGTACGCTCCCGCGCGCCCCCTGGCATCCAGCAGGATCCCGGTAATCAGAAATCCGCTGAGCACGAAAAACAAATCGACGCCGATCCATCCGGTCTGAAAGAACGGCGCAAGGAAACCGAGCGGCCCCCGGACCGGTCCAAAGTGGAAAAGCAAAACCAGGATGATCGCAATGCCGCGCAACCCGTCCAGTTCGGGGATTCGTTTCATGGGCGGCGATAGACGCGCACGGAATCGACATCGAACGACGATGCCGTACCGGTGCCGCCGCGGATCTCAATCGTCAGAAACATGGGTTGCCACGGCACCCCCTCAGACGACCGGAACTCTTCTTTTCCGTCGACGAACCACACAATCTTTTCGCGATCCCACTCCATCGCGATGGTGTGAAGCCCGCTGGATAGATCGGGGACATCGAACGCGTCGCCGTAGGATCGCTCCGTCTGCTCGGTGCCCCAGTGGTTGGCCAGCGAAATCTTTTTCGGCGCGTCGCCCTCCACCTCGAAGATGTCGATGGCTGGCAGCGGCCCTAGTGGCAGGGGCAACAGGTGAACTCCCGACGTGGTTCCGCTCCCCCCGCTGACCCTGCATTGAATTTCAAAACGCCCCGCCCTTTGGGAAAAAAGCCCGAAAGTACTGATTGCGCCGCGGGTGAGATGCAACTGCCCGCCGGATACCGTGTACTTCGCCAGTGCTTCGCCACCGTTTAATGGTTTGTGCGGCGACCATTTCGTCAAATCCAGTTCCCCGCCTGAGAATTCATCCGCGAAAGTCAGCGTCCATCCGGGCGCCCCCGGTGGCTTCTGCGCAAGCAGAATCGCGGAAAATGTAATTAAGGCAACGACTTTCATCGCGGGCGCGCATTCAATGTAACAAACCTCTCCGCTGGAGTAACCTAGGAACTGGATGAGAATCCTCGTTGTAGAAGATGAAAAACGGATTGCGGACTTCCTCGGCCGCGGCTTGCAGGGCGCCGGGTACGCAATCGATGTGGCGAACGACGGAACCACGGCGCTCCAGTTCACCCACGATACCGATTACGATCTCGTGATTCTGGACCTGATGCTGCCCGACATGGACGGCCTGAAGGTCCTCGAAAGAATACGCGGCCGCCGCGCCGGCCCGCCGGTTCTGATCCTGAGCGCCCGGGGACAGGTGGACGATCGCGTCAAGGGCCTTGAAACAGGCGCCGACGACTATCTCACCAAGCCCTTCGCATTCGTGGAACTGCTGGCGCGCGTACGAGCGCTGCTGCGCCGCGGGCAGCCTTCGCCGGAGAAGCTGCAGGTAGCCGACCTGGTGCTCGACTGCGCGCGCCGCAAAGTGGTCCGCGACGCCGAGACCATCGAACTGGCCCCGAAGGAATTCGGCATCCTCGAATACATGATGCGCAACAAGGGGCGGCCATTGAGCCGCACCATGATCGTCGAACATGTCTGGGACATGGATTACGACGGGCTCACGAACATCGTTGATGTTTACATTCGCCACCTCCGCAGCAAGATCGACGACCGCTTCACCGACAAACTGATTCATACGGTGCGCGGAATCGGCTATATGATCGAAGCGCCGGAGAAATCGACGCCCGCCAAAACCGGCAGCGAGACCCAGTTCGAATCGCACACGTAAGAAGATATAGACAAGCTGCCCGATGGCGGAACGCAAGCACATTACGCGAGGCCTTCGATTCACCCTGACGGCCGTCTATACCGTCGTATTCACAATCCTGCTGGTGGGTGTCAGCCTGCTCTTCCGGCAAACCCTCAAGTCGAGCCTCGACCAGCAGGCGCGTGACGACCTCGATCAGAAGTGGGCTGTTGTGAAAGCCTACCTGCGCATCAACAACGATCCCGGCCAGGAAAATTATCACAAAAACTGGAACTACGATTACAGCGATCCTGACGAAAGCAGCACTGTCGCCGCCGTGCGGGGCGTGATCCTCGTCACCGACGCGCAGGGAACTCCGCTCGAAGCCTCCGCCACCTACGAATCGCTCGGCGTCGACAAACCGGCCCAAATCAAAACGGCGCTGCAGTCGGCCCAGCCTTTGTGGGGCGAGAAATCCGATCCCGACGGCGTTCCCTATCTGACGCGCGCCAGCTATGTCACCGACGAACGCACGGGCAAGCGGAAGTTCTACGTGTCGATCGGCTTGTCGCTGGCCAGCTCGGAAAAAATTCTGCGCAGTTTCACCTGGCTGGTGGTTGGCATGGTTCCGCTGGTCATTCTTACCGGTTACGTGATCGGATGGATCTTCGCCGGGCGCGCGCTCACGCCCGTGGTCGAGATCGCCGACACCGCGCAGCGCATCAGCGGATCGAATCTAAGCCTCCGAATTCCGCAGCGAGGGGCTGGGGACGAGCTCGACCGGCTGATCGAGACATTCAATCAAATGATTGAGCGAATCGAAGTTAACTTCAACAATGTAAGGCAGTTTTCCACTGACGTTTCGCACGAATTGCGGACCCCGATCACGGTGGTGCGCGGACAGCTGGAAGTGGCGCTGTTCACCGCAAAAACCGTCGATCAATACCGCGATGCCATCGTCAATTCACTTTCCGATATTGAACGGCTTTCCGCCATCGTGCGCGCTCTGCTGTTGCTGTCGCAGGCGGAAACCGGACAGGTCATCCTCCAGAAGCAGCAAATGGATCTGGTAGAGACCGTCGACAGCATCGTCGATCAGTTCCAGATTCCGGCGGAAGGCGGCGACGTCAAACTGCAGTTCACCAGCCACGTGACCCACTGCGCTGGCGATTTCGACCGGGTGCAGATTGAACGCATGCTGTCGAACCTGCTCTCGAACGCCATCAAATTTACCCGCCCCGGCGGATCGGTTGAGGTAATCCTCGACCGGCGCGGCGACGACGCCGAGATTACCGTAAAAGACACCGGCGAGGGCATCCCGCCGGAACACCTGCCCCACATCTTCGATCGTTTCTATCGCGTGCGCGGCGCGGGAGAACAGGCCTCGCCTGAAAAAGGATTGGGCCTGGGGCTTAGCTTCGTGGCATGGATTGTCCGTGCGCACGGCGGGACCATCGACGTGCAGAGCGAACCAAGAAAAGGCACGGCATTCCGGGTCAGCCTGCCGCTGGTCAACGGCGAACCGCCAAGACCGGATAACGTGACTGTCCCGGGCGAATCCCTCCGGCAGGCATAATGCCGGCGGTTAGCTGAACTCAATCGCCGGAAACGCGCCGCTGTTCACGCCGGACCTGCGGGAACACCGCATCCCGCACCGCCGCCCAGTTCGTACGCAGCAGCGACAAACCGATCATCGCCAGAATCGTAATCACGGCCGCGACCACGGTCTGCCCGACTGTCAGGTTCTCCTTAAGGAAACCGAACGTGTTGCCGTAAATCAGTTCCACGTGGACCCAATACACCAGCAGGCTGGTGAGGCCAAACTGCCTGACCCAGCTCCAGCTTTGCGGCGACAGCTGCAAATTCCACAACCACGCGAAAGCAACCAGGATCAGGATCGCGCCGGTCTTGATAAATATCAAATCCGGACTGTTCAGCCAGAAGTCTGAGTTCGAATAGATCGACGGACCCATACCGGAGATCGTATACGCGGCAAAGGCCAGCGCCAGCCCTCCCCAGCCAAACCACTGCATGGTGGGTCCGACCTCCTCGGGCTTCAACAGCCGCAAAATACTGCCGGCGCTCATCCCAAACGCAACGAAAGCCGCCCACGGGAAAAATCCGAAGAACAGATGATCCGGGACAAGATAACCGCGCACGATCGAGGGCAACCCGGAAACATCAAGGCCGGTAATCAACGGCGACGCTGCCGCGACCGCAACCCCAAGAATCGCGCACAGCCGAATCCGTTCCCTGGTGGTGAAAATGGCCATGACGGAAAAGATCAACAGGGCCAGCCCCATGCAATTCAGGATGTCGACGCGGAATAAATCCGTCCATGGATTCTGCCCCAGCGCGAACACCCACAGCTGCAGGCGAAACAGAAACGCGACCGCGAAGAGATATCCCGAACGCTTGCACGCCGCCAGCCACCGGGCACGCGGGGCAACATTCTTCCTTTCCTGGCTGTCCATCAGGAACGCGAACGTGACGCCAAGCAGAAAAAGGAAAACCGCCGGAGGCATTCCGCCCGCGAACTGCGACATCACATAAGGGCCGCCTTCTCGCAAGTCCGTCCGCAAAAACGATTGAAACACATGCCCTTGCAGCATAACCACCGCCGCGAGTCCGCGGACCCAGTCCAGGTAAGCGAGTCTCTGTGAGGCAGGCTTCATCGATGAAGTAGGAGCAAGAGCGGTGCCAAACAGCCCTAAAGCTGTGGATGCTCTATGTGAACCCCTTTTTTGGGAAGTTTGAGATCGAGGGAACCCAGTTCCGAGGAAGGCGGGTTTAATTTGACGTTGGAGTAAGTGACCAGCATGTAATCGCCGCTGGCGGCGAAAAATAACTGCTGCTGAACCGGCAGACCGGTGGCATCGGAAATCCAAAGGTCGGCTCTCTTCAGCCGGCGCAGCACCTCTTTCGATTTGGGCAGAAGCTGAATATGCGTGGTCGGCTTGCCGTCGATATTCTCGGCTCCTTTGAAACTCACGTCGTATTTGGCCTTCAGTTCCGCACTGGTGTTGCCAAAGCCCAGCAGCAGAAAATCATCGATAAGGTCGCGCTTGTCCGCGGCGTTATAGACCTGCACGGTCTTGATCTTCGGGTAATAGATTCGTGCTTCTTTGCCGTCGAAGGAAACCGATTTGGCGTCCGGGCCTGTCAGCTCAATCAGCATGTGAGTCTCGCCCGCCTTTTCGCGCTTCACTTTGATGGTGCCGTTGTCCATGCTGTCATCGTTGACGATCGCCGTATGCACTTTGCGCCGCATATCGGCCATCATGGATTTGAACTGCGGCGCCGTTTTGTCCATGCGCGCCATGACATCGTTGAGTGTTTGCGCGCTAAGCAGCGCGCCTGAAAACGTGATCGCAAACAAGGGTGCCAGCCGGCGAACCATACCGCTCAGACGCATTCGAGACCTCCCTGAGGTACGGACGGTTTTCATCACAGCAGTCACGGCCGCGCGAAGGCCATGTAACCCTTGATTTCCTGTTCGGAATCGACAATCGGCTCGATTCGGATCAGAACTTGCTTTTTGCCGGTTCGGGCCGTCAGCTCTTTGCTCAGTTTTTCCAGCTGCTGGGCGGGAGGAATGGCGGACACCAGTTCAGACTCGATCCAGAAAACTGACTCGCCATGACTTGGCAGCGAGGTCACCTGGCTGGCTTGTGGAATGCGCGGCTGATCGCGGAACCATTGCCGCGGTGAACCGAAAAGAAAAATCAGAATGATGCCGCAGATGACGTCATATTGCCAGCTGCCACGCTGATAGTCCCATAGAATGAAGCGCTTGAATCCCGCTAACACCGCTCTTAGTGTATCAGCCGGGCGCGCTCACCGGCCCTTACGCTTGCTGTGAGCTTTCCCACGTTCTCGATCCGCGCGCGCACGGTATCGCCGGGCTTGATCCGCGCACCCTTCGGACAGCCCGTCGAAATCAGATCGCCCGGATACAGCGTGAAATAATTGCTGTGAAAAGCCACCAGATCGAGCGGGGTGCATTTCATATTCCGTACAAAATCGCGCGAGTGCACTGCCCCGTTGTGCTCCGTAATTACTTCGAGGCCGTCGATATCCGGTACCTCGTCCGCCGTGACAATCACCGGCCCGAAACTAAAGAACGTATCGATGCTTTTGGCCCGCGTCAGATACCGGGGATTTTTTCGCAATACGTCAAGGGCGGTCAGGTCAAGGGTTGTGGTGAACCCGTAAATCGCGTCCCGCGCCTCCGCCGCCGTAATGAACCGGCAGGTCTTGCCAATAACGACGCCAAGCTCGCCTTCCGCATCGACATCGTCAGAGACATCGGGCGGCGGCAACAGGATCTCACCGCCTGGCTGAAACATGCACGAAGCCGGTTTCATGAAGCTCCCGGGCTCCTCCGGTTGCACCGCGTCGATGTCTTCCGCATGCGACTTGTAGTTCAGTCCGATACACCAGATCTTGGGCGGAACCGGATAAGGCAGGCGCGGCTGGATCGCGTTGAACGGGATCGGGCGCAGCCCGTCCACGGGAATACTTCGGGTATCGCGCCGGATAATTTCCAGCACGGTGTCCGGAACATCGAGCCCGTACTTCGCATTCGCCGAGGCGACCGGAACCACGCCGCCTTCCACCACGACACCCGCGTGGTCGCTTCCCGCATGGTGAAAAGTCATCAGACGCATTACAGATCAGCATAGCGAAACGCATCTGCCTGCTGGGTTTCCCAAGGACGCCTCGCAAGGACAACCTTCTAAAAGACTACCTGGCTAGGGCGGGAAAAACCGATGCAAGCCGTCGCAAACAGGCTCGGATGATAATAATGTAATCGTGAGTCTCGTCTTGAAGGAAATGTGGCAGTAAAAAAGGCAGTCGGCGGTTTCCTCGATTTCATGGGCAAAATGGGCCTGACTCTGCGTGGCGACCCGCCGCGCAAAATCGAAATCACCGGACGCGAATGGGGTCCGGCAGTTGAAGGCGTCGCCTTGTCGATTCGCGAAATTCCGAGGGAGGATCCCGAAGAACTGGCCTCCGTTTCGGCCGTGATGCGGAACACCGGCCAGAAGGAGATCCCTCTGGTGGTGCCGGGCTGGATGCACTTCTATCAGATCGAAGTTGAAGCGCCGCTGACAAAGTACGGCCGCGCCCTGCTGCGACCGGAGCGCCAGACGGAGAAAATCGAGATCACCCTTGGCCCCGGCGATGCGACCGAGACCGATCTGCCGGTAGGATCGCTCTACGAATTACGCCGCCCCAAAGAATACACGGTGCGCGTTTCCTGCACTCTGCCCGACGGCTCCGTACTGCATTCCAACGAACTTATAATCCGCCCCTGATTTTCGTCTCAGGATTCAGCGAAGAACATCTGCAGACGGTCGGAAATCTCCCGCAAAAAACCCGCGCTATCCACCGGTCCCAGCAGCAATAAAGCCCGCGGCAAAGGAAATCGCGAGGGCAGAATACCGGCATCCGAAAAATTCATATGGCGGGCCGCGGGAAATGCCACCGCGTTGCATTTCGCGGGATTCGCCCGGCAAAAACTCAGGTCAATTCCGGTGTCGCTGGCCGCATAAAGAATCAACAACGGCTTCTCGATAACGACCGGGGATTCCCCAAAGAAAGCCCCATCCAGATTCGCCGCACGCGTGAATCTGGCGTCTCGCTGCGGAACCCGCGCCGCCACGTTGCCGCCGAACGAATGTCCGAAAATACCAACCCTGTCTTCGGCGATGTGACCCGCGAACCGCGCATCGTGCTCCACCTGATCGAGCGCGAAGGAAGCATCGGCTGACCAGGTGTCATCGAGCTGTTGCGCTGTCGCGGGATTCGACGGAAGAAGTTCGGAACCCTGCTCGACACGGCCATCGGCAAACACCAGGCCGCGCGCTTCCGGTCGGCGTCACGCCGGCGACCACATAACCTTCACTCGCCAGATCTTCCGCCAAAGTCGTATAGTCCGCCGGAATGCGGCCCATGCCGGGAAGCATCACCAGCACCGGATGCGCGCCCTCATCCGGGGTCGCATTCTCAATCGAATTCACACGAATCTCGCGAAGCCGCTTCGCCGGATCGGGAAACATGCCGCGCGCCTTAAGCTCGCCCCATTTGCCCGGGATATATTCGGGACGTTTCCCCGAAGCCCCGCCCTGCGCCGGATACCACATGAACACCATCAACTCGCGATCGCGCGCCGCATCCTTCCAGTCCGCAAGGATTCTGCCGACGGGATGCGGGCCGCGCGGAGCGGGAATTTCAATTGGACGATCGTTGCGAAAATATTGAATCAAGGCAGCGACTACGAGACTGCTCGCCGCCACGATTCCCGCGGCGCAGAACCATCCCAGCAGCCGCAGTGCCTTCTTCACTCCGGGGCGCCCCGCGCGAAATGAAATTCCTGAATCAGCGGTGGCCGCCGGTCGAAATCGCTGTAACGGATCCATGCGGGCCGTACCACGAAATACACGATTCCCGGCCAGCTCAATCGCGCCGGACCGTCCGGCCAGGCATTGAAATAAATCTCCTGATACCGCTCCAGGTCCGGCGGCTCAAGCGGCTCCGCGCTTCCTTCGTATTGGACAGTGGTTTCGCCCTCCCACCCGATGGCGAACGAGCAGGCAGGCCGCGCGATCAGATTCGCATACTTGCGCGAACTCTTCACGGTATCGAAGACGATCTCCAGCGCGGGCGTTATCGCAATCCCCACCAGCGCGGATTGTGGCCGGCCATCCGGCCCCAGGTTTCCCAGCACGCCCAGCTTGCAGCGGGCGATAAATGCGTACAGGTCCACTTCAGTCATAGCTCAACCGAAAGCGCCACCGGGGCGCATGAGTTACCAGAGTCTGCACTGCTGCGCGGCGGGCCGCACCATCGGATCTCCCTGCCTGCAGCCGAAGGCCTTGTGAAACTCCGGCATATTCTGCAAGGTCGCATTCGCGCGGTTCTTCGACAGCGGATGCGGGTCCGTCGCCAGTTGCAGACGCTCCTGTTCAGGCCGGGACTGGTCTGCCCAGACCCGCGCAAAAGCCAGGAAGAAACGCTGGTCGCCCGTGAAGCCATCGATCACCGGCGCTTCCTTCCCGTTCAATGCACGGTGGTAGGCCTTGTATGCGACGGTCAACCCGCCCAGATCGCCCATCGCTTCGCCGGTCACCAGCTTACCGTTATGTTCGAGAGTTTCGAACTGGTTCGTTACGCAACCAGCGCGCGTCTCAAATCTGGCCCGGTCCTGATCGGTCCACCAATTCTTAAGATTGCCTTCGGCGTCGTACTTCGACCCCTGATCGTCAAACCCGTGACCCATCTCGTGGCCGATGACGGCGCCGATCGCCCCGTAGTTCACCGCGTCGTCAGCGTCCATCGTGAAGAATGGCGGCTGCAGAATACCGGCGGGAAAGGTAATGATATTTGTCGGCGGACTGTAAGACGCGTTCACCGTCGGCGGCGTCATCCCCATCTCGGATCGGTCCACCTTCTGGCCGATGCGCGACAGCGTATACCGCCGGTTTTCCAGCTTCACCGACTCCACGCTGTCGAGATATGCGCCGCGACCCACTTTGACGCTGGCGAAATCGCGCCACTTCTCCGGATAGCCGATGTGGGCTTCGAAGGCGCTCAACTTGCGGACGGCATTCTTTCTGGTGTCGGCTTCCAGCCACGTCGCATTCTCCAGTTCGTCGCGGAGCGATGCCCGCAGGTTTTCGACGAGCTGATTCATGCGCTGTTTGGCCGCGGGAGGAAAATGCTTCTCCACAAACAACCGCCCCAGCGCATCGCCCAGCCGGCTGTCGGCTTCCATCGAGCAGGTCTGCCAGCGGGGCTGCGCCTGCGTCACGCCCGTCAGAACCGCCTTGTGGAAATGAAACCACTCGTCGTTGAAAGATTTCGCCAGGTAGGGCGCCTGCTCGTCCGCCACGCGCCAACGCAGCCAGATTTTCCAGGTATCGAGCGGCGCGCTCGTCAACTGCTGGTTGAATACCTTCACGAATTCCGGCTGCGCCACATTCACCGGAATCGATTCGGCGATATTGAGCGATGCGAAAACCGCGCCCCAGTCGTAGTCCGGGGCAAGTTCCCGCAATCCCGACAGGCTCATCTTATGGAAGCGCTTGTAAGGGTCACGGCTTTCCACGTTGGTCATGGTGGCCTTCGCGAAAACGGTTTCGAAATCGAGCACCGTCTGCGCTTCCGCCGCCGCGCTCGCCGTCGAATCGCCCAGCCGGGCAAACATATTAGCGGCATACTTCAGGAACTCCGCCCGAATCATTTTGGAGCGGTCGTCCGTGCGGAAATAATCGTCGCGGTCCGGCAGCGACAGTCCGCCGTTGCGAACCCCGGCAATCATCTGGCTCGCATTCGTGAGATCGGGCTGGCCGCTGATCTGGACCGGGTCCACGCCGCCTTCGCGCTCCAGCGACAGGAGCGCCGCCTTCAGTTGCGGGCGCGTCTGAATGGCCGCGAACTGCTTCAACTCCGGCTCGATCGGCTTTGCGCCCAGCGCGTCGATTGCCGCCGTATTCATGCAGCTGGCATAAAAACTTCCGACCACCTTTTCGTTGCCCGTCGCCGCGCCGTTGGCCGCGGCCGCTTCCAGAATCACCTTCATCCGTTCGGCATTGCCGTCGCGCAGAATGCCAAAAGTCCCCCAGCGCGCGTATTGCGCGGGGATGGGATGTTTATCGATGTAAGTACCATTGGCGTAGCGCCAGAAATCGTCGCAGGGCTTGCACGTGGTGTCGAGCGCGGACCGGTCTATGCCGCTGGTATTGCCTGTCTGCGCAAGACCCAACCCGGACAAAATCAAAATCTGAAGAAATGTCCGCATTGGGTCAGTATAGTATTTGTGATCCTCGAACCTTATCGCGACACCTGGACGCCGGACGACCGGCACGCCAACTTCAAAGCCGACGTGGCCTGCTACACAGCCGCCGACCCGCTTCCAACGCTGGAGAATCTCAGCAAAGGCACCGGAATCCCGGTGGGCTGCCTGGTCCGGTATGTGCTCGTGAAGTACGCCGCATCCGGCTCGGAAGCGAGGCTGGCTATGGGACCGATTGTCTTCGAACAGATGCGCGGCCACGTCGAACGGGCCGAGGCCGAGGGAACGGATGCGGCGAAACTGAAGGCGTATAGCGCGCTGCGGGAAATGGTGGAGTGGCTCGGCGCTGCTTAAAGACCCGGGCCAAAGCCCAGGGTCTCGAAAACTTTCCGGATGTACATATTGATCGCGCCGCCCTCGACCCGTAACATCACGCTCTGCTCAGAAAGTGAGACAGACTGCCGCATCTCGGCAGGGAGCCACAGCGTACCGTCCGGCGTCAGGCTGGCGTGGAATTCGCGCGTGTCCCCGGGCATCACAGGCTGCATCGTGACATGGTCGTGATCGATCACCACGAAACGAAACAATGTCCAGCCCTCGCTCTCGCAATATTGCCGGATTGCGGGCGGCAGCTGGATCACGCCGCTTCGCACCGGAGCCAGGAATGTTCCTTCGGGTACCGTCATGATCCAGTCACTTTCGCGGTCAACGTGTCTCTGGTGAGCAGGATCTTCACCGCGCTGCCCACCGGCGCCTCCGAGGCCTCCCGAACCACGGACGAATTCTCGTTCAGTACGATGGCATAACCTCTGGACAGCACAAGCCGGGGATCGAGCTGCCCGAGCTTCGCCGCCACCGTCTCGAATCGTTGCTGACGCTGGTTCAGTTGCGCGCGCATCAGCGATTCGATCCTGTAGGACGCGGTGTTCAGCCGCTCTCCGGCACGCCGCAAGCGCGGCCGCAAATCGAACTGGCGCAGACGCGATTCGAGATCCCGACGCCTCCTTTCACGCGCCGCGAGCTGGTTCCGTACGGCGGTGCGCACGCGCTCTTCCAGTTCATCGATCCGCTGCAGACGGCGCGAGACATTGCGGTGCAGCACGGAATGCGCGCGATCGATGGCCTGTTCATGAAGCCGGCGCACCAGTACGGCAATCCGGTAACGCACTGCGCGAACCGCATGCGTCCGGCAGGTTTCGATGCGATCGAGGATTTCCTGTCTGGTGCAGACGATCATCTCGGCCGCGGCCGACGGCGTGGGGGCGCGGAGATCCGCCACAAAATCCGCGATCGTTACGTCGGTTTCGTGGCCGATTGCCGAAACCACCGGAACCGGACATTCCCATATGGCTCGCGCCACGGCTTCTTCGTTGAAGGTCCACAGGTCTTCGAGCGAGCCGCCGCCGCGCGCCACCACCACGATCTCGGCCCATCCGGACTGCCCCAGATGATCGATGCCCCGGCAGACGTCTTCGATGGATCCGGGTCCCTGCACGCGCGCCGGGAAGAGCCGGATGTGAATCCCTGGGAAACGGCGCGAGAGGATCTGGATGAAGTCCCGGATGACCGCGCCGTTGGGCGATGAGACGATGCCGATTCTGGCGGGAAACTGCGGCAGCGGGCGCTTGCGGGCGGCGTCGAACAGGCCTTCGGCCATGAGCTTCTGCTTGAGCTGATCGAATGCCAGTTGGAGCGCGCCGTGCCCCTGCGGCTCGATGGTTTCGACGACGAACTGATACTCGCTTCGCTGCTCATAGATGTCCACGCGCCCGCGGACCACCACCTGCACGCCGTCCTTCGGCTTGAATTTAAGGCGCCAGTAGCTGAGCTTCCAGCAGACGCATTTAACCTGCGCTTCGGAGTCTTTGAGGGTGAAATAGCAGTGGCCGCTGGGGACCAGTTTGACGCTGGATATTTCGCCCGCCACCCAGATATTGCCGAAGCCGCGTTCAAGGGCCGACCGGATGCCGTCGCTCAGTTCCCGCAGGGAATAAATGCGGCGCTCGGGGACGAAGCTCAGCGCAATCTGTTCCACTTGTTTCAGTCTAGCGGGACCGCAGGGCCGCTGCGAAGAACCCGTCTCCCGCATCGCGGCCTGGGATTCGCCGCATCGTCTGGACGATCGTCGCGCCCGAGGCCTCGATCACGTCTTCATTCTCTTCCCGCTCCAGCGAACAGGTGGAGTAGACGAGCTGACCGCCGGGTGCGAGCGCCGCCAGGGCATTGCGCAGGATGGCCTTCTGCTTGCGTCGCAGATCGAAAATGTCGTCCTTGTTCAGGCGGAATTTGATTTCGGGATTGCGGGCGAACGTGCCGGTGCCGGTGCACGGGGCGTCCACCAGGATGCGATCGAACTTGCGCTCGAACGGCAGCGGCTTTGTTGCGTCGAGAACGGCCACCGGAATATTCAGGACGAGCAGCATGCGGGCGCGGCTTTCGTGCGTATCGCTGGCGATGGCATCGAGAGGCGTTTCGAGAGCTTGGGCGGTCTTGTTTCCGGGGGCGGCGCAGAGGTCGAGGAAGGTCTGGCCGGGCTGCAGCCCCAACAGCGGAACCACGGCCTGCGAGCTGATGTCCTGGAACCGGAATGGCCCGGGATCGCCTTCGGGGAGGCGATAACATCCGGGTACTTCAGTCGGTTCAGCGCCCGGGGGCGGCGCCGCGCTGCCCACACGGATGTAACGCTCAGGCCTTTCGACGGACGCACGCACGATTCCGGCGGCCGTGTCTTCGCCGTATTGGGCGTTCCAGCGCTCCAGGATCCAGGCTGGAATCGAAAGAGCCATATCAGGCTGTCCCCTTCGTGAACTGTCGCGGAGGGATTGGCGGAGCACGGCATTCACAAAGGCGGCCGACTTTTCTTTGCCCGCCCTGCGCACCAGTTCCACTGCATCGTTCACCGCCGCGTGGTCGGGGATCCGGTCGAGGAACCGCAGCTGATAGAACGCCATCTCGAGCGCGATTCTCGCCTCGGTGTCGATCTTTTCGACCGGCCGGCTGGCATAACCGGCGATCAGGAAATCGAGTTCGCCCCTCCGTCGCAGCGTTCCGAAAACAATGTCGGAAGCCAGACCCGCATCGCGCGGATCCAGATGAAGGGATTTTTCCGCCAGAGCTTCGGCGGACCACTTGCCGCGCTCCACCGCGAGCAGCGCCGCGAAGGCGGCTTGTCTGGCAACCGCTAGCTTCATATGATGTTCGTATGGAACTCGCCGAAAAGGTTTGTGTCCCGTGCAAGGGTGGCGTGCCGCCCCTCAAAGGAGCTGAGCTCGGTCAACTGGCCCGCCAGGTCCCGGGCTGGGACGTGGTGGAAGAACATCACCTGCACAGAGCTTTCAAATTTCCCGACTTTCAGCAGGCCCTGAATTTCGTCAACCGCGTTGGCGCCATAGCCGAAGAACAGGGGCATCATCCCGATATTCTGCTGGGCTGGGGGAAGGCCGAAGTGACCATCTATACACATAAGATCAACGGCCTCACCGAGAGCGATTTCATCCTGGCCGCGAAAATCGATCGGGTCGCCGATTCGCACTAGACGTCGATTCCCGCGCTGACATCCAGATACTGCAGTTCGTGGAGCCGGTGGTAAATGCCGCCGTGATCGAGCAGCTGGTCGTGCGTGCCGATTTCCACGATTTGCCCTTTGTCGAGCACCACGATTTTGTCAGCTCGCCGGATCGTGGAAATGCGGTGCGCGATCACGATCACCGTACGGCCTTCCATCAGGTTCGCCAGCGCCTTCTGGACCAGCATCTCCGATTCGGTGTCGAGGTGCGACGTGGCTTCGTCGAGAATCAGAATCGGCGAGTTTTTCAACAGCGCCCGCGCGATTGCGATCCGCTGCCGCTGGCCGCCCGAAAGTTTGGTTCCGCGATCGCCGATCACTGTATCGTAGCCCTGCGGAAGGCGTTCGATGAATTCATGGGCGAGGGCTGCTTCCGCCGCCGCGACCAGCCGCGCGCGATCGTCCTTCTGCTGCCCGTAAGCGATGTTGTTGGCGACGGTGTCGTTGAAGAGGAACGTCTCCTGCGCAACCAGGCTGATCTTGTCGCGAAGCGACGTCAGCGTGAGTTCGCGAACGTCCGTTCCGTCGATTCGTACAGTCCCCGAATTCACGTCGCGGAATCTAGGCACAAGACTCGCCAGCGTGGTCTTCCCCGCTCCACTGCTTCCCACCAGCGCCACCACTTCGCCCGCCGGAATTTTCAACGACACATCGCGCAACTGCATGCTGCTGGCGGTGGGGTATTGGAAACTGACATTCTCGAAGACGATGCTATCGCGGAAACCGGCCAGTTTCTTTGCACCCGGGCGATCGTCAATTTCTTCCGGCTCGTCGAGATAGCCGAAGACTTTTTCCGATGCGCCGATTGCCTGCTGAAAAATATTGTGGAGATTGGTCAGGCGCTTCACGGGCTCGTAGAGAAACAGAAGCGCGGCCAGGAAGCTCATGAAGGCTTCCGGTTCTAGCCGGTGGTTCTTGATTTCGTCGCGGCCGAACCAAAGCAGGCCGACGAACGTCACCGCTCCCATCATTTCGATCAGAGGCGACGGGATGCCCTGAATCAGAACGTAGCGCAGATTCGTTCGCAGCAAACGGTCGGCCGCGGCCCGGAAGCGATTGCTTTCGTATTTCTCAGCCCCAAAGGCTTTGACCACCTGGTGCCCTGAAATGGCTTCCTGCAGAACCTGATTCAGATCGCCCACCGCGTCCTGGGTCTTGCGGCTGCGGCGGCGGATGCGCTTCCCCAAACGTGCGGTCGGAACCAGCACGAAAGGGAATAGCGCGATGGCGAAGAGAGCCAGTTTCCAGTCCGTGCCGAAGATAACAATCGTCAGGCCGATAACGGAAAAGATCTGACGCAGGACGTCGGCGAACATATCGGAACTAGCCACCTGGATCTTGTCGATATCGCTCATCACAGACGACATCAGACGTCCCGTGGAAGTGCTTTCGAAGAAGGCCGCGCCGTGACGCAGTACTTTATCGAAGACTTCATTTCTCAAATCCTTTACAGCCGAGAAGCCTACCAGGTTTGTAAGATAGTCGCCCAGATAATCGCAGATTCCGCGCAGCGCAAATACGGACAGGATCGCAATGGCGACGATGACGAAAACATTGTGGATCGAAGCCGGGAAGAACTGTTCGAGATAGAGGTCCTTGTTGATTACGGGGATGGTGAAGATGGGGGTGGGCACCGCATCCGCGCCCGGCCGGAGTACGCGCCCCAGCACCGGCCGGATCAGCAGGGTACGTGCCGCGGTCATCGCGCCAACGACGGCCATCAGGACTACCGAGACAGCCAGCAGTAACCAGTAACGTCTCGCATATCCGATCAGGCGCAGAGCATTGTTCATGGCTGTAACACCCGATTGACGGCTAGTATTACCTGGCCTACTGTGATGCGGGCTATCGGGCCCTCAGCCTTGAGCACCGCTGATTTCGTTCGCCACGGCGCCCAGGTTTCGGCATCGGACGGTCCGAAGATTACCACCTCGGGAACTCCGAACGCTGCGGCGACATGGGCCGGTCCGGAGTCATTGCCAATGAATAGCTGCGCACCTCGCATCAGGCCCGCCACTTCATCGAGGGGCGCTCCCGACACCGTTCGCCACTTCTTGAAGGGGCTGAGATCGTCGCCCGGACCGGCAGCGAATATGGGCTCGATGCCGCGTTGCCCGATGTAATCCGCCACCTCCAGGAACCTGGATGATGGCCAGGCTTTTTCCGGCGTTGCGGCAACCGGATGCAGGACGGCATATGGCTCATTCGATGCATTCGCACTGGCATACATCTGCGCGCGCGGGACTTCTGCGATCGGTACCCCCAGATAAAACATCGCGGCGGCCATGTGCTCGGCTGTGTGGACCCGGCGATCGATTCCCAGAACCTCCTGCGCGGTCGGGATCCTTGTGTTGTAGGCCCAGGCCGGCTTGAAGATGTCGAAGCCCGCTTTAATTCCTGCGCCGGACAGCATGGTCAGACGAGCGCTTCGGGTGCCTCCGTGCAGGTTCAAACACAGCGCCGGTTCGAAAGACCTGAGTTCGCCGATCCGCGGCGGCAAAACGGCGCTGATGTCAGGGTTGTTCCGGAATACGGGCGCGAATCTGTCCTCGGCTACCACGGCGATTTGCAGGTCTGGCCTTGCGCCTTTCAAGAGATGAATGGCCGGGGTGCTGAGTACGCAATCGCCCAGCGAACGCAGACGAATGATGGCTACCCGGCTGCCCGGTTCGAGACGGTCGAGCGTGTCAATCGTCGATGGTTGCTTCATCGATAAGCATGACCGGAATGTCGTCCCTGACCGGATACAACCGGTGGCAGGCGACGCACCGAAGTCCGCTGCCGTCTGCCTTGAGCTCAACCTTCGCCCGGCACGACGGGCACACGAGGATTTCGAGTAATTCCGGACTGATTGCCATTTTGTTTTCGAATTGTCCAGTTTATCAAGGCTTCGGCGGAGCCAGCGCGGCTGTCTGGCAATTCGCGCCCGCCGACCGGCAGGTTATCGGGATTTATTGCACTCGCAGAGCGTCGGTGGGCCGCCCGATTGGCGGGGATTACGGCGGCAACAGATCCGCAAATCGCCAGAGCGCCGCCGGCCACGATCAGCGCGAACGGATCCCAGGTCGATACTCCGTACAACTCGGACGAGATCAGACGCCCTGCGCCGATCGCCAGCGGCAGGCCCGCCAGCAGCCCGATGAAGACACGCGTCGCGGCCCCTCGCATGACCATTCCCACAACCTTGGCCCGACCGGCGCCGAGCGCCATCCGGATGCCGATCTCCGCGGTGCGACGGGCAACAGAATAGGCGGTCACACCGTAAATGCCGACGGCGGCGAGAAGCAATGCGACGATTCCGAACAGGCTGGCGAGGCTCGCGACCGCGCGTTCGCGATCGAAGGAGAGCGCCACCTGGTCCTTGAGGGTTCTGACGCTGGTAATGGTGAGGTCCGGGTTCACTGCCGCGAGAGCGCCGCGCAGAAGTGGTTCCAGAGTGCCGGGCGGAATGTCCGTGACCAGCATAATTCCGGATACGAGATGACTGCTCAATTCGAGGCGCTGCATCAGCGGGTTCGCGTAGGCGACGTTCTGCGCCAGCGGTACATAAAACATGGGCCGCGCGGGCTTGCTCAGCGCATAACCTGCGAACTTGGCGTCGCGGACCACTCCAACGATCCGGAAGGTTCCGGTGTTTTCCGGCAGGTCGAGTCCGAAATATTTTTCGAGGGGGTCTTCGCTGCCGCTGAAAAAGCGTTTGACGAACGCCTCATTCACGATCGCAACCGGCGCCGTAGTCTCGTTATCCGATGGACTGAAGTCGCGTCCGCGCAGGATCGTCATACCGAGGTTATGCAGATAGGCGGTGCTCACGCGGTCCCATGATGAACCGGATTGTTCATCCATTTTAGGCGGAGGATGGCCGGCCACCAGGATCAATTCGCCCCAGTTGTCGGTGAGGGGATTGTAGAGCGCCAGACCGGAGCCGCGCACACCGGGAACAGAGTTCAAACGGGTCTCCATCTGCCGGTAGAGCACGGTCAACTGAGCGGTGTTGAGGTTTACGGGCGGACGGTTCAGCGAAACCAGCACCCGTCCCTGCACCTGGTATCCGAAGTCCTGACCCTGCAGCTTGTCCAGGCTGCGGCCCAGCATGGTGGCGCTGGCAACAAGAACAACAGACAGCGTCGCCTGCACGATCAGGAGAGCCGTACTGGTCGAAGAGGAACGGGCGCTTGAGCCGCGGCTCAGTCCTCGGAGAGCTTCGGCGGGAGAGGTGCGGGTTGCCAGCCATGCGGGCACCGCGCCAAAAACGACTCCGGTAACCAGCGAGACGGCAAACGAGAATCCAAGCACAACCAGAGAAGGTGTGACAGCGATGGGCAGAAAATGCGAGGCGCTGAAAGCCAGCGCCAGCAGCAGCCGGGCCGCGGCCATGGCTACGAACAGACCGGCGATTCCGCCGCCGAGAGCCAGCAGAATGCTTTCGGCGAGAGCCTGGAGAACGATTTGGTTTCGCGTCGCTCCCATCGCCAGCCGCAGCGCCGTCTGGCCCCGCCGGCCGACGGACCGGACCAGCAGCAGATTCGCCACGTTCGCGCAGGCGATCAGAAGCACCATCCCGCACACGGAAAGCAGAATTCGCAGGCTGCGCCCGTACTCGTCTTTCATTACGCCGACCCCGGCGCCGGCGGGTATCACATCGACTACCTGCTTCGACAGATTCCGGATAATGTCCGGCATCCAGTTGGCGGGATAGCCGGACTCATTCTGGATCCAGAGACGCAAGAGTGCGGTGAGCCGAGCCGGCATTCCCGCCACGTTGGCTCCGGGCTTGAGGCGGCCGATCACTCGCAGCCAGGCGGACACAGGCTGACGCAGCAGAGAGCTCTCACCCGCAATCATCGGTTCCTGATGAAGGGGTATCCAGATTTCGGGAGGGTCGCTGCGCAGCGTATCTCCGAAGAAGCCCGCGGGCGCGATCCCGATGACGGTGAACGGATGGCCTTCGACAGTCAGGGTTGCGCCGACGAGGGAAGGATCGGCTCCATATGCGGACTCCCACACATGATGGCTAAGTATGGCGACGGGCGGAGCTCCGGTGGTATCGTCCGAGCCATTAAAGACGCGGCCGGGAAACGCAGCGATGCCGAACGTGGCGAAATAGTCGGCGCTCACGTATTCCGAGCGAAGCGGGCGGGCGACACTATCGACACCCTGTCTTCGGACGCTCAAGCGCCCCGATCCTGCCTGGAAAGCGGTCACGCTTTCGAACTCCGGCGTCGCGGCCTTCAGGCGCTCAAACAGGGGGTAAGAATACATTCCCCATTTATCCTGCGTACCGCCTTCGACGCAGCAATCGTCGCCGTCGCCCACCCGGTAGAGGCTGGCCGGGTCGACGACGGGGAGCGAACGCAGCATGACCGCATCGATAAGCGTGAAGATGGCAGTGGTCCCGCCGATTCCCAAAGCGAGGGTCAGGACGGCCGCGGCGGTAAAGCCGGGAGACAGCCTGAACTGGCGGAGCGCGTAGCGGATGTAGCCCAGAAGACCGTTCATTTTCCCGTGCCGTAGTAATTACGCATCAGAAGGCCGGTGGTTCGCCGAATATTTCCAATAACGGAATACTTGCGGGGCGGGTGAAGGTTACAAGAAGTGGGCGCGCAAAAACAAAAACGCGGCCGGACGCCGCATGTCTTCAAGTTGCCTGAAGGACATGCGGCTGCCGGCCGCGTGGTCTTGTCTCGAAAAGTGAGCTACTAGCTTTTTTCTTCGTCGGGCGGTTCGACGCCTTCCTGCTGGGCCTTCAGACGCTCTTCCTTGCGCTTGGCCCGTTCGGCCGCACGCTTTACCAGCTCGGAACCAACCAGTTCCAGAATCGCCAGTTCGGCGCCGTCGCCCTTGCGCGGTCCAAGGCGCGTGATGCGCGTGTACCCGCCCTGGCGCTGACCGAACCGTGCTCCAAGCGTGTCAAACAGCTTCTGAACCGACTTGGCAGTCGTCAGAAATGAAGCAGCCTGTCTGCGGGTGTGCAGCGTGTCGCGTTTCGCCAGCGTGATCATGTTCTCGACGATCGGCTGGATGGCCTTCGCCTTCGGAACGGTGGTGATCACCCGCTCCTCGAGAATCACACTGGTCGTCAGATTCTTGAACAGGCTGTTGCGCGCGCCAACGTCCCGCTTCAGTTTTGCATTGCCAAATCGATGTCTCATTTACCTGTACCTGACCTTATTGCCCTTGATATTAGGAGAACTGCTCGTCGTCCGGAAGCTCTTCCGGCATGGAGCCCGGCGCGGGAGGCGGCGGAGCCACCAGCCTGCCGTGTGCATCGGGTTTCATCCCGAGCCCGAGACCCATCGTGGTGAGGATCTCCTTGATTTCGTTGAGCGACTTGCGGCCGAAATTCTTCGTACGCAGCATTTCCGATTCCGACTTCTGCACCAGTTCGCCGATGGTCTGAATACCGGCGTTCTTGAGGCAGTTGTAAGAACGAACCGAAAGTTCCAGTTCTTCCACGCTGCGGTTGAGCTGATCGCTGACCCGGTCGATGCTGCGCTCTGCCGGCTCTTCGGCGGCTTCGGCGATTTCTTCGAAGTTGATGAAGATCGTCATGTGATCTTTCAGCAGCTTGGCGGCATGCCCGATGGCGTCCTGCGGCGAGATCGCGCCGTTGGTCCAGACTTCCAGCGTCAGCTTGTCGTAATCGGTCATCTGACCGAGACGCGCGGCTTCCACCGTGAAGTTGACCTTGCGAACCGGCGAGTGCACCGAGTCGATCGGAATGAACCCGATGGCCAGATCTTCGTCGAAATTCTTGTCCGCGCTCACATAACCGCGGCCCTGCTTGAGGCGCATCTCGATGTCGAGTTTGCCGCCTTCGCTCACCGTGGCAATGTGCAGACCGCGGTCGAGCACTTCCACATCGGCGTCGGCCTGAATGGATCCGGAGAAGACTTCGCCGGACTTGTCGGCCACCAGACGAACGGTTTTGATGCCTTCGCCCATCACTTTGAACGGAACCTGTTTCAGGTTGAGGATGATGTCCGTGGCATCTTCCACCACACCCGGGATGGGGCTGAATTCGTGATCCACGCCTTCGATGCGGATCGCGGTGATGGCTGCGCCTTCGATGCTCGAAAGGAGCACGCGGCGAAGCGAATTGCCGATAGTGGTACCGAAGCCGCGCTGGAACGGCTGGGCGGTGAACTGCCCGAAGCGTTCCGTCAGGGTCTCGGTGTTAGCGACCAGACGTTTGGGTTTTTGAAAGCCCTTGAACATACGTTTTTTGACTCCAATTGCGGCGTGGCTTTATCTCAATCCGCACACGCCGGATTTGTACTGCTACTGCCTTGCTTTGTTACTGTACTGCCCTACTTGCTGTAAAGTTCGACGATCAGCTGTTCGTTGATCGGGATCTGCACCAGTTCATCGCGCCGCGGCGTGCTGATGATGCGGCCCTTCAGATTTTCGCGATCCACGTCCATCCAGCCCGGCGACGGCGCATGCGCTGTGGCATCACGGGAAGACAGGATCGTCGGATGATTCTTGCTGGATTCGCGCACCGAGATCTCATCGCCCGGCTTCACGATGAACGACGGGATGTTCACCTTGCGACCATTCACGTTGATGTGGCCGTGGCGGACGATCTGGCGACCCTGGGACCGGCTGGCGCCGAGACCCATCCGGTAGATCACGCTGTCGAGACGCCGTTCGAGCGTGCTCATCAGGTTTTCACCGGTGATGCCTTTCATCTTGACGGCTTTAGCGAAGGTGTTGCGGAACTGGGCTTCGAGAACGCCGTAGATGCGGCGAACCTTCTGTTTCTCGCGGAGCTGGAGGCCGTAGCCGACGATCTTGGCTTTACGGTCTTTTCCGTGCTGTCCGGGAACGAAGTTGCGGCGCTCGATGGCACACTTTTCGGTGTGGCAGCGTTCGCCTTTCAGAAACAATTTCATGCCCTCGCGCCGGCAAAGCCGGCAAACAGGGCCTCTATAACGTGCCAAATTTAATCTCCTCTTGGGCTACGTGCGGTTTACGATCCTCAGGATCTTCTTCCCGCTTAACTACTTAATCAGCCACCGATGAACACAGATAAACACTGATAAGAATTTGCTTTGTTTTATCAGTGTTTATCTGTGTTCATCAGTGGCAAAAAATCAAACTCTGCGCTTCTTCGGAGGACGGCAGCCGTTATGCGGAATGGCCGTGGTATCCCGAATCGTACGCACATCCAAACCTGCCGTGGCCAGCGCGCGGACAGCCGATTCGCGCCCCGATCCCGGACCGCTGATCCTGACTTCAACCGTGCGCAACCCGACTTCGTTCGCCTTGTTCGCCGCCGTCAGCGCCGCCTGCTGCGCTGCGAAAGGCGTGCCTTTGCGGGAGCCGCGGAAGCCCAACGAGCCCGCGCTCGACCACGAAACGGTGTTGCCTTCCGGATCGGCGATGGTGACGATCGTGTTGTTGAACGTTGCCTGGATGTGCACGATACCCACATGCACAACCCGCTTTTCTTTCTTTTTGAACGCTTTTTTCTTAGCGCCCTTTGCCGGTGCCTTAGCCATTAAGTCTTAGCCGTCGCTTTCTTCTTGCCTGCAACAGTGCCGCGGCGCGGACCCTTCCGGGTACGGGCGTTGGTATGCGTACGCTGGCCCCGCGTCGGCAGGCCGCGGCGGTGCCGCAATCCGCGATAGGAGCCCATTTCGATGTGACGCCGGATGTTGAGCGAGACTTCCTTGCGGAGATCGCCTTCCACTGCGCCTTCATCTTCAAGAATCTGGCGGACGTTGTTAACTTCTTCTTCCGTCAGGTCGCCGATCTTCTTGTTTGCATCGATGCCGGCGCGGTGCAGCAGGCTCTTGGAGCGCGTGCGACCGATGCCGTAAATGTAAGTGAGTCCGATTTCCGCCCGTTTTTTCGGTGGCAGGTCGACGCCCGCAATACGTGCCATAGTTTTCCTTTTTAACCCTGACGCTGCTTATGCTTGGGATTCGTGCAAATCACCCGCACCACGCCTTCGCGGTGGATCAGCTTGCACTTGTCGCAAATTTTTTTAACTGATGCCCGAACTTTCATTCTGTTTATCCGATCTTTTTAACTATCCGTCCCCGCGTCAGGTCGTGTTCCCCGAACTCAACCGCAACCCGGTCGCCCGGCAGCAGCCGGACCCAATTCCTT
>DASZLO010000152.1:0-4749 GCA_035552315.1 Bryobacteraceae bacterium
CGAAGCGACGCCAGCCGGCAACGGCGATTTCACCAGAGACAAGAGCTTCCATCCCGGAGAAACCGACTCGGGTACGTCCGGCTTGCTCGGAACCTGTGAACCGCATGCGGCCAGCAGCACCGCCACGGATAGTAAACTGAACTTTCGTCTCCAGATCACCTCAGCCAGCGTAGCAATCTGGCCGGGGCCTCTCCATACCGAATGGGTAAATTCAAGGCTGTAAAGCCAAAGTCCGCCACCCCCGCGCCACCGCAAATGAAGGCGGGCGTGCCCTGCATAGTTTTCCTGATCGTTGCAATGATCCTGACCATGGTCCTGCTTTACGAGGTGATGAAGAATGCGGCCTGACGGAAGACAGCCCGATGAACTGCGGCCGGTCGAAATCGCAACCGGATACCTGAAAACGGCGGAGGGTTCGGCACTGATTACCGTCGGCAACACACAGGTGCTGTGTGCCGCGAGCATCGAAACCGGCGTACCGCCTTTCCTCCGCAATACGGGACGGGGCTGGGTGACGGCCGAGTACTCCATGCTGCCGCGCGCCACCTCCAGCCGCACACCTCGCGAGGTCTCGAAAGGCAGACCGAGCGGACGCACGCACGAAATCCAGCGTCTGATCGGCCGTTCGCTGCGCGCCGTTGTCGATCTCGCTGCGCTGGGCGAGCGCTCCGTCATCCTCGATTGCGACGTGCTTCAGGCCGACGGCGGCACCCGCGTGGCATCCATCACGGGGGCGTACGTTGCACTTGCTCTCGCGGTGAAACAGCTGCTGAAATTCAAGACGCTCACGAGGTCGCCATTGATCGGTTCGGTGGCCGCGATCAGTGTGGGGATTCTGAACGGCGAGCCCATTCTCGATCTCTGCTACGAAGAAGATTCGCGGGCGGACGTGGACGCCAACATAGTCATGACCGGTGGGGGCGGTTTCGTCGAGTATCAGGCGACAGCGGAGCACAACGCTTTCGGAGACGAGCAGATGAGCCGCATGACCGAGTTCGCAAAGAGGGGCATTGCGGAACTGACGCTCATTCAGACGGCCGCGATCGAACTGGCGTGAAGGTCTACTGCGCGACCGGCAATCCCGGGAAACTACGGGAGTTTCACCTCGCAGGCGAAGTGCTGGGCATCGACGTCGAACCGTTACCAGATATCAAACAGATCGTTGCGCCCGCGGAGACCGGCGCCACATTCGACGAAAATGCGCGGATCAAAGCGGAATACTATAGCCGCTTCGCGCCCGGCCCGCTATTCGCCGACGATTCCGGCCTCGAAGTAGACGCCCTCGGCGGCGCGCCCGGTGTCTATTCAGCTCGCTACGCCGGTGAGCATGCAACCGATCAGCAGAACAACGAACTGCTTCTGCGGAACCTCCGCGACCAACAGAACCGAGCGGCACGATTCGTTTGCGTCATAGCGCTGGCCGGGAACGGCAAAACCATCCGGACTTTCCGCGGCGAAGTGGAAGGCCAGATCATCCACGAACCCCGGGGGCCAAGCGGCTTTGGGTACGATCCACTGTTTTATTACAAGCCCTTCAGCTGCACTTTCGGCGAGGTTGACGGCCCGCGTAAGTTCAATGTGAGCCACCGCGGCCACGCGTTAAAGCAACTGCTGGCCTATCTCAGCGACCCACGAAGCTTCGACTGTGGGGTGGCCTATTGAGGCCGCAGCCGCGTTTCACGCGGGTTGTGGAGAGCAGAAAAATTGAAGCGGCCCGCGCGGCGTGTCGGGGGGCCGACTAACGCGCGTCCACTTTGACAGCGTAATAGTCCAGCTTCTGCCCTGGCTCGAGTATCATCTGATGTGGCGTCTTCGGCGATATATGCAGCACGTCGCCCGTATGCAGCAACTGCTTCTCGCCACCTTCGATCCGCGGTCCGCGAATCTCATGCGCGGTGGTCTGTCGCCCGCCAGGAATGGTGCCTCCGACGATAATCGCCGCCTCGCCGCCGCGGATGAAGAGAATATCCGACTGCGTTTGATGCAACTCGGCTTCACCACTCCCCTCCCGATGCACCAGCGACATCGAATGGTTACCCCAGCCGCCGAGCGGTTCCGTCGCGACTTTGACTTTTGTCATTTTCGCCGGCATTCCCTTCGCGCGGCCATCGATTTGTTGTTCCGTCCAGTGGGCGTAACCCGCGGGTAAGGCCGCTACCGCGCCTGTGGCCAATGTGAATAGGAATATTTTGCGCTTCATGGCGTCAACGTCCCGTCGGGATGAGCGACGGTGACGTACGCAGGATAGCTGCTTCGCCCATCCAGGTAAACCACGAACTGTTGCAATGCACCCACCGGGTCGTTCGGGTTCATCAAAAAACCCACCTGATAAAACAGACCGCCGTTGTCCGCCGTCACCTGATAAACGCTGTGCGGAACGCCCCCCACCGAAACCTGTACGCGTGACGGATCGATTGCGGTTCCCGCCGGGGCGAAATTGCTGAGGGTCACGATGATCGCATCGCCCTGATGAATCGGGTGAGTGGCGTCGACGTACTTCCCATTGCTGAATTGAATTCCATTCAGATAGGCCGGTGACGTGTCGATGTTGACTGTGACCGGGAAAGAGGTCAACGCGCCATTGTTCACCGTGAGGGCCGTGGGTCCGGCTGCCAGGTTAGCGGGCAGCTGAAGATTCAGCTGCGTGGCTGAGGAGTAAAGAACCGTGGTTGGCTGTCCGCCGATCGTGACCACCGGATTCACGCCGAAAAACAGGTTGGAACCGTAAAGTGTGACAATGGCGCCCGAGTACGCGCCGTTCAATCCCTGTATAGCGTTCGTCATGATCGGTATAGGCGCGGGCAGCCCGGCCACTGCCGCGGTGATCTGGAATCCGCCAGGCGCCGTTGCCACCTGAAATCCGGAGAACACGCTGACATCCGAAGTCGAGAGCGCCGCGCCCGGTGCGATCGAGACATCGACCTGCAAGTGATTCGGGGATACGAAAACGCGCCGGACGAGTACATCGCTGGTGCCGAAGCCAACTGCTGTGGGGGCCTGACCGAAGTTGAATCCGGATCCGTAGATATCGACACTCGCCTCCGCGCCGGCGGGTAGCGATGCCGGAACAACCGACGTGATAGCGGGAGCCGCCGATGGGGCATAAGGATAGAGAACTGGGGACGCCGTTTGGATCAGTTGTGAATTCTGACCGTCATTGTTGTACGCCGTCACGGTGGCCTGTTGGCCCGTGATGCCCGGCGGCGCTTGTACAACGGCTGTTCCCGCTACCGGATCGAGTGAGGAAATAGATGCGGGCAACGCGTCGAAATAAAGGCGCGTCGTCGGTGTCCAGCCAGTGCCGGTAACCGTGATGGTTCCATCTGGATTTGCGGCCGCGCTACTGACGGTCGGGGGATAAGTGCGCGTGAGCGTCAGCGCGGACGGAAGCACATAGGTTTCGTTCGCCGTGCTGTAAACAACATGCTGCACGCCCATCTGGCCACCAAGCGGAAAGCCGAGATCGAGCGCGATATACGTATAGCTGTTGGCCTGATACGGCCGGATGCCATTCGGAAGAATCGCAGCCGCATTGCCGAGGAACTGCACGTTCTGGAGGAAAGACTGGCCGTTCGCTCCCATACCGTACCCGGAGGCAACCACTGTGGAATTACCGGGGATCACATCCACAAACCCTGGCTGCACCGCAACGCTGCCGTTGTTATAGGGAATATACGAATAGATCACGTCGTTGTAGAGCGTGACCACGGAGCGGGCGAATGACGAGATCGTTATTGGAACGCCATCTATTGCCGATGTCACCTGCCCGGCGAGCACCGGCAGGATGCGGGCCGCCGTTGGGTTTGGCGTGGCCGGATAAAACATCGTGGCAATCGGACCGGAGGGCGCGGCAAGGCTGCCGTCCACATTCCACGGACCCTTCACGTCCGCATCCGGCGGGAGCGTGTGGGCATAGAGATAATACTGGCCCGGCGGAATGCCGTTGATCTGGAACGTGCCGTCAGGATTCGTGAAGGTGCTGACGGCGCCCAGGCCAGGGCGGATCGCGACCACGGATGCGAGATGCACGCCCTGACCCGCCACGGTAACGCGACCGCTGATGCTTCCGAATTGAGCGAAGCCCGCATTCGGATACAAAGCCGAAATACCCGCAATGTCATCGTTATCGATCGGACGGCTGAGATTGGTGGAACGCGTCGTTGCCGTCGACATCGTCGAGGACGTGAACGTGTGCTGCAGCCCGAGCGCATGCCCTATTTCATGGATCACCGTCATCAGAAACGTTTCCTGATAACTCGCGCCGGGTCCGTAGGGAGGTGTCAGCGTCAGGTTGCGGTTCAGATGTACGGTGGAACGCAGGATGGGAATGAAAGTGCTCCCGTCCGCCGCGGTAACCGGGGCCGCCTGGCTGGTGGGCCCGCCGTATGCGTAGAGGCCGGGAGGTAAATCCTCAAACACGACATCTCCGCCAGGTGTGTTCTGCGGAGTGGTTCCGTTTTCGAGACCTCCGAACGAAACGCGCAGATCGGATGACGCAACGCCATTCCACACGGCCGTCGCCTGCCGAATCTGGCCCAGCAACGAATTCAAAGTATCGGTCTGGGAATAGAGCTGGGGGCCATTCTCTGACACCAGAATATTGACCGTCTTGCTGGGCAGCTTTGACAGATCGAATTTTTCTGGCACGTTGGCGCCGTTAATGTAATGGGTGAAGTAATAATAGCCCGGTGAAGGAAGAGCGGTACATGCGAGCGCCGCAATAGCCAGAGCGAGGCGCTTCATCGGGAC
>DASZLO010000153.1:0-4617 GCA_035552315.1 Bryobacteraceae bacterium
CGCCGAGCCGAGTAAAAACAGCCGGACTTCATCGAGATTTGCCTTGGGGACGGGCTGAACAAGAATTTGATTGCCGCCCGATATCAGATATCTTGCGACGTGGCTGACCTTGAGGAGCACCGCTCCCTCTGCAACCTGGTAGAGAAAACCCTGGAATGTTGGATCAGGCAGAAACTCGGGAACGCTTCCAAAACAAATGTGGACATCCGCTGGACCGACTTGCGGCAAAAACTGCTCGCACTCGATTTCAGAACGAATTCGCAGGCCGAACGAGACGTAGGAATAATCAGGCACGCGCTACCGGAGCCCTGATTTCAACCTCTCGTCGTGGCGCCTGGGATGAGAGGCCGGGGAGCCACAGGAAACTAAGAGCCGGGCGTGCCTGCGTCGCCCATTCCGCCACTCGGAGCGGTGAGTGCCTGCTTCAGCGAAAGCCGCTCAAGAACCGGCTTCACCCAAACACGTTCCGATTTCGCGCCTGCGTCGGCGGTTAAGTCTAATCCCTGAGAGCTCTTAACGTTCTCCATAGTGCCTCCGTCAGTGTATTATCACACAACCCAAACGGCATCATCAAACGGGAAAATGCGCCAATTCAAGGTACTTATAGGCGATTTGGTGTCCAACGATACCTTCCTCGCCGTCGAGAACCCACACGTGCGCGGCCAGACCCTCGGAGGGCGATACGGCCGCTCCGTAATAGAGGATAGCATTGACGCCACGTTTTCGACACATTATTTGTGCGGCCAGAGCTCGTGGAAAGCACACTGTTTCGCCAGGCAGGCATTTGGCTGCGAGGTTGACGGCCCAGCTCACGTTCCGGCAAACCTGCCGGCGGTCGGAATGGGTCTGGAGGAGCCGCGAAGAAGGCGTGATAAGGAATTTCATCAGCTTACGAAACGGCAGCAACCGCAGCAGCACGCGCGCGACCAGCAGTCGCCACCAGGCATCCGCCAGCAGCTTTTTTCGTTCCATTGGCAACCGCAGGAACTTGCCAGGCAAGCTAGCCAATCGCCGCATCGGTGACCTTAACGAAACCAGCGTCCCGCATCGCCGACAGGAGTTCCACGACGTCGTGCGCGCAGGTGTCCGGCTCCACCGCGAACTCCCGGCACAGCGCTGCACAAATATCTTCAACCGATCTCGGATTCGCCGCCAACTCCCAGACCCGAACCGCGGAAGCATTCATCGAGTAGCAAAATCCGGCGTGTTCGTCGATCGCGAGCATCTCGTCATCCAATCGCGTAAACGGGATAGCGGAACTGGCGACGACGATCGAGCGGGTATCGATGGGGAACGACGTCATGCGACTAAGAATTATACCCCGCCTCGGACCAATGGTTCCGCAGCAGATCGGCAACTCTCTTCAACGCCGTGAGATCGCGCGGACGCCGGAGTTCCCAAACCGGCACCCGTTGCAGCAGAGCCATGCTCCGCGTTGAATGACGGCTCAATTGTTCGGCGGGCTCAAGCAGTTTGGCGCGATAAGTGGCGGATGGCAGAAACCGGCGCCATCCCTCGACGCCCTTCAGCGGCGTAATCGCCAGATCCCCCCACGCGAGCAAATAGATTCCCCGCACAGGCGACGCATCACCGGCACCCCGGACATCGCCCGTTACGTTGTATTTGCCGGCACGTGCATGGTCGGGTTCGAGACCTTCAGGACTCCAGCCCAACTCGGCCAACGCATCGTCCCACAGCCTGAGGCGGGCTATCGACGGGTAAATCATCGGAGGACCGTCCGCCGGAATCCGCAGATGACACAAATCGTCGCTGACGAGAGGATACCCACGCCGATTCAGCTCCGCCGCGAGAGTCGATTTTCCGCCTTTCGCGCGCGAGCAAAACAGAACCGCAGCTCCATCTACAAGCAGAGCACTCGCATGAAACAGGAACAAGCCGCGCTGATAGCAAAGAGACGCCCATGCCGAGCCGGTCAGCCACGGACGAAGTTTTTCGATCGGCGCATCCGGCGCCGGAGCCACCACGATTTCGCTGCCGTTCCGCACCCCGAAGCAGCCCGCGCCGGGCGCCAGAAACCGGCACTCGCCGGCCGTGATCACACGTTGATTTTCAGCAGCGGCAAGATCGTCTCCGCGAACATGACCGATCGAGATCGTCACATCCGGCGGACCGGCCGGCCTGGGCTGTGCAAACGGCGCCCATTCCGGGAGTTCGATCTCCGATGCTACCCGCAGGCCGGCATATATGTAATGGAAGTGATCCATTATGCTACTGGCCGCGCTCAACCCAACGAAGAAAGCAGCCCACGGTGATGCCGCGCTCCAGCACACCGCGGTAATCCACCATCGCGCGCCAGGAGTCCGCGCGTGCGTCGAGGAGGCCGTCCGCGAGATTCCGCATTCGGCCGAGGTCGATTGCGGCGCTCGCCATCGGACTTCTTTCCAGGCTCTCAATCTCTTCTTTGATTCGCGTGTGCGCCGCGCGCATGCCATCGAGCCAGTTTGCGGCCTGAAGGCCTCGCTCTCTGTTTTGCAGCACTTCGTGGGGCAGCCGTCCCGCCACGGCTCTGCGAATCAGCCAGCGTGATTCACCGCCGGACAGATATTGCTCTTCGGGAAGCGACAGGCAGAATTCCACGACACGAATATCTGCCATCGGATCGCGTTGCGCGACACCGAAAAGAGATTCGTAGCCGCGCCTGTCATTGGCCCGCAGGTCCGCCTGTCGAATCAGGTACGGACCGATGGATACGTTCGCGGGATTGGGTTGGAAATCGTGCGCCTTTTCGTGTGCGCGCTCGACCACCCGGTGAATTGCGGCGAATTCCGAATTAATGGGCGAGTCAGCGAGCCAGACGGGCGCACCCGCACCACCCCGGCGGCTGGCGCGGACCCGTTGAATGCCATGCCGGAACGAGCCTGGTAACAATGGAAATAAACCCTGGCCCAACAGTATGCGTGCCGTTGATAGTGTCGGCCTCCGGCGTCCGATGGCCCTGGCTTCCCGAAGCGCGCGCATCCATTTTCGACGCCGCAGCAGATCGGGGAGGAGCCTTGCTCCGTCCCACGTGGCAGTGAGATTTCCGGACGTGCCAGTCAGGAGAATACGTGCGCCGTGATGGCGCGTCTCCTGGAAGATGGCTTTCATCCACATCCAGTTCGATGCGTTCCTGAGCGGCGACTCGGCCGCGCAAAAAAAATCCTCAAGATGATCGAGATAGAAACTGCCGTCTGCCCGCACGAAATGAACATTCAGATTGCCATACTGTCTGCGCATTGCTTCGATGTAAGGAGTTTCATCCGCGTATCTGCCCGGCGGAAGCAGTGCGTTGAATCCCTCCGGCGGAACCTCGGTGAATGTGTGCAGCTCGGTTCCGGCGCCGAGCGCCCGGGCGGCAGACGCCGCTACCGCCGTCGAGTCAAGCCCGCCGCTCAACGAGATGCCGACGGCCTTCGCGCTGCGCATATGGTCGGCGACGACGCGGTCGAACAGCTTGTTGAATGCCTCGACATAGTCGCTGGCCCGCGCGAAGCGCGTTTGGCGCGCAATATTCAAGCCCCGGTAACGCCGGGAGGTGATTCCTTTTCGGCTGATCACGATGGCGTGGCCGGCCTGTACAGTCTCGATACCCTCGAAAAAGCTGCTGCCCGGCTCCTTCGGCGCGCGGACCAGGAAATCCGCCACACTCCGCGCATCGATCTGGCGCGTGATCGAGGGTAGCGCAAACAGCCCTCGCGGCGCCGATGCGAACGCGAAACGCTGCGGAGTCCGGTGATAAAACAACGATCGTTCGCCCATTGGGCAGCGTGCGATCAGCACGGTCTCATCCCGCAGGTCGCAGAGGGCGAACGCGAAAGCACCGGTCAGATGCGCGGCGCAATCGTGGCCCCATTTTTCCCAGGCGCGCACGATAAACGACGAATCGGGAAGGTCCCGTGCCTCGGCCGGGGGAATTCCAAGCTCATGAGCAAGTTCCGGCCGGTTGTCGATCCTGGCGTCGCTCACGAGAACGCATCGGGCGCCGGTGTGAACTGGCGGTTCCATGCGATCTTCGGCGTTTACGCACAGCGGACGTTGTCCGAGCGCCAGGCGCCCGCGGGTCCAGCCGCCGCCTTCCTCGCCACAGGCCGCGAGAGAGGCGTTCATGCGGGCGAGTTCGTGTTCATCCGCCGGGCGTCCGTCCAGATTAATGAAACCGAAGATCGCGCTCATGATCCGTTCGCCACCGGCCGTCAGATGGCGGAAATCGTCAGCTTCTGAAAATCAGACAGGTTGCAGCAGCCCCGCGCTGAGCATTTCACTCACGAGCTCATGAAAATCGCCGATGATCGCAGCCGGTTCGCCCGTGTAAGCATCACAGAGTTGCTTCGCGACCGTCGCCACGTCCCCGCTTTCGCCGAGCAACTTCCAGACGTGCGCGCCGACCGCGCCGAGACTGTAATACTGCTGGCTGCTCAGCTGGAATAAAACGATCTCGTTTTCCAGAGACTCGCAGAGCACGTCGTTGTGATTCACCTTGACCTGTTGGGGGATCTGGTCGAATATCGGCAATTTGCTGGACCGGAATCGCGCGGAAGCGTTGGTGGACCTGAAGGGATTCGAACCCTTGACCTCTTCCATGCCATGGAAGCGCGCTCCCAACTGCGCCACAGGCCC
>DASZLO010000154.1:0-38099 GCA_035552315.1 Bryobacteraceae bacterium
CGAAGCCTTTTCCTGCTGGTGACTGCCGTGGCTCTGCCCCTTTGGGCACAGACGCCGGCAGACGAAATCAAGCTGGAAAACGGGGACGTTCGCGTCGTGCAGGTGACGATCGCCCCGCACAGCCAAAGCACGATCCGTACACACAAGATGAACCGCGTGCTGATTTATCGCGATGGCGGCCATATCCAGCTGAGCGGCGGCGATGGCAGGATCGAAGATCTGGATGTGCCCGAAGGCGATGTCCGCTGGAGCCGGGCCGGAGAACCTTACATTACCGAAAACCTGACCGATCATCCCATCCGGATTGTAGAGATCGAGCTGAAGAAGGGCTCCGGCGGCCAGGTGACGATTTCGAAGATCGATCCGGCGAAGGTCGATTCAAGGCATTACAACATGGAATTTGAAAACGATCAGGTGCGGGTCCTGCGGGTTCACTTCGGTCCGCACGAAAAAGGCGTCATGCACGAGTACGTGCTCGATCGCGTGGTGGTGTACCTGACGGACCAGGCTAATACGAAAGCGGGGTTCGTGCGAATGGCCGGGCCGGCAAAGCATACCGAAGAAAATGACGCCGACACGCCGGTTGAACTTATCGCTGTTGAACTGAAATGATCGGCCGCAGATCCGACGCGATCAGCTAGCGCACGCTGACAGATCGGGTGGCGACTTCCACGGGTTCGGTCCCGAGGACCCGCTGCAGGGTGATCAGCTGTAGCGAAAAAGAATGAGCCGATTCCCGCGCATACTGGAAAGGCTGTGAGGCCGGGTTCCAGACAGGGGAGGCGTCGGGCAGAGAGTCCGTACCCTCGGATAGACCAGCAGGGAATGCTTCACTAGCGGACGCTACCCGCCGGTATCCTGTGCGGCGGTTGTTCCAGGCACATCCGGCAAGGAAAAGAATCGAGGCGCCTGCGATTTCCCAAGCAGCAAATTCGCTCATGACTAACATATCGGCAAGTCGCGCGCCAAACATTAGTCTTTTTTGTGAAAAAGATTACTTTTTGTATTGCACGTGCAGGAGATCCACCAATCCGATACCCAAAACCTGCTTATAAATGTAAAATAAAGTACGTACCGGAGGCACCCATGGATCGGAAGCCCAAACTGAGTGAATGACCCTGTCTTTCTGAAACGTTTGTTCTTCTGGTCCGCAACCTGCCCGGGATGCAAATCCAGAAATGTTAGAAGGTCTGTGCGCCGCAATGTTCTGGAGAGGGTACTAACGCCTCTTTTCTCCCCGTGGCGGTGCAAAGACTGCGATCAGCGCTGGTTTCGACTGGGTTCCGGCTAAGCCAGGTTCCGGTTATGGAATGCGCAGGCGGGACATGGCGGCCTGGAGGGTATCCAGGCGTTCCGGGTTGCCCACAAAAATATCCGTGGGGAAGTGGCTGCGCGTCAGCATCTGATCATAAATGTACGGGGCGAGGTACTGGTTGAGTCCCAATCCGGCGAGATATTGAAGGCGCAGATTCCGGTCGCGGTTGACCTGTGCGTTGCGCAGCCAGTCCCTCAGATCCGAAGCCCGGACCGCGTACGTCGCCAGCAGGTCGGTCGCCGAGTTATAGCCGACTTCACGCAGGGATTTCGCCACGGCCATATAGGCTGGGCTGGCCAGACGCCTCTCGATTCCCTCGACATCGATCTTCAGGTCACCGGACTGGCCGACGAGGACGACGTCATAACCCGAACCGTCGGTATTCAGGTTGCCCCAAACCGTTCCATGCGGGAAGACTTCGAAGAAGGTGGCGAGTTCGCTTTGCACCGTCTCAACGCTGCTTTCGTAGAGCGGGACCCACTGGGTGACGAAGCCGCCCGGGTTCAGATGCTGCTTGCAGAGCTGGAAGTATTCGATGGAATAGAGCGGGGCAATGCCCTTCACCCAGGGGTGAATGGGGTCGGAGGTGATGATGTCGAACTTGTCGTTCGTGGTGAGGACAAAGTGGCGGGCGTCGTCGTAAACGATCCGGGTGCGGGGATCGCGCACCACGCCGTGATTTTCCGCGCCAAAGTACCGGGCCGAAGCCGGCGGGATGAGGGGCTCGATTTCGCAGATGGTGATCTGCTCCACTTCCGGATGTACTACGAATGTGCCCGCGGTGACTCCGGCGCCGCAGCCGACCACCAGAACGGATCGTGGATTGGGATGAAGCAGGGCCGGCAAGTGACCCAGTAACCGCTGCAGCCGCATGTCCTGAGGCTCGGCGGAGGCTTCCACTTTGCCGCTCACATGGAAATAGGTCGTGGTGTTCTCCCACTTCGAATATGCGACCGACGAATTCTTGCCTTCCGCCATGTAGAGCAGAGTCCAGTTGCCCAGAGTCGTCGGGAGCCGGCGGCCGAATCCTATCAGCTTCCACGGAATTTCGGGAACGCTGAGAATCAGCAGCGCGGCGATCGCGAGCGCTCCGGCGGCCCGCTTCATTTCTCTGGTGAGGAAAATGGCGGCAATGACGGACAGGCCGATCAGGATCTGCTGCGAGTGCTCCGTGCCCACGACCGGGATGAAGATCAGGCTGAACGCCAGGGAACCCAAAATTGCGCCGAGGGTATTGGCGGCATAGACTTCGCCGACCACGCGGCCCGCGTCGCGTTGTTTCGACTCGCCGGGAGCGGCAATGCTGGCCAGAGCGAGGGGGAAACTAGCGCCCCAGAGGATCGCCGACGGCATTATGGCAATGGCGCAACGGGCGAGGTCGCCCATGAAGCCGGCGATGATCGTATGCTTCGTGTCAACATTGCCCGCCCAGTAGGGGAGGATGTCGGAAAGCATCGTGGCAGCCCACAGCACGGTCAGGCCCTGCAGGATCTGGCAGATCGCAAGCCACAAGCGTGACTTGGAGGCGCTGATGCGGGCCAGGAAGGATCCGCCTGCGCTGCCTAAGCCGAGCCCGGTGAGGAAAACACCGAGGATGATCGAAAAGGTGTAGACGGTGGCCCCGAGCATCAGGGAAAGCAAACGGGTCCAGACAACTTCGGCTCCCAGTGCACAGAGGCCGGAGATCCCGATGGCGACGAACACGGATGCTGAGCCGGGCGCGGGTCGCGCGGTGTCTGAATCAGCGGGCTGATTGCCGGTCGCCGTATAAAGCACAACGCGCGCGAGGGCCAGACTGATCGCGGCAACCGCGATATTGATCGCGGCGGCTACGTAGCTGGCCGTCGCCATGTCGAAGACGCGAAGCAAGTAGAAACCCGCGCCGAGGCACCCGATGACGCCGCCGGCGATATTGCCGCCATAGAAAAAGCCCCACCACGAAGCCGCCTGCGGAGTCTGTTCAATCCAGCGGGCCAGCGCGGGCAGGGTGGCGCCCATCATGACGGTGGGAGGCAGCAGGCAAATCGCGCAGGCGATGCCGCGCAGAAGCAGGCCGGGAATCCAGTGGCCCACGCTCAACGTATACAAGTCCTGGATGTAAGGCATCCCAAACAGGACGATCAATCCGAACGCAGCCGTTCCCAACTCGAGAAAGGCATAAACTTTCAGGGGATGATGGCGGGCGGAGATCAGGCGGGGCAGCGCCAGACTGCCGATGCACATGCCGCCCATGAAGGTGCTCAGTAGTACAGCCAGAGACGGGGCGGACGAGCCGATGACGAGCTGAAGCAGTTGCAGCCAGACGACTTCGTATATCAGGGCGGAACAGCCGCTGCCGATAAAAAGTACCAGGAGCAACGGAAGAAATTGCCGGGTTCGGGCGGAAATGGGAATTGTGGCAGTCACGGGACGAATTGGGATACGACGGATGTAAACAGGGCGAATGGCAATGATACACCGCTTCAAATTGCGGTTATCATTAGAATACGTAAAATCAGAGAATACGTGAAAATGGCCTCCGGGAATAAAGACTCCCGGTCCGGTGATATAAGCGTGGAGGTTGAATGAAAAAGATATTGTTGGTTTCGAGTGTTGCTTCCATCCTTTTAACGGCTGGACTTTTGCTGAGCGCGGCGGCGACTTTTCCCGCTCCCCCGAAAACTGAAACACCGCCTCCCGGCAAGACGATCGTCCTCGCGGGCGGCTGTTTTTGGGGTATGCAGGGCGTTTTCGAGCATGTGAAAGGCGTCACCAGCACCGAGGTCGGCTATGCCGGCGGCAAGAAGGAAACGGCCCATTACGAGCGGGTGGAAGATCGCGATACCGGTCATGCGGAATCGATCCAGCTCACCTATGATCCGGCGCAGATCAGTTTCGGCGAGATTCTGAAGATCTATTTCTCGGCGGCGCACGATCCCACGACGCTCAACCGGCAGCATAACGATGAAGGGCCGCAATACCGGTCCGCCATCTTCTACTCCGATGAGCAGCAGAAGCAGATCGCGCAGGCGTACATCAAAGAACTGAATGACGCTCGTGTCTTTGGGCATCCGATTGTGACGCAGGTTGTGCCGCTTCCGGCGTTCTACAAGGGAGAGGGCTATCACCAGCACTACCTCGATCAGGTGGTGGCGTGCGATGCGCACCCGACCGCACACTGCGGCGAACTGAACGCGGGCTATATTCGCGGAGTGGACATCCCGCTGCTCAATGAGTTCAAGGCGAAGTATCCGGAATATTACACGAAGGAGATCAAGTAAGTATGTCGAGCGCAAATCGTCGCGGATTTTTGGGGATCGTCGCCGGCGGACTGGGCGTGCTGAAGGTCGCCGCCGCTGCCGCCACCGAAAACCCGAAAATGGGTGGCAAGGTACGCATCGTGGATTTCGATGCGTCCGGCAAGAGAAAAGGCATCGTGGAAGTGGATCGGGTAATCAAGACGGACGCGGAGTGGCGCAAGCAACTCGATCCCGAGCAGTACGAAGTGACGCGCCATGAAGGCACGGAACGGCCGGGTTCGGGCAAATACGCTTTCAACCACAACGATGGCTTGTATCACTGCATCGGCTGCGATACGGTTCTGTTCGACTCGAAGACGAAGTTCGAATCAGGCACCGGATGGCCGAGTTTCTATCAGCCGATCGCGAAAGAAAACGTCACGGAACAGACCGACCGGACGCTGGGCATGGAACGAACCAAGGTGAACTGCAAGCGCTGCGATGCGCATCTTGGGCACGTGTTCGACGATGGTCCGAAGCCGACCGGGTTGCGGTATTGCATGAATTCGGCGTCGCTGAATTTCGTGGCACGCGGCAAAGCGGACGCTTAGGCTATTCCGCTAATGGCGGAAATGGCGGACGCCGGTGAATACCATGGCGACGCCAAGCCTGTCCGCCGCGGCGATAACGTCAGGGTCTTTGACGGAACCGCCGGGCTGAATGAAGGCCGTAGCACCGTGCTTCACGGCCTGCTCAAGACCGTCGGGAAACGGGAAGTAGGCGTCGGAGGCGACCACAGTACCCGCGAGAGCGATGTGGGCCTTCATGGCCGCGATGTTTACCGAGTCGACACGGCTCATCTGTCCCGCTCCCACCGCGGCGGTCTGACCGGGCCGCACATAGACGATGGCGTTCGACTTGACGTGCTTCACGACTTTCCAGCCGAACTCGAGCGCGGTCCATTCTTCGGGCGTTGGAGCACGCTGAGTTTTTACTTCGCATTTCGCGCGCTCGAAGGTGGCGCGATCGGCGGTCTGGGCCAGGTAACCACCTGAAATACTTTTCACCACCAGCGGATCTTCGATGCTGGTGACTTTTACGAGCCGGATATTTTTCTTGGCCTGCAGGATCGCGAGCGCGGCGGCGGAATAGGCTGGCGCCGCGATGGCTTCCACAAAGAGTTTGGCCATTTCCGCGGCGGTGGCTTCATCAACTTCGCGATTGACGCCGATCACGCCGCCATAGGCCGAAACCGGATCGCATTCGAGGGCTTTCTTGTAAGCCTCGACCAAAGAGGCCTGTTCGGCGCAGCCCGCGGGATTGGTGTGTTTGATGATGGCGACGGCGGGCTGCGCGAATTCACAGACCAGTTGCCAGCAGGCGTCGAGATCGACGAGGTTGTTATAAGAGAGTTCCTTGCCGTGAAGCTGTTCGGCTCCGGCGATGCCGCTTGTGCCTGCTGCATAGAGCGCGGACTGTTGATGGGGGTTTTCGCCATACCGCAGAGAGATGCGGCGGGGTACGCGGATATCGAGGACGGGCGGAAGGGCTTCGGCGGCTATAGCGCCAGGGCCGACCTGGGCGAGTTTGGCGCTGATGGCCCGGTCGTAGTCGGCCGTGGTCTGAAAGGCCTGCTTCGCCAGTCTCCATTTGGTGTCGCGCGAGAGGGTTCCGGCGGCCCGCAGTTCTTCGAGGATGGGGGCGTAATCGGCAGCGGATGTCACAATCGCTACGTCCTGCCAGTTTTTGGCCGCGGAGCGGATCATGGTGGGTCCGCCGATGTCGATGTTTTCGATGAGATCGTGCAGCGAGGCATCGGCGCGCGCGGCGATCTTTTCGAACTGGTAGAGATTGACGACCACCATGTCGATGGGATGAATGTCGTGTTCCTTTAATGAAGCCGCGTGCGCGGGGTTGTCGCGAACGGCGAGAATGGCTCCGGTGATCTTCGGGTGCATGGTTTTGACCCGGCCGTCGAGCATCTCGGGAAAGCCGGTGACTTCGCTGACATCGCGAACCGGAATGCCGGAATCGCGGAGGAGCCGGGCGGTGCCGCCGGTGGAAATAAGTTCGGCGCCGAGGTCCGCGAGGCCGCGGGCGAAGTCGGACACACCGGTCTTGTCGGTAACGCTGATGAGTACACGCATGTGGGGCGGACTCACCAGAATATCAATGGGGTGCGGCTGCTCTTCGACGGCAGCCCTGCCGCGAGGCCGCGCGTGACTGGCGATACACTGGCGGGAGTCCCCACCGTGAGTATCGAAATCCATCCACGCGCGCTCAGTGGGACCTGGGACAAGGGCTTTGCGCTCGACGTCCACACGGTGAGCAGCACCTATCTCGGGGAGGATCAATACGGCCACCCCCGCTTTGACACGATGCGTTCAGAGATTGGCGAGCTTCTCTACCGACTGAAATACAAACGTGATCGGACGGCCATCGAGCCGATCGTTGATGTTATCGCGGAGTTTCTGGGTCGTTCGCATTCTCGGATTGACGCGCTGGTGCCAGTGCCGCCCTCGAAGGTTCGGACAAACCAGCCTGTGACACTGATCGTTTCCGCGTTGAGCGAACGGCTGCAAATCCCTGTCTGCACAGAATGTCTCTCAAAGATCAAGAAAACGCCGCAATTGAACGATAGCTGAGTACCATAAAAGAGTGGAGACCTTGGACGGCGCCTCTAGTGTTTCGCCCAAGCACACGAAAGGAGAAGTCTTTTGCTTTTCGATGACCTGCATGGCTCCGGAGCGACGGTTTCGGCCATCACCGAGGTCTTGAAGGGGCCGGGCGGCGCGAAAACCGTTTATCTTTTGACGCTGACAACGAAATAGGCACACCATGAAAGTTTTCATCGGCGGATCACGGGCTGTATCGAAGTTGAACGCGGTAATCCGCGATCGTCTCGACGATGTGATGGAGAAAAACTGTACCGTGCTGGTCGGAGACGCAAGCGGCGCAGACAAAGCGGTGCAGCAGTACCTCGCGGATCGGGGCTACCCGCACGTAATTGTGTTTTGCATGGAAAAGTGCCGGAACAACGTGGGCCAGTGGCCGGCGCGGAGTATCGAACCACCACCCGGCAGCACGGGTTTTTCTTACTTCTCTGCAAAAGACCTTGTGATGGCGCAAGAGGCTGGGTGCGGGCTGATGTTGTGGGACGGCAAGAGCAAGGGGACACTTCAGAACATGCTCAAGCTGGTTGGCGCGGAAAAGCCGACGCTGGTTTATTTTGCGCCTACAAAAGACTTTCACCGGATGAAGACCGAGACTGACTTGCAGGCGCTATTAGCCCGGTGCAGAAAGAGCGATTTGGACTTGGCAGCTCGCGGTTTGGGTCTGAAGCACTCGCTTACGGAGACGCAACTGCCCCTGGCGCCGGTCTAACCCGAGTTGCTCGACGCTTAGAAAGACCAGAGAAGGCTGGTGTAGCCGGTGTTCGCGTGGTAGTTCTGGTTATAGCCGAACAGGCCGAAATCTTCGTGATACCCGTAGTATTGATAGCCGAGGTTGTAACGAAGCTTCGGCGTAATTTGGACCGAGATACGGACCAGTGGCGTCTGGTAAGTGAGCGGGAACGTCTGGACGTTATAGAAAACCTGTGCGATCGCGGTCGGTTGCGTTGCGAGCGAAGCCCGGCCGTCTCCCGTATCCCTCGTGATGTTGTAGCCGATATAGATATCCGCACGCTTCGTAATCGGCAGGCGCGCCCCCAGATTGCCGGAGTGAATGTTGCTGACGTAAATCGATTCCGGACTCGTCATCAGGGTGGCTCGCGGAGTACCGGCAAAGAACGCCAGGCCGCCCACCGTATCGAGGTGCAGCTTGGAATACGAAGTATCGAGCGTCAGCCAGGTCTTGGCATGCCACGAGACGTCGCCGTTCCAATTGCGTGCGTGTGAACTGTAAGCCGTGATTGAAATCGAGTTGTTGTTGTAATTTTCCTGATAGCCGGCCGTCAGAGAATATGCGCGCTTGCGATATTGCGCGCGGGTGTTGATCAGGGAGTTGTTGCGAAGGCTTACCGGAGTGAACGGATTGTTGTTCCGTCCGAAGCCGCCTTCGCCGTGGATCGTCAGGTCCTTAACCGGCATCCAGTTGAAACCCACGACGCCGGAACGCAGGATGCTGACCTGGCTGGCGGAAATGCCGTCGAACGGCTCGCCGGGCAGGGCGAGATCCTCGGTGGACCGGATCAGCCGGTCCGAATAGCGGAAGCCGCCGAAGACGCTGAGCTTTTTTGAAAGCCGGTAGCGGAGGTCCGTCGCATTGGTAATCAGTCGAACGCCGAGAAACTGGAAGTTCAGATCCTGCGCGGACAGGGTGGCGTTGCTGAACTGCTCGTACGCATTGTTCCCGGTCATCCTGGTGTTCGAAACCGACGTGACGTTGATAACGCTGAGTCGCGACGAGGGGAAGACGGTGATGTTGAGGTCGCCGGTGACGACCGGCCGGTCACCGTTCCCAGTGACAATAATCTGCTGATTTTGGGAACCGCCGAACCGGTCAGTTCCGATAGCGGTTTCGTTCTGGATGAAGTTGCCGCGCCCGCCGGCATAGGTAAACCGGCCGTTCACGGCCAGCCATTTCCGCTCCGCATAGAGATTCGCCAGCCAGGCAGGGGTGCGGCCGCGATAGGGCTGCGCTCGCTGGAACGCCGTCAGCGTCGAGGGATCGGCCGGGCCGCCGCCAAATGGAACCGACTTCCCTTGCAATGTGGACGTAAGCGTGTCGGCAGTGTCTTCCTTGAAATATTCCCACCGGTGCATGACTGAAAAACGGAAACCTTTCAGCGTCACGTCGGCGCCGAGCCGGTATTCGTTGTATTGTTCGCGGAGATCGCGGAACAGCGGGAAAACGTCGCCCTGCGGATCGAACTCCTGTTCGGTGGTGAGGGCCGGGCCGCTCTGCGTGGTCCGGCTATAGCCAGCGCGGACACGGAACCAGTTTTGCGGAAGCAGAGTGAGTTCGTGGTCCTGCATGCGGAACGTGGTGTCTTCCAGATGCTCGCCGTTCGCTACTGTGAGCCCCGGATTGAAGTAGTCGTTCGAGCGCCACAGCATGTCATAGCTGTAAAGACGATTCTTCTGGATCCGCAGGGTCGCCGACTCGTAGGGATCGTTACCGAGTCCCTGGGTCGTGAGAGTCATGGCGTCGAACCAACGGCCGTGGCCGTCGCGCGAATTGACAGTCAGGTAGCTGTTCAGAAGCCGAATGCCGTCGCCGTAATTGACATCGCTCCGGTATTTGCCGTCGTCCCCGCCGACCGTCGCGAAGCGATAGCCAAGCTCCCAGGACTGGACGATGTTATATCCGCCGGCGTTTTCGCCGTGGGCGGGACCGGTGTTGTCGTTCGTGGTGGGAGCGACCGTTTGCTGCGCAAATGACGGTATCACCGCGAGCAGAAGCCCGGATATCAGCCAGAGTCTCATCGCAGGAAGGTGGGGTCGCTGTTCGACCCGTGAATGCGCACGTGGCAGAGCGTGCACTGCTGGTATTTCGGATCCAGCATGTTGTGGTTGGAGGGCGTCCGGAAGACGCCGGTATTTTCCCGCCCGAACGTGCCGGCCCCGTTGTGGCATTCGAGGCAGAGGGTGAAGACGACGGGACGACGGAGAAGCTTTGCATTGGTAGAGCCGTGCGGCACGTGGCACCCTTCGCAGCCTTCGACGCGAACGCTGGCGTGTTCAAAGACGAACGGCCCGCGCTTGTCCACGTGGCATTTGAGGCAGGGCTCTTCGTTGTCGAAGGCGGGGGTCAGCATCGCTGAGTTGAGGCCCATGTTTCCGGCACGCGAGGCGGAAGCTGTCAGCGATCCGTGAGGATTGTGGCAGTCGGTGCACTGGATCACACCCTCGTTGACGCGGTGCTTCGAAGGCATGTCGAACTGTGCGCGTTCCGACGCGTGGCAGGTATAACAAAGCTCCTTCTGGGGCTTGGCAAGAAGGAATTTTGGCGTGGCCGGTCCGTGAATCGAATGGCAATTGGTGCAAACAATGTCGGCCTCGGTATGCCTGGAACCGCGAATCGCCGCGCGCGACATGTCTTTGGAATGGCAGCCGAGGCAGGTATCGAGAGTCTGTTGCGGGGTGAAAGCCGAGAATGCACCGATGGTGGCTTTGCCGCCGCGTGCTGCCACGTGATCGCCCCCGGGCCCATGGCATCCCTCACAACCTGTCTTCGCGGGAGTTTCTTTGCCGGATGCGATGGATTTGTAGTGGGGGTTCTTGTAGAAATCCACACTGACGTCGGGGTGACAGGCTTTGCAGGTTTCGCTGCCCACGTAGTGATTGGGGGTTTTCGGCACGGCTTGCGCGGAGAGCAGAACCGGCGTCAGAAACGGCAGCGCGAGAGCCCAAACCCAATTCCCCGTTGCGTACGGGCTCCGCGTTGCGTACGACCCCATTGCTGATAGTCCAATGATAGTTCGCAGAGCTGTAAACAGGCTGTGAAATATTTGTGCCCTTATTGCGCCAGGGCGGGGCGGTTATCCTGAAATACGATGTCGACGATGGCAATTGACCTTGCGCCTGCCGATCTGATCGCGAAGTACGAGCCGGTTATCGGGCTGGAAGTCCATGTTCAACTGGGCACACGCACCAAGATTTTTTGCGGTTGCGCGACCAGCTTCGGGGCGCCTCCGAACACCAATGTGTGTCCGGTTTGCCTGGGATTGCCGGGCGCTCTGCCGGTCTTGAGCCGGCAGGCGGTGGAACTGGCCATGAAGGCTGCGATTTCGCTCAATTGCGAACTCCGGTCCGTGTCCCGTTTTGCGCGCAAGAACTACTTTTACCCGGATTCGCCGAAAGGGTATCAGATTTCGCAGTACGATGAGCCGCTGGCCGAACACGGCTGGGTCGATATAGAAGGCAAACGCGTCGGAATTACCAGGATTCACATGGAAGACGACGCCGGGAAGAGCAAACACGACGGATTCAGCGATTCCAGCCGGTATACCTACGTGGATCTCAACCGGTGCGGAGCCCCGCTGATTGAAATCGTCAGCGAACCCGATATGCGGTCATCGGACGAAGCCTTTGCTTATCTCACCGTGGTAAAGCAGACGATTCAATTTGTCGAGGCTTCCACGTGCGACATGGAAAAAGGCCACTTGCGCTGCGACGCGAATGTGTCGGTGCGGCTGAAAGGCACGGAGAAGTTCGGTACGCGCGCGGAAGTGAAGAATCTGAACTCGTTCCGGTTCCTGAAGCAGGCCATCGATTACGAAGTCGCGCGGCAGGTGGCGATTATTGAGAGCGGCGGGACGATTCATCAGGAAACGCGGCTGTTCGATTCCGACTCCGGCGAAACGTTCGGCATGCGGAGCAAGGAAAACGCGCACGATTACCGCTATTTTCCGGAGCCGGATCTGGCGCCGCTCGTGATCAGCGACCGGTGGCGGGCCGAGGTACAGGCTTCGATGCCGGAACTACCCGCGGAACGGCGGGCCCGGTTTATCGATGCGTATGGTCTGAGCGAATACGACGCGGACGTGCTGACAGCAACCCGTGAGGTGAGCGATTATTTCGAAGAGGCCGCGCGGATGTCGACTAATCCGAAGATGGCCGCGAACTGGGTGATGGGCGATCTGGCGGGCATGCTGAAAGCCGCCGAGAAGGACATTGTGGATTCCCCGGTTTCGGCCGCGCACCTGGGCGAACTGGTCGGCCTGATTGTCAAAGGCGAACTGACCGGCAAGCTCGCGAAAGATGTGCTGCCGAAGATGTTCGAGTCGGGAGAGGCGCCAGCCGTGATTGTCGAGCGCGAGGGCCTGAAGGCGGTTAACGATACCGGTGCGCTGGAGAAGATCGTGGATGAAGTGCTCGCCGCCAGCCCGAAGCAGGTCGAGCAGTACAAGAGCGGAAAAACCACGGTGATCGGGTATCTGGTTGGCCAGGCGATGAAGGCATCGCGCGGCCAGGGGAATCCGGCCACGCTGAATGAGTTATTCAAGTCCAGACTTTCCTGATTTAACGTTCCCTGAAAGGTGAAATCGAATGCCACTGAAAGAAGGCGATGCCGCGCCGCTGTTTACCGTTCAAACCGATGCCGGCGAGGAGTTCAGCCTGGCCGACCATGCCGGTGAAACCATCGTGCTCTATTTCTATCCGCGCGCGGATACGCCGGGATGCACCATCGAATCCTGCGAGTTTCGCGACAGCATAAAAAAATTTACAAAGAAGGGCATCACGGTGATTGGGGTTTCGCCCGACACCACCAAAGCCCAGGCGAAGTTCAAGGAGAAGTTCGATTTGAACTTTACCCTGCTGGCGGATGCGGATAAAACCATCGCCAACCAGTACGGCGTGATGAAAGAAAAGAACATGTACGGCAAGAAGGTGATGGGGGTGGCACGGACCACTTTCATCATCGAAAAGGGCAAAATCGCGAAGATTTTCGGTAACGTCAAGCCGGAAGGCCACGCCGAACAAGTACTCGGCGCTCTCTAGAGCGGGCTGCGGGTTAGGATTGTAAAAGCATGAAATCGGGTTTTAGACGTTCTCTGGGGTTTATCGCGATTGCGCTGATCGTTCCGTCCTCGTTCGGGCTGGCCGCCAACAAGGAGGCGGACGCGAAGAGCGCGCAGGCAACCCTGCTCGATCACAACCAGTATCCGTGCTCGAACTGTTTCTTTGGCGCCAACGAATATTATTTTTGCTTTAAAGCCGACGATAAGATTCTGATCGGCCGCCAGAACATTCCCACCATGAATTATCAGGATTCGGGAAAGAACTACCTCACCAAAGTTCATAAGGGCTGGATGCCGGTGGAACCCGGCGCGACCGTGAGCCTCAAGTACGACGGCAAATACATCTGGATTCCGCGGGCGGGCGGCAAAGACGTGCGCCTTACCCAGGACTACAGCCGCGACATTTTTATGGACAGCCATGAGTGCCGGGGCGCGGTAAAGAAGTAAAACTAGCCGGCGTCCAGTCCGGCGCCGCACCCGGCGCAGTGTGACCATTCCGGTTCCACGCGACGATGGCAGGCCGGGCAGGTCTGGCCGAGCGGGGCGCCGCATTTCGGGCAGTAGGCGAAGGCTCCTCCAATAGCAGCGCTGCACCTCGGGCAGTCCCGCATGAGCGGATCGCGCATCACGAAATACAGGATGATGCCAATCGCATTCGGAATGAAAACCGCAAGAAGCGTCCACAGCACATAGCGCATTCCGCGACGTCGCGCATCGCCATTCACATAACCCACCAGCAGCGCGTAAATCGAGAAGAAAAATGGAAACAACGGCGTAACCAGGATCTCCGGCATGCCCAGGCGCCCCTCAGGAATCGCGACGAACCCAATCACACCGGCATATACAAGCCAAATGACCGCCACTATCCCCCATACAGGTCCCGGGATCACTCTCAGCTCTTCGCGAAATCGGCTCATAAAACTCTCCTCACCAGTTCTCTTCGTTTCCCCATGACAACCGCGGCCACTCCGGCAGTGGTCCAGGTTAATACCGCCGATATTCCCGACCAGGTTCCGACCGCGATAAGATTCATCCCGAACAGGCTCACGCCGCCTGTAAATGTACGGACCACCAGCCACGACATCAGCGCGCTGATCCACGAAAATACGAGCAGCAGAGCCAGCGTCAGTGCCTTCCGTCCTCTTTCGGCTTTGATTTCCTGCGCGCGAACCAGGCGTGCTTTGGTCATGCGCATCAGTCGCGCGGGGACCACCGGTTGCGGCAATTCCTGTAAGCCGCGCGCGTAGATTCGCAGAAGTTCCATTTCGCGCCTGCACACCGGGCAGGCGTCCGCGTGCCGCTCCACTGTTGCCAGTGCTTCCTCGGCGAGAACGCCTGCCACCGCTTGCGGCAACAGCGGGTGAATCGATTCGTGGCTGTTCATGTGGTTCGTCATTTTGTGAGCCTCGTTTCGACGCGTTTCCGCAAGCCCTGCAGGGCGCGGGCTAAACGGCTCTTGACTGTCGAGAGCGGGATATCCACCACTTCCGCGATCTGTTCCAGGCTCATTTCCTCCTCAAAGCGAAGAGTCAAAACCTCCCGAAGGATGGCCGGCAGCTTCCCGAGAGCTTCGGACAAAATCGTGCCGCGTTCGAATTCGAGTACCTCTTCGAGGGGGTCTGGCCCGTCGGCCGCCATGCGATCCACCGGCGCTCCGCCGTATTCGTCCGGAGCATCGATGCTAAAGCTTCTCGTGCGGCGCAGCTGATCGATCGCCAGGTTGCGCGCAATGGAAAAGAGCCACGACTTAAATCTGACGCCTGTGTGGCTGGAGCTTTTCTCGATTACCCGTACCCAGGTCTGCTGAAAGAGATCCTCGGCGAGGGCAGGCTCCTCAACCATGCGCAGAAGGAAACGGTAAAGCGGGAACTGGAATTGCGGCAGGATTGCCGCCAAGGCTTCTACATCGCCGCGCCGAAGCCGGACAATCGCGTCATCGGCGGGACTGGTCGATTCCTGCTGCAATGTGGCCGCGAGGATCATAGCACTGGATCGAAGACGAACCAGCAGCCCGAAAAGACCCCTGAATTATCGTGACAGTTCGGACGTCGTCAGAAACACGGCGCGCTCGCTGGTGATCTCCAGGGCTTCTGAGTTCGAAGGGACCTCCCAGGCTTCCCCGGCATGAAACGGCGAGCCTGCGATGGTACCCTGCCCTTCCAGCGCGACGTAGATGGTCGGCAGCGGACAGGACGGGCGCACGACCGTTCCCTTCACACACAGACGTTCGGTTCGAAAGTACGGGCACTCGGCCAGAAGCTCGCGTGATTCGTCCAACTGGCTGCGGATTACCGAACCATCGTGCGAGGCGAGGTGTGCCACCCGCAGGCCATGTTCGAGGTGAAGTTCCCGATTGGGCCGCCAGTAATCGAAAAGCCGGTAGGTGACGTCGGAAAGCTGCTGAACTTCGCACAGCACCAGTCCTTCCCCGATGGCATGGACCGTTCCGGCCGGGATAAAAAATGTATCGCCGGCGCGCGCAGGTACCCAGTTCACCAGCTTGGCGATATCACCCGTTTCGCAGGCATGCAGGAAGTCGGATTCCGTCATCGGCTCACGCAGGCCGACGGCGACCTTCGAGTCCGGCTCGGCGCGCAGGACGTACCACATCTCGGTCTTGCCGCGGGACTGATGATGTTTCCGCGCGTACTCGTCGTTCGGATGCACCTGCACCGAAAGCCTTTCCGACGTAAAAAGGAATTTGACCAGCAGGGGAAGGTCGGCTGCGAACCAGATTTCTCCAATCAGCCGCCCGTCCGGATTGGGATACCAGGGCTCTGTTTGCGTCGAGCCCCAGATCTTGTTGTAGACGGTCGAGGCTAAACGTACTGCTGACACTGTACCCATTCCGATACCAGCATGACAAAAAAGCAAAGGCGGGAGGCCTACTCTACTGCGCGTTGTGGAGCAGGCGTTGTGGAGTAGACCTCTGGCCTGAGTCTTCTGTTCTTTTGCTCGCTACCCCAGTTTCTCCACAAACCGGTGGATGCGGTCGATGCCGCGCTCCAGTTCGTGCATCGAGGTGGCGTACGAAAGGCGTACGTGGCTGTCGGTGCCGAACGCTTCGCCCGGCACGACGGCGACGCTGGCTTCTTTGAGCAGACGATCGGCAAACTCCAGCGGTGACTTCATGCCGCCCCGTTCGAAAGCCGCCCGGACGTTCGGATAAGCGTAGAATGCGCCCGCGGGCATGGAGCAGGTCACGCCCGGGATTTCGCGCAGGCGCGGAACCACAAAATCGCGGCGCTTGCGATACTCTCCGAGCATTTGCGGTACGGACTCCTGGGACCCGCTCAGCGCTTCGATCACGGCCTTCTGCGCGATTGACGTGGGATTCGATGTCGAATGGCTCTGCAGCTTGTTCATAGCGCCGATGATCGCTTCGGGGGCCAAACCGTAGCCAATGCGCCAGCCTGTCATCGCGTACGTCTTGGATGCCGTTCCCGCAACCAGCACGGTGGACTTCGATCCAGGGATCGACGCCACGGAATAAGGGCTGGCATCGTACAGAAAGTGCGAGTAGCACTCGTCGGTGATGAGATAGATGTCGTGCTTCTTCGCGAGATGGTAGATCCGCTCGAATTCGTCGTTCGCCAGCACGGCGCCGGAAGGATTGCTGGGTGAATTGATGATGATGATGCGCGTTTTCGGCGTGATGTAAGGCTCGATCATCGCGGCGGTAAGACGGAAGCCTTCGTTTTCATCGGTCTCGACGAAGACGCATTTGCCGCCGGCGTAATTCACGATGTCTTTGTAGGTGACCCAGTAGGGAACCGGAATAATGACTTCGTCGCCCGGATTCACCAGCGCCTGCGTGTAGTTGAACAGCACATGCTTGCCGCCCACGGTAATGATGCACTCGGAGGGCTTGTAGTCGGTGCCGAACTCGGTTTTGTGGCGATCGACTACGGCCTTCTTGATCTCGGCGGTGCCGCCGGCGGGCGTGTACTTGGTGAAGTTCTCATTGATGGCCCGGATCGCGGCCTGCTTAATGTTATCCGGCGTGGGAAAATCGGGTTCGCCGGCGCTGAAGTCGACTACATCGACTCCCTGCCGCCGGAGATTATCGGCATCGGCCATGACCTTCATGGTCGAAGAAACGCTGATCGACGAAATGCGATCGGCAATGGCTGGTTTGGCTGTAGTTGGTGTCATGTCGTTATGTTCCTGGCTCTTTGCGCCGCAGGCGTTCGCGCAGCCGGCGTTCGACGGTCGGAGGTACGAGCCCGCCGATGTCGCCGCCCAGGCTGATCACTTCCTTCACCAGTCTGGAACTGACGAAGGAGTACTGTTCGCCGGCGGGAAGAAAAATTGTCTCCAGCTCGGGCTGCAGCCGGCGGTTCATCAGGGCCATCTGCAGCTCATATTCGTAATCCGAAATCGCGCGTATGCCGCGCAATATGCCGCGCGCGCCTTTGCTCATCGCGTACTCCGCAAGGAGCCCGTTGAAGGAATCCACTTCGACGTTCGGATAAGGGGCAAGCGCCTCGCGCAGCATTTCCATTCGCTCATCGACGGTGAACAGCGGAGCTTTCGATTCGTTCCGCAGGATCGAAACGATGAGGCGATCGAAAAGGCGCGAACCCCTTTCAATCACATCGAGGTGGCCACTGGTTATGGGATCGAATGATCCGGGATAAATCGCGACCACCCTTTCGTGCTTCTGCCTCATGCTTTCGGATTCACGCCTTGTTACGTCTCGCTCCTCACAATATTCGGGGTGAACTTTGATTCTAGCGGATCGTGCTTGCCGGGATCGCACGGGGTTCTGCGTGTCATGCAACCGTTACCACTGCGGGCGCATCGAAGTAGTAGGAATCGACCCGAAAGTGTGGCATTTAAGCCACAGATTCCGATTCTGGAAGGAACAGAATTTAACGTCTTTTCAATTACTTACAGAAATACTGGCACGCGAAAAGCGCACAATCGTGTATTTCCTGTGTCATACTCAAGGGAAGTAGAGAGACGGATTCCGAAATAAAATGACGCAGTTGGACGAAGCGATAAGCCGGTATCACCGGATCCTCGAGTCTGAGCCTTTCCGCGACCTGCGGTGGGTGAAGAGCCTCCAGGATCAAATGGAAGCTCGTCAGCTTTCCGCCGGCGGGCGGCTGATCTGTCCGTTTCTGCGGCCGAATTTCGTCACCCAGAAGCAATACGACAATCTGGTCAAAACCGGCGAAGCGTTAATTTCGGCTGTCGACCGGATGCTGCGCATGGCGCTGGCATCCCCGCAACTCCTTTCGCGCATGCAGCTTTTTCCCGCGGAGAAGATGCTGGCCGCGATCGATCCCGGATACGAAATTTCGGAAGTATCCGCCCAACTCGATCTGCAGATCCAGAACGGGTCCCTGCATGTAATGCAGTATAACGCGGACGCTTTGACGGGCGCGGCATGGTCGGAGGGGCTTTCCGATTTGTTCTACGATTGTCCGCCTGTGAAGGAATTCCGGCGGCGCTACAACCTCACGCGCATCGGCGGCAAGAAGCCGTTTCTGAATGCTCTGCTGAAGGCGTACAAGATGTTTGCGCCCGGCAAGAAGCCGAACATTGCGATCCTGGAATTCCGCGACCCTACAGGCCGCAGCGAGTACGAAATCTATCGCGATTACTTCCGCGCCGAGGGTTATCAGACCGAACTGGTCTCGCCCGATCAGCTGGAGTATCGCAACGGCGTGCTGCGCAGCGGCGCGTTCAACATCGACCTGATCTACCGGCGAATCAGCGCGCAGGAGTTCCTGCTGCGCTTCACGCTGAATCATCCGCTGGTGCAGGCGTATCGCGATCACAAGGTTTGCATCGTAAACAGCTTCCGTTCGGAGTTGTCGCACAAGAAGGCGATGTTCGCCTTGTTGACGGATGAAACGCTGACGGCGAAGTTCCCGATTCTCGAACGCAAAGCCATCCGCGAGCACGTGCCGTGGACGCGCGTGGTCAAAGCCGGAAAAGCGATGGGCAAGGACGAGCCGATCGACGATCTGCTGCAGTACATCAAGACGAACCGCGAGAAACTGGTGCTTCGTCCCAACGACGAATACAGCGATCTGCACAGCTACATCGGCTACGAGCACGACGAAGGCTCCTGGAGCCGCGCTCTCCGTGAGGCCGAGCGTTCGCCCTATGTTGTGCAGGAACGCGTGAAGCCGGCGCGCACTGTTTTCCCGCTGATGAACTTCGGCCATCTGGAGTTCAAGGAGATGCAGGTGGATGTTCAGCCGCAGGCTTTCCTTGGCAAAGTAGCGGGATGTTCGAGCTACGTCTCGTCATCGGGCGCGGGCAGCTATTCGCTGGCCTCCGGCATCACCCCGACTTTCATCATCGATTCGAAGAGCTAACGGCTTTCTGCCGCGTCATCGGCAGTCCTTTTTAGCCTGCGCCCGTGCGGGCAAACCGTGTCAGAATACGGTAATGGTCCGTATACTGGCTGCGACGCTCCTGTGCGCCGCGATGGCGTCCGCGCAGACGACTGTTATCAGACTGGGAACACTGGTCCCGAAAGGTTCCAGTTGGCACAAAATCCTCATCACGATGGGGGATGAGTGGAGCAAGGCTTCCAACGGCAAGATCGAACTGAAGATCTATCCCGGCGGCGAGCAGGGCGACGAACCGGAGATGGTGGACAAGGTTCGGATCAAGAAGCTCCAGGCGGTTGCGCTTTCCGGTGCGGGCCTCACGGGAATCGATGCGGGAGTCGCCGCATTGCAGATTCCGATGATGCTCAACAACTACGAGGAACTGGATTACATCCGCGACAAGATCGCGCCGCGCCTCGAAAAGGAATTTTTGGCCAAGGGCTTCGTGGTTCTCAACTGGGGCGACGCCGGCTGGGTTCACTTCTTCACCAAACAGCCCGCATCGAGCCCCGATGATATTCGCAAAATGAAGCTCTGCGTGCTGCAGGGCGATAACAGCACCATGCGCCTTTATCAGCTCAACGGATTCCATCCGGTGGCGCTGGCCGCCACAGACATTCTGCCCGGGCTGCAAACGGGTCTGGTAGACGCAATACAATCGCCGCCGCTGCTTGCCCTCGCGAATCAGTGGTTCGGCGGAGCGAAGAACATGCTCGACATCAAATTCACCTCTCTGGTGGGCGCGACGCTGATCCGCAAAGATGTCTGGGATTCGATCCCCAAAGATGTGCAGGAGAAAATGCGGGAATCGGCGCGCGTGGCGGGTATCGGACTGCGCGAAGAAATTCGCAAGACTGAAGCTCAGTCCGTTCCGCTCATGCGCCAGTTCGGATTGAACGTGGTACATGCCGACGACAAGACCGTAGCGGAATGGCGCGCGCTCTGCGAAGCGATCTATCCGAAACTGCGCGGCCCTTATATTCCCGCCGATCTCTTCGATCAGGTGGTAAAGCTGCGCGATGAATATCGTAAGGCGCATCCAGAACCCAAATCGTGAATCCCGAAGCCGTGAACTCCGGGGCCCCTGGCATACCGGCCGAGATCGGGCATCTGCTCGACCCGCAAGAAGAACGGCGCACGCCACTCACTTATTTTGAAGACTTCTTCTCGGTGGCAGCTCTCGCCCTGATGGTGGTGCTGCCGGTCACCGAGATTGTCGCGCGGCTGTTTCGCGTACCCGGCATTCCTGGTTCTTCTCTCATTGTTCAGCAACTCACACTCTGGATCGGCATGCTGGGGGGCATGCTGGCGTCCCGTTCGGATCGCCTGCTTGGGCTCTCTTCGAGTACTTTCCTTCCGGAGAACTGGCGCGGTCCCGCGAAAGTACTGAGCGGGGCGGCGCTGGCCGCGGTATCGGCGGGGCTGGCGTGGGCGAGTTGGGTATTTCTACAGTCGGAGCGCGATGCCGGCACCGTGCTGCTGCCTGGTCTCAGCAAAGCGGAAGCCCTGGCGATTATGCCGGTGGGCTTCACGGTGATCGCGCTGCGGGCAATCTGGCATGCCAGTCCTGGATGGACGGGACGTCTGCTGGCGTTGCTGGGCGCCACCGTGCCGCTGGCGTTGTACGGATATTTGATTCCACCAGCGACCCCGCACGTGCTGATGATTTCGTTGCTGGGATTGCTGTGCATCACGTTCCTCGGCTTGCCGATATTTGCGGTGTTTGGAGGACTGTCTCTGCTGCTGTTCTGGGACAGCAGCACGCCGACCGCGTCGGTTCCCGTCGAGATGTATCGCCTGGTGGCATCGCCTCTGCTGCCGTCGATCCCGCTGTTCACGCTGGCCGGTTACTTCATGGTCGCCGGGGGAGCGACCAAGCGGCTGTTGGGAGTCTTCACCTCGTTGTTCAGCTGGATGCCCGGGGGTTTGGCCATCGCTACGGTGGCCATCTGCGCGGTGTTCACGTTCGCGGGCTCGGGACTGACTATCTTGTCGCTGGGTGGCCTGCTGGTTCCGATGCTGGTGAGTACGCGTTACCCAGAGAAGTTTTCCATTGGCCTGCTGACTTCATCCGGCTCGCTGGGATTGCTGTTCCCGACGAGCGTTCCAGCCATCCTTTATTGCGTTTACTCCCAGACTCCCATCGATAAGTTTTTTATTGGAGCGCTGCTGCCCGAGCTGTTGATGGTGGGATGCATCGCGGCGATCGGGATTCACAAAGGAGTGCAGTCCAATGCGGTGCGGGAGCCTTTCCATTTCAAAGAGGCGGGCCAGGCGGTCTGGAAGGCCAAATGGGAATTGATGCTTCCGGTGATTATGGTCGTCGGCTTGTTCGGCGGCTTCGGGACCCTGACTGAGGCAGCCGCGCTGACCGCGTTCTCGGCATTTATCGTCGAAGTTTTTATCTACCGCGATATCAAAATCAGCCGGGATTATCGCGAGATGTTCATCGAGTGCGCCACCATCGTGGGCGGCATTCTGCTGATTCTCGGCGTGGCTCTGGGCTTCACCAACTGGCTGATCGACGCGGAAGTTCCCGGCAAGCTGATCGACTGGGTGCGCGCCAACGTGCATTCGAAATACCTGTTCCTCTTGCTGCTGAACATAGCGCTGCTGGTGGTGGGCGCGATGATGGATATTTTCGCGGCCATCCTGGTGGTGGTGCCGCTGATCAAGCCGCTGGCGGCGGTTTATGCAATCGATCCGGTGCAGCTGGGCGTGATCTTCATTGCGAATCTGGAGCTGGGCTATCTGCACCCGCCCGTCGGAATCAATCTGTTTCTTTCGGCCTATCGCTTCAAGAAACCGATGGGGACGATTATCTGGGCGACTCTGCCGTTTTTGCTGGTGCTGATCGGGAGCGTCTTGCTGATCACTTACGTCCCGTGGTTGACCACTGCGCCGCTGCAGTGGTTTGGCAAATAGCTTCGCCCCCCGCGTTCGCCAGCCGGGAAGTTTTCCATTCACAATAATGGAAGAAAATCTTCGGACATCCCGTCCCACCTGGCGGTGCCAATCTGAGCGATCGCGAGCTCAGCACAGAAATCGTCGAATCATGCCGGTCGGGCGACCGGGATGCCTTTCGTGCGCTCTACGATCTTTATAAGAATCGCGTCTATTCGATCGCGTTCTATTTCTTTCACGGCGATGAGGCGGCGGCAAGCGATGTTACGCAGCAGGTCTTTCTGAAACTGATGACTACGATGGGCCAGTTTCAGGGGAACGCGGAATTTTCCACCTGGCTTTACAGGCTGGTCGTGAACGTATGCGTGGATGTGGCGAGAGGGCGGAAGCCGGAGATCGCAATTGGGGATCGATCGCGCCTCGAGGCGTTCGCAGCTCCCGGATCACCTGAGAAAGATCTGGATCGTTTTCAGACGGCGAGTTCGGTGCGGGCGGCGGTGGCAGCACTGCCTCCGAAGTTTCGGATCGCCGTGCTGTTGCGTTACTTCGAAGACTTTTCCTACGCGCAAATGGCGAAGGCTCTGAACTGTTCCATGGGGACCGTGGCGTCAAGGCTGAGTCGCGGACATAAGCTTCTGGCGGAGCGCCTGAAAAGTCTGGCAGGGACAAAGGTTTGAGCATGTTTACGAGGCATATTTCACGGCAGATTGCGGCCTCGATAGATGGCCAGTTAAGGCCCGCGGAGGCGGAGCGTGCCCGGGCCCACTTGGCCAGGTGTGCGCGTTGCAGCAACGCCTACGAGCAGGTCAGGCTCGGAATGGCGGCCATGGATGAACTACCGATTCTCGAAGCTCCCGAAGCAATATGGTTCTCGATTGAGGCCTCGCTTTCCCAAGACCGGCCGGCGAGGCGGCGGAATCGAGCGGCATGGGTGGCGATCTGGGTGGCAGCTGCGCTGGTTCTTTCCATAACAGGAATACTCTTCCTGCGGGTCGCTGGTCGGCCGGCGAAATGGATTGAAACGGACGCCACATCCCGGACGACTATCCGGATCGGAGAGATCGGCTCTGTGGAAGTAGCGCCGAATACGCGCCTGCGGGTGGTAACAGACCGGCCCAATGAGCATCGTCTTGCGCTGGTTCGAGGGGAAATCAAGGCGACGATTTCCGCGCCGCCGAGGCTGTTCTTCGTTGAGACTGCATCCGGCACCGCCGTGGACCTCGGCTGCGAATACACGCTCCATACGGACGAGCGCGGACTCGGTTTGCTGCGCGTAACCAAAGGCTGGGTTTCGTTCGACTGGAAGGGAATCGAGTCGATTGTCCCTGCCGGAGCCAGCGTCCGGACACTGCCTGAAGCCGGGCCGGGCGTTCCTTATTTTGATGACGCGACCGACAAAATGAAGCAGGCCCTCGATCGATTGGGCTTCGAGAAATCCGTGGACGACACGCTGGGCACCATTCTCACCGAAGCACGCGTGCGGGATACGCTCACGCTGTGGCATCTGCTCTCGCGCGTCGAGGGCACCGACCGGCAGCGCGTGTTCGACCGCATAGTCGCGCTGACGCCTCTTCCGGCAGGCGTTTCGCGAGAGAAGGCACTGCAACTGGATCCGCAAACACTGCAGCACTGGAGGGAAGAGCTGGCATGGACGTGGTAATTCGGGAAGAAATTCCGATCGTTCTCGTCTAAGGGTCCCGGAAGGAGATTTCGATGTTTCGAATAATGCTGGCTGTCACCCTGCTTGTTGTCTGGGGACTATCGTCATTGGCGCTGGCGCAGGGATTTACCTTTGCCATCGGGGGGCCCGCGGCGTCTCAGGATTTCAAGATGAAGGCAGCTGTTTTCGCCTTTCGTACAGAAGGCTGCGCCGACCCTGCAAACGCACTGGTCAGCGGTACAGCCGAAGGCTTCGTAAACGGGATGCGCCAGTCGCGTCCGCTTCAGGTGGTGAAGGCATCGAAGCCGGGCGTCTATGGGGTTTTTCAGAACTGGTCCGGCGAAGGGGTGTGGGTTGTGAACCTGAAGGGAACGTGCGGCAACCAGGCCGCCGGCGCGATTGTTCCGCTTGGCCCGAAGGGTTTTATCCGGGAGTCTTCGAAATTCCTTGCCCGGCCCGCAACGAATGCGGAAATCAGTGATTCGTTGAAAGCGCTATTGAATGGAGGCACCAAATGAAGTATCTCGTTTCCGTTTTCGCAATTTTCGGGGCCGCTTGTTTGGTTGGCGCGGAGTCCAGGCTGGAGGCGCCGGCGGGGCTTATCGCTCATGAATGGGGGACCTTCACCTCGGTGGCCGGTGAGGATGGTATGGCTTTGACATGGGAGCCGCTGGACGGGCCCAGCGATCTGCCGTGCTTTGTCCATCGATTCAAGTTCGGCGCGAAAGCCAACTTCGCGGGAAAGGTGCGGATGGAGACTCCGGTGATTTACTTGTACGGCCCCGAGAGAAGCACGGCCAGCGTTCGTGTGACTTTTCCGCATGGGTACATTACGGAGTGGTATCCCAAGGCGAACCGGGTCGCAACTTTTCTCGGGTCGGGAATGGCGCCCCGAGGGCCCGATGTGCGGGAGCCTCGCGAAAACGAGCCGGATTCGATCGAGTGGCGATCAGTAACGCTGGGGAAGGATTCCAACGATATCGATTACCCTCTGGAACAGCCGCCAAGCCACTACTATGCCGGGCGGTATACGGACTCCGCCGCTCTCACTGTGAGTGGCGAGACTGATAAGTTTCTGTTCTATCGGGGCGTCGGATCTTTTCAGCCGCCGGTCGCGGCACAAGTGAGCGCAGATGACCGGATTGTGGTGAAGAACCTCAGCACGGAAGCGATTCCCGCAGCGATCCTCTTTGAGAACCACTCCGGAAAGATTTCTTACCGCGTGCATGGGCCAATCGACTCGGAAGTAACACTCCAGGATTCCCAGGCTGCCGCCGACGTGAACACTCTTCGCGCAGAGGTGGAGCGAATTCTCGTCTCGCAAGGACTCTTCCCGAGGGAAGCCAGGGCGATGGTTAAAACATGGGGCGACTCCTGGTTCGAGGAAGGGATGCGGTTGTTTTACTTCCTCCCGACCAGCGCGATCGATCCGATTCTGCCGATGAAAATTCAACCAGCGCCGGCAAGCATTGCGAGGGTCTTCGTTGGCCGCATGGAGATTTTTACACCAGCAATGCGACGCGCGATCAAAGCCGCGATCACTCGCGGCGACGCGAGCGTGTTCGCAAAATACGGCCGTTTCCTGAATCCGGTAACAGCCGGGATCGAGGAGAAAGACTGGTGGAGCCCGCAGGTGACCGCCATGCGTCAAAAATATCTCGCGAAAGAGACCTCCTGCGGAAAGAGCAGCTGGTAGAGAGCTAGGGCTTCCAGCGAAGAACCGGCTTGCGCGCTGCCGTAACCTCATCCACCCGCGTCGTGCGCGTTGAATGCGGCGCCGTCTTTACCAGTTCCGGCGTTTCGCCGGTTTCATTCGCGATTGAAATCATCGCGTCGATGAACAGGTCGAGCTCGCCTTTCGATTCGGTCTCCGTCGGCTCGATCATCATCGCTCCGTGAACGATGAGCGGGAAGCTCACGGTATACGGATGGAATCCATAGTCGATCAGGCGCTTCGCGATGTCGCCAGTGCGAACGCCTTTCGGCGACTGGCGGTCATCGCTGAACACCACCTCGTGCATATTGGGGCGGTCGTACGGCAGATCGAAGTAAGGCCGCAGTTTATGCCGGATGTAGTTGGCGTTCATGACCGCATCCACGGTGGCATTGCGAAGCCCGGGTCCGCCGTGCGCGAGGATGTAGGACAAGGCCCGCACCATCACACCGAAGTTCCCATAGAACGCTTTGACTTTGCCGATCGTCTGCGGACAATCGTAATCCCAGGTCAGAGAGTCCTGGAGACGCTTTAAACGGGGCACCGGGAGGAAAGGCATCAGATGCTTTTTCACCGCCACCGGACCGCCGCCTGGGCCGCCGCCGCCATGCGGGGTGGAGAACGTCTTATGCAAATTGATGTGCATGACGTCGATGCCGAAATCGCCCGGGCGCGCGACTCCGACCAGGGCGTTCATGTTGGCGCCGTCCATGTAAACCATGGCGCCTTTCGAGTGCAGAATCTCCGTAGCCTTGACGATGTTCTCTTCGAAAACGCCGAGCGTATTCGGATTCGTCACCATCAGCGCCGCGACATCTTCGTCCACCACACGGCTCAACTGTTCCAGATCGATCATTCCCTGATCGTTCGACGGGACGTTCTGAACCGAATATCCGGCGATCCCGGCAGTGGCAGGATTGGTCCCGTGCGCCGAATCGGGCACCAGAATGCGCTTGCGCGGGCCGCCCTGCGATTCGAGCAGCGCGCGCACCAGCAGGATGCCGGTGAGTTCTCCATGCGCCCCGGCCGCGGGCTGCAGAGTCACGGCGTCGAGACCGGTGATCTCGCACAGCGCGGCTTCGAGTCTCTCGACCACTTCCATCGCGCCCTGCGACAGATGCTCCGGCTGATAGGGATGAGCCCAGGCGAGACCCTCTATCCGCGCGACCGCTTCATTGATGCGCGGATTGTATTTCATGGTGCAGGAGCCCAGCGGATACATGCCGAGATCGATGGCGTAGTTCCACGTGGAGAGGCGGGTGAAATGGCGGATGACTTCCACTTCGCTGACTTCCGGGAAGCCTTCGATTCCATCGCGCACGTTAGCCGCGCCCAACGCCTGCGCCGGGTCCACTTCCGGGACATCGAGCGGCGGAAGCTGATAACCGGTCTTGCCCGGAGAACTGCGCTCGAAGATCAGGTCTTCGTTTTGCGAAATATGCTGGCGAACTTTCCGGATCATTGATTGAATGTCTCCGCGAGGGCGTCCATATCAGCACGCTTCGTCATTTCAGTGGCGCAGAGCAGCATGGTGTTGCTTAACTCCGGATAGAATTTCTTTAGCACCAGGCCGCCGATGATCTTGCGTGCCAGCAACTCTCCGTTGATCTCTTCGGCTGACTGTCCGTCTCCGGCGGCGACAAATTCATTAAAGTAAGGACCGCTGAAATAAGGCGTGACCTTCGAGCCGAGGTAGTGGGCCTTGGCAAGGTTTTGCAGCGCAAGTTCGCGCAGTCCGGCCTTGCCGTAAAGCTCCATATAAACCGTCGCCATCAGAGCGATCAACGCCTGATTGGTGCAGATATTCGACGTGGCCTTTTCGCGCCGGATGTGCTGTTCGCGCGTGGCCAGCGTGAGGCAAAAAGCGCGGTTGCCATGGGTGTCTGTCGTCTGGCCGACGAGGCGGCCCGGCAACTGCCGTATGAACTTTTCTTTCGCGGCCATGATGCCGGCGAAAGGCCCGCCATAACTGGGCGAGATGGCAAACGATTGCAGTTCCCCGGCCACGATATCCGCATCGCGCGGGGGCTCGAGAATCCCCAGCGACACGGCTTCCGAAAATGTGAAAACCAGCAGCGCGCCGCTGGCATGGGCCAGGTCCGCGGCCTTCTTTACATCTTCAATGATTCCGAAGAAATTGGGGGACTGGATGATCACGCACGCAGTCTGCTTGTCCAGTTTGGCTTCGAGGTCTTTGAGATCGACTTGCCCGGACTCGCCATCGTATCCGAACTCCTCGACGGGCAATCCCTGATTTTTCGCATAGGTGCCGAGCACGTCCCGATACTCCGGATGCACGGTCCTCGCGACTAGAATCTTCTGCCGTCCGGTAACCCGGATCGCCATCATGGCCGCTTCCGGAACAGCGGTGGAGCCGTCATACATCGACGCGTTCGCCACATCCATGCCGGTCAACTGGCAGATCATGGTCTGGAATTCGAAAATCGTGACCAGCGTTCCCTGTGAAATTTCCGACTGGTAAGGCGTATAGGAAGTGAGGAATTCGCCGCGGGAAATGACCGTATCGACCACCACAGGCCGGTAATGGTTGTAGACGCCCGCGCCGAGGAAACTCGCGTATCCGCGGCTGCTGCCCCCGGCGTTTTTCTCCGCCAGAGACTTGAAGTAATCGACAATCTCGTATTCGGAAATGCCCGGAGCCAGATCGAGCGGTCGGTTCAGGCGCGCTTCGGCGGGAATCTGGGAGAACAACCCATCGGCGGATTCGAGGCCGCACGCCGCCAGCATCTCCTGGCGTTCGGAGTCGGATTTCGGAAGGTAGCGCAAGCCTAGCTTTCCGCCCCGACATAAGCTTCATAAGCGGCCGCGGTCATGAGGCCGTCCAGATCGCTCTTGTTCGAGACCTTCACCTTGATGAGCCAGCCGGCGCCCTGCGGGTCCTCGTTGACTTTTTCGGGAGCGCTGGTGAGAGCCTCGTTGGTTTCCGTAACCTCGCCGCCAACCGGAGCATACACATCGGAAACCGCCTTCACGGATTCGATTGACCCGAGGCTGGCGGATTTCTCGAGCTTTGCGCCAACGGCTGGAAGTTCCACAAAGACGATGTCTCCCAGTTCGCTCTGCGCGTGGAATGTGATCCCGATGGTCGCGATCTCGCCCTCGAGATGAACCCACTCGTGTTCTTTGGTGTATCGATAATTTTCGGGATATGTCATTTCGATTTCCTCTTGTAGAAGGGGGTGTGAACGATCTCCGCCTCAACGGGGCAGTTACGAATCATGATTTCGATTTTGTCGCCAGGCTTGCTCTCGACCGGAAGATAGCAGAGGCCGATGTTTTTATTCAGCGTCGGCGCGGGCGAACCGCTGGTGACCCATCCGGCGGGCTTGCCGCCGAGCATCACTTCATAGCCGTCGCGGCCGATTCCGCGCCCGCGCATTTCGAATCCAAACAGCTTGCGGGTGATGCCCTTTTCCAGCCGGTCGCAAAGAGCAGCCCGGCCCACGAAATCGCCCTTGTCGAGTTTGACGATGCGCGCGAGATCGGCCTCATACGGATTGATGGTGGCGTCGATCTCATGTCCGTATAGCGCCATGGCGCTTTCGAGGCGCAGCGTGTTGCGCGCGCCGAGCCCGCAGGGTTTGATCCCGAAAGGCTTGCCGGCTTCCATGATCGAGTTCCAGGTCGCCACGGCGAATTCGGGAGCAACGTAAACTTCAATGCCGTCCTCGCCCGTATAGCCGGTGCGGGCGATGCGCGCGGGCACTCCCGCGAAGACGCCGTCGGTGAACCAGTAATACTTAATGTCCTTCAAAGAAACGCCGGTGAGCGTTTGAGCGATTTCAAGCGCGCGCGGCCCCTGCAGCGCCAGTTGCGCATATTTCGGACTGGCGAATTCGACTTCGCAGTCGAACTTGTTGTTTTCGCAGATGTGCGCGAAATCCTTATCCTGATTGGACGCGTTGACGCAGATAAAAAATTCATTGTCGGCGACCTTGTGCACGAGGATGTCGTCAACAAAACCGCCATGATCGTAAAGCAGAGCGGTGTACTTGGCCTGGCCGTGTTTCAGGTTGGAAATCGCGGTGGTTGTGACGTAATCCACCAGTTGCAGGGCCTGCGGACCGCGCACTTCGATTTCGCCCATATGACTGACATCAAAGAGGCCCGCGGCGGTGCGCACCGTATTGTGTTCGTCGATCAGCCCGGTGTACTGGACGGGCATGTCCCAGCCGCCGAAATCGACCATTTTCGCGCCAGCCGCGCGATGCACCTCATTGAGCGGCGTCCGCTTCAGATTCGCTGTGTCCATTATTTGACCGGTGAAATCGAGACTACTTTGAGGCGGTTGCCATCGGTCACGGTGCCGGTCACCGACACCTTCTTGCCCGCGTATTTCGCGGCCAGCTGCTCGTCCGTCAAAACCCAGGCTTCGGTCTCGGTCTGCAGGGTGAATTTGGGGGCCTGGATTATCGGGCACTGGGTGGCGAATGCCGACTTGTCGGGCTGGTTGTTATGGACCGTTCCAACAAAGGTTTTCGGCGACGTTGCGGCCATAGACAGAGTTGCGAAGACCAGCGGTAAAGCGAACCTTCTCATGGATAATTTATTGTAGCGTTGCCCTGTCCGAGCCGCCCCATTTCGGGAGCCCGCAGCCGGCGCATTCGGCCGCCACCTTGCCATCGCGCTGAAACCTTTGACCGCAGCGCGGGCACTTCCAGCGTTCCAGCCTTCCCTGTAGCACCATATAGGCAACAAGCGCGGCCATAAAGAGAATCAATGGCGCATCCGGAAGAAGCGACTTGACGGCGAAACTGACCAGCAGCAGAACTGCCGGGACGAGCCACACGGCGCGGCGCAATTTTCGATAGGATGCCCAGGCTGCCTTGTAATCCGCGTAATCCGTCAGGCACCGCCTCCGGCCAGACGCAGTTCGTCGTCGATCTCATAGAGGCGGTCGTCCAGGTTCCGCGTCGGTTTTCCAGCCGCCCTGGCAGCTTCCAGCTTTTTCTGGATCCCGGCCTTCTGTTTCAGCAGACCCGTTACTTTTTGATTCGGGGCGGAGGCGGGTGCGGCCGCGGCGGCAGGCGCTTTCTTCACGGCGGGCTTGCCACTCGCCGCTTTGGCCTTGGCGTTAGCGCCGGCCTTGAATCGAAACGCCGTGATGGTTGCCGGCGGTTTCAGCGAAGCGCCAAAGTCTCGATGATATTCCTGTGCAATCTGAGCGGCTTCGAGGAGCAGATCGCGAAACCTGCCCTCCATCGCCTGCTTCGCCTGAACGCGCAGGGATTCGCCCTGCTGCTTCCACTTCTGATATTCCGAGATAACATTGTCCATGAGATGTCTGCCGATATTCTAGCCGGAAGACGCTGCTCGCGCCGCCGTTTCGCCCTCGCGGCCGCCTCGCTTGGCATCACCGGTCTTTTCAGGCGCGCGCTGGCCCAGCAGCCTCCGCCGGAAACCGATGCCACTTTCTCGTCCGATGTGCAGGTCGTCAATCTTCTCGCCACTGTACGGGACAAAAAGGGCCAGATCATCCGCGACCTCGGCAAAGACGATTTCTCGCTGCTGGAAAACGGACGCCCGCAGACGATCCGGTATTTCTCGCGCGAGACCGATCTGCCGCTGACGATCGGACTGCTTGTCGACACCAGCATGAGCCAGGAAAAAATTCTCGACAAGGAACGCGGCGCCAGCTACCGATTCGTCGATCAGGTTCTTCGTGAAAACAAAGATCGCGTCTTCGTGATGCAGTTCGATCTCACGGTGCAGACCCGGCAGGTGCTGACATCTTCCAGGAAGCAACTGGAAAGTTCATTGCCGTTCGTCGATACTCCGACAAGGAACGAACTGCGGAACCAATGGGGCGGCGGGACGCTGCTTTATGATTCGATCGTGCAGGCTTCCGAAGATGTGATGGCGAAGCAGAAGGGCCGCAAGGCGCTGATCGTGCTTTCGGACGGAGGCGAAAATGGCAGCAATGCCACCATCGCGGAAGCCATCGACGCAGCCCATCGCGCGGACGTTCTGATCTACACGATTATCTACGCCGACTCCGGCTACCCCTCCTTCGGAATGGATGGGAAATCAATTATGGACCGGCTGGCCAAAGAGACGGGCGGCGGCCATTTCGAAGTTTCGAAGAAGATGCCCATCGATCAGGTTTACGCCGCGATCGAAGAGGACCTGCGCAGCCAGTACAGCCTGGGTTATGTTCCGGCGGCGGATCCGGATATGCCGGCTGCTTCGGGTTTCAGGCGCATTCAACTGACAGTGAAGCGGCCGTCCATGGTTGTGCAGTCGCGCGACCGGTATTGGGCGGAAGTTGTGCCGCGTTCGGCGAATTAGCAGCGCCGCTATTTGCGCAGGATTTTATCGACTGCTTTGGCGAGTTCCTGAAATTCTTCGCAGGCGGGGGAATTGGGGTCGTATTCCCGCACGGTAAGACCGCTCATGACGGCTTCGGCGATAACGATTCGTTGTCCGATCCCGGGCAGAACCTTTTTCCCCATTGCTTCCAGTGAGGTTGCAAGGCTCCGTCCCAGATTTGTGTTCTTGAGAATTTTTGAGGGAACGAACCGGATTCGCGGTTTTTTCGATCGCCTCTCCGCCCGGGCTTTCAACGCCTGGTTCAAAGCTTCCTTCAGGGGGAAGAGATCCAGCGGCGACGGGCCGCAGGGGAGTAGCACCAGGTCAGCAATCAACATCGCCTGATATGCGACATAGGGCATTCCGGGAGGGGTGTCGATCAGAACGACATCGGCGCTTTTTTCGGCGGCGCGTACCCTGGTACGAAGCTCATCGGCGCTGTCGCGGACCAGCCTTTCGACGCAGCCCTTGAGAAGTCCTTCTCCCTGTTCGGCCCAGACGGCAAGACTGTGCTGTGGATCGGCGTCCAGCGCTACCACCGTCCTGCCCATTTCGCGGAACTCGGCTACAAGGTTTCCCGCGATGGTGGACTTCCCGATGCCGCCCTTGCGTCCCGCGACTACGACCACGGCCATGCAACATACTATAGCCTTAAAGAATGATCTCCACTGCTAGTGTTGTTTTGGCGTTCATGATGTTGCAGTATCCGTATCCGGGCCAGTATCCCGGCCAGTATCCGACCCGGGCCCGGGTGCCGGGCCAGCCCGCCAATCCGGGGGGCGCCAATACGGGCGCGGTCGCGACGTTCAAGGGAATTTTCAAATCAGCCGACAAAAAGTTCATCACCGTTGAGGTGGAAGACGGCCAGACGATGCGCATGTATATCACCCATGCCACGAAGTTCTGGCGGGATGACAAGCCGGCCAAGGCGTCCGATTTTCATGCCGACGATAAGGTCACGGTGGATACTTCCCGCGACGCGCGGATGAATCTGGTTGCCGATCGGGTGGACTTGGCGAAGCCTCCGGCAAAAACGGAGCAAGCGCCGAAGAGCCGGCCGGATTCGCAGTAGACCGGCTATAGCCAGGCTCTATTTCACGTCGAGCATCTTCAGTTCGAAAGCCTCGGCGTCGGCCGTTTGCGCAATCCGTTCGCTCAGCGCCGTGCCGATTCCGTGACCCGCGCTGTCAGTGGTTCTCAGAAGAATCGGCAGCTTGGTCCCGGTGGCCTGCAGTTCCGCCGTCATCTTGCGGGAGTTGTAGGGTTCGACGCGCGGGTCATTCGCGCCCGTCATAAAGAGCACGGCCGGGTACTGGGTTCCGTTAACGACGTGATGGTATGGGGAATAGGCGTGCAACGCCCGGAACTGATCGCCCTCCTTGACACTGCCGAACTCCGTCACATTGAAAGCCCCGTTGGGCGAAAGTTCCACACGCAGCATGTCGTAGATTCCGACATGTGAGACCACCACGCGATAGAGTTCCGGATGCTGGGTAAGCGCCGCGCCCATCAGCAGTCCGCCGTTGCTCCCGCCCTCAATACCGAGGCGCGCCGGCTTCGTGTACTTGTTGTCGATGAGCCAGCGGGCGGAAGCTGTGAAGTCATCGAACACGTTCTGCTTTTTCGTCAGCATTCCGGCGCGGTGCCAGGCCTCGCCATACTCACCGCCGCCGCGCAGATTGGCAACCACGTAGACGACGCCGCGATCGAGCAGCGGACGCAGGGTCACGTCGTAGCGGGGCGTCATGCTGATCCCGTAGCCGCCGTAAGCATAAAGGACCACGGGATTATTCCCGTCCAGCTTCGTTCCCTTTCGCCGGATGATGTTCAGAGGAACTTTGGTGCCGTCCTTCGACGTTGCAAACTCACGGAGCACTTCCGTGTCACTGAAATCGACGGTGGCTTTCCGGCGCAGAGCCGTTACATGCACGGCCTTCGCGGCGGCATCGAAGTAGCGGAAGGCGGAGGGCTCAAGGTAAGTCTCGGACTGGACCAGCACATCGTCGCCGGCGAGCTTGGCCACCTGGCTCACCGTTGACGACGGCGGGAGCGGAATGGTTCCCATATCCGCGCCCTTATTATCGAAGACGCGGACTTGCATCGGCCCGCCGGCCTGATCGACCACATAAAGGCGATGCGCCGTGCCCGCCAGTTCCTGCATGGCGAACTTACCTTCGGGGACGACGGTCTGCGCGTCGGTAAGGCGGGTTTGACCGGAGGCGAGGTGCAGAACCTTTCCCATGGGCGAGCCGTGCCGCGACAGAAGATAGATGTCGGATCCGCCTCCGAATGCCGCGCTCGTAATCTCATCGGCGAAACGCGCGATCTGAATCCAGTCGCCCGAAGGACCCAGTAAGTAATACGCATATTCGCCGCCGTCTCCGTCTTCCATCTGGGCAAGGATGGAGCGGCCCTCTTCGGATGCGCTCAACAGAATCTCGGCGATCTTGGGAAAGCCTTTTCCGAGCGAGTAGGTGTCTGTATTGGGATCGGTCCCGAGTTTATGAAAGTAGACCTGCTGGTAGAAGGCGGTGTCGGCTTCGGGACGCTCGCCGGGGCGCGGGTACCGGGTGTAGTAAAGCCCCTGACCATCCGCACGCCATGCTACGCTGCCTCCCGCGGTGCCGTTGTTGACGTGGGGAATCACATCGGGCAAAGCCGCGCCGGTGTCGGCGTCATAGATGTGAAGATCGCCGCGTTCGCTGCCTCCGCGCGAGAGAGAAACCGCGACGCGTTTTCCGTCGGGCGAGGGCACATAGAAATCGATTTCGGTGCCGCCTTTGGCGTCGATCGCGTTGGGATCGACAACCACTTTTTCGGACGCGGGATCGTCGGCGGACTTCATCCATACAAGCAGCGGCTGTTCCTTCGGGGGCTGCCGCTTCTGCGCGAAGAGGCGTCCGCGCCTGTAGGTCACATCACCGTAGGATGAAGCGGCCTGGCCGTAGGCTTTTTTCAATTCCTCATAAATGACGGGACGCAGCGGAAGAGCGTCGAGGAAGCTTCTCGCATAGCGGTTCTGCGCATCGCTCCAGGCCTTGACCGCGGGATCGGTGTTGCTTTCGAGCCAGCGGTAATCATCGGTAATCTGGACTCCCTGGATGGTTTCGGTCACCGGATGTTTGGGCGTCGCGGGAGCCTGCGCAAAGGCCAGTCCGGCTGCGATGAAGAGAATGGGGAGACGCATGCCCGTATTGTAGGTTGTCCTCGCTGGTATGCGGGAATGTGATTTTCATACAGTACCGATTCGATACTGCTCGCGGCGATGTTCCGGAATGAACCAACTCCCTTGTCGGATGTGAGTTACAGAACTCACCTGCGTGAAAAGACGCAATTTTTCTGAGAGTCTTCTGCCCTTCCTGCACTAACGCTTCGATGAAACATTTAGCTGAAGACCTAATCGAGAAGTACTCACTTGGAAGACTGGACAACGCTGCGGCGAGCCGTGTCGAGGTCCACCTGTTCGTATGCGATGAATGCCGGACCCGGCTGGATAAATTTGAGTTCTTCCTGTCGGTTCTGCGGGCCGGATCCGGCGAGTCTGTCAGGATTCCCTTGGCCATGGCTCCGCAGGCATTGACCGCAAGCGCGTCTTCGCGGTAACGGTTGAGACGAAGATTGCGTTCGGCCCGCACTTGCGGACCGTGGAAGCAGGCGGCTTCCTGAAACATAGCCGGGCAGCAGAGCCTGTAATAAGAGAGTGCAGGCTAAAATAGAGTTATCTTTCCTTAAATCAGCCCAAAGGTAATCTCTTTTAAAACATGCTCTGCGCCGGAATTGTAGGTCTGCCCAATGTGGGCAAAAGTACGCTGTTCAATGCGGTAACCAAAACCCGCAAAGCCATGGCGGCGAATTACCGGTTTTGCACGATCGAACCGAATCAGGGCGTAGTGACGGTACCCGATGCGCGGCTGGAGGTCCTGTCGAAGATCAGCAACTCGCAGAAGATCATTCCGTCGGTGTTTGAGTTCGTGGATATCGCCGGTCTGGTGAAGGGTGCGAGCCAGGGAGAAGGTCTGGGGAATCAGTTTCTCGGCCATATCCGCGAGGTCGATGCCATTGTCCAGGTAGTGCGTTGTTTTGAGAACGCCGACATCGAGCACGTGATGGATACGGTGGATCCGATTCGGGACATCGAGATCATCAATACCGAACTGGTGCTGGCGGATCTCGACAGCATTCAGAAGCGCCGCACACGGCAGCAGAAACTGGCCAAGAGCGGCGACAAGAAAGCCCAGGCCGAGATCGCTCTGCTGGACCGGCTGGAGCCGCATCTGAACGAAGGCAAGCACGCCTTCTCACTTGAAGTAACGCCGGAAGAGGCTGCCATCCGGAAGACTTTGTTTCTGCTTACCGCCAAGCCGACTTTGTTTGCCTGCAATGTGGCGGAGGAGGATCTGGCGCATCCGGACGGGAATGCATGGGTGCAGAAAGTGCGCGATTATGTGGCGCATCATCATGGCACCCGCGCGGTGGTGGTCTCCGCGGAGATCGAGTCGGAACTGGTGACGTTGCCTCCGGAAGAACGCGACGAGTATCTGGAGGCTTTGGGGATTCCCAAAGGCGCCGATACCGGGACCGGCACCCTCATCAAAGAGGCGTACACTTTGCTGGGTCTTCGATCCTATCTGACTACGGGAGAGAAAGAGACGCGCGCGTGGACGATTCATGCCGGGGACAAGGCGCCGGCTGCGGCCGGCGTGATTCATTCGGATTTTGAGAAGAGTCTTATTTCGGCGGAAGTGACTGCGTATGAGGATCTGGTGGCTTGCGGGAGTTTTGTGCGGGCCCGGGAGCTCGGGAAGACCAGGACCGAAGGCAAAGAGTATGTCGTGCAGGATGGCGACGTGATTGAGTTCAAGACTTTCCTGTAAATTTATTGAAGCGGGGCGATAAGCTTCTGCTCGATGGACTGCAGGATCCCTGCCGGAGTCGATTCCACCACCGGCAGACGCAGGACTCCGGCGGGCGTGAACTGCGCTCCGGGCGTTCCGCTTACCAGCGCCATCAGCTTTTCTCCGTCAACTCTTGTCGCTTCGTGAAACTTGATGTTGAGCACGCCGCTGCGCCGGTCGATGGCTTCGATTCCGATCTTCTCGGCGGCCGTCTTGATGCCGGAATAGCGCAGAAGTAAACGGATGTCTTCCGGCACGGGGCCGTAGCGATCCGCCAGTTCGTGTTCGATCCGGTCGCGCTCCTTCTCTTCGTTGGCCTGAGCGATTCGCTTGTAAGCGCGGAGCCGCTGGTTCTCGTCCGAGATATATGTCGCGGGAATGCGCAGATCGAGGCCGAGATTGAGCGCGGAGTGAATTTCCGGCGCCACCTCTTCGCCGCGCAGTTCGCGAACCGTGTCTTCCAGCATCCGCACATACATATCGAAGCCGATGGCGTTGATGTGTCCGTGCTGTTCGCCGCCAAGCAGGTTGCCCGCGCCGCGCAATTCCAGATCCAGCGCCGCAATTCTGAAGCCCGCGCCCAGATCACTGAACTCTTTCAGTGCCGCCAGTCGTTTGCGTGCGATTTCGGTCAGTTCGGAATCGGGCTCGACAAACAAATAGCAATAAGCGCGCCGGTTGGAACGGCCGACGCGCCCGCGCAACTGATACAGCTCGGAGAGCCCGTAATGCTCCGCCCGCTCGATAATCATCGTGTTCGCGAGCGGGATGTCCAGACCGTTCTCCACGATGGTGGTGGAAACGAACACGTCGAATTCGTGGCGCATGAACTGGAGCATCACTCTTTCCAGTTCGGCCTCCGGCATCTGTCCGTGGCCCACGCCGATGCGGATGCCGGGGAACATCTCCTGAATCATCGAAGCACGATGCCAGATGGAATCGATGCGGTTATGCACAAAATAAACCTGGCCCCCGCGCGCAATTTCCAGTTCGATGGCGGACTTGATCATGTCCGGCCCGAACGGCGCGACCACGGTATGAATCGAGAGCCGGTCCTTGGGCGGAGTTTCGATCACGGACATATCGCGCAGACCGAGAAGCGACATGTGCAGAGTGCGGGGAATCGGCGTGGCGCTCATGGCGATGGCGTCGATGCTCTTGCAAAGCTCCTTGAGACGCTCTTTATGGCGGACGCCGAAGCGCTGTTCCTCGTCGACCACCAGCAGGCCGATGTCCTGGAACT
>DASZLO010000155.1:0-12964 GCA_035552315.1 Bryobacteraceae bacterium
GCGATTCGCGAAGGCGGCCGTACGGTTGGCGCTGGCACTGTCAGCGAGATTTTGGACTAACGCAAATGGCTTTGAAAGATCGCATTCGAATCAGGTTGAAAGCATACGATCATCGGGTGCTCGATCAATCGACAACGGAAATCGTGGATACGGCAAAACGGACGGGGGCCACGGTAGCGGGCCCCATTCCGCTGCCGACGTCGACCTCGCGGACGACGGTTCTGCGGTCGCCGCATGTGGACAAGAAGTCGCGTGAGCAGTTTGAAATCCGCACGCACAAGCGCTTGCTGGATATTCTCGAGCCTACGCAGCAGACGGTCGACGCTTTGATGAAGCTCGATTTGCCGGCAGGCGTGGACGTTGAGATTAAGGCTTTCGGTAAAGGTTAGTGACTGTTGTGGGACCGCTCCCGAATGGTCGCGGCTCAGTAACGATTTAGTAAAGGGCTGAAAAGATGAGTCCAGGAATTCTGGGAAGAAAAATCGGCATGACGCAGTTGTTCCGGCCGGACGGGCAGGTGGTCCCCGTGACCCTGCTGAAGGCGGGTCCCTGTTTCGTTGTGCAGCGCAAGACTCCGGCAACCGACGGCTACGATGCCGTCCAGCTGGGTCTGAATGAATTCGTGAAGGCCAGGCGGATTAACAAACCGCAGACCGGTCACCTGAAGAAAGCCGGCGCGGAAGGGGCTAAGTTCCTCCGCGAGTTCCGACTCAATGCCGGGGGAAGCAGCGACCTCAAGGCGGGCGACAAGGTTCTGGTCAGCGATTTCAAGCCGAACGAGAAAGTGGATGTGATCGGCGTATCCAAAGGCCGCGGGTTTGCCGGCGTCGTCAAGCGGCATCATTTCCGCGGCAGCGACGGTACGCACGGATCGATGCATCACCGCGCGCCCGGTTCGATCGGCGCCTCGAGCTTTCCCTCACGTGTTATCCCCGGCATGCGCATGGGTGGACACATGGGCGACGAGCAGGTGACGGTGCGCAATCTTGAGATCATCGAGGTTGACACCGAGGACAACGTGCTGGTGGTTAAAGGCGCGGTGCCTGGTCCCAATGGCGGTTATGTGGTGGTACGGAGGGAGAAGAGATAACTATGCCCAAGGTTGATGTAGTCGATTTCAACAATCAGAAGGTCGGCGAAGTCGAGCTGGCCGATGCGGTGTTCGGCGCGGAAGTGAATCAGGACCTGCTCTACGAGTCGGTCCGTCATTATCTCGCTGGTACCCGCGCGGGAACCCACAAGGTCAAGACGCGCCATGAAGTGGCGGGTTCGGGCAAGAAATTGTGGAAGCAGAAGGGAACCGGCCGCGCCCGTATGGGTTCGGTGCGCAGCCCGATCTGGCGTCACGGCGGAACGGTCCACGGACCGGTGCCGCGCGATTACAGCTACAAGCTGCCCCGCAAGATGCAGCTGGGCGCATTGCGCTCGGCGCTTTCCGCGAAACTGCGGGACGGCGAGCTGCAGGTAGTTTCGGCCTTCCAGTTGGCCGATCACAAGACGAAGAATCTCACCGGAACGCTGGGAAAATTCAAACAGACGAAGAAAGTGCTGCTCGTCGAAACCGGCGATAACCGGAACCTCGAGCTGAGCGCGCGCAACGTGGAAGGCGTGATTGTGGTCCGCAGCCATGAAGTGCATCCTTATCAGCTGCTCGATGCAACCAAAGTGCTGCTCACGGAGGCGGCGGCTGCCAAGCTGAGCGAGACGCTGGCGAAGTCGGCGCCGAAACACAGCGCGGAGGCGTTATAACAATGACCATTCATGACGTGCTGGTAAAGCCCCTGGTCACGGAAAAGGGGATCACGAAGAAGGAAGAAGAACGCACGCTTTGTTTTCAGGTCTCGGCGGAAGCCAACAAGATCATGGTCAAGCAGGCTGTGGAGAAGCTCTTCAAAGTGAAAGTGGCAGAAGTTCGCACGGCGAATTTCGATGGCAAACTGCGGCGCCGGGGACGTTTTACCGGCTATCGCTCGGACTGGAAGAAAGCATACGTGAAACTCGCGGCAGGCCAGAAGGTCCCCGAGTTCACGGAAATGTAGCGCTGAAGCGAAGACAATGGCGATAAAAAAATTCTCACCCACAACCCCCAGCCGGCGCTACATGACTGTAGTGTCGCGCGAGGGCATCACCAAGGAAACGCCTGAAAAGTCGCTGGTCGAACCGATCCGCAAGTCGGGCGGCCGCAACAACACCGGCCGCGTCACCTCGCGGTTTATCGCGGGCGGCCACAAGCAGGCATACCGGGTAATCGATTTCAAGCGCGACAAATTCGGGATTCCGGCCAAAGTGGCCGCGATCGAATACGATCCCAACCGCTCGGCGCGCATCGCGCTGCTCAACTATGCGGACGGCGAAAAGCGGTACATCATCGCGCCGGAAGGTCTGGAAGTCGGGGCGACGGTTTCGTCCGGTCCGACGGCTGACATTCTGGTGGGCAATGCGCTGCAGTTGAAGAACATTCCCGCCGGCACCGTGGTTCACAACATCGAGCTTCGTCCGGGCAAAGGCGCGCAGATGGCGCGTTCGGCCGGCACGCAGGCGCAGATGGTTTCGCGCGAAGGCGCGGTGGCGCTGCTGAAGTTGCCTTCCGGTGAAGTTCGCCGCGTGCCAACCGAGTGCATGGCGACCATCGGAACGGTCGGCAACAGCGATCACGAAAACATCTCGCTGGGTAAGGCGGGACGCAAGCGGTGGCTGGGCAAGAGCCCGCACAACCGCGGCGTTTCGATGAACCCTGTCGATCACCCGCATGGTGGCGGCGAAGGCAAGACTTCCGGCGGCCGTCATCCGGTTACGCCGTGGGGACAGCCGACGCGCGGCTTCAAGACCCGTAACAACAAGCGAACCGATAAATTTATCCTGAACCGCAGAGGCAAGAAATAATGGGACGCTCCGTAAAGAAGGGACCGTTTACCGACTCGCACCTGGAAGACAGGATCGACAAACTGAACGCAGCCAGCGAAAAGAAAGTGATTCGCACCTGGTCGCGGCGTTCGACGATTCTGCCCGAGTTTGTCGGTCACACGATTGCGGTCCACAACGGCCGCAAGTTCATTCCGGTTTACATCACCGAGAACATGGTGGGTCACAAGATGGGCGAGTTTTCGCCGACCCGCACGTTCAAGGGGCATGCGGCCAAGGCTGCCACCGAGAAGTCGTCCAAGTCGTAAGAGGAACAAGATGGAAACCAACTCTTCACAAGTAAAGGCTGAGGCCAGATATCTTCGGATCTCGCCGCAAAAAGCCCGGCTGGTGGTGGATCTGATTCGCGGCCGCAAGGCCAACGACGCCATCATCACGCTGCGTACGGTAAACAAGCGGATCGCGCCGGCCGTCGAGAAGGTGCTGCACTCGGCGATTGCCAACGCGCAGGGTAAGAACGAAGACGTGGACGTGGATCGTCTCTATGTTTCCGAGGCGTATGTGAATGAAGGTCCGCGGCAGAAGCGGGTACGGCCCGCGCCGATGGGCCGCGCTTACCGGTATCAGCGGCGTACGGCGCACATTGTGGTCAAAGTGGCGGAGAAACAATAACGATGGGACAGAAAGTTCACCCTTACGGCTTCCGGCTCGGCTTCAACAAACCGTGGCGCTCGCGCTGGTTCTCCAAGCAGGGCTATGCCGGGCTGCTCCGCGAAGATCTCGAACTGAAGGAAGGCCTGCGCAAACAGCTCAAGTCGGCGGGCGTCAGCTCGATCGAAGTGGACCGTCCGGGCAACAAGTTGCGGGTCACGATCCGGACCTCGCGTCCGGGCATCATCATCGGCCGCAAAGGCGCCGAGATCGAAAAGCTGAAGACCACCCTCGCCAAGAAAACGAAGCGGGAAGTTTTCATCGACATTCAGGAAGTGCACAAGCCCGAGCTCGATGCGCAGCTGGTGTCGGAGTCGATCGCACTGCAGCTCGAAAAGCGCGTGGCATTCCGGCGCGCGATGCGCAAAGCGGTGGATTCTGCGCTGCGCTTCGGCTGCAAGGGAATCAAGGTTCGCGTTTCGGGCCGTTTGAACGGCGCTGAAATCGCGCGCAGCGAATGGTATCTGCAGGGGCAGCTTCCGCTGCACACTCTGCGCGCCGACATCGACTACGGGACCACGGAAGCGAACACAACCTACGGCGTGATCGGCGTGAAGGCCTGGTTGTACAAGGGCGAAATTCTGCCGGGCGGCAAACGCAATCTGCCGATGGATGGCGAGCCGCGCCGCAATGAACGCCGGGATGACCGGGATGGCCGTCCGCGCGGGGATCGTCGTCCGCCGCGGGCTAACGATCGTCCGGGTGGCGGGCCGCAGGACAGAACTCCGGTGGCTTCGGCAGCGCCCGCAGCTGAGTCGTCGGCTCCGGTGCAGGCACAGCCCGCCGAAGCGCGGGAGACTGCCCGGGTTTCGCGTACAGGCGGACCGATTATGCCGCCGCTGATGCCTCCGGCTCCGAGCTGGAAAGAAGCGCCGCAGTCCGGAACGGCTGCCGAGCCTGAAGCGGGCTCAGAAGCAAAACCGGAAACAAACGAATAGCTGCTAAGAAGGATTTTGGGGAGAACCTAGAACTATGTTGATGCCCAAGAAGGTTAAGTACCGCAAGGTACAGCGCGGGCGCATGAAAGGCAAGGCCTGGCGCGGCTCGTCCATTGCGTTCGGCGAATATGCGCTGAAGTGCATGGAGTGCGGCTGGATCACGTCGCGGCAAATTGAAGCGGCTCGTATCGCGATGACGCGTTTCATCAAGCGCGGCGGCAAGGTATGGATCCGGTTGTTTCCCGACAAGCCCATCACCAAGAAGCCGGCTGAAACCCGTATGGGTAAAGGCAAGGGCGCGCCGGAAGAATGGGTGGCAGTGATCCGTCCGGGCAAAATTCTGTTCGAGATGGAAGGCGTTGGGGCGGATATCGCCGAACAGGCCATGCGCCTGGCGGCTCACAAGATTCCGCTGAAGACCAAGTTCATCAAGCGCGAAGTTGCTGAGTAGAGACGCTGAGTAAAGGTTGACGGAATGAAGAAAGATACTTTACGGGGGCTCGACCCCGCGGAAATGCAGGCGAAGCTGACGGAGATTGATGAGCAGTCTTTCCGGTTCAAGTTTCAGATGTCGATGGGCCAGACCGAAGGGCTGCGGAAGCTGCGCGAGATGCGCAAAGACCGGGCGCGTTTGCTGACCTATTTGAAAGAGCGTGAGATGGGCAAGCTTGAAACTGGCAAGAAGGTAGCCAAATAGTTATGGCGGACGAACAGGTTTCGACGGGTCACAAGAACGAGAAGGTCGGTGAAGTCGTATCGACCAAAATGCAGAAGACGATTGTGGTGCAGGTCAGCCGCCGCGTGCCGCATCCTCTGTATCGCCGGATTGTGATGAAGCACAAGAAATTCTATGCGCACGACGAAGACGGCGCGGCGCGCGTGGGCGATGTGGTCCGGATCATCGAGTGCCGGCCCATGAGCAAGTTAAAGCGGTGGCGTCTGGGCGATGTGATTCGCCGCTCGGCGCTGGTCGGGGCTGCGCAGCCTGCCGATCTTGACGTTAAGGTCTAAAGAAGATTAATGGCCGCTGATTAACACAGATGCACACAGATAAGAATCCGAATCAGTGTTTATCTGTGTTGATCAGTGGCTGATAAAGGGAGTTTATAAAAAACCATGATTGGGATGAGAACAATCCTCGAGGTGGCCGACAACAGCGGCGCACGAAGACTTTCGTGCATTGCTCCGCGCGGCGGCGATCTCGGGCTTCGGGCCGGACTCGGTGATGTCGTGACGGCAGCGGTGAAGGAAGCGGCGCCGGACTCGGCGATTAAAAAGGGCAAGGTTGTGCGCTGCGTCATTGTGCGGATGCGGAAAGAAACGCGCCGCCGCGACGGCAGCTATATCCGGTTCGATTCGAACGCCGCGGTGCTGATCAACGAAATCGGTGAGCCGATCGGGACGCGCGTGTTCGGACCGGTCGCTCGCGAACTGCGCGACAAGCGGTATATGAAGATTGTTTCCCTCGCGCCGGAGGTCATCTAATCATGTCGGCGAAATTGCTGAAAGACAAGCGGCCGCCGGTTCGCATCCAGCTCAAGAAGAACGATCAGGTGAAGGTGATCGCGGGGCGCGATCGCGGCAAGACGGGGCGCGTCCTGGGAGTGGAGGCCGCCATCGGCCGCATTCTGGTCGAGCACGTCAACGTGGTGAAACGGCATACCAAGAAGAATCCCGCCAAGCAGATTGCGGGCGGAATCGCGGAGAAGGAAGCGCCGATCGCCGTATCGAACGTGATGATTCTGTGCCCCAAGTGCGGGCCGGTGCGAATCGGTCATCACGTAACCGAAGTGGGCGGCAAGACCCGCCGCACGCGTATCTGCCGCAAGTGCGGACAGGTACTGGACAAGAAATAAGGCAAGCATATGGCAGCGAGACTTAGAGATCATTATCTGAACAACGTGGTACCGGCTCTGACAAAGGAGTTCGGTTACGAGAACGTTATGGCGGTGCCGAAGATCGAGAAGGTTTCGATCAACATCGGTCTCGGCGAAGCCACCGGCAACGCCAAACTGATGGATGGCGCGGTGAACGAACTGGGCGCGATCGCCGGCCAGAAGCCGGTGATTACGAAAGCCAAGAAATCCATCGCGGCGTTTAAGCTTCGCGAGGGCATGGCGATCGGCACCATGGTGACGCTGCGCGGCGACCGGATGTACGAGTTCCTCGACCGGCTGCTGAATGTGGCTCTGCCCCGTGTCCGCGATTTCCGCGGCGTGTCTTCGAAATCGTTCGACGGGCGCGGCAACTATACGCTGGGCCTGAAAGATCAGTTGATTTTTCCCGAAATCGATTATTCCAAGGTGGAAAAAACCAAGGGAATGAACATCAGCATTATCACCACCGCGGGGACGGATGCTGAAGGTGTGGCGCTGCTCAAGGGCATGGGAATGCCTTTCCGGCAGTAGGCGTTTCGTTTAAGAGCTGGAGAAGAGATTGAATGGCAACAACCGCCAAAATCGCGAAAGATAACAAGAAGCCGAAATTCAAATGCCGTCACCGCAACCGGTGCTGGCGCTGCGGACGGCCGCGGGCGTTTCTGCGTAAATACGGCATCTGCCGTCTGTGTTTCCGGCAACTTGCTCTGAACGGCGAAGTCCCGGGCGTTGTTAAGTCAAGCTGGTAGCACACTGAATAAACCAAAAAAGGAGGTACGGGATAAATGACAAGTGATCCAATCGCAGACATGCTAACTCGGGTACGTAACGCCATGGCGGCGCGCCATCCGAAAGTGGACGTACCGGCATCGAAACTGAAAGCGGAGATTGCCCGAATCCTCAAAGAGGAAGGCTACATTGCGAATTTCAAGGTCGCCGAAGAAGGCGTGAAAAAGGTCATCAAGATCTACTTGAAATATTCGACGGATAATTCGCCGGTGGTTACCGGGATTGAGCGCGTCTCGCGCCCCGGGTGCCGCACCTATGTCGGCAAGACCGATATTCCGCGAGTGCAGGGAGGGCTGGGCATCAGCATCCTCACCACTCCGCAGGGCGTAATGACGGGCCGGACGGCGCATAAACAGGGCGTCGGCGGCGAGATTCTCTGCCGGGTTTGGTAGCGGCAGTCAGGCAAGATCAGGAATTTTGAGGAGCGCATGTCCAGAGTAGGAAGAAAGCCGATTCCGTTACCTTCCTCGGTGAAGATACAGATTGGCAACCAATTGAAAGTGCAGGGGCCCAAGGGGAATCTTGAAGTACCGATACCCGCGGGAATTCGCGTTCAGCAGAACGACGGGAAGCTGGAGATTCTCCGGGATTCCGACGAACATGCCGCGCTGCACGGGCTGACCCGCGCGCTGGCCGCCAATGCCGTACAGGGCGTTTCGACCGGCTTCGTGCGTGAGCTCGACATCGTGGGCATCGGCTATCGCGCCGACGTGAAAGGCAAGATCGCGGTCTTCACGCTGGGCTATTCGCATCCGATCGAATTTCTGCTGCCGGACGGCGTGGATCTGAAGATCGATAAACAGACGCACCTGATTTTGTCAGGCCATGACCGGCAGTTGCTCGGTCAGGTGGCGGCTAATATCCGGGCGCTGCGCAAACCGGATCCTTACAAGAACAAGGGCGTCCGTTATACCGGCGAAGTTCTGAAGAAGAAGGTCGGTAAGTCCGGCGCGACCGGAGGTAAGAAGTAAATGATTCAAAAGATCTCGAAGAACGAAATTCGCGGGCGCATTCATGTTCGCATCCGGAAAAAGCTCAAAGGAACGGCAGAGCGTCCGCGCCTGGCGGTGTTCCGGAGCGTGGCTCACATTTACGCGCAGGTGATCGACGATACGAAGGGCGTGACCCTCGTGGCGGCGAATTCCAACGAAAAGTCGGAAGGCACGAAGGCCTCCGGCGGCAATGTGGCGGCGGCGAAAGCGATCGGCAAAACGATCGCCGAGCGGGCCAAAGAGCAGGGCATCAACAAAGTGGTCTTCGATCGTGGCGGCTATATTTATCACGGCCGCGTGAAAGCGCTGGCGGATGCGGCGCGGGAAGCGGGACTGGAGTTTTAATGGCTGTCATCGTAAAACGTGTCGATCCGGCATCACTGAATCTGAAGGAAAACGTGGTCGCAATCAACCGCGTCACCAAGGTCGTCAAGGGCGGCAAGAACATGAGCTTCTCGGCTCTGGTGGTGGTGGGCGATTCTTCGGCGCGCGTCGTGGGATTCGGTGTGGGCAAGGCCAAGGAAGTTCCCTCGGCCATTCGCAAGGGCATTGAAGCGGCGAAGAAGAATCTGCGCCGCGTGCATCTGCTCGACAACACCATTCCGCATCAGGTGCTGGGCAGGTTCGGGGCCGGCATGGTGATGCTGAAGCCGGCGCAGGACGGAACGGGCGTGATCGCGGGCGGACCGGTGCGCGCTGTAGTGCAGGCGTGCGGAATTCCGAATGTGCTCACGAAATCGATCGGCAGCCACAATCCGCACAACGTGGTGAAGGCGACGATCAACGCGCTCGAACAGCTGCGCGATCGCAAAGCCGTCATGGAAATGCGCGGCCTTACGGCTCAGGAAAAGGCTTAGTTCAAAATGGCAAGTGAAGGAAAAATCAAAATCAAGCTGATCGGCAGCCCGATCTGCACGCCCGAAAAGCACAAGTCGATTGTGCGGGCACTGGGATTGAAGAAGATGAACCAGATCGTCGAGCGGCCGGATACCCCGTCGTTCCGCGGGTTCGTCAAGAAAATTCCGCATCTTCTGGCGCTAGTAGACTAATAAGGGACATTCTGCAATGAATCTGAGTTCACTCAAACCACCAGCCGGGCAGAAGCACCGGAAAAAGCGCATCGGGCGCGGCATGGGTTCGGGCAAAGGCAAGACCTCGACCCGCGGACACAAGGGCGCGCGTTCCATCTCCGGCTACAGCATCATGCGCGGTTTCGAAGGCGGCCAGATGCCGCTGCATCGCCGTCTGCCGAAGCGCGGTTTCACCAACATTTTCAAGAAGCAGTTCGCCATCGTCAACCTGAAGGATCTGGAAAAGCTGGCGGGCGACACGTTCAATGCCGACCGGCTGATTGAACTGGGTATCGTCAACAAGCTGGGCGCCGGCCTCAAGGTTCTGGCTTCCGGGGAGATCACGCGCGCCATAAGCGTCGAGGCGCACATTTTCTCCAAAGCGGCGATTGAGAAAATTGAGAAGGCGGGCGGTAAGGCGACAGTCGTCGGAGCCGCATCCGAAAACGGCGCGGCTTAAATTCGCAGGATCGGGAAAAGAGCGAGATAAATCGTGGGCAAGCTTTTTGAAGCGATAGGCAATATCTTCCGGATCAAAGATCTTCGGAACCGGGTTGGATTCACCTTCCTCATGCTGGCCGTTTACCGGCTGGGTAGTTTCATTCCGACCCCCGGAATCAACACCCAGCGCTGGACGGACTTCCTCAGCAGCCAGAGCGGTTCCATCTTCGGCTTCTTCGATCTGTTCGCGGGCGGCAACATCCGCCGGCTGTCCATCTTTGCTTTGGGCATCATGCCGTACATCACGGCGTCGATTATCCTGCAGCTGCTCACAGTCGTCGTTCCGACGCTGGAGAAGCTTCAGAAGGAAGGCGAGCTGGGCCGCCGCAAGATCACCCAGTGGACCCGATACCTGACGGTTGCGCTGGGCATCGCGCAGTCCTTCGGCATTGCGATGGGTCTGCAGACCGCACAGGGCGGCAACTTCGTTATCAACCCCGGCATCTCGTTTGTGCTGCTGACGATTCTTTCGCTGACCACCGGTACAGCCTTCATCATGTGGCTGGGTGAGCAGATCACCGAACGCGGCGTGGGCAACGGCATGTCGCTGATCATCTTTACAGGAATCGTGGTGGGCGTCCCGTCCGCTATCGGCAACCTCTATACCAACGTTTTCGTGACGCATGAATGGAACCCGCTGACTCTGGCGGTCGTGCTGGTGATGATGGTGGCGGTGGTAGCTTTCATCGTCATGGTGGAAACGGCCGAGCGCCGTATTCCGGTGCAGTACGCCAAGCGCGTTATCGGACGCCGCGTAATGGGCGGCCAGTCCACCCACATGCCCCTGAAAGTGAATGCGGGCGGTGTGATCCCGGTTATTTTCGCGTCATCCATTCTGGCTTTTCCGCAGACGATCGCCAATGTGCCGTTTGTGAAGAACAACGCCTGGATTTCCAATACGCTGAAAAGCATTCAGCACGGCGAGCCGCTTTACGTGCTGCTTTTCATCACGCTGATTATCTTCTTCTGCTTCTTCTACGTTTCGATCATATTCAATCCGAACGAAGCGGCGGACAACATGCGCAAGTACGGCGGCTTTATCCCGGGCATCCGGCCGGGGGGCAGCACGTCGGATTACATGAACACGATTCTGACGCGGATCACGTTTGTGGGCGCGATTTATCTGGCGATTCTTTGCCTGATCCCGGACATTATGATCGCCGGTATTCACCTTCAGCATCTGCCGCTGATCGGTAATGCGATCGACAAGTCTTTCCCGCGTTTCATTCTGGAAGGTTTGAATGTGCAGTTTTACTTTGGCGGCACCTCGCTGCTGATCGTGGTCGGCGTGGCGATGGATACGATCAATCAGATCGAAGCGCAGTTGATTATGCGCCATTATGAAGGGTTCACGCCGCGGGCGGGCCGGGTTCGCGGACGCCGCCGGTCGTTCTAATTGGGCCGGGCGCGATTACGGAAGCCGGCCGCGCTGGTTGTGTTCGGATCCCCCGGATCGGGGAAGGGAACGCAGTCGAAGCTGATCGTGGAATGGCTGGGGATTCCGCAGATATCGACGGGAGACATCCTTCGGGAACATATCCGGAGGGACGATGCGATCGGGCAGGAAATCGCCGCGACGCTGCGGGCGGGGTCGCTGGTTTCGGATGAATTAGCCAACTGTCTGGTGCGGGAAAGGATCGCCGAACCCGATTGTAAGGGCGGATTTATCCTCGACGGGTATCCGCGGACGACAGGGCAGGCGAAGGAAATGATCCGGCTGCTGGCCTCGGCCAGAGTCGAAGAGGTGGTAATTCACCTGGTTGTTGATTACAATGTAATTATCTCCCGTATTACGGGAAGGCGGGTGTGTCCGCTTTGCGGCACTCTCTACAACGCGGTCTCTCATCCCCCAAAAGTCGAGGGCAAGTGCGATCTGGACGGGATGGAGCTTGTGATTCGGGAAGATGACCGGGAAGATGTGGTCCGGGAGCGGCTTGAGCAGTATGAACGCCAGACGCAACCGTTGATCGAGTTTTTCCGGCACAACGACGGCCACCGGGTGTATCGGGTGGATGCCAGCACGGGATCTCCGGAAGAGGTTTTCCGGGAGGTTCAGGCGAAGCTGGCGAATTTGGTTCAGGTCGGGTAAAGCTTAAAATGATCGTTCGGAAAACCCGGTCGGAGCTGGATAAGATGCGGCGCAGCGGATTGCTGGTTTACCAGATTCTGCAGGCGCTGGGCGAAATGGTCGAGGAAGGGATTTCGACCTGGGATCTGGAAGTGGCGGCAGTGAAGATGATGGCGGACGCCGGGGCAAAGCCCGCGTTCAAAAATTACTTCGTGCCGGCGGCGGGTGAGCGGTATCGTTACGTGCTCTGTACTTCGGTCAACGAAGAGATTGTGCACGGCATGCCGAACCCGAAGCGGATTGTGAAGAACGGCGACATCGTCTCGATCGATACGGGCGTTTCGCTGGATGGATATTTCGGCGATTCGGCCCTGACGGTCGGGGTGGGAGAGCTGAGCGAGCAGGCCAAGAAGCTGCTGAAGGTGACCGAGGAATCGCTGGAACTGGCGATCGACAAGGTTCGCGAAGGCAACCGGCTGTTCGAGATCTGCGGGACGGTGGAAAATTACGTGGTCGGGAACGGTTTCTCGATCGTGCGGGAATATGTGGGACACGGGATCGGGACGCAGCTGCATGAAGATCCGCAGGTTCCGAATTACGTGGACCGGCGCAATGAAAATCCACGGTTGCGCGAGGGCATGGTGCTGGCGATCGAGCCGATGGTGAATGCCGGCAAGCCCGAGGCGAAGGTTTTGAAGGACAAGTGGACGGCCGTCGCAAAGGACGGTTCTTATTCGGCCCACTTTGAGCATTGCGTGGCGGTAACGGCGGACGGTCCCTGGGTTTTGACCAGGCCGTAGGTTGGTGGACCGGACCGAGTGGCGATAAGAGCGACGGACCGTAGGTTGGGATCAGAACTTGAGTGGCGATAAGAATGTCGATATCGCGATTCAGGCCAGAGATCACAGAAGATGACGGTCGAAGCTGTGGTTTTGGAAGAATTGCCCAGCCTGGTTTTCAAGCTGGAGTTGAGTAACAAATCGCAGGTTCTGGCTCACGGGGCCGGGGTGGCGAAAAGGAATTGGGTCCGGCTGCTGCCGGGCGACCGGGTTGCGGTTGAGTTCGGGGAACACGACCTGACGCGGGGACGGATAGTTAAAAAGATCGGATAAACAGAATGAAAGTTCGGGCATCAGTTAAAAAAATTTGCGACAAG
>DASZLO010000156.1:0-17228 GCA_035552315.1 Bryobacteraceae bacterium
TATTCAGGCCCCGCAGAGGCGCAAAGAATTCCACCATATCTTTCGTCGGGACCTTTTCCGTCGCCTCTTCTGTCAACTCGCGGATCTCAGGTTCCACTCTCAATCTCTCAGGCCGGCCATTATCGCGCATGCTGCGCCAGAAACGCCTTCGTCAGCGCCCACGACTCCGTCGCCGCCTCCTCGTTATACGTCCCCCGGGCATCGCAGAAAAACCCGTGGTCCGCATACGAGAACACCACATTCGTGAAACTCTTCTTCGCTTCGCGCAGCTTGTCTTCCACCGGCCGGATGCTCTCCGGCGGAATGTTCCGGTCGAGCCCGCCCCAGAACAGCAGCAGCGGCGCCTGAAGGTTCGGCAGGCGGTCCAGCAGATTCGGAAAAAACGTACTGGGACCGATGCCGCCACCATAATAAGAAACGCTCGCCGCCAGCGGCAGGATGATGGCCGCGACACATGCCGTACGCCCTCCCAGGCAATAGCCGACAGCAGACACCGGAAGTCCTTCGGGCAGCCAGGCGTAAGCGGCCCGGATATCCGCTTCCAGAGCCTTGTCGGTCATCGCGCGCATGTGCGCCACCGACGCCGGGAATTCGTTATAGCCGCACTTGAACCCGGGTGAGGTGCGATGAAAAAGCTCCGGCGCAATTGCCAGATAGCCTTCCCGGGCAAAACGATCCGCCACCTGGCAGATGTGCGCGTTCACTCCGAAGGCCTCCTGAAAAACCAGCAGACCTCCGCGCGGCCTTCCGGCTGGCCGCGCCACATAAGCCTCCATAATGGTTCCGTCGCTCACCCCGAGCGTCACATACTCCGGGTTGTCCATTACTGAAGCAGGATGACTCATAACTTCCCCCGCGGAGAAACGCACCGCCCCCCAAAACTCGATCCCTTCGAGTTCGGCTGCAAGTCGATAACCACGGCGCCACGTCTCGGATGTATCGCCCGTTGCCCTGGCCGCCAATATGTCCGGAGTCATTCCGGCTGCAGAGTTTTCTTGTGGAGACCCACCCAGATCAGCCCCGCGGCAAGCAGGGCAGCGGCCATCCACCGCAGATCGAAGACAGGCCATTGCAACTGGCTTTCGAAACGGTTCAGCGCGTAGGCCCGTTCCACCATCCGGTGCCAGTCCATATGCGCCACAATCCCCGCCAGAATCAGCGTGCCGATCTGTTCTGCCACCACGAATCGCAGGAAGAGGTTCACCACCGGAACCAGCACGGCCAGCGCGAGAAGCTGCCCCAGCTCGATGCCGAAGTTGAACGAAAGTACCGACACCAGCGGATGATCCCCGCCGAACTGCCAAACCGGATAAAGCGCGAACCAGAATCCGGAGCCGAAGACCAGCCCGCACGCGATCGCCGCAATCCACCGGACCTGCCGCGGACGCTTCTTGCCGGTGACCGCCATTACGCATTCAAGCGCCAGATAGACCACGGAAAGCGCCATCAGCGTGTAGGTGAGCGGCGGCAGCCAAATCCCCGCCGGCCCCAAACCATAGGCCGAACCAATCAGCGCCACCGAATGGGCCGCTGTAAAAGTCGCCACGAACGGAAGCAGCGCCCGGTAACGGCGCAGCAGAAGCACCATGCAGAAGACCAGGATCAAATGGTCCGTCTGACTGGTGATGTTGAAAAATCCCGCTTCGATGAAGTGGGCCGCCGACTGGTCCCACGAAGGATTCAAAAGGAACGGTGGAGGATCGCCTTCATATTCGTACGCCCGCACGCCGCCGCCGGGCGGCAGAAAATCGAACGTCGTGGTGACCTTAACACCCAGCCTGCCGAAGCGCGGCACGAACTGAAAATCGGAACGGTCAGAGCGGATCGGGGTTTCCAGCAGCACATCCATAACCGCCCTGTCCCACATGACGAGCGAGTTGGCCGGCAGCTTCGGACCGTTTACATGGGCCAGCGCTTCCGCATAGCTGTTGAATGAAGGGTCCGTCTGACGCGCCAGAAGAGTTTTGAGAACGCGCGGTTTTGCCAGCTTTGTGTCGCCTTCGTAAACCGTAAGCAGGTCGCTCACCCACACGCTGGCCGGTACCCCGAGCATCGCTTCCGACTGCGCCAGATCCAGATAGCCCGGTCCCGGCAACATAGGCAGAAGCGTGTCGATCAGCGCGTTTACAGGGACGCGCACGATGTACTGCATCTTGCCGCCTGAGGGCTTCGCGTAAATCGGCTTCGCGTAAATGTGGATCCGCACATCGTCCGGAACCTCGTGCGCGAAGGCCGAGCCCGCCAGCGCGAGGCATAACAACAGGGCCTTAGATTTCATGGCCCCGTTCTTTGCGGGAGTTCAGAGCGCCCGCGATAAACCAGACCGCGCCGCCAAAGATAACCAGGATCATCATCCACCGCATCGCCACCGCCAGCAAAGCCGCGTCGAACACCGGCCAGTTGAACGGGAACCGGTCCAGACGATCCCATCGCTCCGTCATCCAGTGCCAGGCCACATGCGCGGCCAGGACCGAAAGAACGATGGCTTCGATTCTCTTCGCCGAACTGTAGCGGAAAAGCAGTCCCAGCACGGGAACAAGCACGGCCACCACCAGCAGCAGCGCCGCCTCCACGCCGACGGTGAAAGCGATTGCCGACCACAGCGGATAGGTTCCGGCAAATTGCGCTTTGGCTGCGAAGCCAAACGAAAAACTGAAGCCCGAAATCAAACCGAATATAAGCGCGGCAATGGCGCGCCGCCCGGGCGTAATGCCTCCCGCGATGTTCGCCAGCGCGGTGTAGAGCACCAGAATTGCCACGCAGGTGTCAATCAGCGGTCCGAACCATAGCCCGTCGGGCGCCAACCCGCTCGCCGACGCAATCAGCGTGATCGGAATGGCGCTGGCGAATGCCACCGCCACCGGAACAATTTCGCGCGCGCGCCGGAACGGAAGCACCATGCAGAAAATCAAAAGTAAATAATCCGTACCGTTGAGCAGGCTCCCGAACCCCCATCGCAGGAACTGAATGACGTCTTCAGGAAGCCGCGGTTCGAGAATGACGCGGCCCGGATCGCCCGTATAGGTGAACGTTCGCGAAGGGCTGCTCGAATCCGTGCCCGGCGGAATGAATTTCAACGTCGTCGAAACACTTACGGCCAGGTGGGCGAACCTGGTTCGCACGGAAAAGTTCGCGTGTTCGGAATGAATCGGGTACTCGAACAAAATATCCAGCCAGGACTGACCGGGAAGCGTATTGATCGATACATCCAGCGGCGGACCTTTTACGTGGGCAAGAGCTTCGTCATAAGTTGCGAAAGAGCTGTCTGAAAGAACTGCCACCCGCGTTGAAATCACTCGGGGCTTCGGAAGAATTGCGCCGTCTTCAAAGACGTCGATGGAATCGGCTATCCGGTATCTCGCCAGACCCGGCAGAGTCGTATTGGTTGCCGGAAAATCAAGGTACCCAGGCTCGCGCCACGGAAACTGCACATCGTTGAAGACAGCCATGGGGACCCGCACCAGCAGCTCGAGTTTGTCTCCCGCCGGCTTGACATATGCCTGGACAGCTATATCTTCAGGGAAGGGACGAATCGCAGCCGACGCGATGAAGGCGTACGGCGCGTAACACAATGCCGCGGAAAGGGCCAGCCGCGGCAATCTGAATCGCATATAGCCAGTTTACAATTCAAAAACGAATCATGTATAGTAGTTGCGTTCCGCGCCTGAACCGCTTTTCCCCCGAGGCCTCCGGAATGGAGGATTTAAAGATTTATGAAACGTAACATCTACGCGGGTGCCACGATACTCGCACTCGCCGCCGCACTCGGAGTTGGCTCCGCGGTCGTCGGCAAAAAAGCCCGCGTTGAGGCTGCAGGCGTCTCCGCCCCCAGGTTCGAGGTCGATCCTCTGTGGCCAAAGCCGCTGCCGAATCACTGGGTGATCGGTCAGACGATCGGTCTCGACGTCGACTCTCATGACAACGTCTGGATCATTCACCGGCCCGGCACGTTCGATTCCTCCGGGAAAGAAACTTATGCAATGACGAACCCGCCCAGCGCAGAATGCTGCGTCGCGGCGCCGGACGTCCTCGAATTCAGCCCTGCCGGCGACCTCATCGGTCACTGGGGCAAAGCAGAAGGTCATGACTGGCCGAGTTCGAATCACGGCATCACAGTCGGACCCGATGGCACTGTCTGGCTCGGCGCCAATGGCGGCGGTCAGACCACGCCCAATCCAGGAGCGGCAGCCGCTCCTGGACGCGGAGCCGCACCCGCTCGCGGCGGTCGCGCCAATGCGCCCATCGGTGGCGCTGAAGCCGGCGTCGCAACCGGCGGCGGACAGTATCACGACAGCTTCATCCTCCATTTCACGCCGGACGGCAAGTGGCTCGGCGAAATCGGCGGAGCCAACATGAACAAGGGCAGCAATGACACCAGCTCCCCGCGCGGCGTTGCGGAAATTCGCTTCAACAAAGAAGGCGAATTGATCGCGGCCGACGGCTACGGCGACAAGCGCGTCTCTGTGTGGGATCCGCAGACCCTGAAGATGAAGCGGTACTGGGGCGCTTATGGCAACAAGCAGATCGATGACGCCAATGCCGGCCGTTATGTTCCTGGCCAGCCCCCCGCCAAACAGTTCCGCAACCCGGTTCACTGCGCCGTTCCCTCCAACGACGGCCTGATCTACGTTTGCGACCGCGTCAACGACCGCATCCAGATCTTCAAAGAAGACGGCACTTTCGTGAAGGAAGTGTTCATGCTGACCAACACCCTCGGTGACGGTTCGGCGTGGGAAATCGCGTTCTCGAAAGATCCGCAGCAGAAGTTCATGTACGTTGCCGATGGATCCAACGAACGCATTCACGTCTTCGAACGTGAGTCCATGACGGAACTCACCGCTTTCGGTGATGGCGGACGCCAGCCCGGCGAGTTCTACGCCGTGCACAGCATCGCCACCAACTCCAAGGGCGACATCTTTACGACGGAGACCTATCGCGGTCAGCGCGTACAGAAGTTCCTTTACAAGGGCATCGGCCCTGTCACCGCCGCCTACACCGGCGCGCCGTGGCCGAAGAAGAAGTAGTCACTCAAATCATAGTTCGATAAGAAACCGGCGCTGGAAACAGCGCCGGTTTTTTTTATGGCCCGATCGTATCAATCGCCCGTGACGTCAGCCGGGGTCTCAGGAACCCGGCACAGCAGATCCGGCGTCTCGTTCAAACCCACGATAATTCTGATCGCTTTGCTAACCGCTGGCTGCTTTTTCGAGGTAGCCGTAATCTTCGCCGTCCCCGTGATCCCCAGGGCCTTAAACTTCGCCGATGTCGGGGTTGTTACGAGCGTTGTGCAGGCATCCCCCGTGCATGTCCACGTCACGCCCTTGCCGCCATCGTTTTTCGCGGCGACCTCAATCGTCACTCGCTGACCGAGATCGAGACTCACCACGCCCTCCGGGAAATCCGGAAACTCAAGCGTCACCGGCTTGTTGCTGCAGCCGCCCGCCAGCAGCGCCGCTGCCAGAACAGGACCCGCGGAAAGCAATCCGTATCTCATGGCCTCATCTCGCTTGCGCCGCTCCCGCCTGACGCATGGAATCGAGAATCTCGTCTTTCCGGTACTGATTCCCCGACCATATTTTTTCCACGGTTCCGTCCGGAGCCAGCAGCACCGTGCGCAGGCTATGCGTGATCTGGTTGTCCTTTTCGAAATACGTCAGCCCAAACGCCGCCGCCAGTTTCTTCAAATCGGCGGGCGCCGTCGCAACGAAGTCCCAATGCTCGAATCCAGCGGGATCGTCGCGAAGGTACGAAAGGCCGTATTTGCGCAGCACCGCCGGAGTGTCGAAGGAAGGGTCCAGACTGACGCTGACCAGATGCGTTTTCTTGTAGTCTCCCGGCGTCTTCAGAAGTTCGCGGTGCAGCGACGCGAATTCATTGCTCAGCAGCGGGCAAAAAGTCGGGAACGGACACCGCGTGTAGATGAACGTAATCAACACGGCTTTGCCTTTGAACGCGCCCAGGTGAATCTTCTTGCCATCCTGGTTCACCAGCTCCACATCCGGAATTTCCGATCCAGGCTCAAGATCGTCCGCGGTGGTGTTGTGAATCGTGTCCCGCCCGCTGCTGTCGGTGACAACCAGATGCTCCAGCCACGGATTCTGCTTTTGATCCGCCACCAGATCGGCCGCAATCGCGTCGCCTTCCTCAACCTTTTGAAAGCCAGCCGCATCCTTCACCGCGTAAGCCATCGTCATCGCAGGCATGAAGCCGGGGATATCTTCGTGACTGACCGTCAACTGGTCCGGGCTTTTGGTCAGCACGCGCCCGCGCAATGCGTAATGCTTCGGGCCGGATCCCCCGCATCCCGCGAGCAAGGCGAACGCCGCGAGTACCAGGCGCAATTTCAGAACGCTTTTCAAACGCACCTCACCATATTGAAACGCAGCTGGAAGTCCGTAATTGCTCCACATATTATCAGTAGCTTGCAGCCTCGTATTTGCGTGGCCACGCAACACATAGCGCGAAGACGCGCAGCAGACGCCGCACCGGAATTGCGACCGCCGTATCTGTTATTTTGAAGAGGTCCCGATGTTTCGCATTATTGCCTTGGTTGCGGTAGCTTTGTTTTGCGTCCTGCATGCCCCGCCGCTCGATCCCCGCGTACTCGCTGCCCTGAACGCCAACGCCGCTGCCGCCGCCGTAAACGCCTCCGCAGCCCCCAACTATCCTGACGGCGAGTACGTCTGTCCGATGGATGCCGACGTCAGGTCAGCCGCTCCGGGGTACTGTCCCCGTTGCGGCATGAAGCTGGTCGAGGGAATCATGGATCTGAAAGAATATCCTGTGAACCTCACCACGGCCCCGCACCTCGTCAGGCCAGGCGAGCCCGCCACTCTCGATTTCGATATCGAAGACCCCCGCACGAAAAAGCCGGTTCGCGATTTCGACATCGTGCATGAGAAGCTGTTCCATCTTTTCGTGGTCAGCCAGGATCTGAAGTTCTTCCTCCACACGCACCCTGAACGCACCGGCAACGAAGACTTTCATCTGAACATGAAATTCCCCAAGCCCGGCATGTACCGCGTGCTGAGCGATTTCTACCCCCGGGGCGGCACCCCGCAGCTGATCACCAATACCGTCCTCGTAAAGGGCGAGGGATTCCATCTGGCGCCCGCCAAACTTACCGCGGACCTCACGCCGCAGACCACCGAGAATTCCCATGTGGAGTTGCTTCTCAGCCCCCCGCAGCCCGTTTCAGGGGAGAAGGAGCTGATGTATTTCCGGGTCACGCCGGACGACGGCATCCAGCCCTACCTCGGCACCATGGGTCACATGCTGGCCGCCAGTTCCGATTTGATCGACATGATTCACAATCATCCCTTTCAGTCGAGCGACGCCTCCCGCAACGCCTACAAGGAACTGCAGTTCAATATGATCTTTCCGCGCGCCGGCGTCTACCGTGTCTGGGTGCAGTTTCAGCGCCAGGGCGTGGTGAATACCGTGGCGTTCAACGTTCCCGTCAAGTCCGTCTTCTAGCCGGCCGCCTGCGCGGACGACGCCGCCCAACTCTCGGGACGTTTACCATATTGATGGCGTCATGCACATTCCCGACGGTTATCTCAGCCCGGCTACCTGCGCGACGCTCTTTGCGGGATCGGCCCCCTTCTGGTACCTTTCCCTGCGGAAAATGAAACGGGCTTTGAACACCCGCGTCATCCCGCTGATTTCAGTCTTCGCCGCCTCCTCGTTCATCATCATGATGTTCAACCTGCCGCTCCCCGGTGGCACCACCGGACATGCCGTGGGCGTAGGAATCTCGACCATCGTGCTGGGTCCCTGGGCTTCCATTCTGGCGCTCTCCACCGCCCTCGCCGTTCAATCCGTCTTCTTCGGCGACGGTGGAATCACAGCCCTTGGCGCGAACTGCTTCAACATGGCCATTGTGGGATCGCTCGCCGCCTACGGAACCTATCGCCTGCTTGCCGGACGCTCCGCCATCCAGTCGCCAAGGCGCGTGATCGCGGCCGCCGTGGCCGGATACCTCGCCATCAATCTCAGCGCGTTCATTGCGGCGCTGGAGTTCGGCATTCAGCCTCTCCTCTATCACGATTCCAGCGGCGCCCCTCTGTACGCCCCATATCCCCTGCATATCGCCATCCCGGCTATGATGATCGGGCACCTCACCATCGCGGGTCTGGCGGAAATGGTGGTCTCGGCGGGCGCGGTCGCTTATCTGCAGCGGGCCGAGCCGCAACTGCTTCGCTCGACCGCGCCCGACGCAATCGAGTCCGGACCCGATCCAGCTCCCGTCACGACCAGGCCTCTGTGGGCCGCGCTCGCGCTATTCATGGTTTTGACGCCCCTCGGCATCCTCGCCGCCGGTTCCGCCTGGGGCGAATGGGCGCCGCGCGATTTCTCCGACCCCGCGGCCCGCTCGCGGATCGCCTCCACTTCCTCCGGCGCACCGCTCCCCGGCGAGGTCCCCGCTGGCCTGCAAAAGCTGGCCGCTTTCTGGACCGCACCTATGCCTCGCTATGCCCCGCCCCTCCTGAAGAGCGCCGGCTGGGGCTATCTTCTCTCCGCCATCACCGGGACCGGAATCATCATTCTTCTCTTTCTCACCATCAGCCGTCTCATTCGCTGGCGCACGCCATGAACGCTTTTGTCGAGAAGACGCTGCGGAGTTTTGAGTCCGCGGCCGAATACGCCGCTTCGGCGGAACTCCTGGCCTCCGGACGCGGCTGGCTCCAGCACGTCGATCCGCGCGTTAAAGTCGCCGGCCTTTTCGGGCTCGTCATCGTCGTGGCCGCGGCCGGACAATTACGGGCCATCGCCGCTATCTTCGGAATAGCGCTGCTGCTGGCGATCGGCTCACGAATTCCCCTCGCGAAACTCGCGGGCTGGATCTGGATACCCGTACTGTTCTTCACCGGACTCATCGCCCTGCCTGCCATCTTTGTTACACCGGGAAATGCCGTTTTGACCGCCGGCGGTTTCGCCATCACCCGACAGGGTCTCCGCGCCGCCGCGTTTCTCCTCTCGCGGGCCGGGACAGCCGCCACGCTCTCCGCGTTACTGGTCTTGACCACTTCGTGGCCGCGCGTCCTGCGGGCGCTGCGGAGCTTTCGTGTGCCGCTCGTGGCCGTGGTGATTCTCGGCATGACCTATCGCTACATCTTCGTCATCCTCCGCACCGCTGTCGAGATGCTCGAATCGCGCAAGAGCCGCACGGTTGGACATCTGGAACCGGCCGACCGCCGCCGTCTCGCCGCCGCTTCGGCGGGCGTTCTGCTCAGCAAGAGCCTGCAGCTCAGCGGCGATGTTCACCTCGCCATGCTGTCCCGCGGCTTTCGGGGCGAGGTTTATTCGCTGGACGATTTTCAGGCCCGCGCCGTCGACTGGTGCTGGCTCGCCGGATTCGCGGCGCTGGCTTTCGCCATGCTCTGGTGGCAACATTGACCCCGGTATTTCAGCTGGACGCCGTGACTTACAGATACCAGTCGCTGACCGCGATCGAGCGCGTCTCGCTCCAGATCGAATCCGGCGCGCGCCTGGCCCTGCTGGGGGCCAACGGCTCCGGCAAATCGACGCTTCTGCGTCTCCTCGATGCCCTCTATTTCCCCGAATCCGGCGTGGTTTCCTTTCACGGCCAGGCCTTGACCGAAGAACGCTTCGAAGACGACCGGTTCGCCTTCGATTTCCGGCGGCGCGTCGGCCTGGTTTTTCAGGACCCTGATGCCCAGCTGTTCAACCCCACCGTCTTCGATGAAGTGGCATTCGCGCCCCTGCAGCTGCGCTGGCCTAAAAAGGAGATTCTTCGCAGCGTCAACGAAGCCCTCAATCTGATGCAGATCGCGGACCTGAAAGACCGTCCGCCCCACCGCCTTTCCGGCGGCGAAAAGAAACGCGTGGCGCTGGCCTCGGTTCTCGTCCTCGACCCGGAAGTACTGCTCCTCGACGAACCCACCGCCGCGCTCGATCCCCGCAGCCAGAGCCAGATCATCGACCTCCTCATCGGCTGGGGCCGCACCGGCAAAACGGTGATTACCGCGACCCACGATCTGGGAGTCGTGGAAGACACTGCCGACTATTGCTATGTTCTGGAAAAAGGCCGCATCGCCGCCCAGGGTTCACCGCGCGAGATCCTGCGCGACGCCTCCCTGCTGGAGCGGGCCAATCTGCTGCACGCGCACCGTCACAGGCACGGCGCCGGCACGGAACACTCGCATCCGCATAAACACCCCCACAGCCACCCCCACACGCACCCGGAATAACCGGGCCTCCGCCAACCCGCGGGAGAGAATCAACACCTTTCCTGCCGCTGCCACCCCATAGTGCAACCTCGCCGTCAGCCAACCCCCTCCGGAATTGTGTATACTACTGCAGAGTCCCGAAACAGGTAACGAAATCGTTAACTTTTTGTATCCTGCGGGCAGACTCCGGAAGACGGAAAAGTTTTTTGAGGAGAGTATGCAGCTTAAGAAAATGAATGGACTTGGCAAGGTGTTATTGCCGGTCGCGGCGGTAGCCACAGGGTTTGCACTCTGGATGGCGCCCCAGGTGTCCGGTCAACAGGGCGGCTCCGGTCAGCCGTCGACGAAGAATTTTGAATGGCCCATGTACACTGCGGACCTGAACGGTTCCAAGTACACACCCGCGGCCCAGATCGACGGATCGAATTTCAACAAACTGGAAGTAGCCTGGCGTTTCAAGACCGATAGCTTCGGCACTCGCCCGGAATATAAGCTCGAAGGCACGCCGATTATGGTGAAGGGCATCCTATACGCCACCGCCGGCACTCGGCGGTCCGTAGTCGCGCTCGATGCCAAAACAGGTGAACTCATCTGGGCCCACAGCATGCGCGAAGGCAATCGCGCCGCGATCGCCCCCCGGCAGCTTTCCGGCCGCGGCGTTTCTTACTGGACTGACGGTAAAGGCGATGACCGTGTTGTCTATGTGAGCACCGGCTTCCGCCTGATTGAACTCAATGCTCACACCGGTGCCGTGATCAACGGCTTCGGCAAAGAAGGCATCGTCGACCTGAAGGAAGGCATGTACACCGGGACCGGCAAACAGATCGATCTCGAAACCGGTGAAGCCGGCCTCCACTCGACCCCCACCGTTGTTAAGGACACCATCATCGTCGGCTCTTCTTTCAAAGAAGGCATGACGGTCAACACCCACAACAACACCAAGGGTCTGGTCCGCGCCTACAATGCCAAGACCGGGAAACTGATCTGGACATTCCACACCATTCCCAAAAAGGGTGAATTCGGCTACGACACCTGGGAAAACGGCTCGGCCGACACCAACGGCAACACCGGTGTCTGGACGCAGATTTCGGTGGACGAAGAGTCCGGTCTGGTCTATCTGCCGGTTGAATCCCCCACCTCCGACTACTACGGTGGCGAGCGCCCCGGCAACAACCTCTACGGCGAAAGCCTCGTTTGCGTGGACCTCGCCACCGGCCAGCGCAAGTGGTACTTCCAGATCGTGCACCACCCGGTTTGGGACTACGATCTTTCCTCGGCCCCGCTGCTGATGAACGTCAATGTCGACGGCAAGGCCATCAAGGCCGTTGCCCTTCCCAGCAAGGAAGCGTTCCTTTATGTGTTCGACCGCATCACCGGCAAGCCGGTGTGGCCGATCGAAGAACGCCCCGTGCCGCAGACGGACGTGCCCGGCGAAAAGACCGCGGCCACGCAGCCCTTCCCCACCAAGCCTCCGGCCTATGCGCGGAACTTCCTGAAGGTTCCGGACGACCTCATCGACTTCACCAAAGAGATGCGGGCTCAGGCCATCGACAACATCTCCCGCTATAAAGTCACCAACCAGATGTTCACGCCTCCGATCGTTGGCGACCCGAAGGGTTTCCTCGGCGCTATCAATCTCGGAAACGCCAGCGGCGGTACCAACTGGCCGGGCGCGGGCTTCGATCCCGAACTCCACACCGTGTTCGCGCAGGCGCAGCAGTCGGCCGTAACGCCGATCTCTCTGCGTACTCCGCCGCAGGGCTTCTCCGACATCAAGTACGTCTCCGGACGGAACGATCAGGAGTTCCGCGTGGCGGAAGGCCCCGGCTTCGGCAGCGCGGCGGATGCTCCCCAGCGTCCCGCCGGCGGTGGCCGTGGCGGTGGACCGGCAGCGCCTCCCGCGGGAGCAGCGGCAGGTCGCGGCGGTGGCGGACAGGGCGGACTGCTCGTCGAAGGTCTTCCCATCGTGAAGCCTCCGTATGGCGTCATCTCGGCGATCAACATCGACAAGGGTGACATCACCTGGCAGGTTCCCTACGGCGAAACGCCGGATGCGGTTCGCCGCGTTCTGGCAGAACATAAAATCACGTACGGCAACACCGGCCAGCCCGGCAGCGTCGGACTCCTGATCACCAAGAACCTGGTTATCCTCGGCGACAGCCAGTTGACGACCACCACCGGCGACGCCACCGTTCCCGCGGACAAGCAGCACCCGCGCGGCGCGATGTTGCGCGCCTATGACAAGACGAACGGCAAGGAAATGGGTGCTGTCTTCATGCCCGCTCCGCAAAGCGGTTCGCCCATGTCCTATATGGTCGATGGCAAGCAGTACGTCATCGTGGCCGTCAGCGGCGGTTCGTATTCCGGCGAGTACATCGCGTACGCGCTGCCGAATAACTAAACCGTTGTTTTGAAGAAGTAAAAGCGCAGGCCCAAAAGGCCTGCGCTTTTTTTTGCTCAATGCGATTCCTCCTTCTCCTGTTCGCCTCCGCTTACGTTCAAAACGCCTGCGCGCAAAGCCCTTATACCCAGCTCGATCTCTACTTCCATATGCCTGCGGGAAGGCCCTGGGGCGCCACCACCGCGGTCGACATCGATCGCGACGGCAAGACGATCTGGATCGCCGAGCGCTGCGGAACCAACACCTGCGCCGGTTCCCTGGTGCCTCCGGTCCTCCAGTACGACACCGCGGGATTCCTGCGCCGGTCGTTCGGCGAAGGTCTTCTCACCTTTCCCCACGGCATTTGCGCCGACAAGGACGGCAACGTGTGGGTGACCGATGGCAAAGGAACGCAGAAGGTATGGAAATTCAGTCCGGAGGGCAAAGTCCTGATGTCGCTCGACGGCTTCCATCAGCCCAACGATGTAGCGATCGCATCCAACGGCGACATCTTCGTCGCGGAAGGCCACACTGCGGGTTCCGGAACCGCCCGTATCGTCAAGTTGGATAAGGACGGCAAGTTCCTGCTCGAGTGGGGCAAAGATGAACTGGATGTGCCGCACGCGCTGGCCTTCGATTCCAGCGGCCGCCTTTTTGTGGGAGACCGCGAAAACGACCGCATCCTGATCTTCGACCAGAGCGGAAAGCGTCTGGCCGAATGGAAACAATTCGGCGGACCGAGCGGCCTCTACATCGACAGGAACGACATCCTCTACGCAGCCGACGGCGACATCCGCATCGGAAGCGTAAAGGACGGCATCGTCAAAACCGTAATACCAGCGGACGCCGAAGGCGTAGCAGCCGACGCGGAAGGCAACATCTTCGGAGCCGGCGTAAACCCGCCCGGCATGAAAAAATACGTCAAATAGTTTTCATGGCCTCATGTTGTATTCCTGTAGGCTGTTGTAATGCTGGACAGAATTGCTGATGGCCGCACTGACCTTGTCTTCGATTATGTGGCAGCAGGTAACCACGCCACCGCAACCGTGAAGGGCGTTTCGCTGATCCGTCACTGTGCGTATTACGGCGACGTGAGCGCCATCAAATTCCTCCTCGCCAATGGTGAATCGCTGGCTGCACTGGGGGAAAACTTTGACCTCAACGGCGTCTGCTTCCACGGCCACTGGCGTCTTTGCCAGTTCGTTATCGAGAATGGTGCGGATGTCAATCGCGCCATCGCCGTCACGGGCGAGACGGCGCTCCACTCGGTCCTGTGCAAGACGAATCGCGTGAGGTACACGCCACTTTTGAAGATCCTGCTCGTGTCCGGCGCTGACCCGAACGTCGCGACCCGGCCCGGTGTGGAAACCGGCGCTTTCATGCGGGACTGCCGCACCAAAGGCGAGACTCCCCTCCACCGCGCAGCCGCGTTCGGGAACGAGGAAGATATCCGCCTGCTGCTTGCGGCAGGCGCCCGCATCGATGCGAAGGACGCAAATGGCGACACGCCTCTCGCCTGGGCCAGCTGGTATCTTCGTCCAGGCGCAGTCCTTCATTTGCTCTGCTACGGGGACTTCCGAATTAACCCGGAGCGCCAGAAACAAACCACCGGCGAACCTGCAAACGGCTCCATGGAAGGCGCACTGAATGGCAAGCCTCACTTATAAGACACGCCAGTGCGCGCCTGGAGGCCAGTCTCGGCGATCACCAGCCGCACGAACAATCCCAGGCTTTTCAGCGGCGCGTTCCTGTGCGAAGTACCGCTGAAGGTCGAAAGATAGTTATACAGGGCTTCCTTGTTCGTAAGGTTCAACGCGGACAGGCACAGCTGAACCTTGTAATCACCCGTGCCCAGCAAATCTGCTCCAGTGTCCGACGGACATGCCGGCGCGAGTCAGCAGCGTCTCCGACCAGCAACCCGCTGTACTCCGCGAGCTTCGCGCCCTGGGCCTGGTGCCTGGAGCGAAGTTAATGATTGAACGGAAGATTCCAATGCCTCCCTGGTGCTGCGAATCGAAGGCCAGAAGCAATCCGTCCTCGTGAGCGAGGATCTGGCCTCCCAAATTGCCGTCGCAAACAATTCCGCCGAATGACTAATACTCCCGGCTGCTGGCATGATTCAGACCCGCTCTGCCGCGGAGCGTCCCATAGACGACGAGGAAATAGCCCATCGCCAGAGCGATGCCGAAGGCCCACCAGAGCAGGCCGGCCGAGAGCGCGTGCGGCCCCGCCTCTGCCTTTTGAATCGTCAGATCGAGTGCGGGATCAACGCTGGACGGGAGCACCGTCGGATACAGGCTGGCCGCCGCTCCGAGCACCATCGCCACCAGAAACAAGCACGAATTCGCAAACGCGCGTCGCCACTGACCGCGAAGCGAAAAGATTAATATTCCCGCCAGTGCGGCAACAACCAGCGCAGGCACGACGAACGCGACCGGGAAGCGCCGATAATTTTCCAGGCTGGCGGGACGCACAACAGCGATTGCGGGAATGCTGAAAGCGGTAAGAATGACGACGGCCCCCAGCAGGGGGAATACCCACCTCCGCGCACGCAATTGCAATTCCGCCTGAGTCTTGAATGTGAGATAAAGAGCCCCGTGCAGGCCCAGGCTGGCAATAGCGAGCAACCCGCCTGGCAGCGTAAACCAGTCCAGGAGTCCGGGCATTGGACCCGGCCGAAGATTGGTCCAGAGAGGCAGAAAGAAAGGACCATCGGGATTCATGCCTACGCCCCTCACGACGTTGGCCAGGCCGATTCCGAAAAACAGCGCGAGCAGCAGGCTCGCCAGCACAAAGCATGCGTCGAAGAACTCCCGCCACAGCCGGAACTGGATGTGCCTCCGAAGTTCAATCCCGATCCCCCGGAATACGATCAGCCACACAATAGTGGTTACGGGCAGGTAGAACCCGCTGAAGGCGATCGCATACAGAACCGGAAATGCGAAAAGGATCGTACCGCCGGCCGCAATCAGCCAGACTTCGTTTCCATCCCACACCGGTTCGATCGTTTCCAGCAGCGCCCCGCGTTCCTCGCTGTTCCTCCCGATGAACGGCTGCAAAATACCCACTCCGATGTCGAAGCCATCCAGCACGATGTAAGCGCTCAGCATCGCCGCCACCAGCCAGAACCAGACAGCTCCCATAGCAGTTATGCCTCTCTGGCCGGGACAGGGACGCCGCTCCGGTCCACTTCAGGACCTGACACGGCACCCGGCCCCTGATCGAGTTCGCGATACATCAGCAGAACAAAGAGAACCGATAGCAGCGTATAGAGCCCCAGAAACCCCAGCAGAGTGAACATCGTGTTCCCTTCGAGAATGGCTTTCGAGTAACCGTCATTGGTTCTCAGCAACCCGTACACCAGCCACGGCTGGCGTCCCATTTCGGCGGTGAACCAGCCCGCCGTATTGGCAATGTACGGGAACGGAAAACTGAGCATCAGCGCCCAAAGGATCCATCGCGTGGTGAACAGCTTGTTCCGCCAGAGCAGAAACGCGGAAGCGGCCATCAGCGCCAGGAAAGCCGTCCCAAGACCCGCCATGATGTGGTAGGCGTAGTACAGCAACGGAATGTTCGTAGGCCAGTTCTCTCGCGGGAAAGCGTCGAGGCCGGCGACCTCCGCATTCGGCGTGCCGTAGATCAGGAAACTCAGCATCCTGTTCACAACCAGAGGATTGTCAATCCGCTCTTCTTCCACATTCGGCTGTCCGAGGATAACCAGCGGCGCTCCTTTCCCGGTATGAAAATGCCCCTCCATGCCGTCCATGGCCGTGGCCTGGTGATAGGCGGTGTACCTGCCCAGCGCATCGCCGGTAGGGAAAATCTGCAGCATCGAGAACAGCAGGCCCGAGATGACTCCCGTACGCAGAAACATTTGCCCATAATCCGGAAAGCGGTTACTGAGCAGGTAGAAAGCCCCGGTTGCGGCGATCACAAATGCGGCGGTAATTACGGCGCCGCTCATCGTATGCCCGTATTCAAGCAGCGCCCAGGGATTGTTCAGCAGAGCGGAAAAGCTGGTGACATCGTAAGTTCCGTTGCCCAGCACCCGGTACGCGACCGGATGCTGCATCCACGCATTGGCGACGATGATGAAGTATCCGGAAAGCCACGACCCCAGGAAGACCATGAACGCGGCCCCCCAGTGTCCCCATTTGGAGAGCCGTCGCTCACCGAACAGAAACAAGCCGAGAAAAGCCGATTCCAGGAAGAAAGAGAACACTCCTTCCATCGCCAGCGGTTGTCCGATCAGTCCGCCGGTGCGCTGTGAGAAGGCGGACCAGTTGGTGCCGAACTGGAATTCCATGGGGATGCCCGTCACAACTCCGAAGACGAAATTGATGCTGAAGATGCGTCCCCAGAAGCGCGCCGAACCGCCTGCCAGCGGCGAATTGCGCACGATGGAGATCGTCTTGAATACAACGATCAGCAACGCCAGCCCCATCGTGAGCTGCGGAAACAGATAGTGGTAGGAGATGGTGAACCCGAACTGCAGCCTGTGAAGAACAGCGGCCAAAACTGAGCCTTCGCCTCAGTGTATCCGCGGATCTCGCCCGATCACAACCCGCAACATGCATATCGGCACAGATGCCGGCCCGAAACAGACGATGTCTCACATGCGCGACGGCGGCCGCGTTCTATCCGCACACGAAATT
>DASZLO010000157.1:0-26891 GCA_035552315.1 Bryobacteraceae bacterium
AGGCAAGGATATAGCCGTTGTAATTCAGGCCGAGCAGTGGGGCGAGGCTGGCGTTGTCAATCACGGTAAACGGCAGGCCAGTACGGAAGAAGGAATTACCGGAGAGGGTCCAGCCGCCGAAGAGGCGATCTGAGCCGTAATGGAAACCGGCATGCCGAAGCGCATCGGTGAGCACGAAGCTGGCGCTCAGATAATGCCGCACATCGTAATCGGAGTTTCCATAGTTGCTTCTGAGGTTATGGGGGTTCTGGGCGTATCCGATGTTCGGGTCGGTATCCAGAATGCCGAAGTTTTCGTTCGCGACGCCGCCGTTGGAAACGTCGTCGAGCGCGTGGCTCCAGGTGTAATTGAGATTGAAGCTGAGTCCCGCGGAGAGGCGCTTTTGCAGACTGAGCGTCAGACCGTTATAGCTCGACGTCCCGGCGGAAAAATACTGGGTGACCAGGCCGAGTGCGGCATTGGGGACGACGGCAGGCAGTCCGGGGAAGCCATTGGGACAGACACTCGCGGGGCAGTAAGCGTTCAGCCCTGCGTCCGCCAGTGGGATGTGCGCGCCGTGCATCCCGGAATAGTTGAACGTGAACACCATGTTCGAGGGGAGCGTTTGCTGCACCTCGAAGTTCCACTTGTAATAAACGGGCTGGTGGAAATTTTCCGGGAATGAGAAGAAGTTCGGCGGCGAAAACCCGGGAACGGACTTCGAAATCGAGTTGAGGCTTCCACCGGATTTGAATTGTGCGAGCAGCGCCTGATTGGCCTGCGCGGCCGTGTTGAAGAGGCTGTTCGCCACTCCCGGGGCCAGCGCCGCGCCGGATACATTGCCCACCGTGAAGGCATTGAGACCAGGGGCGTTGAAAGCGGCGTCTTCGGTCAATGCACCCGGCAGTTCGTCCGCAAAGACACCGGCACCGCTGCGGATTACAGTCTTGTCACTGTTCTGAAAAGGACGCCATGCGATGCCAACCCGGGGTTCCCAGACCACAGCCTGAGTATTCGGATAGGCATTCTTCTGTCCGGAAACGATGAGCTGATTGTAAGGCGTGTTCGCGGCATCGGGGCTCGCTGCGCCCGTGAAAGTATTTGCCAGCCTTGCGAAGCAGTTGGCGCTGCACGCGGGATTTGCGTAATGCTCCAGGCGCAGGTTGAGAGAAATGGTAAGCCGGTCGGTTACTTTCCAGTCGTCGGCAACGTAGCCGCCCATGGTGTTAAAGATAAAGCCCTGCTCCGGCGAGGAGGGGAAAGCCTGCGTGAGCGCCGTGCTCGTTCCACCGCCGTTGAAGAAATCGGCGATGGTGGTCGCGATTTCGCCGTGGATGGGGCCGCCGAGCGCTTCGAAATCGAGATCTGTTATGTTGTCGTGCAGCCAGCTGAAACCCATGCGGAAGGTATGTTTGCCGCGGACATGGGAGAAGTCGTCGATGATCTGGTACTGAAATACGCGCCTGCCCTGCGGGAAGAAGAAGCCCGGGGGAAACGGCGGCTGCCCCAGCGCGCCGACGGCAGTGAAGGGATTCCCTGAAAAGCCAATAAACGTGGGCAAGGCGGACAGCGCCCCGCTGGCGTCGGAAGGAGTGAAAATTGCCGCATAGAACAGCGCCGAGCCGTTGAACTGATTCACGGTGTTGGGACCGAAGGTGTGGATCTCGGAAACCTGGCCGGACATCTGCGGCTGGTTGCTCTGCTCGTTGAAGGTGGGACCGAACGGACTGGTGAACGTGGGCTGATAACCGCTGTCACGGAGAACGCGGATATAGCCGCGATCATTGTCATTGAAGGTATGGTCGACGCGGCCGGACCACTGATATTCCTTGTTGGTATTCGGGGGTGTGGTGCGGAAGGAAAGCGCGCAGGGAACGCCGGCCGTAAGTCCGGTGAATGTCTGGCAGCCGCCGCCTGCCACCGGCGTAGCCGCAGCCGCGCCCGGCGCATTGTTATAGATGGCCAAGAGTTGTTTGTAGAACGGAATCTCGCTGGCATTGCCGTTACCCGTCAGATTCGCCAGTGTGGCAGTCTCGAATTGCGGGCTGGGAATGCGGGTGAGTGCGCTGGCGGTCGGAAGCACGCTGCGAAGGCCCTCGTAATCCGCATCGAAGAAGGTGCGATTTTTCCATATGGGACCCTGCACTCCGGCAGCCCACTGGTTGAAATTGTTAAACGGCGTGGGTGCGCCGACCGTATTGCTGAAGAACTGGTTCGCGTTGAGTGCGCGGCCGTTCCACTGATAGATCGCATTCCCGTGGAACTGATTCGTGCCGGACTTTGTGATGTAGGTGATTTGCGAACCGGCGTACTGGCCATACTGCGCGGAGTAGGGGCTGTTGATGACACTCGCTTCGGCCACGTCGTTCGAGCCCAGCAGGAGATTCGACGCACCGCTGTTGTTGATGCCGAAGAACGGGTCGTTATAGTTCTGCCCGTTGATGGTGAAAAGGTTCGACGTAGCTGGCATTCCATCCGCCACGAAGTTGCCGTAGCCGGCCTGGGTGTTCATGACGACGCCAGGCGCGGTCTGCGCCACATAGGTGAGATCGCCTCCGGGATTGGGCAGATCGCGCACCATTTCCCGGCTGAACGTGCTGCCGACGTCGGCGTTCTCGGTTTGCAGGGCCGAGGGCGCTTCGACCACATCCACCGTCTGCGAAGAACTGGCGACGGCAAGTTGGAGATTCAAGGCAGTGGGCTGTCCGGCGCTGACGGCGAGGCCCGTGCGCTCCTGGGTTTGGAATCCATTTCCGGTGACACTGACCTTATAGATGCCCGGCGGAACGAAAGCAAAACGATAATTTCCTTCGGCTCCGGTGATGGCTTTCTGAGTGGTGCTGGTTTCCACGTTGGTGAGCGTTACGGCAGCTCTGGGTACAGCGGCCCCGCTGGGATCGGTCACCGTCCCGGCGACATCGCCCGCGGTGATGGATTGTCCCCACGACAGGGGGGCCAGCAGTGCAATTCCGAGGGTAAAGAGGAGCGCGGTTTTGGTGCGAACGGAATTCGTCAGCATGGCCCGATTATGGTGAACGACGCCTCCAAAACAACGCCTTGTGGGGCGAATGCGCGTGCGGACGCGGTGGAACCGTTTCGGCCTGGGGCGCTGCGGCATCGGGCTGAAGCTTCGCGGCCTCGGCCAGTTTGCCTTCACGAACGTAGACCGTAGCCAGCGCGCCTTTCGCGAATGCCAGTTCCAGATTTTGCGGATCGCGTTTAGCAGAGAGGATCGCCAGCGCGCGCTCACCGTCGGACTGCGCCTGGGCAAGACGTCCGTTGGTCGTTTCCACGGCTGTGAGGGTGGCCAGAATCCGGCCCTCTTCGACACTCCCCGGCAGCCGGCTTTCGGCGACATAGTGGGCGCGGCGCAGCAGCAGTTCGGCCCTGTCGTACTGGCCGTCCAGATAAAGCGCCATCCCGAGATTGGACTGGCAAACAGCGGTGTCGGGATTATCTTCACCCAATTCGGCTTCGGCCAGCAAGACCGCCTCGCGGAGGTGCACCTGCGCGGCTTTGTAATCGCCGGCTCGAAGGTCCAGCATGCCCAAAGAGTTGGATGCGAAGGCCACTTCCACACTGCCTCCCGCTGTCTGAGAGCGCAAAGCGGCGATGGCATCGGTCAGCAGGCGGCGTCCCCGTTCCGGCGCGCCCGAGTCCGTGTAGAAACTGCCAAGACGGCTACTGACGGTGGCGATGAGCTTCGCATCGCTCTCGCCGCTGGCCGGGTCCTGCGCCAGCGCAAGAGCCTGGGTCAGCATCGTTTCGGCCTCGGGCATCCGGCGTTGCGTGTGATAGATGGTGCCGAGATTCATCAGAGTGGTGGCGTGATAGATGCTGTAGGCCGGAGAGAGCTGCGCCCAAATCGAGAGCGCGCGTTTGTAGTGCGCTTCGGCGGCGTCTGTACGGCGGTCTGCTTCTTCGATCACACCCATTTCGGTCTCGCATACGGCCGCCCGGGCGGAGGCGACTTCCACGGACGGATCCCAGGCTGACACTTCGTTCTGGCAGGCCTGCTTCACGAGGGAGCGAGCCGAGACCAGATCGAATTTTGTGACAGCGCCGCGCGCCTGCTTCATCATCTGATCGAAGTCGTTCGGGGCGACAGGTGTGGCCTTCAGAGGCAAGCAGAGCGCGGAGAAGAAACTGAGCAGGCCGGAGAATAAAAGGGTCCGGCAATGAATCCAGAGATCGAGCCGCATGCCACCATGCTGCGGGTGCCGGACTCACACGGATATTCGTTTGGGGTGAAGCGGCGGTGAAACGTGGCGGGGCGCGCAGGGTTCGGGGCGAGGCATTCGCGGCGGCGCGATTCAGAGCTTCATCGCGCGGGCGCGGGCTTCGATGTCTTTCACCTGCGCTCCTGGTGTATTGCAATGCTTGAGTACGCCTGCGTACTCAAGCAGCACCGGAGCGATCGCGGGATGGGCGGGGCCGAGAGTCGATTCGTAGATCGAGACGGCTTCGGCATACAGGGTGCGCGCGCCGGTCCAGTCGCGCTGCAGAGCTTTCAATTCCCCGAGCCTGCGGATTCCATCGGCGAGCACGCGGCGGTCGGGGAGACGCGAATCGTCAGACAGCAGTCGTTCGACGGCCACTGCGCCAGGCAGGAGCGCGGCGGCGTCGTCGATTTTCTTCTCTTTAAGATAAAGTGCGCCAAGGGTCACTTGCTGCACCGCAATCTCAGGGCTATCCGGTTCGCGCAGGCGCGTCAAAATCGCCAGCGACTGCTTGCCATCGGTTTCGGCGCGAATGAATTCTCCCTGGGCGGTTTCGACCACAGTGAGACTGGCGAGTACATTTCCAAGCCGCGGACTCTCTGGCGGAAGGCTCGTTTCAATAATATGGCGCGCCCGCCGGAGAAGCACTTCAGCGCGTGCGTATTCGCCTTCAAGGTAGAGGGCGAGCGCGAGATTGCCTTCATAAAGCGCTGTGTCCGGATGCGATTCGCCGAGGCTGTGCTCCGCTATGGAAACCGCCTCGCGCAAGTTCGTTTCGCCAGTCTTGTAAGTGCCTGCGCGCACATCGATCATGCCCAGCGCGTTGCAGGCGCGCGCCATTTCAGCGGGCTTTGACGCCGCACGCGCGCGCAGCATGGCGATGGCTTCATTCAGGAGCGGGCGGCCCCGTTCCGGCGTGCTCGATTCGCTATAGAAACTACCGAGACGCGTGGCTATTACCGCGCGAACCGGATCGTGTTCGCCGGCATGCGCCAGTGCCCTGGTCAACGCCGCCTCCGCTTCGTGCGGCCGGTGCCGTGCCTGATAAAGGTTGCCGAGATCCATCAGGGCCGTGGCGTAAAAAGTGCTGAAGTCCGGCCCGAGCTGTTCCCACATCGGGATGGCACGGCGGTAGTGGGCTTCGGCGTTCTGCGTCTGCCCGGCGGCTTCGTCGATCGCGCCAGCTTCGGTTTCACAGAGCGCGGATCTGGGCGACGTTGCAGGAACCGGTCGGGCAGGACACGCCTCGTCCAGCGAAGCCCGGGCGGCGACTAGATCGGACTTCGTCAGCGCGACGTGAGCCTCTGTCAGAAGTTGTTCGAAATTTCCTGGATCAGCAGGAGAGGCAAGCACCAGGAAAGGGAGAAAAATCAGCGATCCGTAAAAAAGCCCAGTCCGCATAGCCACACATTGTACGGTATTGCACCAACTCGGAAGGATGCTGTGGCGGATGATTTACGGACGTAGTGGAAAAAATCAAATCGTCCGCGGTGTGCAAGTTCTGTCGGTAAGATGAATGAGATGCTTTCGCGCCGAAGAGCTTTGCTTGTCGCTTCGCTGGCCCTCACGGTGGCCAGCGCTTCGGCGCAGGTCATCGAGTACGAGGCCAACGGACAGAAATATCAGACGCTTACCCGCAACGGACTGACAATTATTTTTACGCACATGCCGAATCACGTCGCGGGATTTGGTTTGATCCAAGTGTCGGTTGCGAACGGTTCGGGAACGTACTGGACGGTGAAGCCGGAACAATTTTCCTATGTTCACGACGGTGCCCCGGTGGCCGCGCTACCGGCTAATGACGTCGTCAATCTCCTGCTCGCCCACGGGTCGCACGCCGATGTGGTGAAGCTGGTGACGTCGTACGAAAGCACACTCTACGGCATCCCGCACATGCGTTCCACAAATGGTTATGAACTGCGACGGCAGAATGCCGCCGGGAGCGGGATGCCGCAGAAACTGGAAGCGGCGGCGATCGCTTCGGCGATTGCTTTTGCGCAGACCAGAATCGCACCGGGGCAATCGACTGACGGCGCTCTGTTCATTCCGCTGAACCGCGAGAACAAGACGCTCGCGGGTGGCAGGCTGGTGGCGAGAGTCGAAGGCCAGACGTTCGAATTCAATCCGGATTAGCGGCGTCTACTTTTCGAAGGCGGCGTAAACCATGTCGCGGATCACTGTCATATAGTGCTGGCGCTGGCGCGGCGACTGCATCATAAAAACCACGAACATATCTTCCTTGGGATCGACCCAGAAGTGCGTGCCGCCGACGCCGTTCCATTCGTAATCGCCTGGCGTACCCGCATTGGTGGCCACACCCTGCGAGAGACGCACGGCAAATCCCAGGCCGAATCCATAACCGGGCCCGGGTAAATAATAGGGACCGGGCACAATGCCTTCGCCCAGCTGGTTTGAAGTCATGTACGCCACAGTCTTCGGACTGAGATAGCGTTTCCCATCGAGCGAGCCGCCATTGAGCAGCATTTGCAGGAGACGCGAATAGTCCGTCGCGGTGCTCACCATTCCGCCGCCGCCCGATTCCCACTTTTGCGCAACGCGCGGATCGTTGAATGACGCGTCAACGCCGAACACGCGATCGTTCGGAAACGGCTCCGCGATGCGGCCCTGCTTGGCGGGATCGGTTACATAGAAACTGGTGTCCCTCATGCCCATCGGGTCGAGGAGACGTTCCTTTTCGAATTCATAGAGCGACTTGCCGGAGACGACCTCGATCACGCGGCCGAGGATGTCGGTGGAGTGACTGTAATCCCAGGTCGTGCCAGGCTGATAAGCTAGGGGAAGCTTCGCGATCCTCTCGGCGAACTCAGCATTTGTGTAATCGCCTTTCAGCACGCCCGCATCGTTGTAGGCCTTCTTCACCATGCCCGCGCCGAAGAAGCCGTACGTGATGCCGGACGTATGGCGCATCAGATCCTGAATGGTAATCGGACCCCTGGCGTTTACAAGTTCCAGAGTCTTAGCGCCGGAGGCATCGGTCTTCTCAACACCGACTTTCATCCGGGCGAAAGAAGGGATGAATTTGGCGACGGGGTCGGTCATGGCGATTTTACCTTCTTCGAAAAGCATCATCGCCGAGACCGAAGTGACCGCTTTGCTCATGGAATAAATGCGGAAAATCGCATCGCGGGTCATGGGAGCTTTGGTCGCCGGATCCAGGACGCCGGCAGGCTCGAAGTAGGCCACTTTGCCATGGCGGACCACCATGATCAACGCGCCCGGCATCATGTTCTTGGCTGTATCGGCGGTGAGCTGTTGCTTAATGCGGTCCAGGCGCTCGGCGGAGAGCCCGACCTCGGCAGGAGTGGCTTTGGGCAGAGACGCCGGGGCTCTTGACGCTGCATGGGCGGGCGCGGGCGGAGCGGCGAACAAGGCGCATGAAAGGCCCGAGAGAAGAACAAGAGACGCGATGCGGTTTTTCATAAGTGACGTGCTCGATTTTATCTCAATACAAAGGCGAACCCGCCAGCGGGTTAACCGCATCCATATCGGATGCGGGATTTGCTGAATCAGGCGGCCACGATTGCCGCGCGTTATCTGGAGACTCTGGACGGCAGGAGCGTGGCCCCGGGTCCGGATGCATTGGCCGGACTGGCGGAGTTGAATCAGACCATGCCGGGACAGCCGGAATCTCCGGCAGCCATCCTCGAAATGCTCGACCGCGTGGGATCTCCCGCAACCGCAGCAATGGCAGGACCGAGATATTTCGGATTCGTGATCGGTGGCTCACTGCCTGCCGCGCTGGCGGCGAACTGGCTGGCGGGCGCCTGGGATCAGAATGTGGGCCTCTTCGTCGCATCGCCCATCGGCGCCGCTCTGGAAGAAGTTTCGTTGGCGTGGTTATTGGACCTGCTCAAGTTGCCGGCGGAATCGGCCGGGGCTTTCGTGACCGGCGCGACGGTTGCGAATTTCACCGCGTTGGCCGCGGCCCGGCACTCGGTTCTTGCGCGCGAAGGCTGGGACGTGGAGGCCGATGGCTTGTTCGGCGCGCCGCCGATCACGGTGGTGGTGGGTGACGAGGTCCACTCATCGCTGATCAAAGGGCTGGGGATGCTTGGCCTTGGCCGATCGCGCGTGGTTCGCGTCCCGGTGGACAGTCAGGGGCGCATGGTCGCCAGCGAGATGCCGCGATTCCAGTGTCCGGCGATCGTTTGCATACAGGCGGGGAACGTGAATACCGGGGCTTTCGATCCGGCGGCTGAGATTTGCGCGCGCGCCCATGAGTACGGGGCATGGGTGCATGTGGATGGTGCGTTCGGCTTGTGGGCAAACGCCAGTCCGGCTTATGCGCATCTGGCCGAGGGGTTCGCCGATGCCGACTCGTGGGCTACCGATGCGCACAAGTGGCTGAATGTTCCTTACGACAGCGGTCTCGCATTTGTCCGCGATCCGAATGCGCTGAAGCGCGCAATGTCGGTGATGGCCGCGTATCTGCCGACCGGCGAGCATCGTGAGCCATCGCAGTACACGCCGGAACTTTCAAGGCGCGCGCGGGGCGTGGATATCTGGGCCGCGCTGCGTTCGCTGGGCCGTTCGGGATTAAGCGATCTGATCGAGCGGAACTGCCGTCATGCATCGCGCTTTGCCAGCGAACTTGAGGCGGGAGGCTGCGAGATTCTGAATGAAGTGGTGCTGAACCAGGTGCTGGTTTCCTTCGGCGATGCAGCGCGCACACGGCAGGTGATCGAACGCGTGCAGCAGGACGGAACCTGCTGGTGCGGTCCAACGGTGTGGCAGGGGCGCACAGCGATGCGCATCAGTGTGTCGTCGTGGGCAACAAGTGAAGAGGATGTCGAGCTGAGTGTGGCGGCGATCCTGCGGTCGGCGCGCGATTAGGGAGTGGCGTCTGAGGGCTGCAGAGATTTCACAAAATCGGCGGCCGTCAGCACGTCAGCCCTTCGCGGGAACAACCGGTTGAGCAGCGCGTCGTGAAGTTCGGTGTCGAGATCGGCGCAACAGTCGGAAATGACGACGATCTTAAAGTCCGCATCGCAGGCCTCCAGCAGCGTGGAAAGAACAACGCCGCTGGTGGCAATGCCGAATAAGACGACCGTGCTGATTTCTTTGGCTCTGAGGACCATTGCCAGGTCGGTACCCGCAAACGCGCTGACCCGATGTTTCGTGATTACGATGTCGCCGGGTTCCGGTCCGAGCGCGGGGTGAACGGCGCCCGCGGCCCCCTCGAACAGTTTCTGATGCTGCGCGGATGATTTCAGGGACGCAAAGATCTTATTCCTGGGGCTGATTTCCGGAAGTCCGGGCCGGAACCCCACCTGAACGTGCACCACCGGGAGCCCGGCGCTGCGCGCGGACTGCAATACCTGCGACGCGCGCGCCGCGAACTCCTCCGGCGGCTTCGCATAGACCGACACGAGGCCAGCCTGGCAGTCCATGGCGAGAACAGCGGCGCGTTCCGTTAAACCGGAAGGGGAGGTCATCCCACGAGATTACTATTAAAGAAGTCCTATGGTTCCCACCGAAACTCTCACGCCTGCGTTGCGCGGCTGCGCGTTCCTGACTGAATCCACCGAACCAGCCGCCGTGTTTACCGCCGAGGACCTTACTCCGGAACACCTCGCGATTGCGCGCACGACCGACGAATTCTTCGTGAACGAGGTCGAGCCCAACCTTGAAGCCATTCGTGGCAAGGACTACGCCACCGCCCGGCGCGTGCTGCGCAAGGCTGCCGCGATCGGCCTCACCGCGGTGCCCATTCCCGAGCGGTTCGGCGGCATGGAAATGGACTTGGCCTCGGTGATGCTGGTGGCCGAACATCTGGCCAGCGACGCCTCCTATGGCGGCTGGCATTCCGCGCACACGGGCATCGGGACCCTGCCGGTTCTCTATTTCGGCAGCGAAGCGCAAAAGCAAAAGTATCTGCCGAAGCTGGCCAGCGTGGATCTGCTGGCGGCGTATGCGCTGACCGAACCGCAGGCCGGTTCCGATTCGCTGGGCGCCCGCACGCGCGCCGATCTGAATCCCGAGGGCACGCACTACATTCTCAACGGGCAGAAGATGTGGATCACCAATGGTGGCGCGGCCGACATCTTTACTGTGTTCGCGAAAGTAGGCGGCGACAAATTCACCGCGTTTCTGGTGGAGCGCGCGTTCCCCGGCGTTACCAGCGGGGCAGAAGAACTGAAGATGGGAATCAAGGGGACGTCCACCACGGCGGTTTATTTCGACAACGTGCCGGTGCCGGTGGAGAACGTTCTAGGCGAAGTCGGCCGGGCGCACATCATCGCGTTCAATGTGCTGAATGTGGGGCGCATGAAGCTGGGGGCGGCGACCACCGGCGCGGGCAAGTATGTTCTGGGCGTGTGTCTCAAGTACGTCAAGCAGCGCCGAGCGTTCGGCTCTTCGATTTCGGAATTCGGCGCCATCCGGCACAAGGTGGCGGAGATGGCGATTCGCATCTACGCGGGCGAATCGATGTTGTGGCGGGTTGCCGGCCTCATTGAATCGAAGATGAAGGAAATCGCGGACGCTAACCCGGACCCGCTTCAGGCGGAGCTCAAGGCTGTGGAAGAATACGCCGCTGAATGTTCCATGATCAAGGTCTTCTGTTCCGAGGCCCTGAACTTCGTGGTTGACGAGGGCGTGCAAATTCACGGCGGCTACGGGTTTCATCAGCATTATGCGGTGGAGCGATGCTACCGGGATTCGCGGATCAACCGGCTTTTTGAAGGCACTAATGAAATCAACCGGCTGGTGATTGCGGGTATGCCGCTGAAACGCGCGGCGCGGGGGCAGAACGATATTCTGGAGGCAGCAGCGGCTGCGCCTGTGCCGGACCAGAATCCCGATCCCGAGATACGGATCGTCAATAATGCCAAGCGTGCGGCGCTTTACGTTATCGGGCAGGCGTACAAGAAGCATGGCGCGGCGCTCGACAAACAGCAGGAAATCATGATGAATATCGCGGACATGATGATGGAAGTTCTGGCGATGGAATCCAGCGTGATGCGGGCGCGCAAGCTTGCGGCACAGAAAAAAGGCGCGAATGCCGCCGGCATGGCCGCTGTGTATGTGCGGGATGCGATGGCGAGGATCGAAAATTCAGCGCGCAATGTGCTGGGCGAGTGTTCGCCTTCCGGTTTTTCGTTGCTAAAGACTTTAACGTCAGTCGACCCGATCGATGCCATCGGCCTGCGCCGCAGCATCGCGGAAAGATTATTGGGGCGTGAATCTTATGGCGTCTAAACTCACCGTGGACCGGCCGGAAGAAGCCGGGAAGAGCGCCGAAATCGTCAGTGGCGCCGACTATATCGAGAGCCTTCGCGGGCGCAACCTGAAGGTCTATTTCATGGGCGAGCCGATCCGCGAACCGGTGGACCATCCGGTGATTCGCCCTTCCATCAACGCCGTGGCCCGCACTTACGATCTGGCTATAGAAAACCCGGAACTCGCAACGGCGTGGTCGTCGCTGTCCAAACGGCGCGTCAACCGGTTCCTGCATGTAACGGAAAGTGTCGAGGACGTGGTGGGGCAGAACAAGATGCAGCGGCGTCTCGGCCAATTGACCGGCACCTGCTTCCAGCGCTGCGTGGGCATGGATGCCATGAACTCGCTATTTTCCGTCACGTACGACATGGATCAGGCGCGCGGCACGGCATATCAGGAACGGTTCAAGAAGTTTCTGATCCACATGCAGGAGATGAATTACACGATCGGCGGCGCGATGACGGATCCCAAGGGCGATCGCAGCAAAGGCCCGGCCGACCAGTCGGATCCCGATCTCTTCGTCCATGTGGTGGAGCGGCGTCCCGATGGCGTGGTTCTGCGCGGCGCCAAAATGCATCAGACCGGCTGCCTGAATTCCCACTGGATCGTATTCATGCCGACGATGCGGCTGCGCCCGGTCGACAAGGACTACGCGATTATCGCCGCGGTCCCGGTGAATCATCCCGGCCTGACTTTCATCTACGGGCGGCAGTCCTGCGACACGCGCGCGCTGGAAGGCGGCGAGATCGATCAGGGCAACGCGCAGTTCTCCGGTCAGGAAGCGATGATCGTGATGGACGATGTTTTCGTTCCGAACGAGCTGATTTTCATGGACGGGGAGACGGAGTTCGCCGCCAGTCTGGTGGAGCGGTTCACGTCTTATCACCGGCGCTCTTACGTCTGCAAGACCGGCTTGGGCGATGTGATTATCGGGGCAGCCGCGCTGATTGCCGACTACAATGGCGTCGCGTCAGTTTCGCATGTGCGGGACAAGCTGGTCGAGATGACCCACTTGAATGAAACGATCTATGGAGCGGGCATTGCGGCGTCGCACGAGTCGCAGCCAACCTCTGCCGGGAATTATCAACCCGACGACATGCTGGCCAACGTGTGCAAGCACAATGTCACCCGGTTTCCCTATGAACTGGCGCGGCTTGCGCAGGATCTGGCCGGGGGTCTCGTGGCGACGCTGCCTTCCGAAAAAGATTTCGACAATCCGGAAACCGGTCCGCTGCTGCGCAAGTATCTCAAGGGGCGAGATGGCGTGAAGGTGGAGGACCGGGCGCGAGTCCTGCGCCTGATTGAGAACATGACGCTGGGGCGCAACGCGGTGGGGTATCTCACCGAATCCATGCATGGCGCGGGGAGTCCGCAGGCGCAGCGCATCCAGATCGCCCGTCAGATGAATCTCGAAGAGAAGAAAGGACTGGCGAAATCGCTGGCGGGAATCGTTTCCGACTCCAAGTCATCGATATGATGTGAAGACGAATATGAGCAGAGAAGCTGTCATTGTGGCCAGTTCGCGCACGGGGTTGGCGAAGGCCGGACGCGGATCCTTCAATATCACGCGTCCCGAAGACCTTGCCGCGCATTGCATTCAGGACGTTCTGCGCAAGGTTCCGCAGGTGGATCCCGCGACCATCGACGATGTGATTCTGGGGTGCGGGCAGCCGCATGGCGCGCAGGGTTACAACATTGGGCGAATCGCCGCTGTGCATGCCGGTTTGCCGGTTTCCGTTGCCGGAACTACCGTGAACCGCTTCTGTTCATCGGGCTTGCAGGCGATCGCGATGGCTGCGCACGAGATCATCAACGAAGGCGCGGAGGTTTCCATCGGCGGCGGCATCGAGAGCATTTCGATGCTGGTACGCGATAACAATCCGCATCCGGTTTTGAAAGAGAAAGTTCCCGGAATTTACATGGCGATGGGCGACACCGCCGAGGTGGTTGCCAAGCGTTACGGGATCAGCCGGCTCGCGCAGGATGAGTATTCGCTGGTCAGCCAGCAGCGCACCGCGCGCGCTCAGGACGAGGGCTTCTTCAAGTGCGAGATCGCGCCGACGACCACAACGATGGCGCTCTACGACAAGAAAACCGGTGAGCAGGCAGGCACGGCTGAAGTGGTTTGCGACAAGGACGAGTGCAACCGTCCGTCGACGACGCTCGAAGGTCTGCTGGCGCTGAAGCCGCACTTCGATCCGAACAGCGGACAGGGGTCGGTTACCGCCGGAAATTCATCGCAGCTTTCCGATGGCGCGTCGGCAACCATGCTGATGTCCCGCGAGGCCGCCGACAAGCTGGGGATTCCGTACAAGCTGATTTTCCGCGGTTTCGTGGTGAGCGGCTGCGAGCCGGATGAGATGGGTATCGGGCCGGTTTATGCGGTGCCGAAACTGCTGGCCCGCAAAGGCCTGAAAATATCCGACATCGATCTCTGGGAACTGAACGAAGCCTTCGCGGTGCAAGTGGTTTACTGCCGCGACCGGCTGGGACTCTCGATGGAGAACCTCAACGTGAATGGCGGATCGATTTCGATCGGCCACCCGTTCGGTATGACGGGGTCACGCATGGTGGGTACGATCGGCAACGAATTGGCCCGGCGGCCGGGCTCGCGTTACGGCGTTGTAACCATGTGCGTCGGAGGCGGCCAGGGCGCGGCGGGGCTGTTCGAGGCCGTCCACTAGCCACCGGATTTTGAGGGAATTGCAGGACAATTCGGCGGATAAACCCGGCCTTTAATCCTTGGTTGTTCCCGCTCGAGCGGCTGCGGTATGATCCAGTTTCCAAGCAAGTTCATTTCTGCCACCAATCTGAAGGAGAGCACATGACCAACCTCGAGACCCTGACCACCGCAGGTGTAGTTCCGCCGGACCACACACTGACCGACGACGACAAGAAAACGATCGAAGGCCTCAGTGCTCATGAAGTTCAGGTTCTGGTTGGACTCAAGGACAAGCTGGGGACGGAATTCATCCACCGAAACACCCGCGATGCCGCTAACTGCATCCTCTAGGGAAGAGGAGACCAGCGTAATTCGTCAAAGTCAGGTGCTCCGGCGCAAGATCGGACTGGCGCGGGGCAACATGCTCGACGCACTCGACCGTTTCTGGTCACAGCCCGATCTGGACATCCGGTACCCCGAACTGCTCTTTCATATCTATTCGGTAGTGCGTGCGACGGTTCCGGCGATGGAAGCCGCGCGCCGCAGAGCGCAGGAACTCGCCGCGTCCGATCCGGTCGCGGCGGGCGTAGCTGAATACCTCGCGCACCACATTCCGGAAGAAGTCGGGCACGACGAATGGCTTCTTGACGATATCGAGGCCTTGGGGGGCTCGCGCGAAGCGGTGCTGCGCAGAGTTCCGTCGGGCGCCGCGGCGACGCTGGTGGGCACTGTTTACTACTGGGTACTGCACGCTCATCCGGTGGCATGGATGGGTTATTCCGCGATTGCCGAAGGGCATCCGCCGTCGGAGCGTTTTCTGCTGGAAACCATCGAGCGCACAGGCATTCCCCGCGATGGATTCCGCACATATTTGAAGCACGCGCGCCTGGATCCCCATCACGCCCGCGAGATGGATGAAGCCATCGATGCCCTGCCCCTGACGGCGGAGCACAGTACGCTAATGGGTGTGGTCGCCTTTCACACCATGCATCACCTCACCGCGTTGTTTGAGGGACTGACCGGGACGCCGGTATGATCGGTCGCGTGGTCTCGCGCTACCGGATCGTGGAGAGGCTCGGTCAGGGCGGCATGGGCGTTGTCTACAAAGCGCTGGATACCCGTCTGGAGCGTTTCGCCGCGCTGAAATTCCTGAGCGCCGGCATCTGCGACAACGAAACGATTCGGCAGCGGTTCGTGCAGGAAGCGCGCGCCGCCTCCGCGCTGGATCATCCCAACATCTGCACGATCTACGGCATCGAAGATACCGACGACGGCCAGATCTTCATTGCCATGGCCTATTACGAAGGCGAGAATCTGGGCCAGCATCTTCTGCGCGGGCAGATGAGCGTGAAGGAAGCGGTGGATATCACGATTCAGGCCGGCCAGGCGCTTGCCAAAGCCCACGAGCATGGGATCGTGCATCGCGATGTGAAGCCCGGCAACCTGATGGTGACCCGTGACGGAACCGTAAAGCTGCTGGATTTCGGTCTGGCGCTGCTGGGCGAGTCGGTGCGAACCACGCAGCCGGGAATTGCCGTGGGAACGCCTGTCTATATGTCGCCGGAGCAGTTCCGCGGCGATGACTGCGACGGCCGCTCCGATGTCTGGTCGCTCGGGGCGATGTTGTATGAAATGCTGACCGGCGAGTTGCCCTTCCCCGGGAGCAACCATCACACGCTGATGAACGCGATCCTGACGTGGGATCCGACTCCTCCGAGCAGGCTCCGGGTGGACGTGCCCGCCGGGATCGATGCGATTGTGGCGCGGGCAATGGAGAAGGACCGGGAACGGCGCTACCGGACGGCGCTCGAACTGGTATCGCAGCTGCGCGCTTATGAGCGCGCCCAGGCTCATCCGGACACTTCCGAAACCATCGCCTTTAATGTCAGCCCGATCGCTGTGCCCGCAGGCGGGACCACGAGATTGTCCGGTTCGCGGTCAGCGCTTTCGGTGGTGGTGCTGCCTTTCGCCAATCTCAGCAGCGACCCCGAGAACGAGTATTTCAGCGACGGAATCACGGAAGACCTGATCACCGATCTCGCGCAGATCGATGGCATTAAAGTGATGTCGCGGACCTCGGCTTTTCAGTTCAAGGGCAAGACGGCCGACGTGCGGAAGATCGGCCAGGAACTGCGGGTGAACAGCATCCTGGAGGGCAGTGTCCGGAAGGCGGGCGACCGGCTGCGCATCACCGCGCAACTGGTGAACGTATCCGACGGGCTGCAGGTCTGGTCGCAGCGTTTCGACCGGCGCATGGAAGATATATTCGCCATTCAGGACGAGATTGTTCACAGCATAGTGTCGGCCCTGCGGGCCAGGCTCTCGGGGGGCGCGCAGGAAACCGTCGCGGTGCGCCGCCATCCCGTCAATGTCGAGGCTTATAACCTTTATCTCAAAGGCCGCCATTACTATAAACGGCAAACGCCCGACGGGCTCGCGAAAGCAGTGGAGCTTTTCGAACAGGCCATCGCCGAAGATCCGAATTTCGCGCCGCCGTGGGCGGGTCTTGCGGATTACTATGCGGCGGTCGGTTTCTGGAGCGTGATGCCGCCGGAAGAAGTCTGGCCGAAGGCGCGCAAACATGCCCAGCGCGCCGTGGAACTGGATCCCGATCTCGCGCACGCACAGACCGCGCTCGGCTATGTGCGGATTTTCTGCGACTGGGACTGGCTGGAGGCGGGCCGCAATTTCCGCAAGGCGGTGGAATTGGCTCCGGGAGATTCGCTGCCCGCATACGCCAACGCCGTTTATCTCATCCAGATGAACCGCGGGGACGATTCACTGGCGGAGTTCAAGCGCGCCCTTGAACTCGACCCGCTGGCCATGAATGTCAATACGGCGCTGGCGATGGCTTACTACTATCGCCGCGAGTATGACAAAGCTATCGCGCAGGCGAAGAAAACCCTGGAACTGGACCCGAACTATTTCGAGATGCGCGCCGGCCTCGGTTTGATGTGCCTGCAGACCGGCAATTTTGAAGATGGCCTGGGTCATTTGGAAGCCGTACGGGACGTATCGGGCGACAATCCGCTGATTCTGGGTATGCTGGGCCACGGGTACGGAGTGGCGGGGGCGCGCGATCGCGCGCAGGAAGTCCTCGCCCGGTTAAACGCCTTGTCAGCCAATCAGTATGTCGCGCCGATTTCACTGGCGCTGGTTTATACCGGACTGGGCGATCTGGAAGCTGCCTTCGCGTGGCTGGACAAGGCGGCAGCGGCGCATGATGCGCTGCTGTGTTATCTGGACGTGATGCCCTGTTACGACCTGCTGCGGCACGATCCCCGGTTCCAGGTTTTACGGAAGCGCATCGGGCTGATCTCGAACCCGACCGTGGTCTGATGCCGGTGGATGTGGTCTTCGCGGTCGTTCCGTTCACGGACGTGAAACGGCCGAATATCGGTATCAGCACACTTCTGCCCGCTGTGAAGAAAGCGGGCTTCTCGGCGCGCGCGGAATATGTGTCGCTGCAGCTCGCCGCCTGGATGGGGCTGGAACTTTTCGGGTGGATCGCGGAGCTGGGGGACCAGCTTCTGCTCGACACTACCGCGCCGTCCATTTCTCTGGTGGGGGAATGGTTCTTCGCGGGGGTGCTGTTTCCCGGACAGCTTCCACCGGATGAAGAATACCTCGCGAGATTTATCGCGCCGGACCGCCGCGGCGAAGAGCTGATCCCGGCGCTGCTGGAAGCGCGCGAAAAGTATGCCCGGCGCTTCGTTGAATATGCCGCGGGCGAGATCCTCAAACATCATCCCCGCGTGGTGGGATTCACTTCGACTTTTCATCAGACGTGTTGCTGTCTGGCTGTGGCCAAGCTGCTGAAAGAAGCGCCTGATCCGCCTGTCGTCATTTTCGGGGGCTCGAACTGCGAAGGCGAGATGGGGCTGCAGATGATTCGCTCGTTTCCGTGGATCGATTACATTTGCACGGGCGAGGGAGACAATGCGCTGCCGGAGTTTCTGGTTCTCTTTCTGGGCCAGAACAATCCCGATCCGCCGCCGGGAATTCTGCGCCAGGGATACGCGGATGGGTTGCGTGTTCCGGTTCCCGTGCAGCGACTGGATGAGTTGCCGGTTCCGGACTTCCATGAATATTTCGAGGCGCTGGGCCGGTCGGGTCTGGAAGACGTGAAACCGATTCTGCTGATGGAGACCGCGCGGGGCTGCTGGTGGGGCGAGAAGCATCACTGCACGTTTTGCGGTTTGAACGGCGCAGGCATGGTCTACCGGAGCAAATCGCCGCAACGCGCGCTTTCGGAGCTGTTCGAACTGTCGGAGACGTATGGATTGCAGCGGGTGGATTCGGTGGACAACATCCTCGATACGCGCTATATCCAGACGTTGTTTCCGGAACTGATCCGGCGCAACTCGGAACTGGAGCTGTTCTATGAAATCAAGGCCAACCTCCGGTATGACCAGTTAAAGACGTTGTGGCGCGGCGGCGTGCGCGCGGTGCAGCCGGGCATTGAGACATTCAGCAACAAAATCCTGCAACTCATGCGCAAGGGCTGCACCGGGCTGCAGAATATTCAACTGCTGCGCTGGTGCGAGGAACTGGCGATTGTTCCGGCGTGGAATATGCTTTACGGATTTCCGGACGAGCCCGCAGCGGAATATGAAGCCATGGCGACGCTGGTTCCCATGCTGGCCCACCTGCCTCCGCCCGCATTCTGTATTCGGGTTCGCATGGATCGTTTTAGTCCGCTGTACGATCAGGCGGCTGAATTCGGGCTGAAGAATGTTCGCGCCATGGAAGCTTATTCGTATGTGTATCCGCTGCCGGATTCCGAGTTGCGCAATCTGGCGTACTTTTTCGAATTCGAATACGGAGACGGACGGTTGCCAGCGGATTACGCGCGGCCGCTTGTGGAAGGCATCGAAGCATGGGAGGCGAAGCCTTCGAGGCTGGACGCCTATTCCGCGGGAGACATGCTTGTGATTGTGGACACGCGCCCTTGCGCGCGACAGAGACAGCACGTCTTTACGGGCCTGGCGGCGCGGATCTATCAGGAGTGCGATTCGGCTGTAAAGGTTCCGGCGCTCGCCCGGCGGGTGGGGGCTTTGGAACCCGAGGTTCGGGCCGCGGTCGAACGTTTTGTGGACGAAAAGCTGATGGTCGAGATGGATGGTCAGGTGCTGAGCCTGGCTGTTTTCCGGAATCGCGAGGAGACTGCGCCCTCATTGGACTCTGCCGGCGAAACGCTGGTTAATGTCAGCGCGGTTCCGAAAAATTAGGTTCCAGCGTTTAGCAGCACGGCTTTTCCGAGAACTTTGCGATCAGCCAAGGCCTGCATAGCCTGCGGAAGTTCTGTCAGCGGCCAGGTGCTGGAAACTTCGGGATTGATCTTCTTCTCGTTCCAGAGCGTTTCCAGCGCAGCCTGCGTTTCTGCCGTGTAAGACGGATTCGCCTTAACGTGATTGCCCCAGAAGACACCGACTACGGACATGTTCTTGAGCAGGATCCGGTTCACGGCAATCGATGGAATGCGGCCGCTGGCGAAACCGATCACCAGCAGACGTCCGAACGAGGCGATGCATTTGCTGGAAAGGTCGAACACGTCGCCGCCGACCGGATCGTAGATGACATCCGCGCCGCGGCCCCCGGTGATTTCCTTGACCTGATCGACCCATTTGTCGCTCGTGTAATCGAGCACGTGATCGGCGCCCTGACGCCTGGAAAACTCCAGCTTCTCGGGCGATCCCGCGGTTGCGATGACGCGTGCGCCGAAAGCTTTGCCGATCTGGATCGCCGACATGCCGACACCGCTTGCTCCGGCGTGCACCAGCAGCCACTCGCCGCGACGCAGTTCGGCACGGTCTTTCAACGCGAAATACGACGTGTGATAAACGATCGGCATGGCGGCGGCTTGTGCCCAGTCCATACCGGCCGGGATGCGGAAAACCTTGGCAGCGTCGAGGACAGTCATTTCAGCGAAGCCCGAGCCGCCGGGGAATCCTAAAACGCGATCGCCTTTCTTCCATCCCGTGACGCCTTCGCCAACTGCGTCGATCTCGCCTGAAATTTCAGCGCCGGGAGTGAACGGAAACGGCGGCTTGATCTGATACTTGCCCTGGATCTGGAGGATGTCGAAGAAATTGAGCGCCGAGGCCCGGTTCTTCACGCGCACCTCGCCCGCTTTGGGTTCGGGAATCTCGACCTCCGCCCACTCCATACCTTCCGGCTCGCACCAGTTCTTAACCTGCCAGGTTCGCATTCCCGTAGGGTACACTGGCGAGGGGTTAAAAGGGGTCGCTGACAGGGAGATATCATGCTGGAAAATAAAGTCGCTATCGTTACGGGCGCAAGCCGCGGAATCGGCCGGGCGATTGCCGAAGTGTTCGTTCGGGAAGGCGCGACGGTGGTCATTTGCGGGCGCAAGAAGGACACGCTCGATCAGGTTGCGGCGGAGATCGGGCCGGGCATTAAGTCGATCGTCTGCCACGTCGGCCGCAGCGAACAGATCCAGGCGATGGTGGACGAAACCACGCGCGAATTCGGGAAGATCGACATCCTCGTGAATAATGCCGCGACCAATGTGGCGCAATTGCCGTGCCTCGATATCGATGAAGGAATGTTCGACAAGATGATCGAGATCAATTTGAAGAGCGCGTTCCGGCTGACAAAACTGATTGCGCCGGGGATGTGCGAGCGGGGTTCCGGATCGATCATCAACATCTCTTCGATCTCCGGCATTCGGCCCCAATACGAAGGCCTGCTTTACAGCATGACGAAGGCGGCGCTCATCATGATGACGCAGTCTTATGCGCTGGAGCTGGGTCCGAAGGGCGTGCGCGTGAATGCCATCGCGCCGGGACTGATTGCCACCGTGCTGAGCGAATATTACTGGAAAGACGAGGAACGTCGCGCCGAACGCCTGAATCAGCAGCCGATCAAGCACCTGGGCCAGCCGATTGAAATCGCGGAAGTGGCGGCGCTGCTGGCGAGCGACCGGTCGTCGTTTGTCACGGGCCAGACGATTACCGTGGACGGCGGCCGATTGCTGTCTTCCATATAGACTTTAAGAGAAAAATATGAGCGAACTGGTTAATCTTACGCGTCAGGACGACATCGCGATCGTCACCATCGACAATCCGCCGGTGAATGCATTGAGCCCCGGGGTTCCGGAAGGGATTGTCGCTTCCATCGAAGAGGCTAACAAGGATCACCACGTCAAGGCGATCGTGGTGATCGGCGCCGGAACCACATTCATCGCGGGCGCGGACATTCGCGAATTCGGCAAGATGACGTCGGGCGAAAAGCCGCGCATTGCGCTGACGCCCAAACTTCTGACGATCGAGAATTCAGCCAAGCCGGTGGTGATGGCTATCCATGGCACCGCGTTTGGCGGGGGCCTCGAAACGGCGATGGCCGGGCATTACCGCGTGATCGCGCCCACCGCCCAGGTAGGGCAGCCGGAAGTGAAGCTGGGAATTATTCCCGGCGCGGCCGGCACTCAGCGGCTGCCGCGGCTGGCGGGAGTGGCGAAGGCGGTTGAGATGTGCGCGTTCGGCGAGCCGATCTCCGCGAAGGAAGCTCTCGACACCGGCATCGTGGACAGAATTATCGAAGGCGACCTGTTGACGGGCGCTATCGCGTTCGCGAAGGAGATCGCGGGCAAACCGGGCCCGCAGACGCGCTTCCGGGATTCCAAGCTGCTGAACGTGGATCCGGCAATTTACGAAAAAGCGCGGGAGACGGCCAGAAAGACGAAGCGCGGACAACCCGCGGCGCTGGCGGCGGTTGAGGCTGTGGAAGCCGCGACGAAGTTGCCCTTCGAGCAGGGATGCGAGTATGAGGGCAAGCTCTTCAATGAATGCCTGTTCTCAATTGAATCGAAGGCGCTGATCCATGCGTTCTTCGGTGAACGCATCGTGGCGAAGATTCCGGGCATCGGAAAAGACACGCCGGTCTATAACATCAAGTCCGCGGCGGTCATCGGAGCGGGTACGATGGGCGGCGGCATTGCGATGAACTATGCGAATGCGGGCATTCCGGTCATCATCAAAGAGACGACGCAGGAGGCGCTGGACCGCGGCATCGCGGTGATCCGGAAGAATTACGCGAACTCTGTGGCGAAGGGCCGATTCCCGCAGGCCGTTATGGATCAGCGGATGGGATTGATTACTCCTCAGCTGACGTATGACGGCTTTGAGAAAGCCGACATCGTGGTCGAGGCGGTGTTCGAAGGCATGGCGCTGAAGAAGGAGATCTTCGCGGCGCTGGATAAGATGGCCAAGCCGTCGTGCATTCTGGCGTCTAATACCTCGACGCTCAGCATTGACGACATCGCGTCGGCAACCACGCGGCCCGAGATGGTGATCGGGCATCATTTTTTCAGCCCTGCGAATGTGATGCGACTGCTGGAGGTGGTGCGCGGACGGGCCACCAGCGACGCGGTGATCAATACTTCGATGCAGCTGGGGAAGAAGCTGAAGAAGGTCGCGGTGCTGGCCGGGAATTGCAAAGGTTTCATCGGCAACCGCATGCTGCATCCTTATTTCCGCGAAGCGCAGTTCCTCATCGAAGAAGGCGCTTCGGTAGAAGAGGTCAACAAAGCGCTTTACGACTTCGGTTGGGCCATGGGTCCGCTGGCGGTTTCCGATCTGGCCGGGCTCGATGTGGGCTGGCGCATTCGCAAGGAGTTCAAGCACACCGAGAAGGCGGGCGTGCGCGTGCCTCTGGTCGCGGATCGTCTTTGCGAAGGCGGCAATTTCGGACAGAAGACCGGCTGCGGATTTTCCAAATATGACGAGAATCGCCGGCCAATGCCGAATCCCGAAGCGGCTGCGCTGGCGGCGCAGGTTGCCGAGGAACAGGGCATTGCACGGCACGCGGTCAGCAAAGAAGAGATTCTGGAGCGGTGCATGTTTGCGCTGATCAATGAGGGTGCCAAGTTGCTGGCTGAAGGCATCGCGCTGCGGGCGGTGGATATCGACATCGTCTACCTGAACGGATACGGCTTCCCGGCGTGGCGCGGCGGACCCATGTTCTACGCGGACACGGTGGGCCTGCCGAAGGTGCTGGCGCGCATCGAGGAGTTTGAGAAACAGCATGGACCGGACCTCTGGACGCCAGCGCCGCTGATCAAACAACTGGTTGCGGAAGGCAGGAACTTTGCCAGTTACGACAAACAGGCATGAGTGCGGTCAAGGGTAAAGAGGCGGTGGCGCGGACGCACGCATTCCTCGCCGCCATCCCTTTCAACAGCCTGCTTGGTATTCAGATCAGCCGCGCCCATGCGGATGGCGTAACCCTTTATTGCAAGGTCAGAAAGGAACTGCTGAACAGCAATAAGGTTCTGCACGGCGGCGTTTCGGCTTCGATCGCGGACGCAGCCGTGGGAGTTGCGATTCAGCACCGGTTCGAGGGCAAGCGCGCCATCACCACGGTCGAGATGAAGGTGAACTATTTCCGTCCGGTGGCGGAGGGGACGCTGTTTGCGCGCGCCAAACTGCTGCGCGTCGGGTCTACGCTTTGTATCGGACAGGTCGATTTGACGGACGACAAGAAGAATCTGGTGGGTGTGGCGATCGTTACCTACATCTTTCTCGATGCGAGAGGCACGGGCGCGAATTCTGATAGCATAGTCGTCCGTGGAAAAAAATAGCGGCGCGAAGTCGGCTCTCGCGGTTCTGGTTGCGATCAACATCCTGAATTTTTACGACCGGAACGCGATCGGCGCCCTCACGGAACCGATCCGGAAGGAATTCCACCTCAGCGATACGGAGGTGGGCCTGCTGGGAAGCGTGTTCACCTGGCTTTATGCAGTGGTCGGAGTCCCTATCGGCAACTTCGCGGACCGCAAGAGCCGGAAAACGATTCTGGCAGCGGGGATTGTGGTGTGGAGCGCGCTCACCGGGACCGCGGCGCTGGCGAGCTCCTACGCAATTCTGCTTTTTTCGAGATTGGGTTTTGCGGTGGGCGAAGCCGCGGTGGCGCCAACGGCCGCCAGTTGGATTGGCGACTTGTTTCCCGCCGCGAAACGGGCCGCGCCGCTGGCGCTGTTCATGATCGGCGTTCCGCTGGGCGGAGCGCTCGCTTATTTCTTCAGCGGACCGATCGCGCAGGCATTCGGATGGCGTTCCGCGATGGTGGTGGCGGCGGCGCCGGCTTTGCTTCTGATTCCTTTGCTGCTGCGCCTGAAGGAACCCCGCCGGGGGGCGGCCGAAGCGGGGCATGAGCATTCCGAGATGGGGTTTCAGGCGATCAAGGCGGTGGCGAAAATTCCCACCATGTGGTGGATCATCGCTTCGGGCGCGCTGCTGAATTTCAATATGTATGCGCTGGGAACGTTCATGCCGGCTTTTCTGAGCCGCATCCATCATGTGACGCTGGCGCAGTCGGGAATCGATACTGGCATTACCTACGCGATCGGTGGAATTGGCGGGACACTGATCGCGATGTGGATGGGGGACCGGATCATCCGGACGCGCCGAAACGGCCGTTTGTTATGGGCGGCCGGAATTACAGCACTGGCCGCACCCACGGCGTATTTCTCGATTCTTTCGACCGATCTTGTGGCGGCGATCGCTTTCATGACTCTTTCGTACGGCGCGCTGTGTACTTATTACGGGCTGGTCTATTCGTCGATTCAGGACATTGTGGCTCCTGCAATGCGGGCGATGTCGATTTACTTCATGGCGATGTATCTTTGCGGGGCGGGGTTTGGTCCTTTGCTCACTGGGCGGGTAAGTGACTTAATGGCGCGGCGCGCGGCGGATGCGGCAGGTTCCGCGGTGCTGACGGATGCGTTCAAGGCAGTCGGATTGCAACAGGCGATGCTGATGATGCCCTTGTTTTCGGTGCTGCTGGGACTGGTGCTGTATGCGGGGTCGCGCACGATCCTTGGGGATATGAAGAAGCGCGCGATGGCTTCGGGTTTGGCGGCTGTGGCGTAGACTGCGCCCGTTGGTACTGATCGCGGAGGAAGCACAATAGAGTGATGAAGAAGAGTGGCGCGAAAAATTCAACCTTTGGCGCGGACCTGGTCGAGGCAATGAAACTGGTCCTGGCGCACCAGCGGGGCGAGGCGAAGCTTGAGACGGTCTGGCCGAAGCCGATCAAGTAATTGTGGGGCTCGTGTCCGCGATGACAATCATCCATGCTGACGTTCCGACGGGTTCCCTTTCAAGATAGCGGCGACTCGGTCAGCTTCCCGCATATCGTGTTCCAGGTCTTCGAGGCCGTGGTGGCTGAAAACGCCATGCTGCTTGAGAAAGCCGTGAACCTGTGTCCGCGTGCTGAAACCCAGCAGCCTTCGAACGGCGGATTCCGAAAGGCGCTGCGCCCGGTATCCCTCAAGAGCAATGGCTTCGAGTATGGCCCGCAAGCGCTCCTGACCGGAGGAGGTCAGTGCGCCCGCGACCTCGTCGGGGATTTCGACTGTGAGGGTCATGCAAATCGCATCCGCTCATAACAGTTTAGCGTTGCACTTCACCAGACATTTATACTGATCCTTAACGCTTCATGCTCAGGATCGGCAGCATCCGCTGGCGCGGAAAGTGTTCCAGACATCCCGGATTCGATCCCTACTTTGACGGCCGCGGCGCGATCAAAGGGGGATGCGAACGATGTTCGCTGCTTGCCGATATTGAAGCTCATCATTCGCAGATGCTGGCCATGATGCGGCGGTTCACGCCTCCGAAGCCGGATCAGCGGCGCGTCAATGCGAAATCCGATCTACAGATAAATTTATTCGAGGAGTATTGATTTGAAAGCCAGAGTTTACGTTACCTTCAAACCGTCCGTCCTCGATCCCCAGGGCCAGACCATTCGCGCCGCGCTGCAGGGGCTGGGGCATAAAGGGATCGAAGATGTCCGTCAGGGCAAATACTTCGAGATCACGCTGCAGCCCGACGAAGACTTGGACGCGATCGCGCGCGAGGTTCTCAGCAATCCGGTAATTGAGGACTATCGCATCGAGAAGCTTGACTGAGACAATAAGGCCATGTGCGGAATTGTCGGTTACGTGGGCTCTCAACGGGCGGTGCCCATCATTCTTGACGGTCTGAAACGGCTGGAATATCGCGGTTACGACTCCGCCGGGCTGGCAGTCTATTGCGACGATCATACGCTTGGCGTCCGCCGCGCTTCGGGCAAGCTTCGTAACCTCGAAGACGTGATGCGCACGGATCCGGTGGATGGCAACTACGGGATCGGCCATACGCGCTGGGCGACGCATGGACGCCCCACCGAAGAGAATGCGCATCCGCATCGCGATGCCAGCGGGGACATCGTTGTCGTCCACAACGGGATTGTGGAAAATTTCATTCCGCTGAAAGAAGAACTGCAGCGCGAAGGCCACGTTTTCAAAACCGAAACCGATACGGAAGTTATCGCGCATCTGGTCGGGAAATACTTCAATGGCGTTCTGGAAGACGCGGTGCGGTGCGCAGTCAAACAACTGCGCGGGGTGTTTGCGCTGGCCGTGCTTAGCCGGAAGGATCCGCAAAAAATCGTGGCGGCCCGCGAGGGTCCCCCGGTCGTAATCGGTCTCGGTAAAGGCGAATATTTCGTGGCGTCGGATGTGCCCGCGATCCTGAGCCATACGCGCGATATGTTTTTCCTCGCGGACGGCGATATGGCGATCCTCACGCCCGATGGCGTGCGTTTAACCGACTTCGACGGGCGACCGATCAACCGGCAGGTGCAGCACGTCCTGTGGGATCCGATCATGGCGGAGAAGGGCGGCTACAAGCACTTCATGCTCAAGGAAATTTTTGAGCAGCCCCGCGCCGTTCGCGACACCACGCTGGGTCGGGTAGGCCAGGAGAGCGGACGGATATTCCTCG
>DASZLO010000158.1:0-3694 GCA_035552315.1 Bryobacteraceae bacterium
GGCTGGCGCAGTGCGCCGGTCTGCTCGAAGCTCTCTACGGGGCGGCGAAAAAAGAACTGTTCGGTTCGCACGTAGTGGGAACGGACGACACGGGAGTGAAGGTGCTGGACCGGAAACTGCCGTTCGCGCGAACGGGACGCATCTGGCCTTACGTGGGAGATGCGCGGCATCCGGTGATTGTTTACGATTACACGCCGACCCGGGCGCGGGCGGGTCCGGCGAAATTCCTTGAAGGATACAAAGGCTGCCTGCAGGCGGATGCGTATTCGGTCTACGACGCCTTCTTTAAAGAAGGGCGCGGTCTGATCGAAGTCGGGTGCTGGATGCATGCCCGAAGGTACTTTTACAAGGCGCTGGAATCGGACGAGGTGCGAATGGGACCGGCGCTGCATCTGATCACGCGCCTCTACAGGGTGGAAGAGCGCGCCAAAGCGCTGGAGTTGACGGCGGAGCAAAGACGCGAGCTGCGGCGGCGCGTTTCCTCGCCGGTTATGGAAAAGCTGCATGCATACCTTATGGAACTGAAGCAGCAGGTTCTGCCGAAAAGTCCTTCGGGCGCGGCGGTGCGGTATGCGCTGAACCAGTGGAAGGCGCTGAATGTCTATCTGGAGGACGGCGAACTGGAGATCGACAACGGCGCGACCGAGCGGGCGAACCGCGATATCGCGGTTGGCCGGGGCAACTGGACGTTCTTTGGCAGCGACGCGGGCGGCAGGACAGCGGCGATTCTGCGGACCTTTATCGCTTCGTGCAAACGCAACCGAGTCGAGCCGTTCGCGTGGTTCCGCGACGTGCTTTCGCGCATCGGCGCTCACCCGATCAACAGGATCGCGGAGCTACTGCCTCATAACTGGGAACCACTAACGGCGAATGCCTGAGGGCGTTTAGTAATAACCGTACGCCTTGGATGCGGTTCACCAGCCGCTTACCCTAAACAGTGCGCGGCTTCATGGCGTCACAGGCGTATGGCTTAATCGTCTGCCCGGTGCTTTGCGAAGCCTGGAGGTCCGATGGTCGCTGACCGTCAGCGCGCCCTTCTACGACGCGAGTTGTGCCTTGGGTAGCCCAGGCCTCCTCGCCTGCGGTGTTCAAGCAAGCAGTAAAGACATTCATCCCTCGCGGAGAGCTTCGACGGGATCGAGCGCGGCCGCGCGGCGTGCCGGCATCCAGGCGGCCAGTGCCGCAATGATAAAGAAAAGTGCAGCCATCGAGACGAACGTGGCCGGATCGGCGGGTTTGACACCGACCAGCACGCTCTTTAACGCCTGCGTCAATTCCAAGGCGGCGACGAGTCCAACCGCGATGCCAGCGGCGATCAGTCTGAGCCCGTAACCCACCACCAGGCGGAAAATGCGGGCCGGCTCCGCGCCGATGGCCATCCGAACTCCAATTTCCGCGGTGCGCTGCCGCACCACCGTGGAGAGCACGCCGTAAAGCCCGACGGACGCGAGGAGCGCCGCGATGACGGCGAAAACGGCGATGAGGAGCAGAGAAAACCGCGTTCCTCCCTGCGCTTTCACCACCAACGCATCCATGGGCTTCACATCGGTGACCAGCAGTTGCGCGTTCACGTTCCGGATCTCGTCGCGAACCCGGCCCGCGTATCGGGCGGGATCACCTGTAGTACGAAGAGCCCAAAAGCTGGCGGCACCGTGATTGAAGTAGCCGTCCGTCAGGTAGAGTTGTTCACGGCCAGGCGCCGCCAGCGAGACATCGTGCTGATGCGCCACCACACCGACGATTTCTCCCCATTGAGCCTCCGGCGTGCGAGCCCGGAAAAGAATTCGCTTCCCGACGGCGGATTCAAAAGGAAACGCTTTGGACGCCAGAGCCTGATCGATGATGAGCAGGTTGCGGTCGGGGGTGTTGTCCGCCTCGGTGAACGTGCGGCCGGCGATCAATGGCGTACGCATGGTCTCAAAGTATCCGGGCAGGACGATTTGCGGATCGGCCGCCTGGAACTTGGTTGGATCCGTCAATGCCTCACCGGTTCCCCAGCGGATGGGGAAGAAACCGCCCGCCAGCGGCATGGGGAATGTCGCAGTCGCAGAGCGCACACCGGGCATGGCGGCCAGGCGATCGTGAAGCTGGCGCATGAGCGCTTGGCGCTCAGGCGGCGTGTTACCCACGTTACCCAGCACTTGGAACGTGAGCAGCTGGTGCGGATCGAACCCCACATCCACCCGCTGAATCGCCAGGAAACTACGAAACATCAGGCCCGATCCAATGAGGAGCACGAAGCAGAGGGCCACTTCCAGGACCACGACTCCGTTCCGCAGCATTCCTCCGCCGAAACCCGCGGTTCGCCCGCCGGCGCGCAGAATGCGCATGATGTCAGGGCGCGCCGAATGCAGGGCAGGCGCCACTCCGAAAATGGCCGCAGCTGCGAAACCGGCCAATGCCGAGAACGCCAGCACTGCCGGGTCAATGTGAATCAAATTGAGCCGCGGCACGTCTTCCGGCGCAATCGCCAGCAGATCATAGATACCGACCCAGGCCAGCACGAGACCTAGCATGGTCCCGAAAGCCGCGATGACAAAAGTTTCGGCTAGCATCTGGCGGACTAACTGCCACCAGCTCCCGCCCAGCGCAGTCCGGACAGCCAGCTCGCGCTCACGGAGCGAGGCCCGAACCAGCATGAGGTTCGCCACATTGGCACAGGCGATGAGCAGTAGAAAAATGACGGCGCCCATGAGCGCCAACACGGCGGGACGCGCCCCGCTAACCAAGTGTTGCTTCATCGGCTCGAGGCGGATGTACTGGCCGGCGGTCCGCGCGATGGGATTGACCCGGCTTAGTTGCGCCGTAACAGTGTCGGCTTCGGCTTGCGCGCGCTCCGGAGTCACGTTCGGCTTCATCCTGCCAATCACGCGCCACTGCACGTTGTTGCGATTGGCCGTGTCGTAAGGGATGCGCGCGGCGAACCAGATATCGGGGAACTGTTCGACGTTGGCATCCGCTGGGAAGAGCAGTTCGAAACCCGGGGACAGCACACCGACTATCACAGGGTTCGGACCTCCGGGAACGCGCAGAGTTTGGCCAATCGCCGATCGATTGCCTCCGAAGCGCCGCTGGAAGTATCCGTAGCTGAGGATGACCGAGACCGAAGCTTGCGGCGGAGCCAATCCTGCAGCCGGAACTCCGGCTTGTGGTGGCTGCGGCTGCCGCAAGCCGTCGGCATCATCGAAGTCCCGGCCGAATGCCACGGGTGCTCCCATCAGGCGGAAGAAATTGGTGGAAACACGCGCGAAACTGACCTGCTCGGGAGTGCCATCCGCTTGAGGCGCGGGGCCGCGTCCGGTGAAAACGGCGGCGAAGTCGTCGAACGCTGTTTTCGTGCCGTTGCGCAGATCTAGAAAATCGGCGTTGGAAAACGGGAAATCCTTGACGTTTCGCCGACGCATGTCGTTGCATGCCAGAACCAGGCGGTCGGCCGCCTTATAGGGAAGCGGGCGCAACAGCACCGTGTTGGTGACGCTGAACATGGCGGCGCTGGCACCGATGCCGAGCGCGATGGTGACCACGGCCGTGATGGCGAATACCGGAGTGTTTCGCAGCACCCGGAATGCGTATAGCAGATCTCTTGACAGCATTAAAGTCACCGTTCCCTTGGTGTTCCCTTGGTGTTAAGGCTCAGTAAGTTACCGAGCAGTGACCAAAGGGAGCGGTTCTTCGCTCGGTATAGAATTGCTGG
>DASZLO010000159.1:0-7953 GCA_035552315.1 Bryobacteraceae bacterium
TCTGTCCGAAAACAGGCCTGCCGGACTTCGGCACGATCACGATCCGCTATGTCCCCGACAAGCTTTGTCTCGAGCTCAAATCGCTGAAAATGTACACGCTGGCCTTTCGGGATCTGGGAATTTTTCAGGAAAACGTGGTCAACTGCTTTCTGCGGGACATCGTGAAAGCCTGCAAACCGCTGAGCGCGACGATCACCGGGGAGTTCGCGTCGCGCGGCGGATTGAGCTCACGCATGGTGGCCAGGTATACGAAAAAGTGAGCGACGACTCGGCAAAAATCGCGGAGCTGGGCGCCATCGTTCAGGCGGTGCGGGACCGCATTCGCGCGCGATATCCGGAGCCGGATGCCGGTGGCAACGGAAGCGGGCCGCCGTCAGCATCCGCGGCGATCCGCGTGCCGATTGCGGATCTGATGCCGATCGTGCACGCGCGTGACGCGGCGCAGGCGAAGATCGCGGCTATCGGGAGCGTGAATCCAAGGGCGGGCGGGGCGCTCAATTCCATCATTCAGTTTTTCAAGAAATCGGTGGCGCGCTCGCTGCAGTGGTTTGTGCGCGACCAGATCGCGTTCAACCGCGAGACCGTATCGGCTCTCGAAGCTGTAATGGAAGCGCTGAATGAGCACAACCGCGTGATCGTCTCGCTGGCGGGTCAGGCGAGCGAGCAACTCGACAACATGCGGCGCGAAGTCCTGGTAGAAGCTCGCGAGCTGCGCGACATCCGCACCCATTTCCCCGAGCTGCGCGCGGAATGGGACCGCAAAGTCGCCGCGAATGAGATTCAGTTCCTGCGCAATGCCGCGGATATGCAGGGAGCGTTTCAGCACCGTTCGACGCTGATGGAGACCAACCTCCGCGAGATGGTGAAGGCGCAGCACACCGATTACCTCGGAGCGCTCGATCGCGCGAATATCGACATCCAGAAGCGCGTGTGGCAGGACATGGAGAAAATCCGCCAGGAGTACGAGCGGCTCATCCACAGCGAACTTGGTCTGATTCGCCTGCGCCTGCGCTCCACGGCAGGGGCGCTGCCCGCCATTCCGTCCGCTGCCACGCCGCTGCCGGCGCTGGACTACGGCCGGTTCGCCGAGCGCTTTCGCGGGCCGGAAGAACACGTCCGGCGAAACGTCGAATTCTATAAGCCTGTCTTTGCCGGCTGCGCCAACGTTCTCGACATTGGCTGCGGCCGCGGCGAGTTCCTGGCTTTGATGCGCGACGAGGGAATCGCGGCGCGCGGCATCGACCTTTCCGAAGAATCCGTGGCCCAATGCTCACAAGCCGGTCTGACGGCCGAGGTAGCCGACCTCTTTGCCTGGCTTGCGGCGCGGCCGGAGCAGGAATTCGACGGCATCTTCAGTTCACAGGTCGTCGAGCATCTCGACCCGGGGCGCCTCGCGGAGATGGTCCGGCTTTGCGCTTCGCGGCTGCGGCCCGGCGGAGTGCTCGCCATCGAAACGCCCAATCCGGAGTGCCTCGCCATTTTCGCGACGCACTTCTATCTGGATCCCACGCACACGCGACCCGTTCCGCACCCTTTGCTGAAGTTCTACATGCACGAGGCGGGATTCTGGGAGATTGAAGTCCACGAGCTGTCACCCGCTGTCGATTCCATGCCCGAGATCGCGGAATTACCGGAACCTTTTCGCAAACGGTTTTTCGGCGGCCTCGATTACGCGATTGTCGGACGCAGGTTGTAGAATGGTTTTGACGCATTCGCGTCAATCCCCCTGAGATGGGCGGATGCCTCCTTGCTGGGAGGTCGTTCAACGGTAGGACTGCAGATTCTGGATCTGCGTATCGGGGTTCGAATCCCTGCCTCCCAGCCAAACTTTTGGCGGCTCTACGCACTTGATGGGGGCAAGCCATCCCTCTGAAACCGTAAACATTTTTAGATCAGATTCCTAGAAACCAGCCTGCGTCGGCTAATCCGACGAAACCGATACCGGGGGCGCGAAAGTGGCTGCGATTAAGCGGGTTCATCCCGCTGAACGCCGGGTGCCCGATGTGAATGGGATGACCGCGCCGTATCCTACTTCGCCGAGTGGCGGGACGGCCCGAAACGGAAGCGTCAACTGGCGCGGCCTATCGCGGGCGGCCTCTGACGCTGCGGATAGCGGCTTCGACGAGCCCTGCCAGCAATGCGCGTTAGTGGCGGATCTGCGAGGAAACGCTGTTGGTTTCGTATACCTCGCAGTTCCCGCGCTCCGCAATAAGCCCCGCGTCCGGATTCGCATTCCGCCGCAGTATTCGGGTCGGCAACGCCCAGGGCTCCGCCAGCACCCCTGGGTCTTCGACCGTGACGTCGTACAGCATCACATCGCCCTGCCGCGTAAACTTCTCCACCACGTGCATCAGCTCGGAGTGGAACAGCCCCCCACGCCCCAGCCAGGTCGAGTCGACGAACGAGATCGCGTCGAGCACAAGCGTGTCGGCCTCCCAGTGTCCCACCGTGTAGCCGAGATACGTCGCCTCGATCGCCTTCTTTGGATCGTGCTTGCGGTTATCGGTGGGAACGATGCGATACTCGCCGTATCCACCCCCGGCATCGCCGCCCTGATAGAAAAGGACCACATCCTCATCCGTCTGCATGATGCGGCGCGGCGGGCCCTCGCGCGGCACTCCCAGCGGCTGGCATGTCATCACGGGGTCATACTTGTTCGTCCACATGTCGAGCTGCTGCACCTTGTCCCAGTACTCCGGCTTGTAGATCGGCCGGCCCAGGCCGCCGAAGCGGGAAGGCGAGTAGAGCTCGAAATCGTATGTTTGATTGTCCTGACGGTCGCAGGTTGCGGACTGCGTCGGGGCACACCGGCGCCCGCCGCCGGTCATGTAATTGCCGATCCAGTCGGTATACGACCAATTGCCCGTCAGGTCAGGATGGCCGCCCAGACGCGGCGTCGGTTTTGATTTGTCGATCGGCGGCTCATCCTTCGCGACGACACCGTTCGGGATCTGCCCCGTTGCCTGAATCGCCGCCTTCACGCTCGGCGGTACCGGCGCCACGACATACACATTGCCCGTCTCCGTCTGGGTAGTCGTCAGGTCGCGGATCAGCGCGCCGTTCCGCCGCTCCGTCATCTTGCCGGCATACAATACCTCGATCCGGTTCAGTGGGTTGTTCCAGTCCTGATAGTCGCCGTAGGTGAATTCAGTCGTGGTCGATGCCATTTTGACGACCACGCGCTCGGTCATGAACTTCGCATCGAGTGTCGCGGTCGCGGCTGCGCCCGCCACGCCGGGAATCGGGAAACTCACCACGGCCTTGCCGTTCTCCCACGAGACGGCGGTCTGACCGACCTTCGCGACGCCATCGGCGAAAAGGGTTCCGGGATTTTTTCCCAGCCAGAACTTGTCCGTTGTCGCCAGGACGGCAGCCTTGGGCGCGCCCTGCGGACTCGCCCACAGGCGGATCAGCCGCTCGTCGACGGTAGCGGGCTTCGGCGTCGCCTTGCCCTTCGCTGCACCGATCTCGGCGCCCGGCGTATCTTCGTCCCAGGCGTAGAGTCCGCTCACCACCTCGACGTTCGAGTACGCTTGCCCGTTCGGACGTGTGCAGGTGTATTGAATCCGCTGGCTGAATGTCTGGTAGTTGGTGCTGGCGCGATATTTAGTGAGCGTGCACGGTTGCCCCTCCACCTGAATCGTGCCCTTTCCCTGATATTCAAGCATCGCGACCATATCGCGTTCATCGTGGCCCCGGAGCATGCCCTCGTTCCGCATCCAGTTAAAGAGAACGGACTTCAGATCTTTGGCGTCTTTCGCCGGCGTGTAGGGTTCAGGAACGCCGCGTGGACGCTGCTGCGCGCCGGCCGTCAGCGCTCCACCGAGCGCGAGACCGGCCGCGAGCGCGACTTTCAACCAACAGATTCTTCGAAAGTCCATGGTCGTTATCTCTCCATTCCAATCACTGGCGCCGCGTCACAGGAAGGCATCAAATCCGGGACGAGAATATCGCGGTGGAGGATGCCAGTCAAGGACGGGGTAGAGCGGGAATCGCCTGAGCGAGGGCACAAGCGCCGGCAGGAACCGCCGAGCCGGCACGCCCTGCAGGATACCGGGCGGCGGGGCGCGGCTCTACAGGCAATAGACCCGATGTACTAAGCCCAAGGAGAACGTTGAACGAAAACGATCTCTGTGGGAAAACTGGAAATGGATGGAGAGCCCGGCCTCATCTGTAAGCCTGTATCGCGAAGCGCCTCTGGACATGCAAAAGGGTCTGGTGCCCGGACCTTCGAGCCTTACTCCATTCAGGACAATCGCATGGCTCTCGGTGGCCGCCACTACGCTCTCTTTGTTGATTGCGGCGGCGCTGTCATTGATTGTTCTGGGAGTGAGCCATTAATCGAACCGGGCTGGAGAAACGCACAGCTATTGCGTGGCTCGTTGTTTCGATTGCAGACCTGCGATTGAATCAGGAAGCTGGTTGTTAATGGCAATCTGGATCGGGGTGCCAACGCACATTTCCCGCCAGTTATAGTCGAATTCTTTTCCGCAATCCAGGCAGACTATGTAGGCGCCGTTCCGGACTCCCCCGAGTGTTTTGGAATTCCGTGTTGGAGTGAGAGGAAAGGTTGTTCTGTTGTGAGAACAACCGAATATCATACTAACCAGCGATTTAATCATAGTGGCCTTCCGGACAGCTTCATACTCGCCGGAAACGCATATCGAAGTCTGTACAGAACGTACTGTTTTTTAACGATTCCGGTTCTGGTACGTCCGCTCCGTTTTCCATGAAGCTCACGCAGGCCTGGACAACGCAGTCTGTTTACTTGCCGATCATTTTCTGGAGTTTGCCCAGCTTCTTCTGGACGATACCGGCAATCTTTTCGGTTCGGCCTTTCGCCTCAAGATCGGGATCGTGCGTCAGTTTTCCCACCGCCTCTTTCGCCGTTCCTTTTGCATCGTGACGATCGCCTTCGATCTGTTGTCGTGTACTTTTCCTCATGGTTTCCTCTGGCCGCTCTCTTTTTCATGCGTCCGCAATTCCCTTCGCACGTCCGGGACCACGGTTTCCTCCGGCGTGCGCCATTACGCAATTAACGCGTTTTGAGGCCCGCCGGACTTGCGGGTCAGAACCAGCCGGTGCGATAGGCGAACCACCAACTCAACACGAAAATTGGAATCGTGGCGCCCAGCGCCCACCACATCGGCAGAACAAGATCGGCTCCGAGGCCGAGCACGGTGAACGTCAGCCAGAACATCTTTCGTTCCATGCATCAAGTCTATTGGACCGAATCGCCCGGAAACGAATTGCAGTAGAATCGGAAACGCGTTTATTGCGGCAGACAGCGGGTTTCGGACGCGCGCTGAGCCGCTTGAAGGAGACCTCATGCAAACGTGTCGACAGGATCGCGCCAGTCTGTTATTTGCGGCTGCTCTAACGCTGGCGGCGAGCGCCACGATTTCCGCCCAGCAGTCTGCGGTTGTTGACTCGGCGGTCCTGAAGAACGCCGGGACACCCGCTGATCAGTTTCCAGGTTCGTGGCTCACCTATGGGAAATCCCAGAGCGAGACACGCTACAGCCCGCTGAAACAGATCGACGCCTCCAATGTGAAGCGTCTCGGCCTCGAGTGGTCGTACGTGGTGGGCGCGGGCGGCTACAACCAGGAAGGCACGCCGCTGGTCTGGAACAACACGATCTACGGCACGACCACCTGGAGCGTGGTCTATGCCATTGACGCCCGCACGGGCAAGCAGATCTGGCGGTGGGATCCGGAGGTCACGCAGCGTTCCAGAGGCATCAATGCGACTCGTGGACTCGCGCTCTATAACGGGAAAATCTTCGCTCCCGCGCTCGACGGACGGTTGCTCGCGCTCGATGCGATGACGGGCAAACCTGTGTGGGAGGCCCGCGTGGCGTGGCCGCAGGAGGGATACTACATCACCATGGCGCCGCGGATTGCAGGCGGCAAAGTCATCATCGGCGTCTCGGGCGGGGATACTACCACTCGTGGTTTCTTCGATGCGTATGACGCCAGAACCGGGCAGCGGTCGTGGAGGTTTTATACAGTTCCAGGCGACCCGAGCAAGCCTTTCGAGAATGAAGCCATGCGAGTGGCCGCCAAAACGTGGGGCGGCGACTTCTACACCAAAGGCGGCGGCGGCGCGGTTTGGGATGGGTTCGCTTACGATCCCGATGCCAACCTGGTTTATGTCGGCACCGGCAATGCGGAGCCGTGGACTCAGAAATTCCGCGGCGCAAAGAACATGGATAACCTGTATACCTGCTCGATACTTGCCGTGGATCTCACAACCGGAAAACTCAAGTGGCATTTTCAGACGGTGCCGAACGATAACTGGGATTTCGACAGCGTCCAACAGTTGATGCTGCTCGATCTCACGCTCGATGGGCGCAGACGTAAGGTTCTGACGCAGGCCGCGAAGAATGGATTCTTCTACGCCATCGACCGGGTCACGGGACAGTTTATTTCGGCCTTCCCGTTCGTGAAAGTGAATTGGGCGAAGGGCGTGGATGACAGCGGGCGGCCAATGGTGAATCCCGAAGCTTACTACGATCTCGAGCCGGTAGCGGTGTATCCGACTGGTGGCGGCGCTCATAACTGGTCGCCGATGTCATTCAATCCGGCTACCGGACTGGTCTACATTCCCGCCTCCTACACGTCTTACACCTATCAGGCGGCCGATGAATATAAGAAAGGCAGCAACGGCGATGTACGCACCAATACTGAACCGCGCCAGATCAAGGCACTGGCCATCGGACCATCGGCGCCGGACGGCGTCCGCGGCGGCCTGCAGGCCTGGGATCCGGTGAAACACGTGCTTGTCTGGCGCGGCGACGGCGGCGGAGGTATCGGCGGTGGCACAGTGACCACCGGCGGAAACCTCGTCTTTCAGACGTCCAATGACGGGCGTTTCGCGGCCTGGAGTGCCGACAAAGGCGACAAGCTGTTCGAGATTCAGACCGGCAAGCGAGGTGTGGCGCCGCCGATCACTTACGAGATCGATGGCAAACAGTACGTGGCATTCATGGCCGGTGCGGGCCGCCCCGCCGCGGTCCTCGGCCCCACCGATGCCAAAGTCGATAGCCCTTCCATGCTGTTCGTCTTTGCCCTCGACGGGAAGGCCGAGCTTCCCGCGGCTGTTCCTTCGCCCGCGCCGGCAAGCGCCGCTGCGCCGGCAGCAGTTCGTTAGCGCAGCGCACCCGATTGTTTGGGCGGAAACCCCACTCGTGCTACTGAAGAATGGAAAGGCGAGCCAGGTTTGCTCGCACATCGGAAGTAAAGAGTGGACGCGACGATTTGCGCACCCTGCTCTCGATGGCAGCGGGTTCCAGGGGATTGCTTCGAACCGAAACCTGCGTTACAGCTTTTTCGAGAGATGACAATTCTTCGGTCGAATTTTTTGTGGGTATCAGTCTGGGCTGGTTCTCAGGCGCTTTGAGGGACCGATCCGGGATAACATCTTCGCCAGACTCGCTTGCCATACTGCTCACAAGTTCCACTGCGTCGAGCCGCCGCCGGACATCCGCCAAAACCTCACGGTATTCCCGTTCTTTGCCTGCAGCAAGTTCCAGGGCTGCTTTCAGATGCTCTTTCGCCCCGTTCCAGGATTCCAGCGCAAGCAGTCGACGTTGTTCCTGGCGCCTCCGAAGCTGATCGAGACTAAACATACGTAACTCTCCTGAACGGCTGTTCTTATGATCAGCCAAACCAGTATCAGGAGGCCATACTATCTATGGTTAGATCGATCGCTCTCTTCAGCTCTCTTCTTAGTCTTCGTCGTGTAAGGTTCTGATGGCGGGTGCCGGCTCGTGAGGGAGCGGTTTGTCGAATACGTCAGCAAATTCCCAAACTGGACTGGCCCCCTGTTTTGAGACAAACGGTTAAGACTCAAAATCCATCGAATGGAGAATTGAGTCATGGGAGCAATACGCAGGCAGTTCACGCAGGAGTTTAAGCTGGCGGCCGTTAGACGGCTGGAACAAGGGGTATC
>DASZLO010000160.1:0-41004 GCA_035552315.1 Bryobacteraceae bacterium
GAAACACCTGCACCAGCTGCATCTGATCGATCCTGACGATCGGCAAAGGATCGTTGGTCACGATCGCATCGCTGTCGGCGATCGCCATTTGCAGATTGACTACGGTCCACCCCAGTACAGTTTCGCTGTTTACAGGTTCAAGCCGGACTGTCGCGGCATTGATCTGCGAATAGGTCAACAGGTCCTTGATCAGTTCACTCATTCGCTCCGACGCGGTCTGGACGTAAGACAGCAACTGCCGGCCCTCTTCATCCAAAACAGGCTGATACCTGGCGACGATAATCTGCGTATAGCTGCGGACCGTCCGAAGCGGTTCCTGCAGGTCATGCGAGGCTGCATACGCGTATTGCTGCAGGTCTTCGTTGGAACGCCGCACCTCGTTCTCGGCCCTCTTTCGTTCCGTGACGTCCCGGATGTTGCACTGAATGACGTTTGAGCCCGCGACCGTATAGCGATTCGCCACCATATCCACGTCCAGCTTTTTCCCGTCTCTCGCTACGACACGAAGACTGTCCAGACGGACCAGATCCTCACGGCGGGCGCGTTCTACAATTTCCCGGAGCGGCTCTGACAGCTCAAATACCCCTGTCTCCCACAATTGTTTGCCCATCAACTCAGTTCGGTGGCACAGGCACATCTGCAAAAAGTGAGGATTGACGTCGATGATCTCACCGTTGTCGCCGTTCAAAACGAGAATGCCGTCTTTCGCCGTTTCGAACAGACGCCGGTACCGCACCTCGGCGGCCTCGCGACGGTCGGTTACGTCTTCTATCGCGAGCAGGATTAACGCGTCCCCCTCGTGCTCGTAGCGGATGCGCCGGGCATTCAACCGCATGCTGCGGAACCCGATGTGCGGGAATGTATGCTCGACTTCGAAATCCTGAAAACTCGTATTGCGGGGCAGGATGCTTTCGAGCAGAACCCGCAGCCGCGGAATATTCCACTGTCCGTTGCCGAGCTCATAGATCAGGGTTCCTTCGGTCTCCTGAGGGGATACCTGAAACGCCCGGTAAAAACTGGGCGATGCGTGCTGCACCCGCAGCTCGCTGTTCAGCACGATTAAAGGTTCTGCCACCGTCGCGACAATGCCTTCCGCATACTCCTGCGCGTGCTGCGCCGTCTTCAGGGTTTGTTTCAGGGAATCGATATCGACGAAGGTGATGACCGCACCGTCGATCCTGTTGTCCATGGTCCGGTAGGGCCGGCATGAAATCGCGTACCAGCGGCGATTCGCCACTTGCAGTTCGATGTTGCTGACCACCAGGTCATCGGTGGCTTTACGGAGCATTTCAAGAAGATGCGGAACTTCAATCATCCCGCGCAAATCGTTTACCAGCCGGCCCACGTCGGCCGGAATGAGATTGAGCAGCGACTCCGCCGAGGGAGTGAAGCGGCGAATGCGGAGCTCGTTATCGACCATCAGGATTGGAAGATTGGCGGCGCTGAAAAGGTTCTTCAAATCATCGTTTGTCGACCCGAGCTCGCTGTTCTTGTGCCTTAATTCCTCGTTCAGCGTCGTCAGCTCTTCGTTGACGGATTGCAACTCCTCCTTCGTGGTGCCCAGTTCCTCGTTGGTGCTTTGCAGTTCTTCATTTGAGGACCGTACCTCTTCGTTGCTGGCGCGCAGTTCCTCGACACTGGCCTCATGCTCCTCATCCCGGCTTCGCAGGAGCGCTCGGGCTTCGGATAAATCGCTCTCGAGGTCACCGACCCGGCGCTGCATGACTTCGGAATCCGGCGGCTCCTGTGGGGCCTGGGACGAAACGCCCGCGTCGGAATCCGGCGTCTCCTGGACTTCTTCAAACAAAATCAACAGGTACGATTCGCCCGCGCTGCTCGCCGGAAGCGGAATCACTTCCACATTAATCTGCCGCGAGTCTTTCCCCCGGACGAGCCGTATCCCCCGTTCCCCGACCGGAGTGTTCTGGTCGATCGCGGAAAACACCATCGCCTGAACTTTAAACGCGAGCTCTTCGCGAATCATTCGCACCAGATTGAAATTCGAACCGCCCGGCGCAGGATCGATGTAGAGGCCCGTGTGTCCCATGAACATCACGATTTGCATGTCTCGTGTGATCACGACCCCGTCGACCGAATACTTGTTTTGAATCGCCTGCTGGACAAGTGTCTGCAAATCCACCGGAGCAACTTTTGTGGCAGTACCGTCACCAGCCGTCATTCGTTCGGAACCTGCATCAAGTGCCGCTAGAGCCGGCGCGGGATTCTTCTGGTAGATTTTATATTCTCTGCTGATGGGAAGGAAAAGATCGGAACTCGAGGGGATAGCCTCCGCACTCCCCAGCATCAGAAGACCCGACGGTTTCAACCCGTAGTGAAACATCTTCACAATGTGCAATTGCAGAATGGTTCCCATGTAAATCAGCACGTTCCGGCAACTGATGAGATCGAGACGGGAGAACGGCGGATCGGTTGTCAAATCGTGCCTGGCGAAAACACAGGCGTCCCGGATCGATTTTATGATCTGATACCCTTCGTCCACTTTCACGAAATACCGGGTGAGGCGTTCCGGCGATACTTCGGTAGCGATTGCGTCGCTGTAGATTCCCTTGCGCGCCCGCACCAGCGATTTCTCGCTGATATCCGTGCCGAACATTTGCAGCGGCGTTCTGTGGCCGCCGCTCCCAAGAAATTCATCCAGACAGATAGCGATTGAATAGACCTCTTCGCCGGTTGCGCAACCGGCCACCCATACCCGGAAGGGTTCTTCCCGGTTGCGGCCTTTCATCTGCTCGGCCAGCGCTTCCGTCAGCGCGCCAAAACTGGCCGGTTCGCGAAAGAAGGCCGTCACGTGGATCAAAATATCCCTGAACAACTCCGACACTTCACCGGGATGGTCTCCAAGGAAGTTCGCATAGGCTGAAACGTCTGCGAGCTTGTGCACCACCATGCGCCGCCCGATCCTGCGCCTCACCGTGCTCCGTTTATAGTTGCTGAAGTTAACTTTCGTAGTGTTATGAAGCAGGCTGAAAATGCGCTTGAGAGCGTCCTCTTCCCCATCCACCGGCCCTTCGGCCGGTTTTCGGAGAGCCGCGGGATTCTGGCCGATTCTCGCAAGCTCCGCGGCGATTTCTTTTGGCGGCAATACGAAATCGGCGGCCCCGCCCGCGATTGCGCTCAGGGGCATTCCGCTGTATTTGGAACTCGCTTCCGATTGCGCGAAGGTGATCCCGCAGCCTTCTTTTACGGCTTTAAGACCCTCTGTCCCGTCGGATCCCGTGCCCGAGAGGATCACGCCGATTGCCTGACTGCCGCAGTCTTCAGCCAGGGAACAGAGGAAGCGATCGATCAGAAAGTGCGGAGCGGCGGCATCGGCGCGGGGTTCCAGTTTGAGAGCGCCGTTTTCGATCTTCAGCGCCGTATTGGCGGGGATGACGTAAAACGTGTTGGCTTCCGCGGGCGTTTCATCCTTTGCCTCCCGCACCGGCATGGACGTGGCCTTACGGAGAATTTCAGGAAGTTTGCTCTCGTGAGCCGGATCGAGGTGCTGAATATAGACGAACGCCAGGCCCGTGTCCGCGGGCAAAGCTCGGAGAAGCTGAAGGACAGCATCCAGTCCGCCGGCCGAAGCGCCAATACCGACTACCGGAACGCGTTCCGGGATCTGTTCGCCACTGCTTTGCCTGGAGTCCTGGCCGGGTGCTTCGGATTTTTGGCTGCCTTCCACGACATCTCCTGAAGGAAATGGAGCGGCTTTTCACCCCGCTCCCGATTTTAAAACAATTACCCCAGAATGCTAACAGACTACTTGTTTTGAGGCTGACAATTTCGGGCCCGGCGGCCATCGCGCCACAGTCTGCCGGCGTCATCTGAATACCGCATACTGAAGAGGTCATGGAATATCGCGACATAGTCGTGATCGGGGCCTCGGCGGGTGGTATCCGCGCGCTCGAGACACTTTCCCGGCGCTTGCCGGCCGGCCTGGAGGCAGCGATCTTCATCGTGATGCACACCTCTCCGGACCATGAGAGTTCCCTGCCGGAAATATTGAGCGAAGCCGGACCACTTCCGGCGGTTGCCGCTCATGACGGCGTCGCCATTGAGAAGGGCCGAATCTATGTCGCCCCGTCTGACTGCCATACGTTCCTCGAAAAGGGCACCGTCCGTGTCGCCTTCGGCCCCAGGGAAAATTTTTTCCGGCCTGCCATCGATCCGCTTTTCCGCTCGGCGGCTTCCGTTTATGGGAGGCGCGTCATCGGGATTCTTCTGAGTGGCGGTCTCGACGACGGCTGCAATGGTTTGCAGGAAATCCGAAACCGGCATGGCCTCGCGGTTGTGCAGGAACCCTCGGACGCCGATGTTCCGCACCTGCCCATGAATGCCCTCCGGCAGGTGGATGTAAATTATGTGCTTCCGGCGGCGCAGATTGCCGATTTTCTAGCCGGCGAGGTCCGCAAGCCCCTTGCGCCTCAGAAGGACGTCCCTATGATCGATCCTGCGAAACACCGCCGTTTCGATGGCATCACCTGCCCCGATTGCAACGGCCCCATCTTTGAAGAAAAGGACGTAGACAAAGATGGCGCGGAGAAGACAGGCGGCTTGCGTTTCGCCTGTATTGCCGGACACTCCTATTCACCCGGGACGATGCGGGTCGGGCACGCGAGGAAGCTCGAGAATGCGCTCTGGTCCGCGATCGCGACGTTTCAGGAACACGCCACGGTTCTGCGCCGGCTCGCCCAAAACGGCACTCGCGGCGGAGAGAATGATATGCAGGATTTGGAAGAGGAGGCGCGGCAGCAGGAAGAACATGCCGCGGAATTACGCGCTTTTATCGAGAAATGGAATCAGCGCGGGCGAACCGGCTAGAGACTCCGATCGATAAAAATCCGCCGTCACGAAATGGCGCGATTTTTGTCTGAACGCAGGCTTAATCCCCGGACGGATTCGGCCAATCCAGGCCACCCGCTCCAGTCCATCGGTTTCGCGCAGCAGAGGTCAGCCGCGAGTTTCGTAGCCTGTAAGGCGTTTGGATCTTGAGGGGCGGCGAACACCAGCACCGGAATCTTTTGCCAGCGCGTGTTCGACTTCATCTCGGCGAGGACAGTCAGCCCATCCACGGCGCGCAGTTTTACGTCGAGGACAATGACGTCCGGAAGCGGCGGGGAACCGGAGCGAACCAGATCCAAAGCCGCCTGGCCGTCGTTCAGTACGGTCAATGAAAACGGCTTTCCCGCCGCTTCGAGAGCCCTTCTCATCAGATCGGCGTCGGCGGCGCTGTCTTCGACGTAGAGAATTCTGGGACAGGAGGGTGTCACTGCGGTCACGAAGTTTCACCCCCGGGTCGGCCTTAAGGCGAGATGACCAGTATATCCCGTATCGAAGTCGCAGTCCGGAACGCCGACAGAACGCCGATGAAGCCCGCAAAGACTGAACCACTACCGAATGTGTTTCAATTCTGCTTCAAATCCAAACCAAATAAATGACAGGGGGCTGACGCGACCGCGTCCAGCCCCCTCTTTTGTTTCTTCAATGGCGGAGCGGCGGGGCGTAAATCTTGACGATCTGATAAGCGATCTACTTCGGCGCGATCTTGCGATTGTAGAAGACTACGGTAATACCGCCCCCGTAAGTTGCATTCGCAATAGGGCACGCCCCTCAGCGCATATCCTTCAGGACATCTTCAACGCTCTCCGGGTGCTTGGCTATCACGGCAAGCAGGACTCGAGTGGGCGTGTCCGGGCGGACTCGCCCCTGCTCCCAATTCCGCAGCGTGGCAGGCGGGAAGCCGAACTTCAAAGCGAACTGCGTCTGGCTCAGTCCCATATCGCGTCGAACTTGCGACACGTCCACGTCGGGGACCTCCACATGACTGACACGGACCGGAACGTCTTCACCTTTGGACCGGGCAATCGCCTCTTCGAGACCTTCGATGATCCGCTCGCCAACGGACGGGCTCTTTCCTGCGCTGATTTTTCTTCTCGGCATCTTGGATTTCATTTCTCTCTCCTCGGCCCTCTCGCGTACCCGGAGACGAGCATTGGGACGAGTTTGGCGAGCGCGTTTCGCTCGGCCCTGGTCAGATTTGCTTTTTCGTTCTTGCCTTACGCGGCCAGCAGGAAAACCGGACCTCCCCGGTTGCCGCCGCCCGGCAAAGCCCACGGCATCTTGCCGATGCCCCCGGTCTCCGGAACCAGATCACCCTGCTTCAGGATTCGCGGCGATAAACTGAACCAACTGCACCCGGTCCGACTCCGGCATTAAACTCTCGGCGTCTTTCAGGAACCGAACGGTCTCGACGACCGTCATCGGCGCCCTCAACACAACTCAAGTATACGCTAAATGCGTATAGGAGAAATTTATCAAGGGAATGAGTTCTTAGAGATGTCAAAAAAAAAAGCCGGTCCCGGGGACCGGCTTCACAGAAAAGATTTGAAAAAAATGGTCGGGGCGAGAGGATTCGAACCTCCGGCCTCCTGGTCCCGAACCAGGCGCTCTACCAAGCTGAGCCACGCCCCGAAACAACCAGTGTAACAGTTGCGGACCTGAGCCAGACTCCCTAACATCAGACAGTGAACCTGCGGGATCTCCCTTCCGTCCATGAAGTCCTCGAACGCCTCGGCCCCGCCGAGCAGACCATGCCCCATGCTCTGCTCGTCGCCACCACGCGCCAGGTCATCGACGACGCCCGCGAGAAACTGAAACTCGGCCAACCCCTCCCCGCTTCCATCGAAGCTCTCACCGAAGCCGCCCTCGCCGCGTGGACCCGCCCTTCTTACCGTCACGTCATCAACGCCACCGGAGTCGTGCTCCACACCAACCTCGGCCGCGCGCCGCTCGCGGATTTCCAGCCGGTGTTCGGCTACGGCACCCTCGAGTACGATCTCGCCACCGGCAGACGCGGCCAGCGTGACGTCCACGCCGGGAAGCTTCTCTCCGCCATCCTCGGCAAACCCGCCATCACCGTGAATAACGGCGCGGCCGCCCTGTTCCTGATCCTGAACGAACTGGCATCCGGCGGCGAAGCGATCGTCTCGCGCGGAGAGCTCATCGAAATCGGCGACGGCTTTCGCATTCCCGAAATCATGCAGCGCTCCGGCGCCGTCCTGCGCGAAACCGGCGCCACCAATCGCACCCATATCGACGATTATCGCGATGCCATCAACGACCGCACCCGCGTGCTCCTTCGCGTTCATCCCAGCAACTTCCGCATGACCGGCTTCACTGCCCGTCCCGATCTGCGCGAACTGGTTGAACTCGGCCGCGAACGCGGCATCCCCGTCTATGAAGATCTCGGCAGCGGCTGCATCGTCGATCTTCGGGAATATGGAATCGATGAGCCGCTGGCTCAGGACAGCCTGCGGGCAGGCGCAAATCTCATCTCCTTCAGTGGCGACAAGATGCTCGGCGGACCGCAAGCCGGCGTCATTGCAGGCGACGGCGAACTGGTGACCCGTGTGCGCCGCAACCCGCTCTACCGCGCTCTGCGCAATGACAAGCTGTTCTTTCAGGCGATGGAAACCACCCTGCGCCACATTCTTCTGGAACAGTTCGACTGCGTCCCCGCTCTGCGCATGATCCGCATGAGCGCCGACGAAATCCGCACCCGCGCCGAAGCGCTCGCGCAGCGCATCCACACGCCAGTCCGTATCGAACCGGGCACGTCCGTAATCGGCGGCGGCTCGACGCCCGATAAATCCCTGCCAACCTGGTTAATCGTAATAGAAAAGGAAAACGCCGCGGCGGAAGAACGCAGACTGCGTCAAAACAATCCGCCCATCATTGCGCGGATCGAAAATAACCAAGTCGTGCTCGACCTAAGAACGGTACTGCACGGCGAAGAAGAAGCCATCCTTCAGGCGCTGGCCTGAAGACCAGACCTCAGGCCCGTTCCTGATAAGTCCCCTCAGAAGTATTGACCCGGATCTTCTCGCCTTCATTGATAAAAGGCGGAACCTGCACCACCAGCCCCGTCTCCATCTTGGCGGGCTTGGTCACATTCGATACCGTCGCGCCCCGCAGACCCGGCTCCGTTTCCACCACCGTCAGGTCCACCGTCGCAGGCAGTTCCACGCTGATCGGCTTGCCTTCATAGAACTCCACCGAAACTTTCAACTGCGGAATCAGGTAATCCGTGGCATCGCCCAGCAGTTCCTTCGTCAGGTGCATCTGCTCGTAATTCTCGGTGTTCATGAAGTAGAAGTACTCGCCATCGTCGTACAGATACTCCATCCGCTGCTCGTCCAGGATCGCCTTCTCCACCTTGTCTTCCGAAGAAAACCGGTGCTCGGTCATGGAGCCGCTGCGGAGATTGCGCATCTTGGCCTGCACGAACCCCCGTAAATTACCGGGCGTGCGATGGGTCATGCTGAACACCGAGTGCAGCTCGTTGTTGAACTTGATCACCATTCCGGGGCGCAGTTGTGTTGCGGAAAGCATTCGTTTTTAAGACTCCAGGCTCTTTGTGTTGGAAACCTCAATTATATCAGCCTTGCCGGGCACCGCCAGATAGCCGAGGCACATGATCGCCAAAAACATCGTCAGCACCTCCGTGTCTCCCAGGTTCTTCTCGAAGATGCCGACCACCATCGTCGCAATTACGCTGGCCGCCCCTGCATGCAGCAGAAATTTCCGCTCCGACCGTCCCCGGGGCAGCGTCCGGATCGCCCGCCAAAAATCGAACAGCGCCAGCAAGAGCGCGCCCGTCAGAAATATCGCCGCGGGAACTCCGCACTCCGCCGCATAGTGAATATAAATACTGTGCAGATGGCCGTAGTAGCCGTCAGGCAGCGGCAGCCGGATGTCCTTCGGCAAATACGCATAAAACACCTGCGGCTTGCGAATCTCCTCCGGCCCCACCCCCACAAGCGGATGGACCTTGATCATCTCCCACCCGGTCCGCCAGACCACAATGCGATGCCCGTTCGAGTCCGTCTCCTTCTCCGGATTCGTGAGAGAGTGAACCCTCTGCTGGACGGCCCCCGGAGCCACCAGAAAAATCAACCCCAGCGCGACCGGCAGAGCCAGCACCGACCGTTTGTCCCACATCCACAACAAATAAATACCCGAAACAATGGCGGCGATCCAGATCGAACGCGTCTCGCTCAGAACCAGCGCAACTCCCACCACGAGCGCGCAGGACAGCCAAAGCCAGTTCCATCCCTTCGCGCGCGGGGCAAACAATACGAGAGACCCCGCCAGGATGAGGATAAAGAGCTCCTGCCCGGAAAACGTCATCCAGTGGCTCATAAACCCGCTGATCCGCGCCGCGATGTAGAAGTGGTAAAAGTCCGAATGCGCCGCGCGCGCTCCGGCCACATCTCCGGCGAACTGGACCAGTCCGCGCGCCGCCGTCACCGTACCCACCACGATCCAGGCGTAGATCAGCCACTTGGCTTCCGCGATTCTACGCACCGCGGAATACACCACCAGCATGGTGCTGAAGACATAAATCTTCTCCACCTGGGCCATCCCTTGGGCCGGATCCGGCGAGAACGCCAGCGCCACCAGCACCCATCCCAGAAACATCGCCAGCGGCACTGCAATCCGCGGCCACCTGAGCGGCAGCCCCGAAAGCAGCAAAACTCCCAGCGAAAGCGCCAGCAGAATCTGCGAAACCGCAATCGACAGCAAAATCGCCACGCAACAGGCGATCGCCAGCCAAAGACTCAATCTCTTCAGAATCGGGGGAGGAACCAAACCCCAAGTATCCCCTGGTTTAAACATCATGTTTAATCAGCGTGCGTTTCTGCTCCAGGCCTGCCCGCCCGCCAAAGTCCGGAACGTCACGGTGTACGATGGATTAAACGCATGAAGCTGCTGGACGTGCTTGCTCCGGGAGACAAGGACCGCGAGTTGGCGTTGACTCTCGATCCTGCAAAGATCCCTGAGCACATCGCCATCATTATGGATGGCAACGGGCGCTGGGCGAAACGCCGCGGACTGCCGCGCGTCGCCGGGCACCGGGTGGGCGTCAGCACCGTCCGTACGACTGTCGAGGACTGCGCCAACCTGGGCGTGAAAGCCCTGACCCTCTACGCCTTCTCCGCCGAAAACTGGAAGCGTCCCCGCACCGAAGTCGATGTTCTCTGGCGGCTGCTGCGCTTCTATCTGCGCCACGAACTCGAAGACCTGCAGCGCAACAACATCCGCCTCCAGTCGAGCGGACGCGTGGATGCCCTGCCCGAACGCGTTTACGAGGAACTCCGCGCCGTCGAACGCGCCACCGCCCGCAACAAAGGCATGCGCCTGAATCTGGCCATCAACTACAGCGCCCGCCTCGAAATTGTGGATGCGGTCAACACCATCATCGACGAAGCCCGCATCGAGGGCCGCCTGTCCGATCTTGCAATCGACGAGAAGATGATCGCGCGCCGCCTGTATACCGCCGGCCTTCCCGAGCCGGATCTTCTCATCCGCACCTCCGGCGAAATGCGCGTCAGCAATTTCCTGCTCTGGCAGATCGCCTACGCCGAGCTGTATGTCACCGACACCCTTTGGCCGGATTTCAATCGCACTGAACTGTTGCGCGCCGTCCAGGATTTCCAGCGCCGCGAACGCCGTTTTGGCGGATTGTCCGCTGAGATCGAGCCTGAAACGGATGCCGATTCGCGTGGCGACGAAGAGCTCGAGGAGATTCCCGTCTCCTCTCAATGAAGCGCATCGTTACTGCCTTCCTCCTCGTCCCCGTAGCCGTTTACGCCGCTCTCTTCGCTCCCTGGTGGTTCTTCCTCGCGGTGATCGCAATCGTGGCGTCTCTATGCTTCCGCGAGTATGCCGCGATGACGAATTCTTTCGCGCCCCTGGGATACGTGGCCGGAATTCTGATTCTTATCGCTCCGCAGCGGGATACCATTCTCCTGATCGTCCTGACCGCGCTCGCCGCCATGTGCCTCCCGCTGGCCTCGCGAACCCTCGAACCGGATCTCGAGAAGTCCGTCTCCCGGTCAGCCTCCCTCCTGCTGGGCATCGTTTATATTTTCGGCGCGTGGAAGACCGCGATCCTGCTGCACGACAGCGCCGCTCAGCCCGCGCTGTTCGGCATCGCCGCCGGCCATCACTGGCTGTTATTTGGACTCATGGTCAACTGGGTCGGCGACACCGGCGCGTACTATGTCGGCAAGAATTTCGGCCGGCGCAAACTCGCCCCCTCCATCAGTCCCGGCAAGACTTGGGAAGGCGCGGCGGCTTCGGCTGTTACCGGCGTGGCGTTCGGGCTGATCTATCTCCCCCTCGCGATTAAAACCACGCCGCTGCTCACCGCGGGATTGCTGGCCCTGGCGGCGAACATCGCAGGCCAGGCCGGAGATCTTGCCGAATCGGCCATCAAACGGGGTGTGGGCGTCAAGGACAGCGGCACCATGCTTCCCGGCCACGGCGGATTTCTCGACCGCGTCGACAGCAGCCTCTTCGCTCTGCCCGTACTCTATACGCTGCTGAATTTTCTGAACCCGCAATAGCATGTCGAAACACAAGCCGCTCTACCGCGCCGCCCTCGTAATAATAGCGGCGTTCGCTGTCGCGCTCTGCTGGCGCGGCGTGAGCTGGGCCTTTCGCCCCGGTTTGATGCTGGTGACCGACGAAATCAACAACCTGACCCGCTTCCTCGGCGCTTCCTGGTTCACCGTCGTCCAGCCCATTCCCCATGCCCTCTATAACGACCGGCCCGCGGGATTCGCCCTCGAGGGCCTCCTTTTCGATCTGTTTGGCTTCAACTACACCCGGCAACTGGCGGTTTTCCTCACCCTGCACTTTGCCAGTTGCGCGATGGCCTTCGCCCTCTTCCGCAAGCTCGGCCTGAACATTTTTCTTTGCCTAACGGCGGTGGGAGTATACGGCAGTCTGAACACAACAGCTCAAACCGCGACCTTCATCGGAGCGGTCTTCGACGTCCTCTGCCTTTTCTTCATCCTGGGGAGCATGCTGACACTGCTCGCGCACTGGCGCGGGAGTTGGTCAATGGGGCAGGCCCTAAGCGCCTTCCTGTTCTTCATGGCCCTGCTCAGCAAGGAATTCGCGGTAGTCGTTCCGATTCTGTTGGCCCTCCTGCTTCTCGCCGATCAACGTTCCGGAATAAAAGCCCTGCTGCGCCGCCTCTGGCCACACCTGGTCATCGGCGTCGCCTTCCTTCTGCGCTTCGCATATCTCGCGCCGAAGATGATGCGCGAAACCGGCCCCGGCGATCCATATCGCATGGATCTTCGTCTCTCCACCGTCCTTCACGCGTTCGCCTACTATACGTCCTGGATGCTGAACGCCGAATTGATGCGCCGGGGCAAACAATACATCGTCGCCGGCCTGATCCTCCTCGGCATTCTGATCGGCGGCATAATCCTGCGCAACGCCCGGATCTACTTCGCGCTCGCTGCGTACATACTGCTGCTTTTGCCCGTCGCTCTCATCCCCGGAATCCGCGCGCCATATTATCTCTACGCGCCGCAACTCTTCCTGATCTTCGCGGCATTCCTGCTGATGGACGGCATCCTCAAATCCGTTGTTCCTCCCGGCCGTCACTGGATCGCAGCCGCCGCGCTGGCCGTTGTATGCCTCGCCGTCGCCACTCCCTATGAGCGCGGCCGCCATTTCCTTGACAACGCCAACTTTGTGCTTGGAGCCCGCGCCGAGACCGCCCGCAGCGCGAAGGATGTCCTCGCGCAGTTTGGGCCCGTGCCCGCCGGTTCCCATGTCTACGTGAATCGCGGAACCCGGACTCCATGGCTGTTTCAAGCCGGACCCTGCGCCTTCCTTCAGGTGCTGAATCGCCAGCGCGGCATTACCTGCGTGATGGACGGATCGCCCTCGGCGCTGCAGACCCTGTACGCCCAGGACAAGGGCCCGAAATTTTACGTGGACTATCAGCCCGGCGGATCACTCACGGACTTTATGCGCTCGCCCTGAGCTTGATGCACTAGAGACAACACCGCAATCAGCCCCATTGCAGCAGCGGCCGACAACCACGCGCCCGGCATCGCGCGGTTGCCGCTGATATGAATCAGCCACGTGCATGCCGCCGGAGTGAATCCTCCGAACACCGCCGTCGCCAGCGTAAATGCGAGCGAAAAAGAAGCCGTACGGGACTCTACCGGCATGATCTCGATCATGTACGCTACCATCGCCCCGCTGTAAGTTCCGAACATCAGCGAGAACCATAGCTCGACCCCGAGTAATCTCGCAATGGAAGGCGCAGTCACCAGCCAGAACATCGCCGGATACGCCGTGAACAAAGTCAAAATCGTGCACGCCAGCAGCAGCGGACGCCTCCCGGTCCGGTCCGAAAGCGCCCCCATCACGGGTACCCAGATGAAATTGGAAACACCCACGCAAAGCGTCACCCCAAGACTCGCCGCCGCCCCCAGATGCAGCACCGAACTCCCGAACGTCGGCGTGTACGCGGTGATCATGTAGAAGCTGACGGTCACCATGGTGGTCATCATCATTCCCAGCGCCACCAGTTGCCAGTGGGCCGCCACGCTGCGCATGATGGCGCTCATTGAAGGCCTGTGAATCCGCTGCCGGAACTCCGGCGTCTCCTCAAGCGACCGGCGCAGACGAAACAGAAACGGAATAATCGCGCAACCGGCAAGAAGCGGAATCCGCCATCCCCACCGGTCCATCTGTTCCGCCGAGAGTTTGAAATGCAGCGCCAGCCCGATCAGTGCGGCGCACACCACCGCCAGTTGCTGCGTCGCCGACTGCCAGCTTGTATAAAACCCCTTGTGGCCCGGCGTCGCGATCTCCGAAAGGTAGACCGAAACCCCGCCCAGCTCGACGCCCGCTGAAATCCCCTGCAACAGCCGTCCCAGCAGTACGAGCAGCGGCGCAAGCAGCCCGATGGTCGCGTACCCGGGAGTGCAGGCGATCGAAAATGTGCCGATCGCCATCAGCCCGAGCGTGGCCAGCAGCCCCGACCTTCGGCCATGGTGATCGATCCAGGCCCCCAGGAAAATCGCGCCCAGCGGACGCATCAGAAACCCGGCCCCGAACGTCGCAAACGTGAACATCAGCGAGGCGTACTCGTTTCCGCCCGGAAAAAACGCTCGCCCGATCGCGGCCGCGTAATAAGCGAAAACCTGAAAGTCGTAGGCTTCGAGAAGATTGCCGCCCGCCACTCTCACCACCGGCCACACACGCGATTCGGTTACCTTCGAAAGACTCACCTCACCAAATATTGCATTTGCAGCCCGCGGACGATGATGTTAATTTATTAGCAGGTCACCTCCTGCATGCGCGCCCCCGCCATCCTGCTCCTCTCCATTCTGCTTCTCTCGGGCTGCGCGGTCCGCCAGCCGTCCTCGCCCGCATGGCGGCTCACCAACAGCGTCCTGATTCCTCCAGGCGTCGCCGGACCCGGCGTGGAAAAGCGAAAGTTCATCGCGCCCATCGAAGCCGGTCACGGCGTTTGCCCCCCGTCGATTCGCGTTCGCGGAGATCACATCCAGATCGCGGTCTCACGCGAGATGCTGCTGAAGCAGCCCGATGGATGGCTCACGTCGTGGTCGGAAGAAATGGAGTCTCGGAAATGTATCGCGCCGGGTGAAAGCGCCGCCCTCGCCGACCAGGTCATATCGTCGCTTCCTCTCGATCCCGACCAGGCATTCCGGCTGCTCCACGCCAGCAGCAGGCAATCGGGCCGTGTCGACCTTGCATCGGAAAGCCGCTTACAGGTAGTCAGCCCCATCATGGCGCCCGGCACGGTATTCGAGGACCCTGTTCAGACGACCGGTGACGGCAACGCGCTCACGCTCACCGTGCGCGCCCCCGCCGGCATGCTCGGCTATGAAACAGCAACCTATGAGATTCGGCCGCGAAACCCCGCGCCAGGTTTCCGCATCGTGGCGCTGAGCGCAGAGAAGCACATTGATGGAGCGACGGAGCGAACCCCGCAACCCGCCACCAACTATTTCCGGTTTTCCGAAAACGCGGCTTTCTTTCGTCTCTTCTACAAAGCCGGACCGACGGGTTTCACCGCGCTGGTGGCAGCCGCGCACACAAGGGCCGAACTCAACAACACCCTGAACTCCTGTGACGACCTCCCCGCCGGCATGTGCATCGCGATACCGAAAACCGTCGCGGTGAATTCCCAAGTCGCCATTACCGTAAATGGCAAGGAACTCCTGGTGAATTGGGATACGACGGTCGGAGAAGCGATCCGCGCCGCCGGAGTGCGCCAGCCCAACACCGTTCTCCCGCACCTTGCTGTCGAAAAACTTTATGACGGACATCCGGCAGCGGTCAATTTCGAGCGCTCCAGTCCGGCCATTCTCGATTTGTTCCTGCGCGGCGGAGAGAGCATTTCATGGGAGCAGTAACGCGAATCACGTTGCTGTTCGCATTGGCCTGCGTCGCTTCCGCGCAGGCACCGCCCCCGCCGGGCAAACTAATCGATGTCGGCGGCTACCGTGTGCATCTCAACTGCACCGGCGCCGGCAGACCCACGGTAACGATCGTGGGCGCGGGATATTCTTTCGATTGGCGTCTGGTACAGAATGAGGTCGCGAAATTCACCCGCGTATGCACCTACGATCCCGCGGGAACGGCATGGAGCGACCAGGGACCCGGCCCGGATTGCACCAGCCGCGTCACTGAAATTCACAAGCTCCTCGCCAACGCGAATATCGAGGGACCCTACATAGTGGTGGGTCTTTCCGTAGGTGCCCTCACCGCACGCCTCTACGCCGCCCGGTATCCGGAAAGCGTGGCAGGCATGGTGATCGTCGATCACGCCTTTCTCGACCCCGGAACGAAAGCTACCGCGCCAGTCGTTGACAGTCCCGACAGCCCGCCCGCCATTGTCGAAATGACACCCATCGTGATCATCGCGGAAGACGACCCGGGCTTCCGCAATCTCCCGGAAAACGTCCGCAACCTGCACCGCTGGGCTGCTTCCCTGAACCCGAACCTGCCCTCCGTGGAAACCGCCCGGAAATGCATAGCTGACGTGGAAGCCGCCACCGGCCGCCTGCCACAGCCTCTGGGCGATACGCCCCTGACAGTCGTGAGCACCGCGAACGAATCGCCCAACTATCCCCGCCTCCAGCAGCAATTGCTTTCGCTCTCGCGCAATAGCCGGCAGTTCATCGCCGACCGAAGCTTTCACGCCATCGAGATGAGCCAGCCGGAGATCGTAGTCGCCGCAATCCGAGCCATAGCGGCCTTCTAAAACAACAGCGCCTCGATCCGATTCGCGTAAACCATCTCGTCGCAGGACGACCATCCGAACACCGTAAACCGTCCGTCCTGCGATGCCACCAGCGCTATCGCGTCCCGCTGATCGTGCGCAAACTGAGCCGCCGAAAGATGACGGGTGCCCCCCAACTCACCCGGTTCCGCTACCAGCGCCGTTATCCCCTCGATCGGCTCCGACACCAGCAGCGCGCCAACCTGCGCGCACCCCGCCCGCCGCACGATCTTCGCCCCGAACGCCAGCAGTTCATACCGGTCCGTGATGATAGTCGCGCCGTCGACCGCGGTCAGGCCCGCGACACCGCCAATCACCCGGCGCAACCGGTCCTGCCAGCGCGGCCGCAACCTCTCGCCCGGGTCCTCTTCCATCAGCTCCATGAGCCCCCGGAATGAGGGTGAAAGAGCATACGTAATGGGCTGCAGAATCGATTCCTTCCACAGCCCGCCGGCCCGCGACGGCACCACCAGTAACGACCCGCCCCTCCCGTGCTCCCGCATCGAAACAGAAAGCTGTATCAGCACATCGATGGAACCGGATGAGTCGGCCTCCGGCTGAAAACCCAGCAGCGAACTCAGCAGTTCCGGGCGATCCGGCGCCGCCGTGACAGTCCGGTCGATGATCTTGATTTCGTCGCCCTGCAGAACCGCGATGTTCACGAATTTGGTGGAATCCTCACCCCTGCTGCGCTTGATCAGCAGCAGTCCGGGCGAAACCACTTCCAGCACGAAACAGGATTCAGGCAATCCCCGCGTAGCGCCCCATACGCACAGGTCGGCCGGATTCTGACGCCAGACGCACAGATGAATTCCAGGGCGCTCCACCGCCGGACCGATCCGCGTCAGCGGAGTCGACGCGAACGGAACGGCGCGCTCGAAGACCAGCGGCGCTTCCAGTTGCTCCGGCGAAACGAACGCGAGCGAAATCCTCGGCGTAAAGCTTTCTTCGCGCCGAAGGCTCGCCCAGAACGCCACATCGATGATGGCTTCGATGTCCTCGATTTCCGGCAAGAAAGCCACCCTGCGGCCTTCCCCGCCGTTCAGCGCCGCGAGGTTCCGGGCGAAATGCGGATGCACCCGCTCGGCCACCATCCGCGCCGCCGGGTACCCTGGACGTGCATCGCTTTGGGATGTCATGCGCACTTCCAGAGTAATCGAACGCCGCTGAGTTAAGATGACCGAAGCAGGGCCTGATCAGGCAGCATATGACAAAAGAACGCCGGGAAATCCGTTACGAAGGCATCCATTGCAATTTGCTCATCGAGCAGTTCCCGAATCGGGTGGTCGTCCTGAGAATCAGCGGAACCGACGTGGGTGAGTTCGGTAAATCGCCCATGACCGCGTTGAACGATTGGGTGAATAGTCCCGGGCCGATTGATCTTTTTATTGACGCCCGCAATGTACGCGGCGCTTCCATTGAGGTGAGCGGTGAATGGGCAGGATGGCTGGACGCGAACAAAAAAGCCCTGAGGAGCGTCACGATGCTCACCGGATCGCGTTACATACAAGTGACCGCTCAGTTCGTGCGCCGCTTCGCGAACCTCGAAGGCATCATGCGGATCTGTACCGAGCCTGTCGTCTTTGACCAGACCCTGGCCGAAGCCGTTGCCGGCAGAAGCTCTGACTAAACCCGTTCCCACTGTTCCGAAAGCATACGCGAGTACTCTTCCGAAGCATAAATCTCGAACGGATAGTCTTTCGCATCCAGCGGCAGGAACGACTCCAGATGCTGGAAGCAAATATAAGCGTGGTCGGCGAACTTGTGATAATTCTTCAGAAACACAGGTGACAACGAATCGAGCGGCGGTGGCGCATCGAACAGGCTGTGAATCCCGATCGCGCGCGAAAAAATCGCCCGCCGGTCCGTGACTCCCCACCCTTCCAACTTTCGCTTCACCTGTTCCGGCGGATTCTCCACCACCAGCGCCGCGAAACTCTGCGCCGTGATCCCCGCATTCTCGTTTTCCCCGCCCCGCAGCGAATCCACGCACTGATCCAGCCAGCGGGAAATGTCCTTGCCCAGAAACAGCAGCATGCGGATTTCCTGATAGCGCCCGCCCAGCATTCGCCGCAGCAGCACCGTTTCTTCTTCACTGGATTCCACCAGCCCCTGGAGAGCCAGGGAAGCCAGCGAGCCTTCCACCAGATCGTCCACACTGTTAGCCCCGCTGAACGGGTGCAGAATCAGTGGCGGCAGATTTGACGTTAACGTCATGGGCGAATTTACCGGACTAGCAGTAACCAAACCACATTCTGGACTTCTATCGGCTGAAACTCAAGCACACTGTATAGCGGGAGTACTATACCCTGCCAGATCCTAATGGCGCACCGTCAATTTGACCTTCGCATCGACGGGTTTGTCGTTGCGCAGCACCCGCACGTCCACCTCGTCGCCCGCCTTGCTGGCGCGCAGCGCATAAGTGAAGTCATAGAGGTTTTCAATGTTGTCCTTGCCGAATTTGACCAGGATGTCGCCCGCCTTCAGGCCTGCCACAGCGGCTGGCGAGCCCGGCGTCACATCGGCGAACTTCACGCCGTGCGGCACCTCGCCGAAATCCGGAATGCTCCCGAAATACGGGCCATACCCGCCTCCCGATACATCGCCCGAACCCGACCCCCCATGCGGATTGGTCGGTTCCTTCGGCATCACGCGCACGAAGCCCGGCCGGTCCGCCTGCGCGTCGATGCGTTCGGTGACATCCGCCACCAGTTGCAGAACGTCGATCGCGGCAGGCGCGTCGATCTTGTCCCAGGTGTCGCTGGGCTTGTGATAATCGCTGTGCAGCCCGGAGAAAAAGAACAGCACCGGAACCTGCTTCGCCGTAAACGAAGTGTGATCGCTGGACCCGTATCCGCCGCTGTCGGAATAATCCACGTGCAGCGACGGAACATGCGGAATTACCGCATCCAGATCGCGCCGCAGCGTGGTCCCTGTATCGGCGCCGCCGACGTACAGCTTGCCGTCCCGCACGCGCCCGATCATATCCATATTGATCATCGTCACCGCTTTGTTGATGGGCAGTTCCGGGTGGTTCGCATAATAGCCAGACCCCAGCAGACCCAGTTCCTCGCCCGCGAAAGTCATAAACAGGATGCCGCGCTTCGGCTTCGGCATGGCCGCAAAACGCCGGGCCAGTTCGATCACGCCCGCCGTGCCCGAAGCATTGTCGTCGGCGCCGGGGTGAATAGTGCCCGTCAGCGCCGGCGCCAGCGAAAACGCGCCGCCCAGTCCGAGATGATCGTAGTGCGCTCCGATGATGATGTACTCATCGGTCTGTCCGGGCAAATACGCCAGCACGTTGTGGACTGTCTTCACCACCCGTTCCACATCCACCGTCTCGCGCACATCCACACCGGGCATCTCGAACGACCGCGGCCGGGCGTCTTTATCGATCTCGCTTTCCACCGTCGTCAGATCTTTGCCGGATGCCTTAAACCAGGCGGCAACCACCGCTTCCTTCACCTGCACGAACAGAATTCCCGCATCCGTCGGACCATCCGCCACACCGAATTTCTCCAGTCCGTCGGCGGCGGCCTTGTGGTTCACCATGTCGTTAATCAGGATCACGCCCGCAGCCCCGTGCTTTCGCGCGTTCGCGGCCTTGCTGTATGCCTGCGCGTGATCTGTGTAAACCTTACCGTCGAAAATACTATCGGCGTCGTACTCCTGCGGCTCGTGCGCCAGCACGACAACGAACTTTCCCTTGGCGTCGATACCCGCGTAATCGTCGTAGTTATATTCGGGCGCCGTGATCCCGTACCCGGCAAACACCACTTTCCCGGAGGCCTTGCCTCGCGCTGAAAAGTTGTAAGGCTCGTAGTCCTTGCCTTCCTGCAGCATTTGCGATTCGGACTGGAGGGTGAAATCGAACTTGTTGCCCTTGCCCAGTTTGGCGGTCGTGGTGATTTCGAAAGGCTGCAGGTAACTCTTGCCGTCAGCCGGCTTCAATCCGTCGGCGCGAAACTGGTCGGCGATGTAAGCCGCGGCTTTCTCCAGTTCCGGTGATCCCGACGCCCGGCCCTTGAGTTCGGGCGAGGCCAGATATTTGATGTGACTCAGATACCGGTCCGGATCGAATGCGCTATCCGTCTTCGCGGCCCAAAGACTGGCTGCGGCCGCGGCGAGGATGAAGAACTTTCTGAGCATTATGGCTTTCGTGTGCTTACTTGTGAAGCGAAACCGGCGCGTTGTTTTTAGGAGCCAGAGCACTGCCGCCGGGCGAAGGGAGCTTCACTTCGCAGCCGCAGTCTTCACCCGCGTTTTTGGCCGTCTTCTGATATTCGATCTCGTAGTCGATCACGCGCTTCAGGTCGGGCCATGCCACTGAACCGGTCATGCGGCGGCCATTGATAAACAAGGTCGGCGTCTGATCCACATCGAGGTCGTGCCCCATCTTCCGCGTCCGCGCCACTTCCTCTTCCGTGGCTTTGGAGTCGATGCACTTGGAAAGCTGATCGGCGTCGAGGCTCTTCTGCTTCGAGGCGAACTCCATCACCTTTCCCTTCAGATTGTCCGGAGTGACGTCAGCCTGGCCGGCGAAGATCCAGTCGTGATAATCCCAGAAAGTGGAAGCGCTCTGGTGGAAAATACAGCGCCCCGCCATGGCCGCGGACTTCGCCCAGGGATGCAACGACTCCAGCGGGAAATCCATGTAATACAGACGCACTTCCTTCGGGTAAGTGGAAATCAGATTCTGCCGCAGAATCTCGGCTTCCTGCCTGCAGAAAGGGCATTCGAAATCGCTGAACTCGACGATCACCACCGGCGCGCCCGGCGTTCCGAAGCTGGGCTGAAAGTCGGTCTTGATCTTTTCCAGATCTTCCTTGAACGGGTTTTTGGCCAGGTCGAATACCGTGCCCCGCACCATTTTCTGGCCGTCCACGGACACATAGAAGGTCTCTTCCTGGCTGGCCTCACCCTGCGAACCGCGCACGCTCACTTCGTAAAAGCCCGGGATCGGCGAAGGCTTGGGATCGCTGACGGCGACCGTAATCGCCGAGGGCCACACAAACAGGTGACGGACATAAGCCTCAACCTTCGCCTTGTCGACGCTGGGTTTGCCAACCGTGGCTTTGGGGGAGGCGGCGGCCGATTTCTTCGCCGGGCTTTGCGCCGGAGCCTGCACCTGAGCCTGCACCTGGAAACCCGCGACGCCCAGACAGATTCCGAGCAGCAACGTTGATTTACTAACCATAAGAAACAACTATTATAGCGGCGGAAGCCAGCCTGCGGGACAGCCCTGAAGCTTCAGACGCAGCAGGTTGTAAAAGTGTTGTACATTCTTCCGTTTCCTGTAACTGCGTCCCGGGGGCAAGCGTCAGACCGGTACGTGGAAAAGCGCGCCAAATGGCGGGCGGGCATCCAGATAGGTGCCCGCGACGTATGTTAAAATGCAACCAGGAAGAATTCAGATGGCGCTGATTCCATATTTAGGAACGAGACGCGCTGGCTGTACGTATTTCACGACATGAGTGACTGCGGTTTCTGCGCCGCTGACAGGACCGAATAACGAAATGGGCGACATTTCGCACCCCGAAAACCCAGGAATGGGCGCCGACGATCATCTCGATCGTCTGTTTGCTCCCGACAGAGCAGAGATTCCGTGGTTCATTTCTCTCTACCAAAATATCCACGAACTGATCAAGCCTGAGAAACTGCCGCCGCTGGTCGTCACCTCCCAGCCCGTGGCCGTCAAAGATATCTGGGGCCTGTACAAGCGCGATCCCAAATCGTGGTACATGTCTACCGCGCTGGTTGCGAGTGTGATCGGCATCCTGTTGCTTGCATCCACCAACACTGCGGTCCAGAAGGCATTGAAACAGTCCGTGTCGATCATTGACCCGAACCTCAAGCCGTTCAAGCCCGACGTGAAACCCGCGGGAGGCGGCGGTGGCGGCGGTGACAAATCGATCACCCCGGTCACCAAAGGGCAGTTGCCGAAGCCCTCCATGAAACAGTTTGTGCCACCCATGATCGTGAAGATCGAACATCCCAAGCTGGTGATGGATCCCACGATCATTGCGCCTCCCGACACTCCGCTGCCGCAGAACAATTTGCCGCAGTGGGGCGATCCGCTGGCGAAGCTGGGTATCCCGTCGAACGGAACCGGCTTTGGCGCCGGCATGGGCAGCGGCAGCGGCGGCGGCGTCGGATCCGGCAACGGCGGCGGTTTCGGAGCCGGCAGCGGTGGCGGCGTTGGCGGCGGCGTGTTTCGCGTTGGCGGCGGAGTCAGTCAGCCGGCCGTTATCTTCAAGGTCGATCCGGAGTATTCGGAAGAAGCCCGCAAAGCCAAATACAGCGGCACCGTGACTCTCGCGGTGATCGTGGATGCGGAAGGCAAAGCGCGCGAGATCCACGTCGTCAAAAGCCTCGGCATGGGGCTCGACGAAAAAGCCATCGAAGCGGTGGAGAAGTGGAAATTCCGTCCCGGCATGAAAGGTGGCCAGGCGGTAAACGTCCGGGCCACCATCGAAGTCAACTTCCGTCTGCTTTAGTTCTAACCCCGGAAGTCCGTCAGCTTTTTAAATTCCTCCAGCGAGTTGTATACGATCGGGCAATATGTCGCCCGGTCCACCATTTGCCACATGCGGCTTTCAAACGATCCCGCGCCGCGAATCAGGTGCGGGAAATCGCGGCAGGTATCGGGACGCGCTTCGTAGATGGTGCAGTCGTTGCCGTCGAGAAAGATGCATCCCGTTTCGCGGCGGCGCAGGATGGGCTCCTTCTGATCGAAAGCCGACTCAGTGGTGTATTCCGCCACGAACTGCTTGTGCGAGATCCCCAGGAATTTCGAGAGGCGGGCCGCATCGCGTTCCGTAATATCGGTCTCGGCAACCTTGCAGCAGTTGGCGCAGGCGCGGCAATCGATCTCGTCTTCGATCTTCTCGGAAACCCGTCGAAACTTCAGCTCCGGAAAGTTGTGTCTCTTTAGATAGCGGCGGAACCGCTCGTTCTCGCCCTGCTTCTTTTCGCCGAGCATTTTGATTTGAACCAGGTCGGTTACCACAGCTCCAGATTAGAATAGGCCAATGACTGCCGAAGCCAACCAGCATCTTAACCCGCAATCTAACGCGAAATGGGATCGCTCATTCTTCGGCCATCCGCGGGGTCTGTCGACTCTCTTCTTCACGGAAATGTGGGAGCGCTTCAGCTACTACGGGATGCGCGCTCTGCTCATTCTGTTCATGGTCGCGACACCCGAAAAGGGCGGATTGGGATTCACTGTCTCCAAAGCCGGCGCCATTTACGGCCTGTATACCGCCATGGTCTTTCTGCTCAGCCTGCCGGGTGGGTGGCTGGCCGACCGAATCACGGGGCACCGCAAGGCCATCCTGTGGGGCGGAGCCATCATTGCCGTCGGTCACTTCTCGATGGCGATCCCCACGCTGCCGACCTTCTATGCCGGGCTTGCCATCATCGTGCTCGGCACCGGGCTGCTGAAGCCCAACATCAGCACCATGGTCGGCTATCTCTATCGCGAAAACGACGTCCGCCGCGATGCCGGGTTCTCGATCTTCTACATGGGCATCAACACCGGCGCGCTGATCGCGCCCCTGATTTGCGGCTACCTGGGGGAGAACATCAACTGGCATTACGGATTCGGCGCGGCCGGCATCGGCATGACGTTTGGAGTTATCCAGTACGCCATGGGCGCGAAATATTTCGGCACCGCGGGGCTGGCGCGAAGCGGCGAGCCAAAAGACTACGCGCTGCTGCGAAAAGTGGTGATCGGAACCGGAGTTCTTATCGTTGCCGCCGTGCTGGCCACGGCGACCGGGCTGTTATCCGTATCGGCGGAAGCACTCTCCGATGCCTTCGGGCTCTTCCTCGCGGTCGTGGTGGTGGCTTTCTTTGTCTGGCTGCTAAACGCCAAAGGCTTTACACCGGTGGAACATCGCCGGTTCTGGGCCATCCTGGTGCTGTTCATCGCGGCGGCTGGTTTCTGGTCGGCCTTCGAACAGGCGGGGTCGACGCTGAACCTGTTCGCTGACCGGAACACCAATCTGCATGCGTGGGACTTTCCGCTTTGGGGACTGTTCCGCGCCAGTTATTTCCAGTCGGTGAACTCGGTGTTCATCGTGGTGCTGGCGCCGGTGTTTGCCTGGATCTGGATCGCACTGCGGAATCATGAACCATCCAGCACCGCCAAGTTTTCGCTGGGGCTGATCTTCGTGGGCCTGGGGTTCGCGATTCTCATACCGGTGGCGGGCAGCACGAACGCCAGCCCCTGGTGGCTGATCGGGACTTATCTGCTGCACACGGTCGGTGAGCTTTGCCTCAGCCCGGTCGGAATGAGCGTGACAACCAAGCTGGCGCCGGCGCGCATCGCGGGCCTGATGATGGGACTCTGGTTCCTCTCGATTTCGGTGGGCGACTACATTGGCGGACGGCTGGCTTCCGTGTATGAGTCGTTCCCGCTGCCCGAGTTGTTCGGCATCGTCGCCGGATTTTGTATCGTGCTTGGACTGCTGCTGGTGTTTCTGTTGAAGCCGATGAAGAAGCTGATGGGCGGGGTGAATTAGCGTGGATTCTCGCGAGCAGTTTCCCGTTACGGAAAACCTGATCTATCTGAACCATGCCGCGGTCGCGCCGCTGAGCCGCCGGGCCGCCGAAGCCATGCAGCGCCTGGCGCAGGATGCGCTCGATTTCGGCAGCCTGCACTACGACAAATGGATGGCGACGTATGAAGGCGTGCGAACGTCGTGCGCGCAGCTCATTCACGCGAAGCCAGAGGAAATCGCGATCGTCAAGAACACTTCGGAAGGAATCTCCACGGTTGCCATGGGCATCGACTGGAAGCCCGGCGATGTTGTCGTTGCCTTCGGGGAAGAATTCCCGTCGAATCTTTATCCGTGGAAGCGCCTCGAAGCCCGCGGCGTCGAGGTGCGCTGGCTTTCGGTGTTCGACGATCTGAACCTCATCGATGAGGGCTGCAAAGGCGCGCGCATGCTGGCCATCAGCTATGTGCAGTATCTGAGCGGGTACCGGGTGGACCTCCAAAAACTCGGCGAGATCTGTTCCCGCCGCGGGTGCTTCTTCCTGGTGGATGCGATCCAGGGGCTGGGGGCGTTTCCGATCGATGTGGAGCGGGATCGCATCGATGCGCTGGCCGCGGACGGACACAAGTGGCTGCTGGGCCCGGAAGGCTGCGGCGTGCTGTACGTGCGGCAGAGCCGGCAGGATGAAATTGAGCCGGTCGAGTTCGGCTGGACCAATGTGGCGCACTACAACGACTATGCCTCGCGCGATATGACTTTGCGTCCGGATGCGGGCCGCTATGAGTGCGGCACTCTGAACACGATCGGGTGCTACGGGCTGCGCGCTGCCCTCGATTTGATTCTGGAGATTGGAATTCCGAAGATCTCCCCGAAGGTGCAGGCGCTGGGCGATCAGGTTCGCGAGGGCGCGGAGGCGCTTGGCTATGAAGCGCTGGGTCCCCGGTCACGCGAAACCGGTGCCGGGATTGTCAGCGTCCGGAAGATGGGCGTTGAGGCGCAATGGATTGTCCGGAAGCTGAAGGATGCCGGGATTATCGCGGCATCTCGCCAGGGCTGGGTGCGGATTTCTCCCCACTTCTATATCGTGCCTTCAGAGATCGACCGGCTGATTGTGGAACTCGCGGCTATTTCCGGAAAATGATGATGTGCTGCCAAGGCAGCACTTCAATCGTCTTGTCGAACTTGAAGCCTTCCGGTTCGACTTCGGCGCGCACCATCTTGACCGTCATCTCGTGTTCCGGCCGGATCGGCACCGTCGGGTCTTCGGCGCGGTATTCGAGCAGGACCAGACGGCCTCCCGGCTTCATCGATTCCCTCAGGTGCTGGAGCATTTTTTCGGGCTCCGAGAATTCGTGGTAGACGTCGACCATGATCGCCAGATCCAGCGCTTCTTTGGGGAGCTTCGGATCGTCATACGCTCCGAGGACCGGTCTGGCGTTGGTTATTTTGCGGTCGGCCATGTTCTGACGGAACTTTGTCAGCATCTCGGGCTGGATGTCCTCGCCATAGACGAGACCCTGCGGACCGACTCTTTGCGCCAGACGCCAACTGTAATAGCCAACGCCGGCTCCGATGTCCGCCACCGTTGAGCCCTTCTCGATTCCGATCGCATCGAGAGCCTGGTCGGGATGCTCTTCGGCTTCGCGCTCGGGCCGGGTCAGCCAGTCGGCTCCCGCCGCGCCCATGACGCCAGCAATGCGCCGGTGCGTAATGCTGTGATATTCCTCGCCGTATACCAGTCCGCTCAGAGCAAGCGAAGCTAGCGCGAGAAAGGCTACAAACCGGCTTTTTTCCATAAATCGTTTACCCGCTTTTTCACATCATCCGGCATTTTGAGAACTTCCGGCCACGGCCGGGTGAATCCTTCGCCCGGCCATTTGCGCGTGGCGTCGATACCCATCTTACTGCCGTAATTGATCAGCCTGCTGGCATGGTCCAGCGAATCGATGGGGCCCATAGTGAACTGGATATCACGCTCGGGATCGATGTTGTTCAGCGCGCGCCACGCGACCTCGCTGTAATTCTGGACATCCACATCTTCATCCACCACCACAATGCACTTGGTGAACATGGCCTGGCCGAGTCCCCAGATCGCGCTCATGATTTTGCGCGCATGGCCGGGGTACGATTTGCGGATCGAGATGAGCATCAGGTTGTGGAAGATGCCTTCGGCCGGCATGCACATGTCGCGGACTTCGGGAATCTGCATGCGCATCAGAGGCAGAAAGATGCGCTCGATGGCTTTCCCCATGTAGAAGTCTTCCATGGGCGGCGGGCCCACGATGGTGGTCGCATAAATCGGATCTTTGCGCTGCGTGATGCAGGTGACGTGGAAGACGGGATACTCGTCGGCGAGGGAGTAGTAGCCGGTGTGATCGCCGAAGGGTCCTTCGGTGCGGGTTTCGCCGGATACGACATAGCCTTCGAGCACGATCTCGGCGTTGGCCGGGACTTCGAGATCGTTGGTCTGGCACTTCACCATCTCGACCGGACTGCCGCGGAGGAAGCCGGAGATCATCATCTCATCCAGATCGGGAGGCAGCGGGAGAATCGCGGAGTACATGGTCGCCGGATCGGAGCCGATGGCTACCGAGACATCCATGCGAGCGCCTTTATTACGCCGGAAGTGTTCGGCTCCCTGCTTATGGGTCTGCCAGTGCATGCCGGTGGTGCGCTCGTCGTAAACCTGCATGCGGTACATGCCGCAGTTGCGTTTGCCGGTGTCGGGATTGCGTGAGAACACCAGAGGGAGGGTGATGAAGGGGCCGCCATCGTCCGGCCAGCAGGTGAGCACGGGATAGTCGTAAAGGGAGAAGCCATCGGTCTTGACGACCTCCTGGCAGGCGCCTTTGGCTACGATCTTCGGAAAGAACGCCCCCACTTCGGCGAGTTTGGGCAGCATCTTGAGCTTGCCGAGCAGGCCTTCGGGCATGCGCATTTCGAGGTATTCGGAGATGCGCGCGGCCACTTCATCCACCGAAGAAACCTGCAGCGCGATTTCCATGCGCTTCATGCTGGCGAAGGAATTGATGAGGAGCGGAATTTTGGAACCGGCGGGCTTCTCGAAGAGGAGGGCGGGTCCGCCGTGTTTTACGGAGCAGTCCGCGAACTCGGTGATTTCGAGTTTCGGATCCACCTCAAACGGAATGCGCTTGAGCTCTTTGTTTTTTTCGAGGGCGCGAATGAATTCGCGAAGATCGTCGTAGGCCATGGGTTTGTCTGGGGCGTTGCCCGTTATCTGGTTCGATTTACTATCATTGCAAGTTCGTATGACAAATCGCACAGCGTTTGTAACCGGAGCGAGCCGGGGCATCGGCCGCGCCTGCGCACTGGCCCTGTCCGCCGCCGGCGCGAGAGTCGTGGTGGCGTCGCGACAACTGGAAAAACTGGCGGAAGTTGCGGACGAGATTCGCGGCGCGGGCGGAGAGGCCTTCGTCGCCTGCATCGATCTGAGCTCGCAGGAATCGATCAAAGAGGCGTTCGCGAAAGCTTCCAAAGAGTTCGGCCGCATCGACATTCTGGTCAACAATGCGGGCATGACGCGCGACGGGCTGGTGCTGCGGATGAAGCGCGACGACTGGGATTCGGTGCTGCAGACCAATCTTTCGGGGGCTTTCTTCGCGATCCAGCAGGTGTTGCCGGCGATGGTGCGGGAGCGCTGGGGACGGATTGTGAACATCTCGTCGGTGGTGGGCGAGGCGGGCAATGCGGGGCAGGTCAACTATGCGGCATCGAAGGCGGGACTGATCGGGATGACGAAGGCGCTGGCGCAGGAAGTGGCTTCGCGAAACATCACGGTGAACGCGGTGGCGCCGGGTTTTATCGAAACCGACATGACGGCGAAGCTCAATGACGAGACGAAAGCGAAGGCGCTGGAGTCGGTGCCGCTGAAGCGCATGGGGAAGGCGGAGGACATCGCGGCCGCGGTGCGGTTTCTTTGCAGCGATGAGGCGAACTATATAACCGGGCATGTGCTGGATGTGAATGGCGGGATGTTGATGCGGTAGGGGCGGCGGGTTCGTCGCGGGTGGCGGGTTCGCAATGAAGACGACGATGTTTGATCAATTGGTGGGCGAGCGTTCGCAAAGGCGTCGCGCCGTTCGTAGTGAGCGCGCTATCTCTCATGAAGCCATTTGGAGACTGATCATACGCGAATGGACACCGGGCAGCAGCGGGGCAGGAGTATCTGACATTTGGAGAGCGTCGTAATGGATCTCAGACGGGAAATTACACGACGAATCGATGCGCTTGCTCCGGCTCAGCAGGCACGGGTCCTCCAGTTTGTTGCTTCCCTCTCCGATTCCGCCGTGAAAGGCGAAAACGGAGCCGAACTCCGCCGCTTTGCCCGCTTGCTCGACTCCGATTCGGCAGAACAAATGATTCAGGCGATCGAAGAGGGATGTGAACGGGTCGACACCGGTGGATGGTAGATATCTCCTCGATACAAACATCGTGATTGCGCTGTTGGGCTGGGATGCGGGCGTGCTCTTCCATCCGGGCAATGCGTCTGAGGTCTTCGTTCCATCCGTTGCGATTTGGCGAGTTATTTTTCGGAGCTGCGAAATCCGGCCGGGCTTCGGAGAACACTGAGCGAATTGAAGAGTTCCCCTCCGGCCGCGCGATTATCGGTTGTGACCTGACCGTCGCGCGCGAGTATGGTCGCGTGAAGTGGCGGCTAAAGGCGAAGGGCCGGCCGATTCCTGAAAATGACATCTGGATTGCCGCCACGGCCCTGTCTCACGGCCCGGACACTCGTCACGCGAGACTCTCATTTTGGGGAGGTTCATGGGTTGGCCACCGAAGACTGGCGCAGGGAAACCGCTTCCCAGGGATAATTGGCGCGCGCATTCTGGAAAACATCGCGTTCGTAAGGCGAACTGGCCGACAGCCCGGTAGACGGATTTAGTCATTGCCTTTATCGGGCGACATGGCGTTTAGCAGGGCTGATCGGGGAGGGCGTTGTCGGACCGCCGTTAAACTAAATATCCTTCAATTTCAATGGTTTGCCTGCAAAAACTTGCTTGTTAGCGATTTCGTGCTATAGTGCTGCCCATAAGCAACTGATTACGTGTGAAATGAATTTCCACGCGTGATCAGTTGCTTTTTTTGCGTTTGGATACCCCTGGCGGGGTGGTGAAGTTCGTAAAGCTGTAGGAAGTTAACCGTAGCCGCCGCATTTGCCGAAAAGCTCTTGCGGGAAAAGCCGAGCCGATCTAGTTGTCTTAGATCGGCTCGGCTTTTTTTGTTTTTAGTGAAGACAAGGAGACGCTCTATATGACGAAAAGTGAACTTGGATTTGACCGTACTGCGATAGTTGCAATGGCCCACCGTGAGAGTATCCGCCCCAATTTAACCTCCCTCAGCGGACCACTCGTCCTGGCATACGCGCTTCAAAGGGGTGGTGAGCAGGCCTATGAGACGCCGCACCAACTGATTGCGACAAGTATTAAGTTGGCGACCGTGGTGGAAACCGTTGATGCGAAGTTCGCGGTCTTCGAGACCCAGCACGCCACCGGATGGCCTGGCATGGTCCGTCGGGTGACATCGAAGACCAACTCGCGGTTCCCGAAAAAAGAGGAGCAGGTGCTTCTATATAGCAGAAAACTTTCGAAGTGCTGCGGAGCACGGTCTGCGATCGTCCGGAGTCGGAAAGGAGGCTTTGTCTCTCAGGACTGCACTGAATGTGGCGCGTCGATACACATCAGACCGGAGCACTTTCCTGCCGTCCCATGCTGGACATGCCGGAAGCCGCTCGTCGTCAAGAAGAAACAATGGTCAAACTATTATTTCGTGTGCGAAAGCTGCAATGGGAATTGGAAGGTGGCGGACGTCGTTCCGGGCTGGCACGAGTACTTCGACTATCACGGACTGGCCGCGTACCGCGAGGACCTGACCATGAGCTAAGAACCAGAAATCCGATATAACGCCGCCTGGCGATGCAAGATTTCCAGATCGCCAGGTGTCCCCGAACGTCAAGCAAGCAATCGACTCATCGTGGATGGCACTGGCGAGCTGAAGGTGAGAAAATACGGGAGTAGACAGACATGACCATCACCATCCGACCAGAACACGAGCGGTTGATTGCCGAGGCGGTTGAGACCGGCGGGTATCTTAGCCCGGATGATGTGATTGGGCGCGCGCTCGAAGTGCTCCGCTCAGAGGACGCCTGGCTGGTCGAAAACAGAAGCAGCCTCGACGAGAAAATCGAGCGTGCTTTCGGACAATTCGAACGGGGTGAATTCTTCTCAGCAGAGGAATCCCGGACGGACATGGAAGAGCGGAAGGCCGCCTGGGTCCGTAAGCATCCCGGGTAATGGAATCGCTCTACAGCGTTTCCGCAGAAGCTCAAAACGACCTTTACGAAATTTGGGAGCGAATCGCCGAGGACAGCGTCGCTGGCAAATCGGATCGACGGCGAGTTTCAGGAGTTGTTTGCATCGTTAAGCCGGGCGCCGGGTCAGGGGCATACCCGGAAAGACCTAACCAGCCGACCCGTCCTTTTCTTTCCTCTCTATTCATTTCTTGTTGTGTATCAGGCAAACGTGCGGCCCATCCGCATCATGGCCGTCCTTCGGGGCAAGCGCGATGTCAAACGCGCGCTTCAGAAACGAGCATAACGTTTAGCGCAAAGCCGAGTCACATCACTGCAGCGGCAGTAATACGTCCAAGCGCGCCCGAGACAGGATAACGCGCTATCCGGAAGTTGGCCCGCCACCGGCATCTCAAATTGTAACCGCGAAGACCTCGGTAAACGCACGAGGAGGCCAGCTTCGGGACGCGCGTTGGTGTAGGATGTCGTCAGATCGTCCAACTGGAGCAATCGCATGAATATCCATCACCTCGTGCCGTCCGTGAGCCGCTGGCTGCTGTCCATGGGATCCCTCATGTTGGCGATCGGCCACGCGTCAGGCGCTGACTTCTCGAAGTTCAAGCGCATCGAGCCGCAGTTCATCGCGGCGCTGGGAGATCCCGCGGCCACCGCCGGCAACGGCGCGCAATCATGGGGCTTCTGGAACCAGGATCCGGGCCCGCGCGCTTGCCAGTTGGACCACTACCCTCAATTGAAGGCGACCGGCGTGGCGCCAGCGCAGTGGAAATTCGACGCATCGGATTGGTGGCTGGAAGAACACGGCTTGATCATGGAGAAGCCGACCTTTCCACTGCCTGCCGGCAAATACCTCGTCACTGGCGACCGCGACACGACGACCGTGCTGACGGTTCACCCCAAGGACAGGGACGGCAATCAGCGGTGGGAACTCGCCGACGGCGCGACCCTCTACGATGTCACGCATCTCGGATGCCGTTCCGCACGGTACACGCCGGCGAAGGCTGCCAACGCGTGCTCGCCTGCGAACGCTCCCACTAAGGGTTTTCCTGTGACTCCGGGGGCGCCAATGCCTGCCGTGGATGGCTGCCACAAGTAGGACTACACGGTTCTGATCGTCGTGGGGCTGCCTGTCACGCACTGATCGGCCGCAGGCAGGCGTAACGACCACGACGACACCCGAATACTCCTCGCACACCACGTAGCGCGGCGATCGTCAGAATTGCCTTCCGTTTTTGCGCTCGCAGTTCATCGAGGGCCATAACTATGCCGCTTTGATTACATCATCATGCAGCTGGAATTTCAGGATGCTCGGGCGTGACGGGGGCTTGGGTGGGGGGACAGTCTGCGCGACTGCGTTGTGGTTCTGGTCGTGTGGTGGACGGGCTTGGGACAGTCCCCGACGGTTGGTTGTGGGGCGTGACGGCGGCGGTGGGTAGTTCGGAGAAATGGTATTTGAGTGCGCTGTCCCCGCCTATTGCAGCGAAATCACCACGCCCGACTGGGTTTTGGTCCCGCCGATGTCACCCTCGAGGGTCACGTCGCCGGTCCCCAGGCCGGGCGGAATAATCACGTTGATTTGATAAAGGCCAGCGGAACTCAATCCCGCGAAGAACGGAGTGACGTTGGTACCGCCGATAACCAGCTGTAAAGCATTCGCCGTATCGGCGGCGCCTGAAAACAGCTGTCCGGCCGGTACCGGGGGACTGGTTGGGCCGAAGCCCACGCCAAACAGTTCCAGCACATCGCCGGCCCGCGCTGCCACCGTCCTGTAACCCAGAGAGGTTCCCGTTGGACCTACGATGTCATACGCGCCACCTGGTCCGAAAGCGCCGGAGCCATCCGAGCGGAGAATGATCCCTGCGACATGTTTCGCGTCAAGAACACTGAAAGCGGGACTAACAGGAGCCAGGGTCTCGACCGTGGTCCAGCTGCCTTTTTCAGTGGTTACAGTGATATTCACGGGCCCGGCGGTGGAATCATCCGGCGCCTGTAAGTCGATCTGATACGGGCTGACATACAAGAGATAGGCTTTCTTGCCGTTGATTGTTACTGTGACATTTCCGAGTGACGTCGGGAAATCGTTGTTCCAGGAAGCAATCGTGGTCGACAAATTCGTTCCGTAGATGTTGATTAGTGAGCCTGGCTGAATCGTCGGGGATAAACTGGCGAGCGGACCAATGCCCCCGGCCGCGATCGCCGGTCCATCGCTCGCCGCCTTGACCTGGATAGTTTGCATCACCGGCGCCGCGGCCGCGTACGTCGCATTCCCTGTTTGAGCCGCGACAATCACGCAGACGCCCCCGCCAACGAATGAAACCGAAGTTCCGGAAACACTGCACGTCAGGCCGGTCGCCGAGCTGAATGTTACCGGGAGACCTGAACTGGCATTTGCGCTGATCGTCAGCGGAGCGGAACCGACGGCACCACCGCCAATCGATCCGAAAGTTATCGTCTGGCTGAGCTTTGGCGTATTTGTCAGTGTAAAGGCGGCGAGCGCTCCGACTCCAGTGGCACTCGCGATTATTGAATAAGTACCGGAAACCGCATTCGCGGAGAAACCAGGAGAAACGGCAATGCCGGAACCGTTGGTGATGACCGTTGCAGCGGAGGAGAAAGTCCCGCCCGCTCCCGTCAATGGGGCAGTGAAGGTTACTTCAACTCCGGAAAGCGGGTTGCCTTTCCCGTCCTTAACAGCCGCCTGCAATGCCGTGGTGAACGGCATGGCGATTACGGCGCTCTGTCCCGAGCCCTGCGCGGCGGAGATGGCAATGGACGGCGTGCCCGCAAAAAGGGGAGCCGATGCCAGGGAAACAGCTCCATCACTGTTCGTAATGGCGATCACCGCGATTCCAGGCACTGCTGCCGAAGGGATCTGAAAAGCCACCACGGGCGGCGACGCGACCACATATATGGGGGTGAGTGGGAAATCGATTCCCGCCCCGTCGGTGAAGATCACGGAGGAGCCGGAATCGAAATTGTTCGGGCCGTTGACGGCCGCGACGGTGCCCGGAAAAAGAATCGGTGCGTAGGAAGGCGCAGCGACAGTAGCCACTGGCTGCACCCCCGCCCTCCATGCGGGTTTGGCATGGTCGTAAGCTCCGATGTCGGGGGCAGTTCCGGAAAATCCGTTGGTGTAGGGCGGAAGAACGAGTCCCGCGCGTATTGCGGGCGAAGTGGACTTCAGCTGGTAGTTGTGGTTTGCCGGATCGACGAACTGGGGATCGGTCCCGAAAAGAATATTGTTCTTCAAATCCGCGCCGGGTGTGGGCTCAAGCGGCGCCGTAAAAATGTTGTTCTTGATTTGTGTCCCGGGCATTGACGAAGGGCCACTCAGGCTGTAAACCGTGAGGCCGAAAACAGTACCCACAAACGTATTGTTGAAGCTCTTGTTGTTTGTGCTCACACTGTTCAGGGCGCTTGCGAACGGGGAGTTCCAGACAACGTTGTGATGAACGACGTAGGTGCTGGTGTTGTTGTCCAGATAGATACCACCCGTGTACGGGATGGTGTTGTTCAGCAAGAGACCGTGAACATCGTGGCACACGTTGTAGGCAATCTCTGTGCCTCCTCCATCGGTTGAATATGTATAGGTGCATCCCAGATCGTTGGTTTGAAGCCCGACGTCGTAAATTTCGTTGTGAACGATTCTCCCTGGCGCCGGGGCATACCAGTCGATCCCGTTCCGCGCTGTGTTGTAGACGGTGTTCCAGGCCACCAGCAGGCCGGTGGAACCCATCTGAACGGGAGCCGAATAGTCCGGCGTGTAGTCGGTGTCGTGAATGGTGTTATTCAGGATCACATCGCCCGAACCCTGATCGGTTACGCCGCTGTTGGCACTGTAGGAAATGGTGGAGTTTCGAAGCACGCTGTGGCTTCCCGTAAAAAGAACACCATTGGACCCGCCCAGATCGTAAATGGACTTTCCGTCCGGCAGCATTGAGTAGTGCGAGACGTATTTTAGATTCAGGCTGTCGAGAATTACATAGGAGGAGTTGTTTGCCCAGATAGTCGCGGCGAAGATGTTCAAGCCCTGCACGGTAATGAAAGACAGGTTGTAAATATTGAAGGCAAGGTTGCGGCGTTTCACTTCGACGGTATGCTGGGCAGGGCTGTCGCCGGCCGGGGTCCAAAGATAGATATTCGACGGGTTCTCGAGAAAGAATTCGCCCGCGGTGTCCAGTTCGCTGAGCTTGCCCGTCAGGTAGTAGGGGCTTGCCGGTCCCGGCAGCTCCGGGTCGAACTGTTTGGTGAATGTAAATGTCAGTTGGGCCGGACTGGACGTGGATTTCGTTACCGCGCACGTCTGCCATACCCATGCAGTTCCCAGCGCCGCATGCAGTACCGCGCCATTCCAGTAGCCGTCGGGACGGGCCGACAGATTGGGGTCCGTGATAGTACCGGTGGAAAGACCTGTCCCTCCATCGATGTAAGTGCCGCTGGTTGATTGCGCGACGGTTGGATGCGATATATCCAGCGAAGTGTTTGGCCATCGCGCTTCAATCATCATCTGGCCATCGACGAACACCTGGTTGAGATTCGGATCGGGGACCCACGAAAGCGTTGTCTTATAGATGCTTCCTTTGTACACAGCCCAGGAGGCGGCAGGAACCACGTCGGCGCCACTTACGGTCACCGATTCGCCGTTGTAAGGCATGAACCGGATCGGGGCACTCTGGGTACCCGAACGGGCTGGTGTTACGGTCTCCCGATAGATGCCGGCGCGAATATACGCCGTGTCGCCGGCGACCATGATCGCGGCGGCATGCTGAATTGTCTGGAATGGCTGAACGAGCGTGCCCGCGGCGTTATCGGAACCGTTCGGAGATATGTAGTAATCAGCCGCGTAAGCCGATGACAGGGCCAGAAAGCCGGTTAATATCCTCACGGCGCGGGAACCGCGCGAGATTAGCATCTGGAGATTATAGCGGCCGGGTATGGCGGGACTGCGGTTTGGCACAGTCGCAAGGGATGTCAATTCCCGCGCACCAGGATGAATGCCCGGGCGTGACGGCTGGCCCTCGCCGGATCTTTTTCGATGTGCTTCGGTAATCTCGCCGGGTTCGCAAGTTCTTCGCTGGCGAGCGCATCGGTGTTAAGATACCGGCGATACCCTGATCGGAGGACTAATCGATGCGCATCCGTTTGCTATTGCTTGCCACAGCCGCCACGACGCTCTGGGCTCAGGGCCGCGGCGGCCCGCAGAACCGCGAAGCAGCCATAAACCCTGTTACCTTTGAACGGATTCTGAATTCCGCTCAGGAACCGCAAAACTGGCTGACGCATTCGGGCAACCTGAACAGCCAGCGGCACAGCGCGCTCACACAGATTGCCCCTTCCAATGCTCAGGATCTGGTTCTGAAATGGGTCTTTCAATCCCGCTCGCTCGACAAACATGAAGTGACTCCTCTCGTCGTGGACGGAGTCATGTATACCGTGCAAAGCCCGAACGACGTGATCGCACTCGACGCGGCCAAAGGCAAGGTGATCTGGCAATACGCTCACAAGCCGGCGGAGGGCACGCGCAATCCCTGCTGCGGCAATGTGACACGCGGTCTGGCGATCCTGGGCGACAAGCTTTTTCTGGCGGCGCTCGACGCAAGGATGATTGCCATCGATGCCAAAACCGGCAAGGAACTGTGGAACACACAGGTCGCGGATTACAAGCAGCAGTACGCGATGACCGTCGCGCCCATCGTGATCAAGGACAAAGTGATCACCGGGGTGGCCGGAGGAGAGCACGGCGTCCGTGGTTTCATCGCCGCCTACGACGTGAACACAGGCAAAGAGGTATGGCGCTTCTACACGGTACCTGGCCCGGGAGAGGCGGGGTATGAAACGTGGCTCGGAAAAGACGGCAAGCCGAACGATTCATACCTGCACGGCGGCGCGCCTATATGGGTGACCGGGTCGTACGATCCGGAGACGAACCTGACCATGTGGGGAACGGGAAACGCGGGTCCGGACTACAACGGTGACAATCGCATTGGAGATAACCTCTACAGCTCGTCTGTCGTTGCGCTCGATGCCGACACGGGGAAATTGAAGTGGCATTACCAGTTCTCTCCGCACGATGAATTCGATTGGGACGCTACCCAGGTTCCGGTGCTGGCCGATATCGATTTTCACGGCAGTCGCCGGAAGACCATGATGTGGGCGAACCGGAACGGCGTGTTCTATGTTCTGGACCGAACCAACGGTCAGTTCCTCTCGGGCAAGCCGTTCACCAAGGCAAACTGGCTGACTGGTTTCGACGAACTGGGCCGGCCCATGCGCGCTCCCGGAATTCTGCCTACGGAGGCCGGGACTCTGGTGTATCCGGGGAATCAAGGGGGGACGAACTGGTACAACCCCTCGTTTAGTCCGGTGACGGGGTTGTTTTATATTCCGGCATGGGAGAACGGCTCCAGCACTTACCGCAAGGGCGAAGAGCCGCCCGAATTCCAGGACGGCAAGAGCTTCATCGGACAAGGACCGGGCCGGGGGCCGACCACCGATGACGTATTCGGCTCGATCATTGCGATGGATCCCAAGACCAGCGAGCGGAAGTGGACCTTCAAATTCTCCGCTCCCTCCCCGGAGGGCGGCGTGCTCACCACAGCTTCGAATCTGCTGTTCGCGGGCGGACGCGACGGACAGTTCGTGGCTCTGGATGCCCGTGACGGCAAGGAACTCTGGGAAACGAACCTGGGACCGTCTGTCGCCGCTGGTCCGATGACCTACATGGTCAATGGAAAGCAGTTTGTGAGCATCCAGTGCGGTAACGCGTTGTACACCTTCGGGCTGAAGTAAACAATGCGCCTCACCATCTGTCTCGTTCTATGTGCTTGTTCGGCGGTGCTCCTTTCAGCCGGCGACTTTGTTGTTACCGCGGATAACTTCGGATGCCTGCTGGACATGACGAAGGTCCGGAAAACGCGGATACAAAACCCCGATCCCGAGAAGCTCAAAGAGGCTATCCGGGTTTTCCGTGACAGCATGCCCGGCGAAGAATATCCAACCGGCACAATTCTGCAACTGGTTCCCGGCGAGGCGATGGTGAAGCACGAGCGGGCGGAATTTCCGAACTCCAATGGCTGGGAGTTTTTCGCCCTGAAGGTCACGAAAAAGGGCACGGAGATCACCGACCGCGGAGACAAGGTGCTCAACACGACGCTGAAGAAGCCCTGTCTCAGTTGTCACGCGCCCGCCGCGAAATTCGACTTCGTCTGCGAAAAGAAGCATGGCTGCGCGTCCATACCTCTGCCCGACCTGGTCATTTCTCACATGCAGAATTCCGACCCCCGCTGCAAGAAATGACCGGGGAACGATATGCCGAGTTGTGGCAGCCTGGCTTTACCTGCGGCCGCGTGGAGCTTCGTGACCGTGCGGGTCATGCATCGCTTGTCCGTGAAACTCCTGGCGGTGTTCCGCCGGATGTTCCCCGCGCTCCGGGAACCGCCCGTGGTAGCCTTCTCGAAAGTCAAAACGATGATCGACATGCCCGTAGAAATGTTCCGGCCCGTGAAACCACGGTCCGGCTCCGATAAATATCCCGTCTGAGAACCACTCCGGGCCATAGTAGCCATCGGGAGCGCAGTTGTACGGGGGCACCTCGTAATACCCATACGGGCAAACGGGCGGCGCCCCAATGTTAACGGAAACCTGCGCCGGGGCGTTTTGCCCCGCCAATAAGATGAGGCCTCCGGCAATTGCCAGCAGGCCTGGATAAAGCCGTTTAATCATAATTTGCCTTCCTGTCACCGCCTGAGTCGCAACTTCCGTCAGGCTCGACCAAGCTGGTGCAGATAAACTGCCAAACACTCTTAAGATTCAGATATCATTCGGTCTCACCGTTGCCGCTGAAGGATCGAGTGTTCAGCAGTACATTGGCCGCCTTCCTCCTCCCTCCCTTGAAATGGAACCGCCAATGGTTCACAATGCACAGAACTGGTTTGCGCGGATCTTTCGCGATAGACACCTGGAGGCGGGATAAAACAAGCATCAGACCGGGCCCTCAAGGCTTTCGAATATCTCGACAACCTGTCGCGCGACGAGGGCGGCGACCGGCAACTGCAGGCCGAACTGGGCATTGATGGGCGCGCGGGTGTTTCCTGTTATGATGACGGCCTTTTATGTCTGACGGACCTGGTGTCATTACGTGGCATCTGCGCGAATGGCGCGCGGGTGAACCCGAGGCTCTGAGCCTCCTGACAAGCGCCATCTATGCCGAACGGCGCCGCTGGCGGCTGTCCTCAACTCCCGCTCCGGGTACGACACGATTCAGCCCACCCGAATTAGTGCATGAGCTTTATCTGGAGCTTCCCGGTTTCCGGCAACTCGATATCGAGAGCCGCGCGCACCTTTTCAACCTCGCTGCCCGGGTCATGCGAACGTGACGCTGAGCCTGGGGTCACGCGTCATCGACAAGGCGCTTGGATCGACGTTCTGCCGGTGAACGAAGCCCTCGACAAATTTGCCGAAGTCTATCCGCGCCAGGCGCAGGTGGTGGAGTTGCGCTTCTTCGGAGGCTTGACCGCGGAGGAAACCGCACAGGCCATGTGCGCCTCCGGGCACGACACATCACTCCGTTCGGTGGAGCGCGACTGGACTTTCGCAAAGGCCTGGCTGCACAGCGCGATCGCCACCCGTTGAGATCCGGCGCACGAAAAAGATTCCACCCAGCCCGGCGAGCATGAGAAGAACCGTGCCCGCTCCGGAGTTGCGCTCGATCCGTTGCTGTCGCCTGAATCAGTCGAAGCAGCCGTACCCCCGGCCGGCTTCAATCGCGGGGCACAGGCGTGATTCCGTCCCGGTGAAGATCGAGCGCGAAAACCGCGGGCTCGGCGCTGTCTTCGAACTGCAGTTCACCTTCGGGCGAGCGCGCGAGGATCGACGAGCGCCACCGCAGGCCAGCCGCAATCGCAGCGAGCACAACCACAATGGCGGCATAGCTGAAGGGATCGTCAAAGGCATTCCGTTCGACCTGCGCCACTTGGGCAAGGGCGGTGAAAATCAGGCTTACTGAAATCAAAAACGTAATGTTGAAGTTCGATTTCCCCGGCAAATAAGAACAGGTGAATGGAATTTTCTGCGTTCCCCGCAGGCAGAGTTCGGCCGCGACGGCGCCGAGCAGCGCCATCACAATCAGATGCTGAACGGCGGCGCGCCACGGCCACGTCGACAGAAAGAGCGCCGCCGATCCCGCCAGCACCGGAAGCACCGAAATTGCATAGAGCGCCCGCCGGCGCGCGGCGCCAAACGCGACCCCGCCATGCACCGGCAAAACCCGAAACACCCAGTTTGCGCGCAGATCGGCGGGCAGGGAGAACACCACGCGCGTGCCCGCCACGCACAGGCCCATGATGAGAGCGCTGGAGCCCAGCAAAGCGATACTTACGACGTCCCAACCCTTGCCGGGCACTTCCGAGAACTCCTGGGTAACGGGCGATTTTACGAAGAAAATCGTCGCCGCGAAACCAATCCCGAGATAGAAAGAAAGCAGAAGCTGGTGCTGCCGGCTGCGCAGAAGGGTCCGCACGCTGAATTGCCCGATGGCGGTAGCGAGTGGACTTCCAAAGGACGGCGCCCAGCTGCGGCTTCCCCCCGACGGCGTGATATCCGGCTCCTCCACAATCTGTCTCATGGTGCGGAGATAAGACAACACGTACGCAATGGCTGTTGCGCTGACCGCTATTGCGATGCCGATCCAGGCCCGGCGCGCCAGCGGCCCAAGGGCGGGCGATCCGCTCAGTTGCTGGAAAAGGCCGAGGAACCAATAAGAAGGCGACCGGTCGATATAAGGCTGACTTTGCCCCGGCCCCACAAGCTTGGGCTCGAGGAAATACACGGCCACGATCAGAAATAATGCGCCGATCTGCAGGAGTGGCGAAATACGCAAAAAAACGCCGCGCGGCAGAAGCTGTGCGGCAAGTCCCTGCATTCCCAGCACACAGCAAAACATGAAGGCTCCGGCCGCCAGCATTACTACCCAGTAAGCGCCGAATACGCGAATCAGATGCTGCGCGCCGCCGGTCGCGGGAACCATGTCGGTCTTCAGCGATAAG